>NZ_JAHFVG010000020.1 GCF_023264675.1 Rhodococcus sp. (in: high G+C Gram-positive bacteria)
GGTGGAATGTGCGGTGGGTAGGCGAAAGCACGTGCGTTTGTGTGGGTTGGTGGTGCGGCGGGGTGGAATGTGCGCGGGGTAGGCAAAAGCACGTGCGTTTGCGTGGGTGTGGGAGTGCGGCGGGGTGGAATGTGCGCTGGGTAGGCGAAAGCACGTGCGTTTGCGTGGGGTGCAGCGCGGATCGAGCGAGACCACTCAGGGCGTGAACGGCTCCGCGTCCCGCTTGAACCCCCAGCGCCACAGTTGCCCGAGCCTCGCGAGCCTCGCCCCACGTGAGGACGAGGACGCCCCGCCCGCGACAGCTCCGAGCAGCGTGACGAGCGTCAGCTCCACCCGTTGGCAATAGCTGGTCAGGCGCCCGCAGTGATAGGACGTGAGCCGGATGGCTGCGTCGGCCCGTGCAGCTTCCACCAAGCGGCCGTAGGTCTTCTGCGACGACGCCGCGATGTGCGACACCGAGGCGCGCCGGGCCAGCACCAGCGGGATCCCCCGAGCTGCGGCGCGGCGAGAGAGGTCGGCGTCCTCGCCGTACAGGAAGAACCGCGGATCGAATGGTCCCAGTTCGGTGAGCAGGCCACGGTCCGCGAACAGTGCGCCGCCGCAGATCTTGTCGACCATCACCACGTCCTCGTCCACACCGGCGAGAGCTTCGGCGAACCCGGCTCGGCGCCTGGCTCGCGAGATCGAAAAATCCCACTGCATGTACGCGTCGGACTGCACTCGTCCGTCGCGGTGCAACCATCCACCCACCAGCGAGTGGTGGTGGTGATCCGCAGCGTCGAGGAACCTGGTAAGTCCGTCGGACTCGATGGCGGCGTCGGGATTGAGCAGCAACACCGAGTCGGCGGTGGAACATTCGACGCCATGATTGACCGCGCGGCCGAAGCCGACGTTGGACTCCATCCGCAGGACCTGCATCTGCGACGCATCAATGGTGTCGTCGACGGGCTTGTCGCTTGCGTTGTCCACCAGAATGATCGAGCCGGTGATACCGCAGGAACGGTACGACGCAGCGATCGAGTCGGTGCAGGCCTGCAGCAGCTCGGGATCCGAGTTGAAGCAGACGATGACGACGTCCACGGTCACAGAACTTCTCATTGTTTCACCGTCTTTCCCGTTGTGATGCCCAGGAGTCCGAGCCCGATTCCGAAGAGCAGCAGCGTCGGCCGGATGTAGAGCGAGTCGTAGAACAACCCGGACAGAACGATCGAGAGAATTAGGATCGCCCCGGCGCGATTGTTGGCCGAATCGGCGTTCAGTAGCGCGCGGATCGCCAGCATCACCAGAACGGCCAGGCCGACGAGCATCAGAATGCCGAAATCCCACAGGAGACTCATGAACACGTTGTCGACCGTGGTGAATCCGTGAAATCCGAGCCCGTTGCCGAGAGCGGTGAGCAGGCTTCGAGCGCCTGAGCCGAAGACCACGCAGGTCCCGCTGCAACCTTCGCTCCAATCCTCGAACACCAGCGACGCGTAGTTGCGATTCTCCAGCGATGCAGAGCCGGCCAGAAGATCGAAGCTGAACACCCGCTGATTGGACAGCGTCGTCCAATATGCTGCCGTCAGAACAATTCCCACGGCGAGAACCAATGGACCCGCCCAGGCCACGCGGTGTCCGATCGCCAGTCGACTGCGATGGTTGCGATAGATGCCCGCAGCCCCGATTGCCAAGGCAAGCGCGCCGCCGCACACGATCGCCGATCGGGTACCCGACGTCAGGACCGACACGGCGGCGGCGCAGGCGATCACCCATCTGATGGACGTCCGATTCGTCGGTGCGGACGCCGAGAGCATCCACGACGCCGCCGCCAATCCGACGGCGATCATCCCGGCCGGAACCGCCTGACCGATCAATCCGCGTGCGCGAAAGATGTCGCGACTGTAGGCGGTGTAGTTCTCCGCGCCGAAGAACTGGCTGAACAGGTGCTGGTGCATCGCAAGCTCGACGCCCATGCTGACGGCGAGCAGTACCGAAAGGCCGACGAGCATGGCGAGCGGATTACGCACCGCGACAGCAAGTCCGGCGCCGATCACCACCGGTGCCAGCAGCGTCAGGAATCCGATCGGATTGAAATTCATGAACTGATTGAAAATCAGGACGAGAGCGCCGAATCCGAGTGCGGGCCAGACCACGACGGTATCGGCGTGGCTCAGCTCCCACAGTGCAGCGATGACACCGACGACCAGCGCGGCCAGCGTGACATAGCGCCAGGTGGCCGTGACCTGCACGAAGTCGACCGGTACGAGCGCGATGACCGCGGCGGTCAGGAACAACACCCGGCTCGTCTGTCGTCGCTGCCGCTCCGGTGTGCGACGGCCGACGACGGCGGCGGTCATCGCCGTCGCTCCTGCTTCTCGAGCCGGCGAAGGGCGTCGACAGCGTCCTCGCCGCACAGGTCCGCCACCCGCTCCGCGACGAGGTGATCGTCCCAGTTCCACCACTGCAGCGCGTGCAGGCGGGTGATGACGTCCTCGTCGAAGCGCCTTCGCACCAGACGCGCGGGATTGCCCGCGACGATCGAGAACGGCTCGACGTCGCCGACGATCACGCTGCCGGCACCGATGA
The DNA here is from genome assembly GCF_023264675.1 of Rhodococcus sp. (in: high G+C Gram-positive bacteria). GTDB lineage: Bacteria > Actinomycetota > Actinomycetes > Mycobacteriales > Mycobacteriaceae > Rhodococcoides. The sequence goes on from NZ_JAHFVG010000020.1 coordinate 2,569, forward strand.
TCGCGCCGTCGCCGATGTGCACGCCGGAGACGACGGTGGCACCGAATCCGATCCACACGTCGTTGCCGATCACCACATCGCCCTTGCTGGAGGGGAAGCCGTCGGTGCCTGCGCCGGGCAGCTCGAGCTTCTCCCTGATGGGGAACGTGGTCAGTCGATCGGTCGGGTGGTTGCCGCCGAGCAGAATGTTCACCCCGGCAGCGATCGACGAATACCGACCGATGTGCAACCGGGTGGTGTCGTCGTTGTCGAACAGCCTGATCTCGGGGATGCCGTAGCTGTGTGCGCCCATGGTGACGCGGCCCGACGCGATCAGCTGCCGGAGAACCCGTCGGCGATAGCGGTTGGGGTCCACGATGCGAAGTACACGGTCGATCATGCGAGAACCTCCCGAATGTAGCGGACCGATGTGGCGGTGAACCAGGCCGAGAACACGACCATCGCCGTCGACCAGACGACGATCAGCGTCATGCCGCTTCCGGTGGCGATGCCGAGCAGATACGCGATGGCGGCGAAGCCTGCGAGTGGAACCAGGTAGCGCAGTTCGAAATCGGGTCTTCCGGCGCCCGAGAGGATGTTGACGGGCGCGATGGTGGTGCAGTTGATGCCATGGGCGAGTGCGACGGCGGCGACGATGGCCAGCGACGGCGCAATGCCGAGCGCGATGTCCTGTGCGAAGTAGGCGACCACCGCCGCACCCACCATCAATGGAACAGTAACCAGCAGAACCAGTTTCTGTACTTTGGCGAGCAACGCCGCCCCCTGCGCGGCGGTGCTCAGTTTCGCCGAATCGGCGACCAAACCGGCGGCGAGCGCGATCAACACGATCTTGGGGATCATGACGAAACGCGTCGCGATGTCGTAGCGGGCAAGCAGTTCGGCATCACCGACGAGGCCGAGAGCCCACCGATCGAGTTGAGTGATGAGCAGCCCGAGCATCGCGACGAACATGCGAGTCTTCATGAACAGCAAAATCGTTCGACGCACGGACACCGCCGAACCCGAGTCGAGCACGCCGTCGTTGCGGGATCGGCCGCCCTCGACGGCGAATCCGATGGCGAACTGAACGAAGCCCGCTGCCACCGTCCCGACGCCCAGCGACACTATCCCCAGGCCCGCCTCGAGTGAGACCAGGGTGACGACGAGCTGAACCGAACCGCCGAAGAACAGCACCGCGGTCCGTCGGTAGAAATGCATCCGCCCCAGAGCCGCTGCACCGTAGACGATTCCGGCACTGCGGAGGACGCCGCCGAGTGACACCAGTGCGATCAGTGCGAAGGCTGATCCACGATCGGCATCGAGGTGAGCTGCCGACGAGTAGGAAGGCCAGACGGCGATGGCGAGTGCCCCGAGAGCGATCGGCGGCAGCGCCGACAGCCCGCAGAGCGTCACCGAGGTCCGGAAGTCGAGTTGCCGTGATCCGGCGAGTTTGGTGGCCAGCGTCGGAGTGCCGAAGTCGAAGACGATGAAAATGGTCGACAACGTGGCCGCGAGTGCCCAGACGGCGTAGTCGTCGACACTGAGATACAGCGATCCGAGAATCGGCACGAACGCCACGAATGCGCTCGCCGCAATGGCAGGCAACCCGCCCTTGACGAGCCGAACTGCCAAGGCGCGGGTGCCGGACGCCGTGTCGGTCGTGCTCACGTGGCCACCCCCGCTCGATCGCTTCGGCCGAGCCGCACCCGCTCGCGGTGAACGACCGCAGCCAGCCGAGCAGCCGACTCGGCAAGAGTCGCGTCGTCGATCGCGGGCAAGCGTTCTGCCGCGTCACCTTCCCAGCGGCCTACCCACGGCATCGCCAGGGCGTCGAACGTTGCACCGATCTCTCCGATCGAGCTCTCGACCCAGCCGATCGGGACCGCGCCCTCGGTCGCACCGAGAATCAGCGCGGACGGCCGGTCGCTCACCAGAAGTGCACTCCTGGCGTACACCTCACGCAGTGCGCGTTCGTGATCGGCGTGGTCGGAGACGAAGAAGGCCTGGTAGGTGCCAGGTAGTGAATGTGAAAGCGATTGCGCCGAGAGATAGTCCTCGGAGGCGTGAACCACCACTGCAGGCGTCAAGCCGAGCGTGCTCGTCGTGGCCTCGAACCACTCGATCCACGCAGGGGAGGGAGGTGGTCGATCTCCCCGGAGTGCGAGAGCAGCATACGGACGGCTCGCGATCCACTCGGAGACGGACGTTCCCAGTCGAAACGACCACTGCGATTCGGAGACAGCGGAATCCACGAGTCGATCACCGAACGCCCCGAACGTGGCATCGGCGACGGCGGTCGATTCACCGAATCCGGAGATCAACGCCCTCGACCGGCGAGCACGCGCGAGAAGGACCAGCGACACAAGGGACCACGTGTGCAGCGAGCTCCGCTGATACGGATCGACGGCGATGCGGGCTCGGCCACGAGCAGCAGCGACGAAGGCCGTGGTGAACCACCGCCGGTAGCTGCCGGTTGCCGTGTCGGAAGACTGCAACCCGAGCCCGGAGACGTGCTGCGGAGACGACGATCCGGTCCACACCACGAGATCGCCGTACTCGCGCAGAGAATCGAGATAGGCGCGGCGGCCGATCGAGTCGAAGACATCACCGTGCGACTCGGGCGCGCGAACATGAACGGTGGTCATGCGCGCGTCTCCGTCCGGTACTCGGGAACAAGCGCACGGAGCTGCTCGACGAGTGTGCTTCGTCGAACGCGGGCTTCGTCGGCGGAGGCGCTCAACTGGGCGGAGTAGGAGCGTCGTTCGGATTCGTCGGCGAGAAGCCTCTCCACCTGCCGCAGTACTCGCCGAGGCTCGAACTTGTTGACGTTGTGGACGTAGTCGGCGAGGCCGAGATCGTCGAACGCTCCGAATCCCTTTCTCTCGTAGGCCAAGTGCACGACGAAGTGGCCGGCGCGCAGAGCCATCAGCGCGGCGTGCAGCCGCACGGCGACGACGACGCGGCGCTGCTGCTGTGCCGCAGTCATCAACTCCTCGCGGGTGAGCGTTCGCTGCGGACCCATGGCGGCCATGGCTGCTACGTCGTCGTTTCCGGCGGTACTGCTCTGGACGTACCCGTCGAACGAGCCCAACTGATGCGCCAGATCGACGACGAGCGGACCCACCTTTCCTCGAACCGCGCGAACGCTCAGAACGGGAACCGGATCAACGGCAAGGGTGTCGTGCGGAGACGACGCCGCACCGAGAACGGCGAGGTCGCTGGCACGCCGGACACCGGACGCGGCATAGTCGTCGAAACTGCGGTCGTCGCGAACGAAGAACGAATCGATTCTCGACATCCGGCGGATCAGGGCGCGTGCGATGAAACGTGGTGCAGGACCGACACTCTGAGGTAGGTACACCGTCGGAGTCGAGGTCCGGCTCGCCGCCAAGAGCTGGGGGCCGTGCACGGCGAGAGTTTTCGCTGCCTCGACGGCATATCCAGCGCGCAGATATCCGCCGCCGACGGCGACGACGAGATCGGCCTCGTCGAGGGATCCGAGCAGGCGGCGATAGGGCCGCCGGTAGCCCAGAATCGATGGTGACGAGTCCACCACCTCGGCGTCGAGATGAGCGAACGTCTCAGGGTGCGACGCGGCGAGAGTCACGTCGACGTCGTCTCCGAAGGCGGCGTCGAGGAGGTGCAGCGTCTCCTCGACCAGCAGCCCGTCACCGGCATTGTCGGCGCTGTAACAGTGTAGAACAACAACTTTCATCGATCGAGAACTTTCTTGTACACGGCGAGATGCGCGTCGACGCTCACGTCCCAGGTGAACGACGACGCCCAGTCGCGGCCACGATCGACGACGGTCGAGCGCCAGGTCTCGTCCGTGAGGGCGCCGACGATGCCGTCGGCGATCGCGTCGGGTTCGGTGGCCAGCAGCGTCCGGGCAGGTCCGCGGACATCGCGAAGTGCGCCTGCAGTCGTGGTGAGCACCGGAGCACCGGCGGCCATCGCTTCGAGCACGGGGAATCCGAAGCCTTCGTAGCGGCTGGGAAAGACGAACAGCGCGGCACGCTGCATGAGGGCAGTGCGGTCGGTGTCGGAAACGAAGCCCAGGTGAACGACGTCGGGGCTACTGCGGATCGCGTGCATCTCGGCATCGAAGTTCCAGGCAGCCTTGCCCGCGATCACCAAGGGGAGCCCCAGGGCGCGCACCGCGGGGGAGCGCATCGCGTCGATCAGGGCGACGATGTTCTTCCTCGGCTCGATGTTGCCGAGATACAGCAGGAAGTGCTCGGGGATCCGATCGCGCACCTCCGGTGAAAGAATCTCCGGCCGTGCAAATTTGGCACTGTCGATGCCGTGGGGGATCACGTCGATGTCGTCCACGGATCTGCCGAACACGTCGGCGATGTCGGCCGCACTGGACGCCGAGACGGTGACGACGGCGTCCGTCGACGCGATCGCTCGCCCGACCCTGGTCCGCCAGACCCGCTCCTGGCTGCCGGTGCGAACGCCGTCGAGCCACCGACTGGCCACCCCGTGCACGGTGACGACCGAAGGGCCGCGGGTGCGAACCAGCGGGCCGGTATCGGCCACGTAATGCATGATGCCGTCGCGTCGGGTGAGTCCCTGCAGTGTTTCCGACGCCATCGTGGCGGCGGGGTGAGCGTGAAAGCGCATGGGCTCGACCGTGATCCCACGGCTTCGTAGGCCGTGGGCGAGCGATCGAGCGTAGGTGGTGTTGCCGCCGACGTGCCGTTCCAGGATCCGGCCGGGCATCAGAACCTTCACCCGGCCCTCCGATAGAGGGCGCTCAACGCGGAGGACTGAGCGAGCGGGGAATGCACCTCCACGGAATCCGTCGTCGCTGCGCTTGCATTGCCGGAGAAGGTTCGATCGGCGAAGAAACGGTCGACGTCGGCAGCGGCGGCTCGCGGGCAGTCGCCCGTCAAGGGATAGCCGAGCCCGACCAGCGACTCGACGCCGCGGGCGAGAATCGGAGTGCCCACCGCAGCGGCCTCGAGCAGCGTGATCGGGGCGCCCTCCCAGATCGCGGAGTGGAGGTAGAGGTCCGCGGCCGCGATGTGCTTCTTCACCAGTTCGCTCGGCAACCACCCCGTCACGGACACGCCTGCCTGCTCGAGGACCTCGCGCATATCGGCGTCACCGTCACCGACCCACGTCCAGCGCACGTCGCTCCTGGAAGCGCGTGCAGCCTCGGCGAAGAAGAGAGGATCTTTCTGGGCCGAGATTCGTCCGGCCATCACGACCTCGGGTCGATCGCGCGGATCTGTCACCGGTCTCATCGAGTGCGTGGTCTCGGCCACCACGTTGGGCAAATAGGTGACCTCGGTGGACCGTCCCGCCATGCGGGCCGCCGACGCAGCCTCGAAAGGACTGATCGCGGCGATGGTCTGCGTGCGCTTGCTGAGAGCGACCTCGGCGAACCGATAGGCGGTACGCGCCAGTGCCGAGCAGTCGCGACGCAGAAACGCGTAGGCGTGCGGCGTATAGATGATCTTGATATCCGGCCCGTAGTCGAATAGACGAAGCAATCCGGCGAAACTGGAATGCAGATGTACCGCATTCGGCTTGGTCTGCATTATGTGTGAGCGTGCAGCCCTCAGAAAACCGGGAAGAGAACCGTCGAAACTGATCAAATCAGCGGAACACGCCTCGGAAATGTCGTGTTGAGTGCGAGTGCGCACGAGAACTTGATGGGAAAGTTTCGGCGAGTTCTCCATATAGCGGGACATGGCCGACTGAACACCGCCGCCGTATGCCTCCGAGATGTGTAGAACATCGACCCGGTCGTGGCGTGGAACTGAAATACGTTGAAACACTGGAACACTCCCCGACGAAGTTTGCCATGGCGAAACGCCTGTGTATCGCGCTCTTACCCGGCAGCAGGAGAAGGCCTGCTGCTGGACCCGAGTTGGGACGATCGACGAACCGGAAAATTTCCGGCGTCTTTCATCTGTTCAAATGACACACCTTCGAGCGATCGTTGTCAAACTGAAATAATCGGAATTGTGCCCCGCCATTTCTCGGAAAACAATTGGTTTACGAGTCGAATGGCGGTAATCGGGCAGTCGGTTCTCCGAAAGTGAATTTGGATTCCGGGATTATGCGAAAAGGCGGTAATTGCTGATCGTCCGGGCCAGGTTCGGGGAGAAAGCGTCCGATTTACCCGTTAGTGCCCGAGAACGCACCGATTGTGACCGCTAAGACCGAGATGGCGGTGTGCAGGAGTGCGTGGGTTGCTCGATGCTTCCCGCGCACCACCAAGTGCGGGCAAATCCGAACGGGTCGGCGTGTAGCGGCGTCGTATGATTCCCGGCGCTGCGCTGACACTGGCTGTCGCGGCGGCCGCCGGTTGCGTGGTGCCGCCCGCGACGGCAGTTCACCGATAGCGCTTGCTACCGGTCTGTGAGCGCGACCTTCACCGACACCTGGTTTCCGTTCCTCGTCGCGACGGCATTCCCGGAACGAGTGACGCCGTCGAGCTCGATGCGTATCGGGCCGCCGTCCGGGTAGAAGTTACGCCACCAATGCTTCTTGTCCGGCAACATGACGGCGATGGTGGCCTCGTCGCCGCGCAGCTTGTAGCCCACGATCAGGCTGAACTCACGACCCGACTTGCGGCCGGTGTACGAGATCTCCGCGATGCTGCCGGAGATGTACTTGCCGATGATCGGGGCCTTGAGCAGGGGGCGGACCAGGGTGTTGAACCCGGCGGCCGCGCGTTGAAGTGTGTTCATGGGTCGATGATCCCACTGTCGATGGCAATTCGCGCCGAGTACTTCGGCCGACGGTTCAGCGAGGCAGGTGCTCCTGCGGGGCCAGCGAGTTGCCCGGGGCGATGCGGCCGCAGTTGCTGGGCGCCGGGCGGTCGGCGAACCTGTCGGTGAGCCAGGCGAGTGCACCGGGAAGCCACAGTGCCGCACCGGGAATGTGGCTGATGGTGTCGTATTCGTCGTACTGAACGGCCAGTCCGTCGTCGCAGTACTGATTCATCAGCGCGCGGACGTCGCCTGCCACCATCACGCCGTCGCCGGGTCCGGTGCCTGCGGGACCGGGCCAGGTGCCTTCGAGGAGACCGTTCGCTGCCTGCGCGACGAACAACGGAATCGTCGGGGTCGGTGCCTGGCCCATGTTGAGCTTGTTGACGACATCGACGTATTCGGGCACCGAATTGGGATCGGCGTATTCGGGTTTCACCAAGTCGGCCCAGGTGAGTCCCGGATACTGCAGGAAGGCATTGAGGATCGAGGCATCGTCGAGATGTGCGACGAGGTCGCGGCCGCTGTCGCTGAAGTAGCGGTCGAAGTCGATGTCGTACGCACGCGAGATGCCGACGATGGCCATGCCGACGACGCCGCCCCATCCGATGCTTCCCCCGGCGTAGCGAAGATTGTCGGCTGGGTTGACCAGCAGTCCGCCCTGTGCGGCGCCGATCAGGTCCTCGTTGATGTCGGGCGCATAATCGGGCGCGAGAATTGCGGCCCAGTTGGTAGCGATCGCGCCACCGGAATACCCGATCAGCCCGATCTTCGCATCGTCGGCGATCCCGGTTTCGGGAACCTGCTTGGCTGCCCGCAGTGAGTCGAGAGTCATCATTCCGTACTCGGGTCCCGCTGCGAAATCTGCTGTGGGGCCTTGGGTATCGGCGACGACGACGGTGTAGCCGAGAACGAGCAGCGGTGCGAGAATTCCGGCCTCGCCCGAGACTGCGGTGCCGCCGATCGCGATGTTGCGGCCACTGGGGGTCGGCGTCAGGAGCGGCGAATTGCCGGCGATAGCGCGTGAGGGACCGTCGTCGGGATTGAGTGAGTCGTAGGCGGACTGGTACGACACCACTTTGCCGGGCTGAGCGTTGCCCGGCCGGAGGATCGAGGTCACGTTGGCCGCGGGGCGGCCCTGGGCGTCTGTCGAGCGGTACAACACCTGCACGGCCTGGAGCGGGGTCGGGACGTTGACCAGGTGGTACGGCAGAGTTCGTGTGGACAGAACCGCGCCCGGTTCGTAGTCGCCGAGCGGAGTCTCACCGGAATAGTGGAAGAACGAATCCTGGACCGGCGCGGCGGATGCCGTCGGCGCTGCGAGGGAGCACATCGCGACAGCGCATGCGGCGGCAAGCAGTCGATGGTGCGTGCGTCTGTTCTTCATCTCGAACTCCCGACATCCTTGTGAGCCATGACACTTTTTGTTACCGATCGGTAAGCTAGCACGCATTCGGCAAATGTGGAACTGTCTTGTCTAACTTTATTCAGTCTCCTGACCAGCAGTAGGGCCGTAAGGAGGCGAGACCGGCGACTTGTGTTGGACGCACGGGTCTAGGAAAGTGCCCGGTCAGCCGATGGGCCGCCGAACGTGCCGGAGGCAGCAATCGCCTCGGCGCGAATATCATTCGACAGTGGATTCCCCGGCCGCCCGATCGCGCACCTACGGCGGTAAGTCCTTGGCTGTACGCCGCGCCGAACGCCGCAGCGCGTTCCTGCGCGCCGGTGTGGACGTCTTCGGCGAGAAGGGCTACGCGAGCAGCAGCATCACCGACGTGTGCAAGGCATCGGGTCTTGCGCGCAATCAGTTCTATGCCGAGTTCGACAGTCGCGAAACACTTCTCATCGAGGTGTACGAAAATATTCAATCCGATGCCAGAGATGCGGTCGCCGAGGTTCTCGGCGCGCTCGCGGAGCCGACCGACTTCGGCGAAACCGTGGCGGCTGCCATGGCGGCGCTGCTTGGATCGCTCGGCAGCGACCCGCGTCGGGCACGTATCTGCTACATCGAAATGCTCGGTGTCAGTCCGCGTGTCGAGGAGTATCGGGCAGCACGGCGACAGATCTGGGCCGACTACATTGCCGACGCCATCCGAGGCGAAGTCGGCGAGTCCTTCGTCCCGCCTGGCGGCTACCGCGCGGCGACGTGGGGGTTCCTCGGTGCGCTGACCGAACTGGGGTCGCGATGGAGCCTGAGTGATCCGCGGCCCCCTCTCGACGACTTGATCGAGGCCATGACGGCGATCCTCCGGGCATTTCTGCCTGGACAAGCGGTAAATCGGACTGACAAGTTGGATTGAGTCGTCTAACTTGGACCTTCTGATGCATCGCAATCGACACGGCATGGGTGGACAGTGAAGAAGTTCCTGACGGCTGCGGTTCTGGTCGCCCTCGGCGCTGCCGGCCTGTTCGACGGAATCGCGCTCGTGTCGGATCCCTCGGGAGCAACCCTCGGCCTGAGTGTCGACATGCTGCCCGCCTGGCACACGTGGGACTACCGCTATGCGGGACTGTTCGTACTCGTCGCGCTCGGTCTTGCGCCGATGGTGTGTGCCGCCGCGGTGATCGTCGACGTGTCCGGCGCAAGGTCGATAGCAGGTGCCATCGGGCTCATTGCGATCGGCTGGACGGTGTGGCAGATCGTGATCCTCGAAGTCGACGCACCGCGTGCGCAGATCGCGCTGGCGGCAGTCGGTGCGGTGCTGGTGCTCGGTGCCGTCGACTACCTCGGCCTCCGCAGATCGAGGGCCTAGATCGTCGGATCGAAGACGTCCTCGATGGCGCACCCGAACACCTCGGCGATTCGGAAAGCGACGGGGAGGCTCGGGTCGAACCGTTCCTTTTCGATGGAGATCACCGTCAGTCGCGTGACGTCGAGCCGCTCGGCCAATTCGGCTTGAGACCAACCGTTTTCGACGCGCCGGCGTCGCACGCTGTTCTTCACGTGCGCACGGAGAGGGTGCGCCGGCGCGCGAGTGTGTATCGCAGGGAGCATGATGCAACAGCGACCAGTAGTAGGCCGATCAGCAGCAGTTGCGTCGGCGGTTCGGCTCCGGTGACGGAGACTGCAGTCAGTGCAAGGCCGACGGTGCACACGAGATCGGTAGCCGTTCCGCTCAGCGCCGCATTGAGCCACCGCGATTCGACGTCGTCGTCCGACGGGCCTTGGTGGGGCGTCGTGGAGGGAGCGACGAACACGATCCACCCGATGGCGAGTCCGGCGGGGAGAGCGCACAGTCCGAAGATCGATGCAGCGAAGGCGGGTGACTCCGTCGTGAAGATCCACGTTGCCGCGGTGACGGCAGCTGTTGTTGCCAGTCCTGTCACGAGCGCGAGAAGCCAGCGGACAGCCATTGTGCCTCCAAAAGTATAGTTCGCTATACGTATAGCGAACTATACACAGGCCGAAGGCTGATCAGGAAGCATCTTTCGACGATTGAACTTCCATGAACATCTGCAGAAACGACGATCCGCGGCCCGCCGGAGCCTCGGGGTTCTCTTCCGGCTCGGTGGGATCGTCCTTGCGGCTCTCCTGGTGCGTCATCGAGCCGAGATGCTGTCGACGATGAAAGCCTGGGCGCCGAGTGCCTCGAAGATCATCCGCACAGGCCGGGTGGGAGCGAAAACTTGCACCGTGGCCTCGGATGTCGACGCAGCGTCGATCACGGCATTGGCCGCGCCCGAGTACATGAATTCGACTCCCGACAGGTCGACGACGATATGTGCTCCACGGACGCCGAGTCCGGCGAGCGTGTCCGTCAGTTGAATACGCGCGGTCATGTCCAGGTCGCCGGCCGCGCGGACAATGGCGAACGAGGGCGAGTACGACTCGACCTCGACGGTGTAGCGGGGGGTGTGATCCAACGACGGTGCGAGCGAGTAAACGGACAACGGATGGGTTGCGGTGATCATCGCCTGGTCCTTCGTGTCGAGGAGTTCGCGCCGGTCCCGTGCCGGCTGAGATCAACTCTGGCATCGCAAGGTCACTTCGGAATCTCATGTTCCATCACGGCGATGCAACCGAAAGGTAACGGAATAATAACGCTGTCCGATGCGCTCGATCGAGACCGGGCGCCTATCGAAGCGGTTGGTAGTGCAACGCCCGCAACCACAACCCGTACAGCGGGCGCCGCCGGATGCCGACGACGTAACGCGGGGTTCGTCGGAAACACTTCGAATGCGCGAGAGCAAACGGATTCTCGGACCACGACCACCCCCGTCGGGTCGAGGTGAGCTGCGCGGCAACCGTTTCGACGACAGTGGCGGTGTCGGCGGCCGCCGGCAATTCTCCGGTGAACGCGCCGAACGCCCCCGACAACGAGCAGCCGATGTGAAGCGCCAGGCTAGTCGCCGGCGGCAGGACGAAGTGCAGATGAGTGGCCGACGACGTCCGCGTCAGAGCCTCGAACACCTCGGACTGCCAGCCGTCGGCCTCGCCGTCGGCCGAGAGCAGTACCGCCGCGATGGCCGACACGTCCTCGGTCGCGGGCAGTGTCGACGCGGCGTGCGCGTGAGCCCCGAATTCCATGTCGTCAATAGTGATCCATGGCACATGATTCGGTGAGTGATTCGCTCGACCGGATTCGAAATATGAGTCGACGGCCCGTTAACCCTGCGGCTTCGTCCGCTTGGTCCCATACTGGGGCCACAGTGGGGGCGGTCGAATTCGGAGCAATCCAACGACAGGGGCGGACGAGATGTCGAAGCGACTCGGTGGTGGCCTTCTGGTCGCCGTGGCGATTGCACTGGCGTGTGGGGGATGCTCGACCGACAGTGACGAGAACGCGTCGCCGTCCGTCTCGGCGTCGGGCACCGACCTCGCGGGAGGCGACGAACCGCAGGTCGAAGACGTCTCCGAGGGCGGGGACTTCTGCACGCTGTACGCCACCCGAGTTGCGCAGGGGCTCGTCGACATTCGAGCGGCTGAAGCAGGCACCATCGAGGACCAGACGCAGATCGCCGAGAGGTTGGCAGCGCAGGCACCCGTCACCCAGGACGCATTGCAGGCCGTCGCGCCGCCGGAGCCGTTGGCGTGGCTTCAGGAGATGGAAGAAGCCGACGCCAAGAGCGCGGCAGGAGATTTCAGTGCACTCGACGCGACCTTCGGCAACCTGACCTTGCTGACAGACTGGGCCATCGCGAAATGCGATGCCGAGTACACGCCGATCTTCGCCGAATACAAAACGATCATCGGGTGACCTTCGGACGTACCCAATCGATCAGCAACAGTGCAGCGAGCACGCCGAACGCGACCTTGTACCAATTCTCGTCGGCGATCGAGGTGACCAGCGTGAACACGATGCATACCGCCACGACCACCACGACGATGCGCTTGACGATCACACGTCGGTCAGCGGCCACCGCTCGACTCTAGCAACGCCTCGTCCGCGCGAGCGGGTGGTCTACAACTTGCCGGTGACTGCTGCCACGGTGAGCGCCGCCGCGAGTACGACCATCAACGCTGCGAAGCCCGCGAGTTGGAGTGGGTGAGTTGCACCCGGCGGGCGAGGAGATGTGCGTCTGATCTTCACGCCGCCATGATGCCGTACAAGTTCTGGGTTTGCTTAGTGGGCCTGACGAACGATCAAGTGACTGTCAGCCGAACGAATTACTACGATGCGGTCGGTTTCTGGTGTGACCGCGCAGGACGCACCGGCGATGCGTCGGGCCCGCCGTCTTCGGTCGGTGATCAACCTCACGAGTCACGCGTGATCGCCGAGTGCGACGGCGGCCATCACCTGGCCCGCCATGATGCGCGCCGATTTCGCGGTGGGATGGACGCCGTCGAGCGTGGCGCCGGGCTCGGCGAGCGTCTGCGCGAAGTCCGCGACGGGAAGTCCCCGCTCCATCGCCAGCCCCCGGATCGCGTCGTTCAACGGGTCGTCGGGCCCCGATCGCGCGGACCTCGCACGGGGCACCGTGGCCAGGACGACGGTGTCGACGTCCATCGCCCGATCCAGAATTGCCGTCAGATTCGCGACGATGTCGACCAACGGCACACCTCGCGCCTGGTCGTTTGTGCCCCCGTTGACGACCAGAATGTCCGGGGCTGCGGCGAGTGCATCGTCGATCCGCGCGTGGATCCGATCCGTCGTCTGCCCGGTCTTGCCGAGGTTGGCACCGTTGGCTGCCGGTGCGTCCGCGCCGCAGACCAGATACGAGTACCAGGAGGTATCACCGTGTATCCCTAACGCCACGTACGAGTTTCCCTCGGCGATCGAGTCACCGAGAGCAACCAGACGTGGCCCGACGTCATTGGTGCTCCAGCCGAAGCACTCCGCATTCCACACATACAGAATGGGCTTCTTCAGCGGTCCGAGGACCGACACGGCCGCGACGACCCCGATCACGGATGCAGCGATCAACAGTCGGGAATGTCTGGTCTTTGGCACGCGAGCATTGTGCCGTATCGGTGCACGCGCCTGGCGCAATCAGTTGGCGGCGCCGCCGGAACTGCCGGTCGACGGAAGCTGATCGGGAATGATCTGAAACCCGGGAGGGGTGCAATAGTTGTTCTCGCACAGGTCGAAACCCTGGCCGCCGAGATTGGGAACCGCGTCCGGGTTGACGAAGATGATTCCACCGGGCGACGTGCACGACACCGGACCGCAGGTGGTTCCCAGCGGAAATCCTCGCGAATCCACCGGGTTCGGGGGCGGCATGACGGGTTCGCTCGGCTGGATCGGCGGCGGCGGCGGCGGTACGTACGAGGCGCGAGGGGCGATCGGCGCAGACGACGTGGGTGCCGTCGTATAGATGGCGGTGGGCGCAGACGGTTCCACCGGCACGTCGACAGGCGGGGGCGGGCTGGGCGCGGACTGTGGAACGAGCGTCGGGGTAGGGGCAGGCGACGTCGTGGTCGGACGCGTCTCGGCGGTGGTGGTTGGGGCCGGCGATGCCTGCTCGCGGGCGCTGTCGGTGCTCGACGAGCACCCGGCCGATGCAGCAGCGGCGATCAGCAACCCGAGCAACAGAAAACGAGCCCGGACCCTGGTCGAACCGATGTGCATGTGCTCTCCCTGCCACCTACCTCGATCCGGTTACAGGACCGATCGTTACGGTACGGTCACGCTACCTCATGAGCGTAGCCAACGATCAACTCGTGAGCAGTGCGCCGTGCGCGGCGTCTCCGAACCGCCAGGTAACCGACCGTAGCGTTTGATTGCTGTGAAATAACCGGTCCGAAAGACCGATTCGTGCATGGAGGTTCGGTGCGGCGACAGTTTCGGCCATGTTCGTTGTCGCCCTTGTGCGCACACCCGCGACTTCCCTGACTTTTGCTCGAGATGATTGAAAGTATCGACAACAGTCGACACCGCGCGCGCTGTCTCGGGAAAGCGCAGGTGAAGGCTTGATTCGGTCGCCAGGGGAATCGTGAACGCACTGTCTGCCGTTCGGTGTCCGCTGCGGCTCCTGCACCAGGGCGGTAACGTCGCCGTCCGACGAAACCGGCAGCGCTGCGTTCCGTGGAATACGGCTGCGAGAGGGAGATTTGTGGACCTGTGGAATTACCTTCAGGGGCGGGGGCAGTTCCTCGCGTTTCTGACGTATCAACATGCCTCGCTTGCCTTTCAGACGGTACTGGTCGGGACGGTCGTGGCGGTACTGATTGCCATCGCTGTACACCGCCTACCGCTGTTCTCCTCTCTGACGCTCACCACGAGCCGGGTGGCGCTCACCATTCCGTCTCTCGCGCTGCTGGCGCTGCTGATCGTGCCCTTCGGGCTGGGGGTGGTGCCGTCGTTCATCATGCTCGCGTTCTTCGCCGCGATGCCGGTGATCGGTAACGCGATCGTCGGGCTGCGAGCCGTTCCGGACACCGTCATCGAATCCGCCAAGGGAATTGGACTCTCGCGCAGAAGAATACTGCTGTCGGTCTCCCTGCCGATGGCATGGCCGGTGATTCTCACCGGAATACGCGTGTCGACGCAGATGGTCGTCGGGGTCGCCGCCATCGTCGCCTACGTCCTCGGCCCGGGCCTCGGCTCGCTCATCTTCAACGGGCTCTCCCGCCTCGGCGGAACCAACTCGGTCGAAATGGCCCTCACCGGAACAGTTCTCATCGTCGTCATCGCCCTGGTGTTCGACGCCCTGCTCGTCCTCCTCGGGCGCTTCACCATTGCGAAGGGATTGTCATGACCGAGATCACGGGGGCATCGATCAGGCTCGACGGCGTCGTCAAGCAGTATCGCGGCCAGACCACGCCTGCGGTGAAGAAGATCGATCTCGAGATCGAAGCCGGCCACATCGTCGCGTTCGTCGGGCCGTCGGGATGCGGTAAGACCACGACACTGAAGATGATCAACCGACTCATCGAACCCAGCGAAGGCAAGATCTTCATCGGCGATCGCGATGTCACCGGCGAAGATCCGGACAAACTGAGGCAGTCGATCGGGTACGTCATCCAGTCCGGCGGACTGTTTCCGCACTGGTCGGTCGCCAAGAATGTCGGCGCCATCCCGCGGGTACTCGGCTGGGATTCCAAGCGAATCGCCGAGCGCACCGACTACCTGCTCGACCTCGTCGGACTCGATCCAGCCGTCTACCGCGACCGTCTGCCGAAGGACATGTCCGGCGGCCAGCAGCAGCGCGTCGGTGTAGCCCGCGCACTCGCCGCCGACCCGCCCGTCCTGCTGATGGACGAACCGTTCGGTGCCGTCGACCCGATCACCCGAGTCAGATTGCAGGACAGTCTCATCGCCATCCAGCACGAACTGGCGAAGACCATCGTCATCGTGACTCACGACTTCGAAGAAGCAACGAAGCTCGGCGACAAGGTTCTGATCCTGTCCGAAGGCGGGCACATCGAGCAGTACGCGACGCCCGAGGAAATTCTCGCGAAGCCGGCCAGCCCGTTCGTCGAAGAATTCATCGGATCCGGTGCGACGCTGGCACATCTCACCCTGTCCCGCGTCAAGGACGTCGATCACGAATCGGTCGTCACGGCCCGTGTCGGCGACTCGTCGACCGAGGTCATCGCACGCGCGAAGGACGCCGGAGTGACCTGGATCGTCGTCGTCGACGAACACGGAAGGCCGCGCGCCTGGCCGTCTCTCGACGAGGTTGCCACCAAGGACACCGTGTCCGACTACATCGACCCGCGTCTGCCCGTCGTCGCACCGTCGTCGACACTGAACGACGCGCTCGACACGATGCTCGCCGCCAGCCAGGGCGGCGTGATCGTCACCGACGGAAAGGGCGCCGTCACCGGCGCACTGACCATCAAGACGGTCATGACGGTCATCCGAAACCAACTCGACGAAGCACGCGAAGGCGACGGACACGTCTCCTACACCGCTCACGCGGAGGGCTCCACAGCATGAATCGATTGCGCCGCACGCCGATCGACGTGATATTCGAACCGTTGCTGATCGTGATCTTCGGCGTCGGCTACGTGATCTGGTACCGCTCGACCACGCTGACTCCGACCGAGGAAGCGTCGTTGGGGTGGGACAACCTACGGACGACGATCCTCGACCACATCACGCTGACGCTGACCGCGACGGTATTCGTCGTCATCATCGCAATTCCCTTGGGAATTCTGCTCACCCGCGAGAAGATCAGACCACTCAAGCCGATCGCCATCAACTTCGCCAACATCGGGCAGGCGGCGCCGGCCGTCGGTCTCATCGTGCTGCTGACGATGTGGCTGGGCACCGGATTCCGCACCGCTGTAGTAGGACTCGTCGTCTACGCGATCCTGCCGATTCTGCAGAACACGATCGTCGGTATCGATCAGGTGGACAAGCGAACCATCGAAGCGGCGCGCGGCATCGGCTTCTCCGGGCTGCGGACTCTGGTGCAGGTGGAATTGCCTCTCGCCGTCCCCGTGATTCTCAACGGTGTGCGGACCGCGCTGGTCATTCTGGTCGGAACGGCGACACTGAGCACCTTCATCGGCGCGACGAGCCTCGGGACCCTCATCACCACCGGAGTGACACTGTTCCTTCCGAAGCTGCTCGTGTCCGGCGCGATCCTGGTTGCGCTGCTCGCCCTGACGATCGACTGGCTCGGACGTCTCGTCGAACTCGTTGCAACCCCACGAGGAGTGGCATGATTCGCCGTCTAGCGCTGGTCGCGCTCGTCGCGACGCTGGCCACCGGCTGCGGGCTCGTCAGCTCGTCGGGAACCTTTCAGGCCACGACCCTGCCCGACGGCGAAAAGCCGCTGGACGGAACATCACTCGTCGTGACATCCAAGAGCTTCACCGAGGGTGTGCTGCTCGGCAAGATCACCGCGACGTACCTCGCTGCGGCTGGTGCCGATGTGTCCGACCTGACCGGCGCCCCCGGATCCGCGTCGTCCAGGCAGGCACAGCTCAACGGCGATGCCGACATCCTGTGGGAATACACCGGAACCGGCTGGGTCAACTACCACGGCGAGACCGAAACCATCGCGGACCCCGGTGAACTGTGGCAGAAGGTGCACGACATCGAGCTGAGCTCGAACGACCTCGAATGGTTGCCGCCCGCCAACTTCAACGACACCTACGCGTTCGCCGCGGCCTCCGGCACAGCCGAGAAGCTCGGCGTGAAGACGCTCTCCGACGTGGCCAAGTTACCGGCCGCCGAGCGTACGTTCTGCGTTGACGACGAGTTCTTCAGCCGCGCAGATGGATTCGTGCCGATGCTGGACACCTACGGTATCCCGCTCAACGGGCCCGACGGAGTGCCGTCGAACCAGGTCACCCGCATGGACGCGGGCGTGGTCTACACATCGACGGCAGACAGCGCGCCCTGTAACTTCGGCATGGTCTACACCACCGACGGTCGAATCAAGAACCTGAACCTCACCGTTCTCGACGACGACAGAAGTTACTTCCTGCCGTACAGCGGAACTGCCGTCATCCGTGCATCGGTGCTGCAGGCGCATCCGGAGATCGCCCCGCTCATCGCCGACATCTCCGAGCGTCTGACCGACGACCTCATGCAGGAACTGAACGGCAAGGTCGACATCGAGGGCGAAGATCCCTCCGACGTCGCGTACGAGTGGTTGCAGAGCGAGGGGCTCGTCGTCTGACCCAGCCCCCCCACCCCTACGCAAACGCACGTGCGTTTGCGTGGGGGCGGGGTGTTGGTCTCGGGGTTTGCGAGAACGCACGTGCGTTTGTGTGGGGGCGGGGTATCGGTGTGGCGTTCGCGAGAACGCACGTGCGTTTGTGCGGGGGTGGGGTGTTGGTCTCGGGGTTTGCGAGAACGCACGTGCGTTTGCGTCGGGGCGCGGTGTTGGTCTCGGGGTTTGCGAGAACGCACGTGCGTTTGCGTCGGGGCGCGGTGTTGGTCTCGGGGTTTGCGAGAACGCACGTGCGTTTGCGTGGGGGCGGGGGTATCGGGGCGGGGGCTCAGCCTGCCGGTGTGGGTGCAGGCGCTTCCTGCTGGGCGGGATCCTGTGCGGCGGGATCCTGTGCGGCCGGATCCTGCTGGGGAACTTCCTGAAGCTGCGGGTCCTGACTCTGCTGCTGCATCTGCTTGGCGAACTCGCAGTTCTGCTGCGCGTACGTATCGATGCGAGTGCTCGCGTCACGAGCGGCAGTGATGCTGTCGACGTCCATGCTGGCCTGCGTCTTCGCCTGGTACTCCTCGAGCGAGGACGTGCCGTTGACGAGTTCCGACACCTGGGCGCTCGCGTCGCGCAC
Organism: Rhodococcus sp. (in: high G+C Gram-positive bacteria); assembly: GCF_023264675.1. Taxonomy (GTDB): domain Bacteria; phylum Actinomycetota; class Actinomycetes; order Mycobacteriales; family Mycobacteriaceae; genus Rhodococcoides. Next base: position 20,911 of record NZ_JAHFVG010000020.1, read on the forward strand.
CGTCGTGAGATCCGCCGCGATATCCGGATCCGCCGCCGCGATGGCCGGGTCGTAGTGCTCGGGCAGGCCGTTGCCGTACTCGGTCAGCACTGCCTGGAATCCGGCCCAATCGGCGGGATCGATGGCGGTGTTGGACTGCGAATCCATCTCGAACTTGGAAATGTCCTCGAGGTGGGTGCACAGGTCACCGCCGCTCGAGGCGTCGGAACTCTCGTCAGATCCTCCGTCGGACCCGCAGCCGGCGAGCCCCATGGTGAGGGCGGCAGCGATGACGACGATCGAGCGAGCTGAGGGCTTCATACGGGCAATTCTCCAAACTGACGAGCGTGCGGGTCGGCCTCCACAGTCACAGTTCCGTCCGTCGATGTCGAGTTGGCCTACTCCGGCCTGTGAATTGTCACTGCCCGTGCCGTCTCCGAGCGTCAGGAAACCCGCACGGAGACGGAGCGGAGGACGTCGGCGACCGCGGCGGCTCCGATGCTGGTCATGATCATCGCGGCATGGTCGAGGCCCGGCATCCGGCGGACGGACGCGAGTGTGCGATCGCCGATCTGATCCGGGGTGTACATCGGCGCTGTGTCCGTGCCGACACTCCACTCGGCGTACAGCAGGTGGATGGGCGCCACGACCTGCTCGAACCGCGAAGCGCCGAAGAAGACATCCTCGGCATCGCCGACGACAGCCTCGGTGGAGAGTCGCACCCGACCGTCGCGCAGGTCGTGTTCGGCGTACACCCGAAGCAGAGGATCCGACGGATCGAGCAGGGGCATGCTCGTCGCCGTCAGGAACTGCACGTACTCGTCGAGGGTCCAGGTCCGCCGAGTCCTCTCGATCTTGTCGGCGAACGCCGCGCCGACGGTCTCGCGAGTGAGCCCGGCGGGCGGAAGTGCCGGAATTCCGCCGTCGACCAGAACGAGGTCCTTCACCCGATCGGGGTACCGAGCGGCCAGTTCGACGGCGACGAAGCCGCCCATGGACATTCCGCACACCTGAATTCGATCGATGCCGAGCTCGTCGAGAACCGCGACCAGGTCCTCGGCGTGCCGGGCCAACGACGACGGCCCGACGACGCCCACGCTGTCACCGCGCCCTCGTAGGTCCGGCACGAGGAGGGAGAGATCCGGTGCTTCGGCACGAAGCCACGTCCAGAGAGCACGCTGGCTGGATATCCCGTGTACGAGAAGTATCGGTTCCGATGTGCCGTCGAATCGCTCGACGGCGAGAGCGCCGCCCGTCACGGGGATCTGGTGTGTGCTCATGCCGTCCACGGTAGGGCGGGACCGACGGCGCAGCTATGGAGATTTCGTCCATTCTTCTCGCCCGGCACCCGGCGGGGATATCGGCCATGTCTCTCGCCGCACAGTGCGCGCCGAAGCCGGATTGAGTACGCCGTCGTTCGAACGTATGGTCGAACAATGAGGGTGAACGGATCGAGCGGTGGCGTAGATCCGCGCCGCCGTCCGTTCAAGGTTCTGACGCCGTCGGTGAAGGTGTTGATCGACCTGTCGATCCTGTATCCGCAGCCTCCCCACCACAGCGGCAACTACACGGCGGAAGGCTTCGACGTCCGCGCCGTCGTGCCCGGCGACCTCAGCGAGTGGTCGATGACCGTCGACGGCGACTGGATCGGCCGCGTCACCTATCAGCTGATGTCGAAAGATCGCTGCGAGACCGTCACACACTGGGTGCCGAGCCGCGTACTCAAACCACTGCGCCCTAGATGACCGAGACCCGCACGCTCGGGGGATCCTGCTCCGACGTCACCGTGAAATGGGGCCGATCGACCGACGTTCCGATGAACGCCTGCGTGACACCGTCCGACGGCTCCACCGTCCGGCACGACACGATGCCTGGATCGATCGAATCGAGGATGACCGGCCGTGCGGTCGAACCGGACTCCGGAGACGGCGACGAGATCAGATCGATCTGCAGAATGGACGTGCCTGGCACGTCTACCTCGGCATTGTCGTCGTAGGTCACGGCAGCATCGACGTAGCGACCGACGTAATTGACCACCCCGTCGCCGAAGAACGTGAACACCACGCCGCTCTCGTCGATCCGGACGTCGGAAATTCCGAACGGAGACGGCGGCGTCGTGGTCGCGGGTACGCCCAGAATCGACGGCGGAAGTACCGGGGCCGGTGACCCAACGGTGAACGATCCCGACGCGATTCGAATGTCGTCCACGGTCGTCGTCGCGGTGGTCTCGGTGACGGTCTCGTCCTCGTCCGCGCTACTGCATCCCGCCAGCACCAGGCTCGCCGCGATGAGCAGCGCCACCCCAGTTCGCATGTGGACGACCATATACCGACCAGCGATGAGAGAATAACTCGGTGAAAACCGGTGAGCAGATAGTGCAGGAACTCCCCTGGAAATGGGCAGTGCAGGGCCGCATCTTCATCATCGGCGGCCTCGGCTTCATGTTCGACGCCTGGGATGTGGCACTGAACGGATTCCTGACGCCGCTGCTCGGCGCGTACTGGGATCTCTCGCAGACCGAGCGAGGCCTCGTCGCGACCGGCAACCTCATCGGCATGGCGGTGGGGGCCGTCGTCTGGGGAACCATCGCGGACCGCCTCGGCCGTAAACGGGCGTTCGCGCTGACCCTGCTGATCTTCGCGCTGTTCTCGATTCTCGGCGCCCTCTCGCCGAACTTCGAGATCTTCGTCCTTCTGCGGTTCTGTGCCGGATTCGGTCTCGGCGGCTGCATCCCCGTCGACTACGCGCTCGTCAGCGAGTTCTCGCCGCGCCGCATTCGCGGAAAGGTGCTCTCGGCCATGGACGGGTGGTGGCCCGTCGGCGCGACGCTCTGCGGAGTGGTTGCCACACTTCTGGTTCCGATCGATGGCGATGTGCGATGGCGAATCATGTTGCTGTTCATGATCTTACCGGCGCTGCTGCTGTTCTGGGTGCGGCGTGGCATCCCGGAATCGCCCATCTACCTGGCCAAGGTCGGCCGCGAGGTCGAGGCGCGGGCGATCATCGACGACATGGTCACCCGCACCGGCGCCGAAACGTTCGACTACTCGATCATCGCGCAGACCACGGTCAAGAGCGGACTGAAGGCCGTGTGGAGTTACAGCCCTCGGATCACCTCGGCGGCATGGCTGCTGTTCGTCTCGATCATCCTGCTGTACTACGCCGCACTGAGTTGGATGCCGTCCATCCTGCGCCGCGAGGGCTACGACGACTTCGCCGCGTTCGCCGGCACGACGCTGATGACTGCCGTCGGAATTCTCGGAGTCGCCGTCTCGGCGTACCTCGTGGAGGTCGTCGGTCGGAAATGGGTCATCGGAATCTCGGGCCCCATCGCCGGTGGTGCGCTCGTGCTGTTCGCGGTGATGCTCGACCTCGGCTCCGGGGTGCTGCTGTGGCTCGCGATCTTCGGGTTCGTGATCCAGATCGCGATACCGGTGCTGTATTGCTATGTGTCCGAGCTGTACCCGACGCCGTTGCGGGCGTCGGGATTCGGCTACGCGTCCTCGGTCAGCCGCATCGCCACCGGCTTCGCACCACTGCTGTTCGGATCGGTGATGTGGCCGATCCTCGGCCTGCCGCTCACCTTCGCGATCGTCACCGGATTCGTCGTGCTCGCCGTGCTGTGGATGGCGTATGCGGCACCGGAAACCAAGGGCCGTGAACTGGACACGCTGACCGAGGAGCCTGCCGCCGTCAGCTGACGGAGCCGAACACGGTCAACTCTCAGGCTCACGATGATTCGAAGTGGTGACACTCAACCGTTCCTGGTTGAAGGTTGGACCCATGACATCCACCGTGCCGACCATCGGAGTCGTCGAACCAGGATCACGCGAGTACCGCGACCTGCTTGCGTCCATCGCCGAAGGAGCAAGCGCGCGCGATCTCGCCGACGAGAATCCACATCGGCAGATCGAGCAGCTGCGGCACGCCGGGTTCGGAACCTTGCGCCTACCCAAGGCCATCGGCGGTGCAGGGCTGAGTGTTCGGGAACTGTTCGGAGTCATCGTCGACCTCGCGGAAGCAGACCCCATCGTCGCGCACATCCTGCGCACCCACTACTGGTTCGTCGAGGAGCGGCTGCGTCAGGCCACCGCGGTCGATTACGCCGGCTACGAGAACGACCGCTGGATCCAGCTGATCCTGCAGGGCAAGATCTTCGGCAACGCCAGCAGTGAGCGTGGATCGCAGGCCGTCGGCAACTTCAAATACGGAACACACCTGACGACGAGCGGCGACGGATACCTCCTCGACGGCGAGAAGTTCTACAGCACCGGAACTCTGTTCTCGGATTACGTCAGCATCTGGGCCGACATCAACGGTGTCGCCGTGGCCTCGGTGATCGTCCCGACCGACCGAGACGGAGTCGAGATCATCGACGACTGGGACGGAATCGGACAGCGCCGAACCGGAACCGGTACAACGAGATTCAACTCGGTCGCGGTCGATCAGAGCGATATCGTCTCCCGTATACCCCTCGACGCCGCACCCGACCCGTCCTTCCAGTTCGCGTTTCTGCAGCTGTACTTGCACGGCCTGGTCAGCGGCATCCTGCGCAGCGTGGTCTCCGACGCCGTCACGCTGATCGCCGGGCGCACCCGCGGATTCGCGCACGGACCGACCGAAGAACTGTCGCGGGATCCACTGTTGCAGAACGCACTCGGAAAACTCTCCAGCACCGCCTTCGCCGCCGAGGCCATCACCCTCGCCGCCGCGGATGCCATCGACGCAGCATTCACCTCGCTCGCCAACGCGATCCCCGACGCCGAACTCGCCGCCACTGCATCGCTGCGGTCGTCGCAAGCCAAGGTGCACATCGACGACATCGCGACCCGCGCCGCTACCGTGCTGTTCGAAGTCGGCGGCGCCTCCGCAGCGTCGCGGGCGAAGAACCTCGACCGGCACTGGCGAAACATTCGCACCATCACCCTGCACAACCCCGCCGCCTACAAGGCGTCGGCGATCGGTAACACGCTGCTCAACTCCGAGCCGCTTCCGTTCAACGGCTACTTCTGACGGTGCCTCCCTGCCAGAACCCCGCAAACGCACGTGCCTTTGCGCGGGGAGAGGCGTCGAGCAGCGGGCGGGGCTCGTCCTGACGCGAACGCACGTGCGTTTGCGTCAGGGATACAACCGAAATCAGCGCTATCTCCGACAAAGGATCCTCATGTCTCGTGAACTGCACCTCGCAGGCTTTCTCATCGCCTCGCACGTCACCCATTCGCACGCCGCGTGGCGGCATCCGGCGTCGGAGACCGACTACCTGGGCCCCGACTACTACGAGCGCGTCGCGAAAACCCTCGAACGCGGCAAGTTCGACTTCGTCTTCTTCGCCGACCTGCTCGCGACGCCGGTCCGCTACGGCAACGACATTCGCGTCCCGCTGAGCAGCGGTACCCAGGCGTCGGCGACGATCGATCCGTCCCTCGTCGCGGCAGGACTCGCCAGCGTCACGAAGAAGATCGGCCTGGCCATCACCAAGTCGACGACGTACTTCCACCCCTACGAGGTCGCGCGAATCTTCGGCACCCTCGATCATCTGAGCCGCGGCCGCGCCGGGTGGAACGTCGTCACCTCGCTGAACCAGGCGGAGGCTCAGAACTTCGGCATCGACAATCACCTCGGGCACGACGAACGCTACGAACGCGCGCAGGAATTTCTCGAGGTCGCCTTCAAGCTGTGGGGCAGCTGGGAGCGCGACGCGCTGGTGCAGGACAAGGCAACCGGCGTCTTCGCCGACCCCGACAAAGTCCACACCATCGACCACGACGGCGACTGGTTCAAGAGTCGCGGACCTCTCACCGTCCCGCATTCGCCGCAGAGCCGGCCCGTCATCATCCAAGCTGGATCTTCCTCCGTCGGAAAGGACTTCGCCGCCCGCTGGGCGGAAGCGATCTTCGAGATCGATCCGACGAAAGAAGGGCGCAAGGCCTACTACGACGACGTGAAGTCGCGGGCATCGAACTTCGGGCGCAACCCCGACGACATCAAGATCTTCCCGTCGTTCGTGCCGTTCGTCGGCGAAACCGAGTCGATCGCCCGCGAGAAGCAGGCCTTCCACAACGAACTCGCCGACCCGATCTCCGGCCTGATCACCCTGTCGGTCCACACCGATCACGACTTCTCGCAGTACGACCTCGACGCCCCCATCGGCGAGATCACCGTGCCCGGTAGCCAGGGATTGTTCGATCTTGCTCAGCGCCTCAGCGACAAGGACTCGCTCACACTGCGCGACATCGGAAAGCTCTACGCCCAGGGAGTACTGCTGCCACAGTTCGTGGGAACCGCATCCCAGATCGCCGACCAGATCGAGGAAGGCTTCAACGGCGGCGAAGCCGACGGCTACATCCTCTCCGCCGCCCAGGCGCCGGGAACGTTCGACGATTTCGTCGACTACGTGGTGCCTGAGCTGCAGCGTCGCGGATTGTTCCGCACCGACTACACCGGGTCGACGCTGCGCGACCACCTTGGCCTCGCCGACGCCAGCTTGGTGCCGGCGCCGCGGGGGCTGACCGTCAGGACCTGATTCGCGCACGTTGCAGCAGGTGCGCGGTTTGCTGGAAGGCGCGTAGATCGGAGCGTCGCAGTCGAAGTACCCCGACGACCGTGTTTCGGCTACCGCAGATGGGGTATTCGCCCGGTTCGCGGTAGCCGAGACTCGGCTACGGGTAGGGGATTGCAATGCGCTTCGTCACTCTGATCGTCTTGATCTGGCTCATCATCGGCGGCGTCGCCGTCTTCCAGCGGGGGTACTTCGACAGCGCCCCCGAAAACTGTGCGGGCGTCGGCACCATCGCGCTGACCGTCGTCGCCGGACCGCTCAACTACGTGGGCGTCAACCCCGAGGTCAAGGACTGCGACCTCCCGCAGCCGAGCGAGTAGCGACTACCCACCCCCGTTGTTGGGGTTGGTGCAGATAGTTCCCTCGCACGGGACGTCGGTGCCGTCACCGTTCGGGTTCTGCATGTCGGTGCCGCCGTTCTCCTGCGGGTCCGTGCCAGCTCCGCTGTTGGGGTTGGTGCAGATGGTGCCCTCGCACGGGACGATGGAACCGTCACCGTTCGGATTCGGGATCCCATTGGGGTCCGGGTTGTAGCTGCCTGCGGGGCACCCCGGGTCCTGGTTGTTCGCGCAGTACTGCGGCGTCAGGTTGTTGCCCGTCGAACCGTCCGCCCCCTGCTGGCCCGGTGCCGGAGCAGGGGCAGGCGCCGGTGCCGGAACCGAGGCGGTCGTGGTGGTCGTGGCCGCAGCCGACGTGGTGGTTGTAGTGGCGGCAGGCATCGTCGTCGTGGTGGAGCTTGTGCCTGCGTCATCGTCGCCGCACGCGGACAGAGTCAGCAGCGCCATGGCTGCGCCTGCAATCAAGATTCGCTTCATGCTCCACAACGTTGACGGCACCAGGGCGAGATGTCAGTGCGACGCTCGAAATTCACCCTCGCCGGGTGGCGTGACCTTCGTCGCCGGCCGAGGCACTTCACGCGTGCGCTGCCTACTCTTGACTGGTGATCCGCCGCAATGTCCTCGTCGCGCTGGCCATGGTGCTGCCGGTGGTCCTGGTGTCGGTGGTCGGCATCGGTGGGTACATCACGTTCACCAAGGCGACCGTCGACGCGATCGACAAGGCCGACGCCATCATCGTGCTCGGCGGCGAGCACGACGGGCGCGAGGCCTACGGTGTGTCCCTCGCCGAGAAGGGCGTCGCGGACACCGTCGTCCTGTCCGACCCCTACGGCCCATCGGACGCCGTGATGAAGAAATATTGCGACACCTCGACCGACACGTACACCGTTCTCTGCGAGAAGCCGGAACCGAGTACGACGCGGGGCGAGGCCATGTTCACCCAGCAGCTCGCGGAGGAACGCGGATGGACGCACGTCGTCGTCATCAGCTGGCGTTATCACCTGCCGAGGGCCAGATACATCTTCGATCAGTGTTTCGACGGCCAGGTCACGATGGAAGCGGTGCCGCGCGCCTACAACTTTTCGCTCGTCTACTGGGAGTACACCTACCTCTACCAGCTCGGCGGATTCGCGAAAGCAGCGATCCAGGGCGATTGTCAGAGCTTGCGGTAAAGCGTCAGACCCGCGCTGTAGAGAAGGAAACCGAACATCGCGCACGCGACGCCGCTGATCACACACGCCGCCAGAAAGGCGATCCCGTCGCGGTACCGTCGCTCGCGGATCCGAACCACGGTCACCCACGCAACCGAGGTCATCGGCGCCAGTGCACCGAGGAAACCGAAACACGCCAACCCGATGAACCACTGCGGTGGCGATGCAGCGACGACGAATCCCAGCAGGACGCACGTGCCGCCCGTCAGCATCAGTACCCGCCCAGCATCGGTCACGGCCCGGGTCACGGCGTAGTGCACGAGTGCCCCACCCGCGCCGCCCGCAGCGATGAGAAGCAGCAGGATCATCGGACCGGTACCGCTGGCCGGGTCACCAGCGCGCCGACCGCGAGGGCGACGACGGCCACCACCGGCGTCACGACGATGTAGACCACCGACTTCCAGGCGCCGTCGAACGTCACGCCTTGAAGCGCATAGAAGCTGAACGTGGTGAAACCGCTGGCCAGACCGATCACGGCAGCGCGCGCGACGGTCGCCTCTCGCCCCGACAGATAGCCGAGAGCAGCGCCGAGCAGCACACATCCGACCACATTGATCCCGAAGGTATTGATCAGAAGCCACTTCGGTGAGTCACGCCAGTGCCAGATCTCGTAGCGCACCACCGCGCCGACAGCACCCCCGAACGCCACCGCAGCACCCGTCGGCAGCGTTATCGGACTCACCCGGCGAGCCTATCCGCAGCCGGAACGGAGGGCAGTGCCCAAGCCCGAGGTCACACTGTGTGCAGGCCAGGGTCGCATTCCGGTATGTTCGACAATTGTGACGCTAGAAGAGTCAGGGCTCGGCCCGCAACATTTCGACGTGACCGTGGAGTGGCAAGACGACACTGTGATCGTCACTGTCTCCGGAGAGTTGGACCTCGTCACGGCCCCGCAGCTGTCGGAGTCGATGGAGCTGGTGCTCGAGAAGCAGCCCGCCGGTGTGGTCATCGACCTGTCCAAGGTCGGATTCCTCGCCTCGGCCGGGATGTCGCTCCTGGCGTCGACGCATCAGAAGATCGCGGGCAGCACGGGATTCGCCGTGGTCGCCGACGGTCCGTCCACCGGTCGTCCGCTTTCCCTCGTCGGGTTGGATCAGGTGTTCGGCATCTTCGCCACGGTCGACGAAGCGCTCGCTGCGCTTCGAGCGGGTAATTCCTGAACTTTCGGGTATGACGAACACATGATGGCAATCGCATTCGGTGAAGACGACGCCTCGGCTGCCACCGATCGACGACCGCAAGCCGGACTACGTCATGGGGACGTCATGCAGCTGAACTTCGACGGTGAATCAGCCGTCGCCGCCCGAGCATCCGCGATCAGGGTCGCCTTGCGCGAGTGGTTGACGACTCTGCAGGTTGCGCCTGACCGCGTGTACGACGTGGTGCTGGCAACCTACGAAGCGCTGGCGAACAGTGTCGAACACGCCTACGCACACCACACAGCTCCGGGAACTCTGGATCTGCACGCTCAGTGCACGCCATCGACCGGGTGGATCGAAGTGACGGTCTCCGATCGGGGCGAGTGGGATGTCCACGCCCCGGACTCGACGCGAGGCCGCGGCGTACCACTGATGCACGCTCTCGCAGATTCCACCGCCGTCACCTCCGATCACGACGGCACCACCGTTCGCCTGGTCTGGGACGCGCTCGCCACTGCATGATGGTCCGCGGGTAGTAAATTCGATCAAAGCCCGGACATCCCCGCTGTGACGGAGCACAATCGGCCTCCTCGATAGCACTCCGATCGATCCGCTCGACGCGGTGGTTGGGGGAGGGGCAGATGAATGCGCTTGTGCCGGGAACCGTCGTGGCAGGCAAGTATCGCTTGCTCGGCAAAATGCCATGCGTCGGATGGGCGCAGTGGTGGACGGCCCGCAACCTCCTCACCGCCGCCGAAATATCGCTGACGCTCGTCCACCTGGACGTGATCAGATCGAGGAATCGCTCCACCGATGCCGTCCGGCAGTACTGCGACGACATCCTCGCGTTGTCCAGCCGAGACCTCCGAATTCTGGACGTCGCTGTGATCGGTCCCTATGTAGTGGTCGCCGCGGGTCTACCTCCACCCCTCCTGCTCGACGGCTACGGTCCGATGTCACCGGCCGCCGCAGCACGTGCCGTCGAACATCTGGTGTCGATCCTGCGAGCGGTGCATCGACGAGGTCGTACGGTCGCGCTCGACCACCCCAGCTCGGTGCGGATGACCGAGGAGGGTCTCGCGGTTATTGCCTGTCCTGCAGTGATTTTCGGCGCAACCACGCAAGCGGAAGTGGCCGGACTCGGATCGGTGCTTCATGCCTTGCTCGCCGGCCGTTGGCCGGGTGAGATGGACCCCGCACCCGCGGGACGAGTCGGCGTCGTCGCCTCGGCAGCCTGCGCAGGCGCGTATTCGGATCTCGACGACTTCGCGGTGGCGCTCGATCGGGCCACGACCGATCAGGTACCTGTGAACCGGTGGACCGCCACGGCGGGGGCGCGGCTCACGGCGGTGGCGCTGGCCTGCGGCGTAGTGGCAGCGTTCGGGGCAGGTGGGTGGTACCTCTCGACCTCGGTGTTCGGAGGCGACTACGGAGATGTCAGTAACGTCGTCGCGGTGCCGTCGCTCCCCACGCAGACCGAGGCGCCTGCGCCGATCGCAGTTCTTCCGACCGGAGCGCAGGCGTGGTCGGCCGTCCGAGCACCCGACAACTCCGACGAGGCGGACCTAGCCGTCGACGCCGACCCGACGACATCGTGGTCCACCGACCGCTACCGCGAACCCTTCGCCGGAACGGACGACGGAATCGGGGTCCTGGTGTCCTTCGCCGAACCCGTCGACGTCAGCGAGGTCTGGGTGACGACGCCGCATCCAGGAACCGTCGTCGAAGTCAGAACGCCGCCGGACGATGACGGGACGCTCGATTCCACCCGAGTACTCGCAACGGGCGTGCTGGGGACCGGTGCCACGCACATTCCGGTCGCGGCACCGGAGATGTCGCGGTCACTTCTGATCTGGGTCGCGAAACTCGCGCCGTCCGGATCGCAGTTCGCCTCGGACTTCTCCGAGATCGGATTCACCGGGAAGTGACTTTCGGACCCGCGAGGTGTTCCATTGGGCTATATGAGTGACAAAGCTCTTTCGGTGCCGAACCTGCGCATGCTGTGGGTGTTCGTCCGCCCGCACCGTCGTACCCTCCTTCTCGGAATGCTCTTGGGCCTCGTCGGTACCGGTGCATCGCTCGCAACGCCGATGGTCACCAAGTCGGTGCTCGACGGACTCGGCACGGGTCAGTCGTTCGGACGGGCAGTGCTGCTGCTCGTCGTGCTGCTCGTGATCGGATCCGCCGTCCTCTACGTGCAATGGATACTGCTCGGCACGCTTGCCGAGCGGATCGTGCTCGATGCCCGAGAATCGATGGTGCGCCGATACTTCCGTGCACGCGTCGGTGCTCTCGCTACACGGCCGACCGGTGAACTGGTCACCCGCGTCACGTCCGACACCGTCCTGCTGCGGGAAGCGGCGTCGACGGCGCTGGTCCAGATCGTCAACAGCACGATCGCCTTGATCGGTGCTCTCGTTCTGATGGCCGTTCTCGATCTCGTACTCCTGGGTGCGATCGCTGTGGCGATCGTCGTCATCGGTGTCCTGTTCGCGCGCCTCATGCCCCCGATCGCCGCCGCCCAGAAGCAAGCGCAGGAATCGGTCGGACGGTTGGGTGGACGCCTCGACGGAGCACTCCGAGCCATTCGCACCGTGAAATCGTCACGCGCCGAACATCGAGAATCCGAGCGTGTGATCGCCGACGCCCGTGATTCTGCCGACCACAGCATTCGCGCGGTCCGCACGTCCGCGCTGGCATGGACCGTGGCAGGCGGCGGCATCCAACTCGCGATCATCGGAATCCTCGGCATCGGCGGATACCGGGTGAGTATCGGCGCCCTCGCGGTCTCGAGCCTGATCGCGTTCTTGCTCTACACGTTTCAGCTCATGGACCCGCTGTCCTCCCTGACCACCAACTTCACCCAGCTGCAGTCCGGCATGGCGGCCGCGGCGCGCATCCGTCAGATCGAGGAACTCGAGATCGAGCCGTCACACGAGAGCTCGGCGACCATCACCACCGGTCATCGATCCGTGCTGAGCTTCTCCGACGTGACAGCGCGGTACCGGCCGGGTGGCAAGCCTGCCGTCGAAGACATCACCTTCGACGTTCCCGCCGTCGGTCACACGGCGATCGTCGGACCCTCGGGCGCAGGCAAGACCAGTGTGTTCTCCCTGATCCTGCGTTTTCTCGAACCCGTTGCCGGCGAGATCCGCCTCGCCGGAACGCCGTACTCGCAGCTGTCCAACGACGACGTCCGTCGCGCGCTCGCCTACGTCGAGCAGGAGACCCCGACGATTCCGGGAAGCATCAGGGAGAACCTGCTGTTCACGCATCCCGATGCATCCGAGGACGATATCTGGGATGCGCTGGAATCGGTCCACCTTGCCGAGTCCATCCGCGAATTGCCCGACGGGTTGGAGACGGACCTCGTGGGTTCGACCATCTCCGGCGGGCAACGTCAGCGAATTGCATTGGCCAGAGCCATCGTTCGTCGGCCGAGTGTTCTGCTGCTCGACGAGGCCACAGCGCAGGTCGACGGCAGAACCGAGGCCGCCATCCACGAGGTGATCAGATCCATCGCGGCCGGCAGCGCCGTGGTGACCATCGCGCATCGCCTCTCCACCGTCCTCGACGCGGACACGATTCTCGTCATGGAGAACGGAAAGATCCGCGCCAGAGGCACTCACGACGAGTTGCTGGACACCGATTCGCTGTACCGCGAGTTGGTGGTGGCACTCAGGATCGGTGATTCGGCGGTGGCGCGGACGAGCGCCCTCTAGGCCTCCAGTTGCTTGCGCAGTGACCCTTCGGTGTACCGAACGGCCTGACCTACGACAGGTTCGACGAGGGCACTGAGAACACGGCCGGCTATGCCTCCCGGAAGCGAGTACGCGAAGTGCACGTTCAGGCGGGTCACGCCGTCACTCTCGTCCTCGAACGACCAGGTGGACGTGGTCGAGATCCCGTCCACCGAGGCCAGTGTCAACGACTTGTCCTCGATCCACTCGGTGACCTCGAGAGTGGAGCGCAGAGTTTTCGGGCCGATCTGCATCTCGGCAGCGAAGACGGCCCCGAGGCCGTGCGAGATGTCGCCGACGGGTTCGAATTTGTTGACCCCGAACATCCACTTCGGGACGGTGCGGTAATCGTCCACGTAAGCGAACGCGTGTGCTCGGGGGACGGCAGCAACCGCGGTGTGCTCGATCAAGGCCATCTCAGACGCCGATTCTGTCGTAGGGAATGCTGGTGTAGTTCTCAAGGTCGAAGCGAGAGAGCTTGCGCCGCAGCGACCCCGTCGACCACGGCCATGCCGCGAAGTTCTTGCCGTTGGCGTCGAGGTAGTAGCTGGCGCAGCCACCGCTGTTGAAGACTGTCTCGCCCAACGATTCCTGGACTGCATCGTTGAATTCTCGGAACGGACCTTCGGCGATCTCGATCACCTCCAGTCCTTCCCGATCGGCCTGGGCGATGCCGTCGACGACGTAGTCGAGCTGAGATTCGGCCAGTCCGAGGAACGAGTTGTACACCAGGATGTTCGGGCCCAGCATGATGAAGGCGTTCGGGGCGCCCGGCACTGTCGTCGCCAGATATGCTTCCGGGCTGTCGATCCATTTGTCGGACAGCAGAATTCCGTCGTCGCCCCTGATGCGCGAGGCGATCGGCGGATGGCTGACGTCGAAGCCGGTTCCGAAGATGATGACGTCGACCTCACGCGAGGATCCATCGGATCCGATCAGCCGGTTGCCGTCGACAGCCGTCAGCGCCTCGGGGAGCAGATCCACGTTCGGCTTCGTCAACGCGGGGAGATACGTGTTGGACAACAGCAATCGCTTGCAGCCCAATGTGAAATCCGGTGTGAGCGAGGCCCGCAACTCTCGGTCGGGTACCTGGTGAGCCAGCCACGCGGTCCCGATGGGCGCCAGCAGTCGCGCAGTGCGCTCGCGGCGCATGGCGGCGGTGAGCGTCCGAAGGATGACGTCGATGCCGTGGCGGAGTACCCGCTGCGCGATGGGTGCCCGGCGGAACAGCGAGTGAGCCGCTCCAGGGAAAGCGAAGTCCAGGCGCGGTACCACCCACGACGGTGTTCGCTGAAAGACGAACAGGGAACCGGCGATCGGTTGTATCTCGGGGATGAACTGGACGGCCGAAGCGCCGGTGCCGACAACGGCGACGCGCTTGCCGGTGAGGTCCACATCGTGATTCCACCGCGCGGAGTGGAACATCTCGCCCTCGAAGTTCTCGATACCGGGAATCGCGGGCGTCTTCGGGTCGGTGATGGGTCCGGCTGCGAAAATGACGTACTGCGCCGTGAATCGACCTGCCGTTGTCTCGACGATCCATTTGCGGAAGCCGCTGGACCACCGGGCTTCGATCACTTCGGTGTCGAGCCTGATCCACGGTGCGAGGTCGAGCGAGTCGACAGTGTCCTCGATGTACCGAAGCAGCTCGGGTTGTTTGGCGAAGTTGCTGCGCCAGGACGGGTTCGGATTGAACGAGAACGAATACACGGGCGACGGGATGTCGACGCCGCATCCCGGGTAGGTGTTCTCGCGCCAGACTCCGCCGACGCGGGACGCTTTTTCGAGGACGACGAAGTCGGTGATACCGGCTGCGCGAAGCTTCGCGGCTGCGGCGACACCGGAGAGTCCGGCGCCGACGACCACGACCTTGACCGACTCGTCGGGGTCGTCTGCGGGGGAACGGTGAACGGGCATGCCATCAGACAGTACATGTAACTGTTGATTACACATATATGTATCGAGATTACTGTGAGTTACTACGATCCTCGATGCGCAACTCGTTGCCGAACGGATCGAGCAGCGAGATGCTGACCATCCCGTGCGAGACGTGCAATCCCGGCTTCAGGTAGCCGTAGTCCTTCGCCGCGAGTTCGCGATGCAGATCCTCGACGCCTGTAGCACCGATGTACACGACGGAGCCGGGAGTGCCGTCGCCATGGTGCTCCGAGAGGTGAAGGACGATATTGCCCCGCGACACCTGCAGGTAGAGCGGGTCGACACCCTCGAAGCGATGCTCCCAGTCGACCGTGAATCCCAGATACTCGACATAGAACTCCCGTGCTCGCCGCTCGTCGAAGCTGCGCAGAACCGGAATCGGATGCTGTGCCTGAAAGCCCATAACGGACACGCTACCGATCGGCAGTGGTGCGTGACGGCGCGAATGCGGGACCGGCGAGGAACCAAATCCCCAGAATGATGCCCAGTGGCGGAATTGTTCCCAGCAGCGCCGACGCCTGCTCGTCGGAGGCCACGGTGAAGGCCAGACCCGCCAGGACCGCAGCGGCGACACCACACGCCGCGACCGCGCGGAACCAGTCGTCCCACAGATAGCGGCGGTACTCCTGACTGTCCTTGGTGAGTTTCACCGGAGCGGGACCGCCGGCGAAACGATGGGCAACCCGCACGTCGACCCACCGAATCAGCGCGGGGCCGAAGCCGATGCTGAATCCGAGGTAGTAGGCAGCGAGATGATGGATCGACCCGACCGGAGTCCCCTGGGACAGGTCGACCGCGACAGCCGCGATCAGCACGACGTCGAGCACCGGTACCGCGGCGAGAATCCACCCTGCTTCCCGACGCCTCTTCAGTGGATAGCGGACGACGAGTCCGATGGCGATGAGCGCCCAGAATCCGATCTCGCACACGACTATGACGGCAGCAACGAAACTCATGCTTCGAATACTTGCGTGGGGAACAGGGGTTCCGCGTCGGCCGACCGGGCGATGACCGCGTCCTCACAAAGTAGGACCCGGGTTCGGAACTACCTGGTGGTGGTGGTCGCCTCGTCGAGCTCCGACTCGGAATCGGGCTCCGATTCCTCGCTGGTCGTCGGGCGTTGACGCGACGTCCTGGTCGTGGACTCTGCAGTCGTGGTACTCGGCGTCGGCGTCGTGGTGGTGACCCGAGGAGTTGTCGGCACGGCAACCTGCCAGGTGGGCGACGGCGGAACGACGATCCCGGAGCTCGTGGCACTGACGGCGGTGCTGAGGTCCGACCGCAGGGCAGGAGGTGCGACCTTGGCGCCCGAATCGTCGAACGCGCCGCCGAGGGCACCGATCGTCAGGCCGACCACCACGGCGACTCCTGCGATTGCCACCGCCGACACCGCGATGACTTTGTCGCGCATTTCGTCAATCCCTCTGTCCGGTGGCCGCGACCGTTCCGGCGGCACTGTCGTAGGGGGACGCTACCGCAGAGCCGGCAGGCAGGCGTCGTTCAGCTGGCGACGGCGTCCTGGACCACGGTGATTCCCCGACCGCCGCCGAATCTGTGTTCCCAGACGTCGCCGACGAGTCGGTGCCCCTGCCAGCGGCGTCCGCGGAGGGCCTTTCGATGCTCGGTGGTGGTACGAACTGCCCATGTCATGGCTTTGCTGTCGGTGGACAGTTCGGCCTCGGCGAGCAATTCGTCGTCCTCGGTGCGTACCTGATACATCGGCATGAGCCACATCATGCACGACCGCGGACGGATGCGCCGGACTCGCGAACTATGCGGACCGGCACGTCGCCGAGTAACGGGTATACAGCCTTCGAGCTGTCGTTCGATCGGAGTACAAACGGACCGAACGTCAACCGAGGCGAAGAATCGCGGGCAAAGCGTCGGCGATCTGCTGACCGATCAGCTCGTACGTTTCGTGCTCCCGGCGGTACGGATCCTCGATGTCGAGAGCGCTCACCTGATGGCGCACCCGGGCGTCCGCCAACTCGTCGACAGTGCGTGCGCCCGACTCGTCGACGAGCGAGGCCGCTTCGAGCAGAGTGAACGTTTTCCGCAACTTGCGCGGAGCGACGGCGAGCACCGCGTCGCGATGGCGAGCCGTCATCGTCAGAATGAGGTCGGCTTCCTCGGCGATCTTGGGAGTGATCCGTCGTGCCACGAATCCCTCGGAATCGCCGCCGAGCTGATGCAGAACCGCTGCCGCCGACTCGTCCATCGGATGTCCGACGAGTCCGTGGGTGCCGGCGCTGGAGGACGTCACATCGAGGCCGCCCTCGTGCGCGTATGCGTCCGCGAGTCGTTCGGCGGTAGGGGATCGGCAGATGTTCCCGGTACAAACGAAGAGGACGTGCACGGGCGCCAGACTAGTGCCAGGGCAGCACCAATCGCATTCGGGCAACGGTCACGCTACAGTGATGCCCGAGCGGGGGCTTCGAGATTGGATCGTTACATATCCTGTCGGCGAGTCCCCTGCGCGCATCCAAGTGAGGCAGGTCATGACAGAGGTTCTCGGGGTATCGGTGGGAGCGAGCGCTGTCCGCATGGCGCGCCCCGACCTTCGCCTGCACACATCGGGTGAGCGTGAACTGGATTTTCACAACGACACCGTCGACGCCCACTTCGACCGCGCCGAGGATGTGGCCGCCGAATCCATCGGCGTCGTCCTCTCCCAGAACAACGGCGAGCGGCATGTGGAAGCGACCGGAGTGGCCTACCGGGATCAGCAGCAGTTCGGCGACATTCAGCAAGCCATGATGGAGCAACGGCTCTACAACTACCGGCTCGTCCCCGAAGCCAGGGCCGCCCTCGCCTATCTCGAAGCATCAGGCGAAATCGGCAACTTCTCCACCATCGCGCTCTACGACCTCGGCAGCTCCGGTCTGACCATCAGTGTCGTCGACCGTGCGTCGGGGGATGTACTGCTCGCGGAGCGAACCACCGACATCAGCGGCTCGGATTTCGATCGACTGATCTGCGACAACCAGCTGGCGAAGCAGGGCGTCGATCTGGACAACGCGGTCGGTATCGCGGAGTTCACCACTCGCTGCCGAATCGCCAAAGAACAGCTGTCCACGTCAGGGGCGGTCTGCCTGCCCGGTGATTCCGGCGTGATCCTGATCTCCCGCGAGTCCTTCGAGGCGCTCGTCACCGTGCCGATCGAATACTCGGCGCGGTTGGTTCGCGACGTCATCACCCGCTCGCCTCAGCGTGTGGACGCGCTCTTCCTCGTCGGCGGCGGCGCGCGGATCCCCCTCGTCGAGGCCATCCTGCGGTCCTGGACGGGCTTGCCCGTCGTCACCCCGGCGGATCCCGAGGCCGTGGCGGCCAAGGGGGCTGCGCTGTTGGCAACACCGGTGAACAACGCCCCCGCGCCGAGCAGCCCGCTGCGCTCCGCGCCGTCGCCCGCGCAGGCGGCCGCCGGTGCCACCGCACTGACCGGTGCACCGGACTGGCTCAGCCCGGAACCGGTGGATCGATCGGTCACGTCCAAGCGCAAGATTCGCGGTGCAGCCTTGGTTGCAGGCGGTCTGGCGGCTGTTGCTGCCGTGGGGCTGACGCTCGGCTACGGAGGTTCCGAGGATTCCACCAGCGCGCCCGCCGACAGCGAACAGACTCTGACGACCCAGGCGCCGTCGACCACACGTGCTGTGCCGACCACCACCGTGGCCGCGCCGCCGCCGCCCGTCACCACGACCGTGGCGCCCGCACCGGTAGCACCGGCACCGGCGGAAACCTACGAGGCGCCGCAGTACGACGATCCGGCTCCCGCACCTGCTCCGGCCCCGGCGCCGCTCATTCCGGGCCTGCCCGACTTCCAGCTCCCGCAGATCCAGCTTCCGCCGCCCCCGGTGTTCGAACTGCCCCGGTTCTAGGCGGCGGGCAGGCGCAACCGCGCCGTCACGGCCAGATGATCCGAGCCGGGAATTGCCACCGGCTCCACGTGATCGGCGTCGACCGTATCGCTGACCACCACATGATCGAGTTGGGCCAGCGGACGGTCCGAGGGGAACGTGCGGAACAGGCCTGCGCCGGCCATACCTGCGGCGTCGCCGAACCCGTCGCTTGCCAGATTTCGGAACTGGCGGTGGTCCCAGGCTGCGTTGAAGTCGCCTGCTACCAGGACAGTGTCCGTGTAGCCGTCCATCTCCTCGCGCATCTTCGCCAGATCTGCCGCCCACTCGACGGTGTGGCGAGGGGTCGCCGGCGACATGGCGTGGAACGAGACGACCGTCAGGGCGACACCGTCGATCGTGGTGGCTGCTCTTACCGGTACGAAACCGAAGCCGTCGAGCCGCGTCCCGTCGGTGAGAGGAGTTCGGCTCCACAACCCGGTTCCGTCGGCGACCGGGAGTGCTGCGGTGAAGCTGTACGGGAGCGAGTTCTCGATTCCGGCGGCTGTGAGGTCGTCCACCTCGGCCTGAGTCAGCTCTTGCACCGCGAGTACGTCGGCGTTACTGGCTTCGACCTGGGCCACGATCGACGCTGCGTCCGCTTCGCCGTGGGCGGCGTTGATGGTCAGGACCGTGATCTCGGGCCCGGCGGCGGTCTGCTCGTCCGGTACGAAACGTGGAACCTGAATCGCGGCGAGAGCGACTGTTGCCACCAGCGCTACGAGGAAGCCGACACGTGAGCGCGCCGCAGCGAAGAGGACTACGGCGACCGCCGCTGGGATCGCTGCGAACTGCATCCCGACCATGAAGGCGACAAAAGTGATTTGCGTCACACCGACTTGGCGGACGACAGCGAACACTGCCGAAAGCGCAAGGATCGACCATGCGATCACCAGTACCGATCGGCGCACGACGCGTCCCACTCTTCTCGCCTCCGGTTCATCGAGCCGCAAGCGGCAATCGGGTGGATCTCGTGTGATTAGACTCGGTGTATGACCAGCTCAGACGCGGTATGTAAGTGTGGTCACCAGCGAACCGCGCATCAGCATTACCGCCCGGGAACCGACTGTTCCCTGTGCGAGTGCCATAAATTCCGCCGCCCGGTCCTAGCCTTGCTCACCGGCCGAACAATTCGTTAGCCGATCTATCTCAAAACGATCGTACAGTCGAAAATTGGGCGATAAACAAACCGATTGGTTAGAATCTCGTCTATTGGATCGAGGCACTACGGGCAATTCGGCGTGGGGACCGTGAGCTTGTGATCGAAGCGAGAGGCACCGCCATGTCAAACAGCGCAACCATCACCGAGGCCGTGACCGGCGCGAAAGGGTCCGAGTCGCGCGTTCTCGCGCTGCACCCGTCGACGTATCGCACCCACGCCATTCACGCTCACGATCGGGTGTGGACCGAAACCAACTGTTACGTAGATCTCTGGATCGAACTGCTGCATTCGCTCGGAGCCGACCCGACTCCCGCGCTCGCGTTCGTGCTCAGCGCGGATTGCGACGGCAGGCAGTGGGATTTCGTCAAGATGCAGTCCGAGGACCTGCGTGCGCTGTACGGCATCGATGTGGGCGAGATGAACGTATGGCGTTCGGTCATCGAGCACGTCCGCGAGGGGCTCGTCGACGGGGTTCTGGTCACCGTCGAGGTCGACGGTTTCTGGCTTCCCGACACAGCGGGTACCAGCTACCGCAACCAGCACACCAAGACCACCATCGTTCCCAATTCGCTCGACGAGACCGAGAAGGTTCTCGGCTACTTCCACAACCGTGGTTACTTCGAACTGACGGGCGCCGATTTCGACGGTGTCTTCAACCTGGCACCCGAGGCGCACCCCGAGGTACTGCTGCCGTACGTCGAGCAGATTCGGCTGCGCCGAAGCCTGATCGCCGACGGTGTCGGTGATCGAGACCTCGCCGTCGCGCGCGCTCATCTTGCACGGCGGCCGGCCGGGAATCCGGTGGAAGCTCTCGCACGGCGGATCATCGCCGATATTCCGCTGGTGCAGACCGAAGGCCCCGACGCCTTCCACCTCTGGTCTTTCGGCCTTCTGCGTCAATGCGGCGCGACGGCGGAGCTTGCGGCAGACCTCGTGGGCTATCTCGACGGGCGCGGTGTCCCCGAGATCAGCGCCGCGGTGCCCCACTTCCTCCAGGTGGCTCAGGGGGCGAAGGCGGTGCAGTTCCGGATGGCCCGTGCTGCCCGTGGCCGCGCCGTTGCGCTCGACGAACCGCTCGCGGACATGGCATCGAATTGGGCGGCAGCGATGGATATCGTGTCCACTGCACTGTGACCGTTTCGCGAACCCCAGGATCCACCGACTACCTTGCCGACGCATCGTGGCAGTTGACGTCCACTCCCGCCGGTGAGTGCCTGCATCCGAAGGATCTACCGACCGACGCCTCATGGGTCACCGCTCAGGTGCCCGGCACGGTCGCCTCGGTTCTGGATCGTCCCGACCAGGACGCCGTCGACTGGTGGTACGTCACCACCGCGGAGGTCGCCGAAGGCGCGACGCTGACGCTGATGTTCGACGGCATTGCGACACACTCGACGATCTGGGTCGACGACGTCGAATCCGCCCGTACCCAATCGATGTTCGTCCCCGAGTCGATCGAATTCTCGCCAGGTGGCAGCACTGTGTCCATCGCGGTGCGCATCGCATCGATGGACTCGCATCTGAAGAAGCGACGCCCGCGCGGGCGGTGGCGTTCCTCGCTCGTCGCGCAGCAGGGGCTGCGCCACGAGCGCACCACGATGCTCGGACGGGCGCCGGTCTACGGCCCGCTACGCGCACCGGTCGGATTGTGGCGCCCGGTGACGCTGCACGAAAAGTCGAGTGTGCACGGCGTGCGTGTGGACGCGACGGTCGACGGTCGCGACGGCCAGGTGCGTATCCGCGCCGAACTGGGCGCTGCGTCATCGATCGTGCTCCGCGTCGGCGAGTCGGCGTTCGTGCTGCCGTCGGGGCCGCTGATCGACGAGACGGTGACCATTGCCGACGTCGGCCTCTGGTGGCCGCACACGCACGGAGAGCCGGTGCTGTATCGGTGGTCGCTCGACGTCGATGGGCACGCCGAGGCTAGCGGACGAATCGGCTTTCGCACGACGCAGCTCGAGCGTCGCGAGTCCTCGGTGACGTTGGAGATCAACCACATTCGGGTGTTCGCCCGAGGGGGGTGTTGGGTCCCGCCCGACCCGACACGGCTGTGGGTCGACGCCGATCGACTGCGCACGGAACTCGAACGGATTCGTGCTGCAGGCCTCAACATGATCCGAGTCGTCGGGACGTTGGTCTACGAGCAACCCGAATTCTGGTCGCTCTGTGCCGAATTGGGAATCATGGTGTGGCAGGACGTCATGTTCGCGACGACCGATCCGCCGGAGGACGCCGAGTTCGTGGACTCGGTGACGCGTGAGCTCGCTTCACTTGCCGAGACGGTGGCGGGCAACCCTGCCCTCGCAGTGGTCAGCGGTGGTAGCGAGACGCAGCAGCAGCCCACGATGCTGGGAGTGCCCGCAGAGGACCAACATATTCGATTGTTGCAGAACATCATTCCGGATCTGCTGGTTGCGGAACTGCCCGGCGTCCCCTATGTCACCTCCAGCCCGTCCTCCATCTCCGGCGAGCTTCACACTCACGTGGGCGACGGCATCGCCCACTACTTCGGGGTCGGCGGATACCTGCGGCCACTGTCGGACGTGCGGACGGCACGCGTTCGATTCGCCGCCGAGTGCCTCGCCTTCGCGGTACCGCCGGAGCGACGAGCCGTGGACAAGATGTTCGGATCGGCCAACGTCGCCGGACATCACCCGGATTGGAAGGCCGCGGTCCCGCGAGATCGCGGATCGTCCTGGGACTTCGAGGATGTCCGTGATCATTACGTTCGCGAAATCTTCGGGGTCGATCCGCATCTGGTTCGCCGCGACGACGCCGAGCTCTACCTCGACTACGGACGGGCAGCGGTGTGCGAGGCGGTCAGCACGTCCTTCCAGCACTGGCGCAGCAAAGATTCCGAGTGCGGCGGCGCCCTCGTGCTGACGTTGCGCGATCTGGTCCCTGGAGCGGGTTGGGGCCTGCTCGACTCGAACGGTGCCCCCAAGGCGCCGTGGTACAGCCTGGCGCGACTGAGCAGACCGATTTCGGTGTTCTTCGTCGACGACGGCCTGGACGGGCTGACCGTCCACGCTGTCGACGACACTGCACAGCCGATCCGCGGCGCTCTCCGAGTCGCGTTGTACGGCGCGTTCGGACCCGTGGGCGACATCTGCGAGCTGCCGATCGAGCTCGGACCCCACAGTGCCGAATCGGTCTCGCTCGACCGGATCCTCGGCGCCTTCGCCGACGTCAATCACGCGTACCGCTTCGGAGCGCAGACCTACGCCGCCGTCGTCGTCGAGTTGGTGGACGAGGAGGGCACGGTGGTCGCCGACGCCACCCACCTGATCGGCGATCGATCGGTCCGTCAGAACGACGTCGGACTGTCGGCGGACGCCGAACTCGTCGGTCCGCGTGAGTGGGCGCTGACGGTGTCGAGTCGCTGGGCGGCCGAGTACGTGTGCGTCGACGTCGATAGGTTCGACGTCAGCGACTCGTGGTTCCACTTGGCGCCGGGAGCGAGCCGAACAGTGACGCTCACCGGCGACAAGGCGAAGCCGTCAGGGCATGTGCGAGCGCTGAACTCGATCAAACGAGCGCAGATCGGTTAGCCGGAGATGCGGCTGAGCCTGCCACGTGCGTAGCCGAACCCGGCAGCACCGACGCTGGCCACGACGGCGACAGCACCCCATACCCGTGTCGGGTTTCCGCGGGCAGCGGCGCTGGTCTCGCGGCCGACGGCCCGCGGCAGAACCTTTGCCGTGTAGGACCGCTCCGAGGACAGCGCGTCTTCGGAACCGATGAGGCGAGCGATGGCCGCCTTGGAGACACCCTCGGCGTAGCTGCGTGAGAGCAGGTACCGCGGACGCGTGCGATCGGAACTGACGGTGTGGTCCACCACGATCGACGGATCGAAGAGGATTTCCGCCTCGGGATGATTCTGCCGAAGCCTGATGCACAGTTCGGTCTCTTCACAGCCCAGCGGTATACGGCCGATCCGGCCGATGCCGGAGACGAACCCACCGAGAGCGACGATCGGCTCGCGACGGAACGACATGTTGGCGCCCATCAGATTTCTTACAGCCGAAGTGGTCGTGGGCTGCCCCCTGTACGTACAGCCCACGATCCAATCCAGTTCGCCCGGCTCCCCGACTACCGCAGTAGGAAGGAAGGAGGGACGTGTATCCGGCCATACCGGGTATGCCGAGCCGCCGACCGCGTACACGGCCGGGTCGGAGTAGTGCGCGAGGATCGAGGAGAGCCACTCGTCCGACCGCGGTGCAGCATCGTCGTCGAGAAAGACGACGATGTCGCCGACCGCAAGGTCGAGTGAGGTGTTGCGTGCACCCGAGAGTCCGCGAGGGTGCACATTCTCGGTGACCACGACCGTGGATCCTCGTGGAACGAATTCAGCTCTAGCTCGCTCGAGCAACGCATCGTTGTGGTCGATGACGACCAGCAATTCCGTTGCCGCAGTGGTCTGGCCAAGCACTGCATCCACCGCAGTGCTGAGGTCGTCCCAGCGATCGAGCGTGTACGCGCAGATAACTACCGACGAGGAATGCCCGCTCACGCTGATTTCTCTTGCAGTGGAACGTCGCCCATGACCTCGAATGTTTCGAACTCGAGATCCATGTCGGTGCGCGCGTCGTTGGTGCGACGGTCGGGACGAGGGATCGAGTTCTTGGCCAGCTTGCGGGCACGAACACGCTCGGTGAAGAGAGTGCGCAGCACGCGGAAGCCGTCGGAGAAGGTGCGCAGGTTGCTCTGGCCGTAGATGCGGGCCAGCTCGACACTGGGAACTTCCTGGATGCGGACGTCGGCTTCGGCGAAGCGGCAGTTGATGATGGTCTCGATCTCGAAACCATCGCCCCAGAGCATGTCGGCTTCGAGGCCTTCCTGGTCCACGGGAGGCAGATCCAGCACGGGCACCAGGTCGCGCCAGAACGCGTTGTAGCCGTAGCAGAGATCGGAGAACTTGGTGCCGAACAGTGTGTTGGCGACCAGGTGCAGGCCGCCGTTTCCTGCCCGACGAAGCGGGGTGATGTCGTGGCTACCGCCACCATCGGTGAAGCGGCTGCCCTTGGCGAAATCGGCGCCGGCGAGGAGTGCGTCGACGAAGCGAGGGATCTCGTCCGCGTCGGCCGAACCGTCGGCGTCGAACATCACGATGATGTCGCCGGTTGCGGCTTCGAAGCCGCACGCGAGTGCGTTGCCTTTGCCCTTGCGGGTCT
Organism: Rhodococcus sp. (in: high G+C Gram-positive bacteria); assembly: GCF_023264675.1. Classification (GTDB taxonomy): domain Bacteria; phylum Actinomycetota; class Actinomycetes; order Mycobacteriales; family Mycobacteriaceae; genus Rhodococcoides. The sequence continues at coordinate 46,044 of NZ_JAHFVG010000020.1, forward strand.
GCTTGATGATGCGGATGTCTCCGCGGATCTCGCGGGCTGCGTCGATGGTGCCGTCGACCGAGCCACCGTCGACGAGAACGAGCTCGTAGTCGTGTGACAGCAACGGGAGCACATGGCGCAGATTGGCAGCCTCGTTGAGTGTTGGGATGACGATGCTGATGCGCGGGTTATGGGATTTCAACATTTCCATTCCAAACGGAGTAAGAGTGCAGTGACCGACTGATCTCGGAACGTCTGTGACGCGACCCCCGGCGGATCCACAGACTCCAGTTTCCCGCTCCCGGCTTCGGTAGCGAAATTCTGTTTTCTTCGACTGACTCATACCTTAAAAGAAGCCGTGAGATTGTCAAGCTGCAGTTAAACAAACCGGCAGAATGTTTGTGTTAGTCACGTCATACCTGTTGAACGTTTAATCTGCTGCGCGTTCGAACACAATGGTGTCCCTGTCCTGCGAATGCACTGACCAGGCAGGATTTGACCTGATCCACCGTTCGAACGTGTCCGCTGCGCCGTCCTTCATGAACCCGTAGTAGTTCATCGCTTCGAGCGATTGACGGGTCAAAATCACGAAAGTCGGCGTGTTGCGTTGAGATGCTTCCCACTCCAAGGCTTCGAGTTGGGACGCCGTCGGGAACTCGAGCATGTACTCGGGCCCGTAGTAGTTCAGCGGCGCGTCGAACAACTCGTTCGCCTCGGCCTGGGCGACGTACTTCGCCGTCGAGCGGATCGGGTATCCCGCCGGATAGAGCATCGTGAAGGTCGTGCCGGGCGGATTCGCCTCGGACAGAGCGCGAGTGTTGTCGATCTGCACCTGATTCTCGATGATCAACGGCCACAGACCCACATAGCCCTGAAGGCCGAAGGTAGCTGCTCCGATGGTCCCGAGACCCGCGCAGGTGACCGCGACACGGGCCCCCAGTTTCCTGACGGTCGACCGCGATGCCGACGGCTGTGCATCGAGAGCGGCCAGCAGCATGGGTGCGATCAGAAGCACGCACCCGGGGATCGCATACAGGTAGACGCGGAAGATGGCCTCGCCGCCGTAACTCTGTCCCGCGAGCAAGGCGATCGAGCCGAAAGCCATCACCATCGGTGCCCAGAACGTCTTCTTGGTGCGCCAGGCGTAGACGATCGAGATCATGGCGAGCCCGAAGACGCCGGCCGAGAGCGCACGGCAGATCAGTGAGGTGACCTGTTTCCCGAGAATGCCGGGCGTCTGCACGTTGCTGGCGGCATTTTCCACCGGGTCGAAACCGGAGAGCAGGCCGTACGGCGCCACGATGCTCAGCCGCGGATACAGATAGCCGAGCAGGATGATCGCCAACGGAAACATCAGCCACCACGGCTTGGCGCGTCGGGTCACCAGCAGAACGCCGGAAACGCCGAACAGCCAGTAGGGCGTGAGCTGATGTGTCGGGACGAGAGCGGCGAACGGAATGAGCGCGAGGAAGCCCGTCACACGCAACTGCATCGACGCCATCAGCAGCACCATGAATCCGATGGCGAGCACGAAGCCGACTGCCTGCGGGGCGAAGTAGTCCTGGCCGACCCAGTTGACCAGTTCGGCGAGCATTGCCGCGGTCACCGCGACTCGTGGCCGCTGCTTGAGTACCCGCGCCAGGCTGTAGACGAACAATGCGATGAGCACGTGCACGATGGGCGCGAAGATGTGGGCCATCGGAAGGATGCCGAAGTTGCTGACATCGCTGAACCACGCGGTGACGACGAAGAAACTCGGCCACTGCGAGTAGATGTCGATTCCGTTGGGCGGCAACGAGCCGAAGGACAGGATGTACTCGGAGATGGCGACGTGTTTGTACGTCCACTCGTACACGGGGGCGTCGGTGATGAAGGTGACGGTGAGTCGCTGGATCAGAATTGCAGCAGCCAGCGACGCGACCGCGATACGGAACTGATGCCGGCGAATCGCGAGGAGGAACGCCCCGACGACCAGTGCCATGCAGACCACGAGGATCGGACCGGTGCCCGCGGTCAGCAGTCCGAACTGCGAGTACCCGGCTTTCTCCAGACCGGGCAGCGACGGAAGCCACAGGACGATCGCGAGGGCAATCATCAGTCCGGCGACGTTGCGGCGCAAGTACTCTCGGTCCCACAGCGTCGTCCACATGCTCTGAGCGCGAGTGAGCAGGGTCGCCCGGGAGAACACGCGGCGGGCCCAAGACTTCCATGCGGTGAGGTCCGGCCATTCCTGATGCCTGCGGTACCAGAGCACCGACGACCCGATCTGCACCGCAGCGACGATCGCGGTGATCCAGCGCGGAGACCACTGATATCCCCACATCGCTGCCGTGGTGACCAGGACGATGACCGAGATACTCAGAATCGGGACGGCCGCCAGCCGTGCCCGCGGAGGTATGTAGATCCACGTCTGAATCGCCGAACCAGGACCGGCGAAGACCAGAACTCCCAGTAGGACTGCGCGCACCGACGACGGGAGCGGAAGCATGGCCAGCATTCCGAGCACACCGGAGACGACGGCCAGATCGGCGAAGCGAATGTCGGGGAGCCTCGTGGACGTCTCGCCGACGAGGCCGGTCCGGTAGTCAGTCGAGGACTGGCTCACGGCTCACCTCCAACAGCGGCATACGGACACGTCCCTCGCGTCGGCTCCGGCGTAGCGCACCCGGACCCTTCGCGATGGACAGCAGTTCCATGCGGCCGATGCCGTCGGGTAGATCGGCGGCCAGATCGTCGGGAGGCGATGCCACCTTGCTCATCTTCGCGGACAGTCGGACAGCGCTTCCGGCGCGCCGAACCGCGACGCGAAGAGCGAGCGTCGCCGACGCCCTGTCGGTCGCCACCGTGGCCAGCCATGCGCCGAGACCGAGGCCGTACCCGCGAGCCTGAACGGCGAGTGCATCGGAGTCGTCGCGATGGCGATGCCAGACGATGGAGGCAGGCTCGTACACGAGTTTGTCGCCTGCCATCAGTACACGGAAGAACATGTCGAGGTCTTCGCCTCCGTTGGTCGGAGAGCCGACGCCGAGGGCTTCGTCGAAACCGCCGAGATCGAACATCCGGTCGCGGCGAACCGCGAAGTTGGCTCCCGTCCCGTACATACCGACCTGGAACGGAAACAGCGGCACGTCGGCGGGCGGATTCGCGAGATCGTAGATGCGTGGGGTGACCGAGCTGGCCCAACCGACCCGACGATCGAAGTAGGCCTGCGCCTGGGTGCGTATCTCACCGCTCGGGACGATGCCCGATACGCAGGTCACCTGCGCGTCCCGCGAGAATCCCCTGGCGACGGCATCCAGCCATCGAGCGTCGACGGCGACGTCGTCGTCGGTGAACGCGACGATGGCGTGGCGCGCGGCACGTAAGCCGGTGTTGCGTGCTCGCGAGAGGCCGGCGATCGGCTCCGACACCACCCGCACGCGCGGATCGGTGAGTGCCTCCACGTAGTCGACGGTCGCACTCGTCGTCGAGGCGTTGTCGACGACGACCACCTCGAAATCGGGGTAGTCCACTGCCAGCACCGACGCCAATGCGCCGCGCAGGTGATCGATCCGGTCCTTCGTACACACGACAACGGTGATCGGTGGCTGCGCACCCGTGCCCTCGGGCAGTGCGTCGGAGTCGGTAACCTCCAACCGGCGGACCGCGTCGATCAGATCGTCCGCCGACACCGCCAGGTCGACGATGGGCAACTCGACGAAGCCGAGAGGATCCATTCCGCGCCTGATCAACAGCCGAGCGCGTGCGTATCCCTCGGCGTCGGTGAGTGCGAGCGATTCGGGCATCTCCACCTCGATGTCGACGTCGCCGATCCAGACTGCGCCGTCCCACTCGGGTGACTTCAGTCTGGGGAGTGCGGGCTTCAACACGGGTAGATCCTTTCGGTACAACACGTTCGATCGAGCAGGGTCTTCGCGGCCGTGCAGGCACGGCCATCGCGCTTGGTCAGTCGGCGCGGTAACGAACCCAGTCGACGGACATCGTTGCGGGGAACTTCGTCTCCGCGGTGGTCGGTCCCGGCCAGTCACCGGCGACAGCGACGTTGAACAGGAGGTAGAACGGCTTGTCGAACACCCAGTATTCGGAGCCGTCGGTCAGATCGGCCGGTGTGACCGTCTGGAACACGGTGTCGTCCATGCCGGTGACGACTTTGCCGGGAGATCGCTCTACCCAGTAGGTGTGGTAATCGTCGGAGAGCGGAGCCGCAGGCATTCCAGCGCTCTGCACTTTCTGGCTGGTCAGGCTGTCGGGCTGCGGTGCATGGATGCCGGTGTGATAGTTGTCGGCAGCGTTCAGCGTCTCGATGACGTCGATCTCGCCCGAGATGGGCCAGCCGACGGACTCGATGTCGGAACCGAGCAACCAGAACGCCGGATGCAGTCCCTGGCCTGCGGGCATCTTGATGCGTGCCTCGACGCGGCCGTAGGTGAACTCGAACTTGTCCTTGGTGGTCACCCGCGCCGAGGTGTAGCCGTCGGCGGTGCTGAGCGCCGAGACCGAGAGGTTGCCCGACCCGTCCTGGTAGGCGTTGGAGCGGTCGTCGGTGTAGTTCTGCTTCTCGTTGTTGCCCCACCCCGTCTGGCCGGTGTCGAAGCTCCACTTGTCCGAATCGAGCGCCGAACCCTTGGAACCGTCGAACTGGTCGTAGACGGTGTAGTCGTCGGCCGCCTCGTCGGAGACCGCAGCGTTAGGCGTGCTCGGGGCAGGCTCGGGCCAGAACTGGCGATATGCCACGAACCCCGATGCCGCGAACGTCGCCGCCACGACGAGGGTGCCGAGCACTCGCGGCCACATCGAGCGTTTCGGGGGTCGAAACGTACCGGGTGACGGAAGCCTCGGTACCTCGACCGTGCCGTGATCGCGGTGTGTCATCGAGTCCCGTTGTCATCTGAGCTGCCGGTACCTGCAGCGCTCTGCAGATGGGACGCCATTTTTCGTGCCGTCGATCGATGCGCGACGGCCAATACGACGGTGGCGACGAGAAGTGAGTAGACGACGGTTCGCTCGATCACGCCGATACCGACGCCGAGATCGTGACCACCGATGAAGAGCAGTGATCCGACGAGACCGAGGACACCGAGCGACGTCACGACGATTCTCACCGGGGTACCGAGCGTGGGGTGACCGCCCGCGACGATCATGCCGAGCGATCCGACGACGAACATGACGGTGGCGCCGAGCGAGTGGATCGGATAGTCGATTCCCTGGTTGACGGTCCCTGCCACGAACGCGCCGCCACCGGCGACAGCCAGGAGTGCACCGCCGCGCACGTCGAGCACACCGGTGACCATCCAGGCGAGAACGGCCACGATCAGCGCGACGCCGAAGAGTGCGATCGAGGCGTCGGCGAGAACGTAGAGCTTGCTGCACGGCCAGTTGCCGGTCGGCCCGCAGAACGCAACTCCGAGCTCGCTGATGAAGTTGGTTCGGTAGCTGTAGAGCCCTCGCCAGGTTGCCGACACCACGAACTCGAAGACCAAGAGCTGAACAACCGAGATTCCGGCCCAGTACCCGATCTTTGCCCACAGCGACGCATCGGGACCTGTGGTCGGGTTTCCCTTCAGTGCCGCTCGTGCCTGGTGAAGATGAGTGCTCATCGTGACAACTCCTGAGGGGCGAGCAGCGCTATCGGATCCAACATTGCGAGGTCGATCGCGGCCTGAACTGCGTCGTGATCGAAGAAATTATCGTGGAATGTTGCAGTGACATGGAAGACGTCGCGAATCCGCAGGGAAGTGACGACGATCGATTGCGGGAGCGACGGCTCACTCAAAGGATAGAAGACACATTTGTCCGGCTGCTCCGACCAGGCGATATTCTCGACCTGTCTGATGCGACCGATGTCGGAGAACGTTATTTCGGCGTCCGCGGTTGCGGGCGCGGTGGTGGCTCGGATGGACGGAATTGCCGACCTCGTCTTGAAGTAGCGCATCGCACTGAGCGCTCCGGCGGCGAGCGGTCGTCCCTTGTCGATGGCGTGCGTGACCGATCCGTGCAGTGCCGCCGGGGACGTCGGGTCGATCCCGTGGAAGTCGATGCCCACGGCGAAATTCCCCAGCACGACGCCTTCGGTGCGGAGATAGCGTCGACAGTCGAAGAGAAAGCTGGCCGAGTAGGACGTGGAAATGCCGCTGAGGGACAACGACTTCGCGACGGCTGCACTGAGCATGGACGTGATCGAGACCTCGGGGAGGTTCTCGGCGCGCCAGGCACTGAGTGCGCTCGGGGTTCCGATTCTCGAGGTCGCGACGGCGACGGCGGGAGAAGGTGACCACGGGATGCGCGATACCTCCATGGGTGCCAGCGCCGGGGAAACGAGTTCGGGCGGAGCCGTCCGCAGTCGGCCGTAGACGACGTCGACGACCTTGCGGGGGTTGTGCATCATCCACCCTGCCAGCGCGCGCGGAAGCGGATTCCGCATCGCGCGGGCGGTGGCCCACGACGGCAGCGGCGGACTGGGGTCAGGGTCTCCGAGGTAGGCGAACAGTTCCACCGGCAGAACCGCGTCGCTGAACCCGTGCGAGAGATCGAGGAGCAGGTACTCGCCGGCGAGGCGAGCACGAAGCGGTACTTCCGAAGACGCAGTCCGCGATAGTTCGACCAGCCGTTCCTTCACCTGCGCTGCGCCGATCGGAGCAACCGCGATCACGTCTTCGCACACGAGGTCCGGACGGTACTGCCACTTCGGGGAGAACGGGGTCACTCGCAGACCGACCCGCGCCGACGCACCGGCAGACGCCAACGCCGACAGGCGCGCTCGCACGCGTTCGATACCACCGAAGTCCGCCGGACCGAGACCGCAGATGATTCGGGTATCGGACCTCAACATGTCCATGGCACTTGCCTTGTACGTGACGGTCGATGAACTCATGGGGTGCCTCTTCCCGGTGCGGGTGAGCGGTAGTGAGCAGCACTGTAAGGAGCAGCACTGTAGGGAGCAGGGCTGTAGGGCGCTTGGCCATAGGGCGCAGGGCGGTAGGGCTGGTTGCTTGCCGCGTGGCCCGGTTCGGCCCGACTGTGCCGTGGGCCAGTGCGAATGCTGTGCGCCCCGGCGCTGCTGTACTCGCGTGAGTAATCGACCTCGGCCGGCCACGACGCGCCGCCGCGGCCAGGCGGCGGTGTCGACGGCGCAGGCGGAAACGGGTCGTCGTCATCGTCATCGGACGGCGGCTGCTCGTGCCCACGCGCCGACAGTTCCCTGATCCAGCGGATCAGCGGCACGATCAACACGATCGCACCGAATGCTTCGGCGGCGAGATAGGCCCACCCCACGGCCGCGATGCCGAGTGTCGACGACAGCGCGACCGACCCGACGATGATGATCGCCGTCGCGACAACCTGAACGACCACCGCGAGTTTCATGCGTCGCTGCACGCGAGCGAGCCCGTCGTAGAGGGAACCGACGACGGACAGCGGGATGGTGATCGCCGCGAGATGGACGATGATGGTGCCGTTTTCGCGGTATTCCTCGCCCACGATTCCCAGCCCGAAGGGAGCGAGGAACGCGAGAAAGAACGATCCGCCGAGCGCCACGATGCAGACCATCGTCATGAAGCGCTTGGTCAACCGGTTGAACTGCTCGGGATTCGCTGCCACCTCCGCGACGAACGGTCCGACCAACACGCTGATGAGAATGTAGAGGGCACTGACGATCGACCAGGTCAGCGAGAAGTACGCGTTGTCGGCCGCGCCGAGGGTGGCAACGACGATCATCGGAACCAGCAGCGGAGCAAGCGAACCCAGTGCAGTGATTCCGTAGGCCGATCCGAAGTAGGACCACAGTTCGCGTTTCGGCGGCAGGTCGGGGGGCAGTTGGTAGCGCGGTTCGGTACGAAGGTTGCGCAGGATCGCTCGCAGGACGACCACCGAAGCGATGACCGCGGGCACTGCCCACGCCGCGATGATCGAGGTGCTGCGCTCCGTCGCGAACAACGCGATGAGCAGAACGAATTTCACCACGGCGTGGAACACGTTCTTGCCCGCCGCCCAGCGCGCGACACCGAGCCCGGAGGAGGTCTGATCCTGCAGGGCGAACACTGCGAGGACAGCCACGAACGCCGGAAACGTCACGACCTCGGCGGTGCTGGTGAACATCTTGTCGGTGGGCGCCACCAGCAGGAACCCGCATCCGAGAAGGAAAGCGAAGCACGTGACCGTCAGATATCCGCGGACGACGAACGAGCGTGCCAACCATCCCGATACCGGCAGGAAGCGCTCGAACATCGATCCGAGGCTCAGATTCGACAACGTCGAGAGCATCACCGCCGAGGTGATGACGGCCGAGGCGCTGCCCACCTCGGCCACCGGGTACAGCCGACCTGCCGCTGCCCAGAACAACAGTCCGAGTGCGCCGGTCACCACGGTCGAAAGCATCAAAGCCAAGGAGTTGAGCGCGAGGTTCCGATCGGACGACTTCTGGTCCGGCGAGCCCTCGTCCGTGCCTGTCGGCTCGGGTTCCACGGCGACGGCCGCGTACTGCGGGCGCTCGGCCTGAACCTTCTGGATCGGCATCGTGTGCGACATGAGGCCCATGTCCCAACGAACCGGCTCGAGTGGATACCACTCGAGCCGTTCCAGATTGTGGTGCCGGGGAGGCGCTACCTTGGGCGCGCGATGCTTCACAAAGATGTCCAGTCAACCGGGACGGGTGGAGCGTGTGCACCGATCTCGACGCCGAACGACTCCGAGACCGCTCGAAGCAGTTCGCTGCGCACGGTTTCGCGGAGGTCACGGCTGTACAGCGAGTGATCGCCGCTCACGAATGCCTTGACCTCGGTCGGCTGTCGGTCGGCATCCCCGCGCTTCTTGGCGGCGCGAGAACCGCGCAGACGATTCATACCTTCCGGGCCACGGTTGGCCACGAACCAGGCTGTGTCGGTCGGCGAGAGCAGGACCGTGGTGCGCACACTCTTCGATTCCAACTTCGACAGCGAGATCTCGGGGACCTGGATCAGTCCGCGGGTGCCGAGCCAGAACCAGATCGGGTAGGGGAGGGACGTCTGAAGACCGTTTTTCACGGTCACACCGAAGTTGTGCAATCGATCGAGCGCGTTGCTGACCGCACCGGTCTTCTCGTGATGCATCGACGAGCGTTTGACGAATTCGAGTCGCCTGGTGGTCCAGTCGAGCGTGTTGAGAAGCACTGCCGAGGAGACGCCGAGTTCCCGCGCCGCGAAGCTCGAATACCATGAACCAGAGCACATTCCGGAGACCATGACGTTCCGCGGATGTGACCCGGCAAAGCGGACGGCGTTGAGTGCGTCCGCGTTGCCCTCGTCGCTGTAGAGCTTGGTGATCTCGCCGTCGAGAACGACTCCGCTCTCACCGGTGCCACGCCGGTCGAATCGCAGTACCGACACGCCCTGCGCTGCAAGTTCCCGGGAGATCTCGACCCACATCCGCACCGGTCCGACGCGATGTTCGTTCGCGGTCGGGTACAGCACGAGAGTGGGTCCCCCCGGCACACACCGAGGCGAGACGGTACGGATACCGAACAAGCCGTCGGGTCCGATCGATTCCATCGTCTCGGTGACGGAGGTGACGCCGTCGCCGACCTCGGCTTCGGTGACGACCTCGAGGGTCACGGCCGAGCGAACCGAATCGAACCGTTCGTCGATCCATGTGGTGAGGCTCGCGATGTCGGTGCTCGGCAACACCACCTCGAAGTCACTCGGTTCGAGAAAGAGATCGTGGTCGGAGAGCGTGTGCTCGTCCGCGTTCTGCTTGTCGACAAGACTACGAACAGGTTTGGAGTCTTCGCGCTCCTGACGGGTCGCGACGAGGACCGGGCAGCCGAGGGAGGCCTGCTTCGAGATGTCGAGGGCGGAGAACTCTGCGGCGACACCTGCATGCAAGACGGCACCGATGATGGACACCCGAGAGTCGGTGTCGGAGTCGGTGGTGACGCTCACCGAATACAGGGCGCGCTGTTCGTGCAGGTACGAACGCCCGCGAACCACCGGGTCCCACAGCACCGCCGCGGTCAGTGGCCCACACTGCGGCGCGGCCGTCGAGGCGAGGAGCGCGCCTGCCCGAAGGCCGACGAGCGCGACATCGCTGGGGCCGAGGCCACGAACGAACTCGACCGCCGCTGTGATGCTCGCGATCCAGTGCGAGGTGATGTCAGGTGCGTCCTGCGCGCCGACCGAATCGCCTGCCCCGAAGTAATCGAAACGCAGAACCAGAAGTCCACGGGCGCAGAGCTTCTGAGCAAGCAGGGTCAGACCCCGGTAGGAGTCGACCTGCTCTTTGCCGAGCGGCGGACACAGCACGACGCTTCCGCGTGCCCGACCACCCGCAGGCACGTGTACGGTGCCGAACAGGCGGGAGTCGGCGGGGCCGAACCACGTCGAATACTTGCCGCCCTGCATGATCGGGTTCTCTTCCGCGATCGGTTCGGTCTCGATCGCCGAGGAGTCTGCGGTGATCATGTCGGTGTTCCGCAGTGCGGTTCTCTGACTGTTCACGTCTGTGCATCCTGTCTGTGTGAGTTCTCGGCGCGAGAGGGGGAATCCGCGTTTCTAGCCGGCGATGGCGGAGGGCCACTTCCGGCGGTCGAGCCCGTGAGTGCGCAACAGTGCCAACGCGATTCGTTCCATACCGAACCCGACGCATGCGCTGTGGGCAGGCTCGCCGTCGACGGTCTCGATGCCGAAGGTGTGCCCGAAATGATCGCGGTGGCAATTGCACGACACGACGGCCGTGCCCTCGTCGAGGTCGCCGTACAGCTTGACCACCAGTTCGGTCTTGAGATTCTCGTTGCGCTGGTTCGCGGCAAGCATGCGGCCTGCCCGACCGAAGAACGGATCGTTCGCGATCACTGCTTCGGCTTCGAGACCCAGATCGGCGAGCACCTGAAGTCCGCGGCCCACCCACCGTTCGCGATGGGCGATGGCGTCGTCGGGTGTGCCGACACGGACGTACTCGTGCATCCGGAATGCCTGCATACGTGCAGGATCGACCGCGGGTTCGTGGCGGAAGCAGTATCCGTAGATATCGAGCAACTCCCCGCCGTCGGGCAAGGTTCCGGTCAGCATCGAGTACGCGGGGTGGCATGCCGCCGAGACGAGCATGGTTCCTGCGGACTCGAGGTAGTGATCCCAATCCTTGCCGTCCGAGCGATCGGCGAGGAGGGCAGCGTGTGCTTTGTTGTCTCCGTCGAACGTGCTGATCGCACCGGTCAGGTTCGGGAAGGACGCGATGTAGTCGGTGCGCTCGAACGCTTCTCGCGGGAAAACCGGTGGGAAGCGGAAGCGAGGCGCCTTGCGGCCGTGCTCGGCTTCGCCCGCAGCCTTGACGTGCTCGTCGATGGTGTCGATGATGTCCTCGAACTCACCGGACCGGCCGTACAGACCCTGCACCGAGCTCGGCACGAGAAGGCCTGCCTCGATCAATTCGTCGCGGAAAAGGGCACGCGCCGAGTCGAGTTCGCTGATTTCGTCCGTGCTTGTCGTCGTAGTCATTTATTTCCCCTTGTAGACGAGTGCCAGCTGGGAGTTGTGACCGAGGATTCGCTCGTTGCTGACCATGATTGCCGAGCCGTGCGCGTCGCGAAGGTGACGACCGATGCTCAGGTCGCCGTCCTGCCGGTATCCGGAGATGCCGCAGATCTGAAGCGCTTTGCCGACGATGTCGATGACCAACGTCGAGGCGGTGACCTTGACGTTGTTGATCTTCACGGCGAACCCGATCGCTCCGAGTTCCGCCGGGGAATCCGCGATCGCCTCGTACTTCGCTGCCGCACCGAACACGGTGTCGACGAGCTGCTCGTGCACCACGTAGAGCTCCGCGAGCCGAAGCGCGCTCGGCGGGGTGACGCCGGGGGTGCGACTGGCAGCCTTGCGAACGGATTTGCGTGCCTTGGTGATTGCCGCGTCGGCGATGCCGAGCCAGGCCGAGCCCCACAGAACATGGGCGGCGGGCAGCATCGTCTGCGACGAGATGTCGCCGTAGTTGTCGCCCAGGATGTTCGACGTCGTGGCGGTGGCCTCCAGCTGAAATCCGGGACTGCAGGTGCCGCGGAATCCCAGGGTGTCCCACTCGCCGATGCGGCGAAGTTCGACATTAGGCTTCTCGCAGACGACCAGAACCTGATCGCTGGGAGGGCTGTCGTCCGAACGCCGCGCGGTGGCCAGGACGAACTGCGCGTACTCGCCGTACGAGATCACCGGTGCAGTCTTCGACAGCGTGATGTGCTCACCGTCGTACTTCACCGCGCAACTGCTCGTTCGGACGTCACCGCCGATGTTGATCTCGGTGGTGGCCGACGCGACCAGTGGCTGCTCGGCGGCGAGCCTGCCGAGCAGGGCCGTCATCGCATCGGATTTACCGTGGCGAACGATGCTGAGCACCTGCGACTGGTGCATCACGAAGATCATCGCCGACGACGCGCATTCGGCGCCCAGCGCGCGGGCTGTGTGTGCGAGCTCCGTCAGCGATCGACCGCCGCCGCCGAATTCCTCGGGAATGCCGGCTGCGAGCAGACCGGCCTTCCGCATGGCGTCGACCGACTCGGACGGAAAGCGTCCGTCGCGGTCGACTGAATCGGCATGCTCGCGCAATACGGCCAGAACGTCGGACATGGCCATCGTGTCGGTGTCGTAGACGGTGGTCACCGCGATCAGTCCGTCAGCTGCGCGATGGCGGCGGCGATGGCGTCGATACTGCCGAAGGTGGACTTCTGAAGCATCGTGTCGGGGAATTCGACATCGAATTCGTCCTCGAGCGCGATCATGACGTTGACGCTCGCATGCGAGGTCAAGCCGCTGTCGTACAGATCTGCTGCTGCGTCGAGATCGAGTGCCGACACCGGAAGCTTGCCGAATTTGTCCAGAACATCTCGAACGCGGCTGACATCTCCAGAGTTGAGTGTCTCCATGCGAACCTCCACCGAATCTCGTGAAACCCGAGACCGGACGGCCTCGCGAATGACCGTGGGCCGAAGACACATGACGGAATCGACCCAGCAGTCTCCCCAGACCCACCCAAACAATATCTCAGATTGTTTTGGAGCGTTACCATGTAGGAGAAGTTTGTTGATGCAATCTTTTCCCGGCTCTGTGTCCACCTGCGATTACACCACGGAAAACTGTGGCGAACGACGCATTCTTCGGTCGAAGATCCAAGGCCGGGTGCTCGCATTGGTTCGCGCCGCCTCCAACCGAAGTACAGTGGGCAGGACGTCGGGGCTCGTACAGATAAAGGAACTTCTTGCCGATGGGTGGAGTCTGCGGCGTGGCCGTGGAGTCGGAGGCCGTTCGAATCTCGTATTTCCGAGACGGACAGCGTGTCGAGGACTCGATTGATGCCGAAGGGGCTCGATGGCTCCTGAACGGCAAACTCGTCGACTGCGGACCCTTCGACGACGTGGTCCTCACCGGGCGCGATTCCGACGTCGTCGAATCACTGCTCGCCTCGCTCAGTGCCGGCGACAACTCCACCATCAGGATGGTCGACGAGGGCGCTGCGCTGCTGGCCTACGCCCGATCCATCGAGAAACTGGCCGATGCTCGTGCACTTCTCGTGCTCGACCTCGGCAGGCACGGTACCTCCGCGTTCACGCTCGACGTCGCCGCCGGAGAAGTCCTTCGATCGGCCAGACGATCTGCGCTGTCGGGCGACGCCCTCGACGACATCGTCGAGCGGCTCGTCATGGGCAAGGGCATTCTTCCGCCGGCTCAAGGACCCGAAGCCGAGGCCGAATATCGCGCGTTCTTCCGTGAGCTGAAGGAACTCGTCACCGCGTCGGCAGGCGTCAGGGCACCCGGCGACGGCCCGATGCTTCTCACTCGCGGCGAGTTCGAAGAAGCAATCACCTCGACGATCCTGCAGACCTTGGCGTGGGCCGCACCAACCGATCCCGACGCCGTACTCCTCATCGGCGGCGGTGCGCACATTCCGCTGGTCAAGAAGCTGGCCGAGCAGGAATGGACCATTCCGCTCGTCCTTCCCGAGTCGCCGGAATCGGTGATCCTCGAAGGTGCTGCTCTCGAAGCCAGACCGCTGGTGGATCAGATCGACATCGACGAGGTTCTCGAACCTCAGGTGCTGACCCTCGACTCGATCGACGACATCGAGGCTCCGACAGCGCCTCTGCGCACCGTCCCGTCCCTCAATGCCCCTCGCGCTCCGAGCGCATCGGTCGCACCGACTGCGCCCGTCATGCCCAGGTTGCCGGACTCCGTGGTCGACTTGCCCGCGGCGTCCCCGCCTCGCGGCCGGATCCGGTGGTCGATTCGCGACGCGGCAGGCCTCGCGGGTGTGGCCGCCGTCGTACTGCTGGTGTGGGCCGTGGTGTTCATGCGCGGAGACACCCCACCGCCGCCGGGTATCGGCGTCGACCCGGTGGGATCGACGACCGGTTCGTCCTCCATCGCCGAAGGTGTCCCCACGACTGTTCTTCCCGAGCCGGTCGTGCCGAGTGCGGTGGTGCCAGGCGGCGAAGTGTCGGGGGACGGTGAGCCGCCGATGCAGGGGCCCGGCCTCGACGGAACGAGCGTCGATCCGGCGACGTTCGACAGTGCAGGCACGGCGAATTCCGATACCGAAGATGTGGGTTTCGGCGACGTGGCCGACGGAGTCGGCGGTTTGAGTTCGGGAACCGGGTTCGAGGCCGGTAATTGATTTCGAGCGGCCGAGGGCCGAATCACAAGTTGCCCTCCCAACCGGTAGCGTTGCCTCCCGGACGAGAAGTCGTTCAAGTGTCGACGAAGTGAGGCCGAGACGATGACCGTGTTGCTGGGGGTGTCCATGGGCGCCCACGCCGTGCGTATGGCTCTGCCGCGCAACGCTGCGCCCGTCGCTCCCGTCGTGTCGTCCTCGCGGGTTCTCGAAGCGCCTCAGCAGCTGTTTTTCCGGAATCAGGTCATCGATACCGTCGACGACGACGTCGAGTACCTCGCCGCCGAATCGATCAGTGCGCTTGCTGCCGAGTCCGAGCCTCACATGGCCACCGGTGTGGCGTACCGGGACGCGCACCAGGCGGACACCTTGCATCGCGCCCTCGAACATCAGCATCTGCACAACTACCACCTCGTGCACGAGGTGGAGGCCGTGGTCGAGTATCTGATCGCCAGTGGAGAAGCGGCAGGGCACTCCACCGTTGCGCTGTACGACCTGGGAAGTTCGGGCCTCAACGTCAGCGTCGTCGATCTGGCTGACCGGCGCGTGATCACCACCCGTCGCAGTACCGAGTTCAGCGGCGATCTGTTCGACGCGATCCTGCGCGACAACCAGCTCGAGCGCCTCGGCAAGGCGAGTGATGCTTCGGACATCGACCTCTTCACCCGGCGCTGCCGAGTGGCCAAGGAGCGGTTGTCCGGCAACGACGCAGTGTGCCTCCCCGACGAGAGTGGGATGATCCTTCTCTCGCGCGACAGCTACGAAACCCTGATCACCGACGAGGTCGACCGGTCGATCGAATTTGCCCGTGAGGTACTGATCTCCGCGAACGTGCCGATCGACGCGGTTGTCCTCATCGGTGGTGGCTCGCGAATTCCGCTGGTACACAACCGAGTCGGGCCCTCGCTCGATCTACCGGCGCTGACGCCCGTCGAACCGGAATCCGTTGCAGCCCGCGGCGCCGCACTCTCGGCGCGTCCGCTGGACGGGCAGCGCGCAGACCGTCCGACACCGTCGGCACGTGCACCGATTGCCGCAGCGGCGGGTGCAGGGGTCGCAGGCGTCACTGCTCCGCGGCCGACCGACGCGACGCCGACCATCGCGATCTCGCGCAGCGATCTCCCGTCGGAGTTGCCGCCGCTGGATTTGTTGCCCACTCATGCGTCTGCGTCCGTCGCTACTGCATCTGTTCCTACTGCATCGGTTGCCACTGCATCGGTTGCCACGGCTCCCGCGCGGCCTGCACCGTCACGGCCGGTACCACTCCGTCCGGCCTCGACGCCGACGAGTTCGCCTGCGCCGCAGCCGGGCCCGCTGATCAGCGAGGCGCCTACCCGATCGGAGCCGGAGGCCGAGGACTCTTCTGCCCCAGCCGGACAGCGTCATTTCGCGCTGAAGAACGTCTACTGGCTCGACGCGGATTACGAGGACGACGACGGCGAGGACGAGTCGGTACGCAAGCGTCGTCTCGTTCGGTCGTGGTCGATCGTCGGCGTCGCCGCAGCGGCTGTCATCGCGGTCTCCGGGTTTTTGCTGACCCGGCCGAGCGCGGAGCCTGCCGTGGTGGACACTGCTGTGACGCAAGCTCCGGCGACCACGGCCGCCGCGACCACGCCCGCTGTCACCACACCGGCCCCGGCGCCGTCTGCTGTTCCGTTGGTGCCGCCGCCATCGCCCGCTCCGGCCACCACGACCGAGGCGCCCGCGGCGCCGGAAACCACTGTGGTGCAACAGCAACCGGAGAACTCGCCGACGCAGGAAGCGCCGCAGGCCCCGGTAGTAGTCGAGCCGGCGCCTGCTCCGGCTCCCGTGCCTGCTCCGGCCCCCGCGCCCGCTCCGCTCATTCCTGGAATACCGGGCTTCACCTTGCCGACCATTCCGCCGTTGTTCCCGCCTGCGCCGTAGGGCACGTCACGTACGAGCAGCGCTGTTGCGTGGTCTCACGTGCTCGAAGATCAGGATCGTCTCGGTAGCGGCGACAGCCGGATGCGCACTGAGGTTGTCGACGACGAAATTCCGTAGCGCGTTGGTGTCCGCGGTGGCGATCTGGATCAGGAAGTCGTCGGCACCCGCGATGAAGTAGATGTTCAGTACCTCGTGGAGCGCGGCGATCTGCTTGCCGAATTCGCTGATGCGTCGACGGGCATCCGCCTGCAGGCGCACCGAAATCATCGCCTGAATACCCTGCCCGAGTGCTTCGGGGTCGATCTCGGCGTGGAATCCCCGGATCACTCCGCGTTCGACGAGCGAGCGCACACGTCCGAGCGCCGTCGAAGGGGCGATCCCTGCCGCGGCGGCAAGCGCGTTGTTGGGGATCCGGGCGTCGCGTCTGAGTTCGTCGATCAGAATGTGGTCGATGTGGTCCAGACGAGGCCGAACATCGTTCGACGGGCGAGCTCCGGAACCGGTCGGTGGTGAACTTTGTGGGCTCATGACGTCAATCTACAGAATTATGTTCACATCGGTTGTAGGTATTTCTTCTGATAATTCATAGTTGGGGCAATCGACCGAACGTTTTGGAGGCAGCCATGAAAATCGGAATCCCACGCGAGATCAAAATCCATGAATACCGGGTGGCCATCACTCCTGCAGGCGTGCACGAGCTGGTCACCCGCGGACACGAGGTCATCATCGAGACCGAAGCCGGTGCAGGCTCGTCGTTCTCCGATACCGATTACAAGGCCGCAGGCGCCCAGATCTTCACCGCGGCGGACGAGGTGTGGGAAGCGGCCGATCTTCTTCTCAAGGTCAAGGAACCCATTGCCGAGGAGTACTCCCGGCTCCGGAAGGGCCAGGTGCTGTTCACCTACCTGCATCTCGCAGCGTCGAAGGCGTGCACGGATGCGCTGCTGGAGTCGGGGACAACGGCGATCGCCTACGAAACCGTCACCGCCCCCGACGGTTCACTGCCCCTGCTCGCCCCGATGAGCGAAGTGGCAGGCCGCCTTGCCCCGCAGGCGGGCGCCTATCACATGATGGCGAGCGGAGGCGGCCGTGGAGTGCTGATGGGCGGTGTTCCCGGGGTGAAGCCCGCCAACGTCGTCGTCATCGGCGCTGGAGTCTCGGGTCGCAACGCCGTCGCGATTGCACACGGGATGCACGCCGACGTGACGGTTCTCGATCTGAACGTGCGTGCGCTGCGGGCGATCGACGATCAGTACCACGGCATGGTGAAGACCGTGGTCTCCAATGCGTTCGAGCTCGAGCAGGCCGTACTCGCGGCCGACATGGTGATCGGCGCAGTTCTGGTGCCGGGCGCCAAGGCTCCGAAGTTGATCTCCAACAGCCTGGTTCAACGGATGAAGCCGGGCTCGGTGCTCGTCGACATCGCTATCGATCAGGGTGGTTGCTTCGAGGATTCGGTCCCGACGACGCACGCCGACCCCACCTACCGCGTTCACGAATCAGTCTTCTACTGCGTGGCGAACATGCCGGGAGCGGTGCCGCGCACCTCCACGTACGCGCTGACCAACGCGACATTGCCCTACGTCGTCGCGCTCGCCGACAAGGGGTGGGAAGCAGCGTGTGAGGCAGATCCCGGTCTGCGCAACGGACTCAGCACCCATGCGGGCGCACTGCTTTCGGAGTCGGTGGCGGCAGCGTTCGCCTGAGGCGGCTCCGCCGCCCGTGTGCGCAAAGTCGGTGCGGGCGGCGACTACACACACACGGGCGGCGCAGCCGCACTACCGCGAATGTCGCCCCGACTTCCTCGGAGCGATGACCGGTGGGGGAGTCGGTTCGGGGTCGCCTGCGATCGCGGCGGCCGGGCGTGACACACCGCCCGGCCTCGCGAGCAACGCTGCGATCGCGGTGGTCAGAGGAACCGAGAGCGCCAACGCGATTCCGCCGACGGACGAGCGGACGATCTCGATGGCAACGGCATCACCGGTCAGGACATCCTGGATGGACCTGCCCGCGACGCTGAACAGCAACAGCAACGGCAGCGCTCCGCCTGCATAGGCGAGGACCAGCGTGTAGACGGTGCTCGCTATGTGATCGCGGCCGACGCGCATCGCCGACGAGAAGATGTGCCGTCGCGTCGCGGTCCCATCGGCCGACGCGATCTCGAATGCGGCCGACGCCTGAGTGATGGTCACGTCGTTGAGGACACCGAGCGAGCCGATGATGAATCCCGCCAGCAGAAGTCCGGTGATGCTGACGTGCTGAATGTAAGCCTGCACGTCGGTGTTCTGTTCCTCCGACAGACCGGTCAGGTGTGTCATCCGAATTGCGATGTAGGACAACAGCGCTGCCAATCCCATGGACGTCAAGGTCCCGAGGAGCGCGGCGCTCGTCCGTAGATTCACGCCGTGCGCGAGATACAGAACGGCGTACAGGATGATCGCGCCGGCGACCAGAGCGACAGGGATGGCCGACGAGCCGTCGAGAAGCGCAGGAAGCATGAACACCACGAGTACCGCGAAGGCGACCACGAGCCCGACCAACGCCCGGAATCCTCGCCAGCGCGCGACGATGCAGATCACGACGGCGAAGACCCCGACGATGATCGACAGTGGCAGTCCGCGAGCGAAATCGTTGAACGAATACTGAGTGGTGCCCGACGGGTCCGTCGCCCTGACCAGTCGAATGCTCTCGCCGGTGCGAAGATCCGGTTGCCCGGGCCCCGGAGCGATCTCGACGAGCGTCCGAGTTCCGGCGTTCGGCCCGGAGTCGATGGTGACGATGCTTCGCTGGCAGTCGTACCCCGCGTTGACCGGTGGCGTCGGATTTCCGGTGAACACGCGGCCGGAGGATGCGCTACCGCACGGGCCGATGTCCTGGGACACGACGGTGCCTGCTTCGGAATTCACGGCTCCGCCGCTCGCCGTCTGAAACGGAAGCGGAATGTCGACGTTCTGCTTCGCCGGCCACAGCAAGATCGCGCCGGCGACGACCGCGATACCGATGGCCACCAGAAGGCCGACGACTATTCGAGCTGCGACAGGGCCGACCGGTGCCGGTCCGCTGCTGTGTCCGTGTCCGTGACCATGTGACTCCACGGTGCAAGGTTAATCGGAGAGTTGGAGCTCGGTGGCGGGGAGCAGGGGGGGCGTCCCCCGCCACCTTCCTGATCGCCCCGGGGGGGTGGGGTACGACCAGTGCTCGGGCACAACTAGGTGCCGTCAGCCAATCTACAGAAATTCGGACGGATTTGTTAGGTCATGGAGATGTTTTTTGCGTCACTTTTCAATTAGTTTTCCTACTTACCGGTCAGTTCGCAAGATTCTCGGACGCCGGTGGACCTACTGCTTGTAGGAGGACAGGAAGTTGCCGAAACGTTCGATTGCGACAGACAGATCTCGAGCCCACGGGAGCGTCACGATGCGAAGGTGATCGTGTCCCGGCCAATTGAACCCGGTGCCTTGCACGACGAGAATCTTCTCCTGAAGCAGCAGATCCTGAACGAGTTTCTCGTCGTCGTGGATCTCGTGAACCTCCGGATCCAGACGCGGGAACGCGTACAGCGCTCCGCGCGGTTTGACGCACGAGACCCCGTCGATCTCGTTCAACTTGGTCCACGCGACGTCGCGCTGCTCGAGGAGACGACCCCCGGGAAGGATCAGGTCCTCGATGCTCTGATGCCCACCCAATGCCACCTGGATCGCGTGCTGTGCAGGAACGTTGGGGCACAACCTCGTCGACGCCAGTAGGTCGATGCCCTCGATGAATCCGGCCGCGTGATCCTTGGGGCCGGTGATCGCGAGCCACCCGGCGCGGTACCCCGCGACTCGGTAGGCCTTGGACAGGCCGTTGTAGGTCAGGCACAGGAGGTCTGGAGCGAGACTTGCCAGGGACGTGTGCTCGGCGTCGTCGTAGAGGATCCGGTCGTAGATCTCGTCGGCCAACAGCAGCAGCTGGTGCTTACGGGCAAGATCGACGATGCCCTGCAGCACCTCTTTCGAGTACACCGCACCGGTCGGGTTGTTCGGATTGATCACCAGCAGTGCGACGGTCTTCGGCGTGATCTTGGATTCGATGTCCGCGAGATCGGGGTTCCATCCGTTTTCCTCGTCGCACATGTAGTGCACGGCCTTGCCGCCGGAGAGCGTCGTCATCGCCGTCCACAAGGGATAGTCGGGAGCCGGAATCAGCACCTCGTCGCCGTCGTCGAGCAGGGCCTGCATCGTCATCGTGATGAGCTCGGAGACACCGTTGCCCAGGTAGATGTCATCGACATCGAGCTCGGGGAACCCAGGCTCCAGCTCGTACCTCGTGACGATCGCACGCCGTGCCGAGAGGATGCCCTTCGACTCCGAATATCCCTGTGCGTACGGCAGTGCGGCAATCATGTCGCGGACGATCACATCGGGGGCCTCGAACCCGAACGGGGCCGGATTTCCGATGTTGAGCTTGAGGATTCGGTGGCCTTCTGCCTCCAACCGCGCCGCGTGCTTGTGCACCGGCCCACGGATCTCGTACAGCACGTTCTGCAGCTTCGTCGATTGCTGAAGAGTGCGATGTTTGGTTCTCTGGTGGTCGGTCTGCGGAAGGCTCACCCCCTCATGGTGCCAGGTGGGGTCGGTGAACTGCGAGGCATATTCTGCTTGTCGGTGGTCGGTGCGACAATCGAGGCATGTGCGGACGGTATGCAAGCACCAAGACCGACAGTGATCTCCGTGCGGTATTCGACATCGCGGAGACGGTAGGCGAAGAACTCGCGCCTTCCTACAACGTGGCGCCGACGCAGACGGTGCGGGCGGTGCTCGAACGCGCGCCCAAGGACGAGCCCGATTCCGATGCAGTCCGCCAACTCCGCTCGGTGCGATGGGGTCTGATTCCGTCGTGGGCGAAGGACGTCAAGATCGGCAGTCGGATGATCAACGCCAGGTCCGAGACCATCCTGGAGAAGCCGTCGTTCAAGAAGGCAGCGGCACGCAGGCGGTGCATCGTCCCGGCCGACGGCTACTACGAGTGGGAGAAGCGCGACGGAGCGAAAGTTCCGTACTTCCTCCACGACGGCCCGGGTCCCCTGGCCATGGCCGGTCTGTACGAACTGTGGCGCGACCCCGCCAAAGCCGAGGACGACGAGGATCGCTGGGTGTGGTCGGTGACGGTTCTGACGGCACCGGCCGCCGATGCGCTCGGGCACATCCACGATCGCTCACCGGTCATCGTGCCCGCGGACATGCGAGCGCACTGGCTCGATCCGACCGTTACCTCGATCGAGTCCGTGCAGCAGATGCTGGCGGACATTCCCGAGCCTCGTCTGGTTCCCTACGAAGTCAGTACTGCGGTGAACAGCGTCAAGAACGACAACCCCGACCTGCTCCTCCCGATCGGCTAACGAAGCCGTCGCGTACACACCGCGCGCATCTTCTCCCGTGTCGGTTCGTCGAGCGCTGCCGCGGCAGGCTCGTCGAGTAGCTGACGCAATCGCTCGAAGTAGGGCCGCGCGGCCAAGCCGAATTCGACGTAGATGTCCTCGTCGCTTCCGCCGCCGTAGCCGTACCAGGACCTGCCGAAAGTGAGTATCGCCTCGTCGACGGCGTTCGGTGCAGTGTCACGCATTGCCAACCCCCTACTGGTCCCAACTATCCAGCATCCATCTTCGACCACATATTTGACTGTGTGGTGAACGCGGCGTTACGTCGACCGCTTCGGAAACGACAACGCAAGACCGACGACGAGCGACACTGCAGCCGCTGCCGGCGGCGCCAGGTGCAGAACATCGAGATAGCCGACGACGAAGTGGGTCCCGATTGCCGCGCCGAGCGAGACGGCTCCCGCGACCAGAATTGTCTGCCACAGTGCCCGCGATACTTCGACCCCGGTGTGGCTGCACCACAGACAGCCGAACGCCAGAAGCGCCTGGATCACCACCGCGGCACCGAAACCCGCACGATCGTGAGCGATGAGGGGCACGAGGCGCTCGTTGATGTGTTCCAGATGGTCCGCCGAGATGCCGAGGAACGTGATGTCGGCCGGGACGAAGGTCTCCATCACGCCGATC
This sequence comes from Rhodococcus sp. (in: high G+C Gram-positive bacteria), assembly GCF_023264675.1. GTDB lineage: Bacteria > Actinomycetota > Actinomycetes > Mycobacteriales > Mycobacteriaceae > Rhodococcoides. The sequence continues at coordinate 68,593 of NZ_JAHFVG010000020.1, forward strand.
CGAAAAATTTCCAGGCCCGCGAACACGGTGCCGCCGGTACCGAGCATGAGCATCGCGCGGCCGAGTCCGGCTCTCGTCCGAAAATTGGGAAGCGATCCGCGTAGCAGAGAGGTCGGCGAGGCCGGTGACTCGAGCGATCTCCACGTCAGGGCAAGCCCGAGCACGAAGAGCGGTAGCAAGAACAGCGTGATCAGCCCGTGCCAGGTGTCGAGGTACCCGAACCCCAGGTAGCCGAGGAAGCTCGCGAACCCGAGTACACCCGAACCAGCGAACAGCCACCAGGCCCACGGCTCACCGCGGCGCAGGGGATACAGCGCGAGATATCCGTAGAGAACGCCGATTCCGAATACGGACCCGCCGAACGCCATTCGGTCGTGCAGCATGAAATGGACGACGTGGCAGTCGGCGATCGAACACAGTTCTTTCGCGCTGGCGCCGAGGTAGGCCAGGTCGTGCGGTAGAAACTCGCCCGTCAGCGCAAGAAACATCGCGAAGGCCCCCGCCAGAATCAGGATCCCGGCGGTAGTGAGAAGCAGCGGAATTCCGTCGCCGACGACCGTTCGAGCCAACCCCCGTTGCTCATCCATGGGTGCAGACCATACGCCGAATCGTCGGTGTTACTTCGATACTGTGGATGCCATGACGCGCACCCCGCTGCCCTTCGGTTCCTGGCCTTCTCCGATTTCGGCCGCGGACCTGTCCGCGAGTGGGCATCCGGTGGAAGGCGGCCGTTTCGTCGGCGACGAGATCTGGTGGTCGGAGCTCCGTCCAGCCGAGAACGGCAGGACGGCGGTGTGCCGCTACCGCGGAGACGTCGTGGAAACCCTGCTGACCGCACCGTTCAATGCCCGCACGAGGGTGCACGAATACGGCGGTGGGGCGTGGACGACCACTCCGGACGGCCGCATCGTGTTCGCCGAATTCTCGGACCAACGCGTGTACGTCACTGCTCCCGGCGGCGCCCCCGTCCCGCTGACCCCGGCACCCGAAAGTGCGTCGTCGGTGCGGTTCGGTGAGCTGTCGGTCGTCGGCGAAAATGTGCTGGCAGTGAGGGAAATTCACGACGGTTCCGAGGTCACCCGGGACATCTGTGTCATCGCCCTCGACGGAGGTGGCGTGCGATCGCTGGTCTCCGGGTCTCACTTCCTCGCCTATCCCCGGCTGTCACCCGACGGATCGAAGTTGGCGTGGATCGCGTGGGACCACCCGCAAATGCCCTGGGATGGAACCGAACTGCGCGTCGCGGATCTGAAAAGTGGAACCTGGACGAGAGTGCTCGGCGGGATCGAAGAGTCGGTGCTGCAGCCCGAATGGATCGACGACGAGGCCTTGTACGTCATCAGTGATCGCACCGGCTGGTGGAACATCTACCGCGCCGGCATCGACGGCACCGTCACCCCGCTGCACGACGCCGAGGCAGATTTCGGGGCTCCGCTGTGGCAGCTCGGCGCCCGGTGGTACTCGGTGCTCGACGACGGAAAACTGTTGACGGTGCGAACGTTCGGGGTGGACACCCTCGGAATTCTCGACCCGGCCACCGGGGTGCTAGAGGACATCGAGCTCGGGGGACTGACGTCGCTCTCGCTCGGTGGCCGAACGGGTTCGACGGTGTTGCTCAAAGCCGGTGGTGCGCAGAGCCCGAGTGGGCTCCGGCTTCTCGATCTCGCCACCGGCGAACTCACCGACATTCGTTCCGGTCTCGAAACCGTGCCCGACGAGAACTATCTGCCTCAGGGTGAGCAACGCACGTTCCAAGGGGCAGAGCGCGAAGTGCATGCCATCGTCTACCCACCGCGCAACCCCGAATACTCCGGACTCGACGGCGAATTGCCGCCGTACGTGGCTTTCGTGCACGGCGGTCCCACCGGTCACGTCGCGCCCGCGCTCAATCCGGTGTTCGCGTACTTCACCAGCCGCGGCATCGGCGTCGTCGACGTCAATTACGGCGGGTCCAGCGGCTACGGGCGCGAGTACCGCAACCGGCTGCGTGGCCAGTGGGGAATCGTCGACGTCGAGGACACCGTCGCTGCGGTGCAGGGGTTGGCCGATGCCTGGCTGGCCGATCCGTCTCGACTCGCCATCGAGGGCGGCTCGGCCGGCGGGTGGACCGTATTGGCGGCGCTGACGTCGTCCGACGTGTTCGCCTGCGGTGCTTCGTATTACGGCGTAGCGGAGTTGGAGCTGTTCGTCGCGGAAACGCACGACTTCGAATCCCGCTACATCGACGGGTTGATCGGACCGCTTCCCGAGGCGCTCGATCTGTATCGAACCCGGGCACCGGTCAACAACGTCGACGGTTTGTCCTGCCCGGTACTACTGCTGCAGGGTCTCTCGGACCCGATCGTGCCACCCTCGCAGGCCGAGAGATTCCGTGACGCGATGGTACGCAAGGGAATTCCACACGCCTACCTTGCTTACGAAGGGGAATCGCACGGATTCCGCAAGCTGGAAACTCAGGTGAACGCGCGTGAGTCGGAGCTGTCCTTCTACGGTCAGGTACTCGGCTTCACGCCGCCGGGAATTCCGAAGCTCGAGCTCTGGACTCCGTAGCGGCGCGGTCGTTCACGAGTTCGGCAGTCACGGGAAATACGGCGTGCTGTCCGCTACCGACCGGGCGAACGTCGTGGAAGAACCGGGTGAGGGTTGCGTCGATGGCGGCGAAGGGGTTCTCTCTCGTCGGTGAAATCATGGGGTCCCTGCTCTCGTAGTCGTGGAGCCCGAATCGGCTCCGACGAGTTCGACGTTAGGGGTCGACCCTTGGAGGACCTTGGCAACACCCTGGGCTTCTGGTGGGGGCGCAGTCACAGCAGCTTCACAGCGTCCTTGCAGCGCGAATGCAACACCGCGGAGTGAACTGAGACTCACACCGAGCGTGGATGCCCGCGCCGAACAGTCAGGAGTGCCGCCATGCGTAGTGTGCTGGCGATTGTCATCGGTTCCAACGACATGACTGTCGCAACGTTCGATTCCGCGGCGTCGTCCGCCGTGTCGATCATCGACCGAACCGTGGTGGGCACCGACGTCCACATCGGCGACGACGCTCGGGTGGTCGAGCCTGCCCGACGCGTCGGCGATCCGGTTCCGATCTTTCTGCCCGACGGCCGCAGTGCCACCGGGGCAACTCTGGTGGCCCGGTCGATCGCCGAGCTTGCGGCTCGTCGCGCTCACGACGCAGTCGTCGTGGTCCATCCCGCGACGTGGACGCGACAGGCAGTGTCTACTCTCGATGCCGAGCTCGGCGCCTGCGGAGTATCCGCGCAGCTGGTGGACAGGCCTACTGTCGCCGACAGATGGCTCAGAAGCGTCGGGGCCATCCCGCCGGGCGCCCAGGCCGTGGTGGTGGAGGCCGGTGCCGACGAGACCGTGGTGTCGTGCAGCAGGTCGGAGGCCGGTCGAACCGGAGTTGTGACCGAGCCTGGGGCCGATCCGTTCGGCGCCGTGTCCACCGACCGCGTGCTGCTCGCGCACGTCGTGAAGCAGGTTCGCGCGTCGCACCCGTCGTTCGATCCCGCTGACCCGGCCAACTGGAACGAGCTTCACGACGTGGCCCGACGAGTCTCCGCAGCCCGACGCCGACTCGACGGTTCGCCCGCCGTGGAGATCGACGTCCACCTCGGTGGTGTTCGGCGGACGCTGCGGGTGCTTCGGTCCGAGCTGGAAGAACTGATCGTCGCGGATGTTCTACGAATGGCATCGCGTGTCGGCGGGACCCTGTCGCAGTTTCGCACCCCCGTCGACGCCGTGACGGTCCACGGTGCTGCGGCGTCGATTCCGCTGGTGGCCGAAACCTTGTCCGCGCGGATCCGCAGGCCGGTCGTTCTCGCCGACACTCCGGAGGCCGTCGTGATCAAGGGCGCGGTCCTGTGGGGCGTGGGCCCGGTCGAGTCCGAAGCGCCGACGGTGCCGACAGTTGTCGCTCCGGCATCGCACAGCGCGCTCGGCAAGCCACATTCGAGGTGGGCGCGCAGTCGGGTGTGGGCGTTCAGTGGGACGACAGCGGTGGTGTTGGTCCTCGGAGGCTTCTTCGCTGCACACACCGTCGGGGGGCCGCAGGACCCGGGGTCAGGCGCATCGGTTCCGTCGGCGCAGATGGTGAGCGTCGGTCCATCAGGGCGGTAACCGAGCACTGTTGTTGCGGGGTCCGCACATGCGATCGGACGCGCAATCGACGTGACTCGAACGCCACTGCGGCACTGACATGGCTGAGAACGGCATCGTCGGCGGTCGAGGAATCCACGACTGCCTCGGCGATCACGCGGTGCTCGTCGACGGCCGAGAGCTCGTCGAAATCCGAACGACTGACGAACTGTCCCGGGCGCAATCGATGCCACGCCTTGGTCCGGCAGTACCGCTGCAGCTCGGTGTCCGATATCCCCCGGGCGAGCGCGTCCGAGCAAGACCGCATCGGCACAGTGTGGATACACGGACCTCGCACCCCTACAGGCAACTCCGCACCCCTGCTCTGAGGTGAGCGGGGGTGCGGAGTCGGTAGAAAGGGTGCGGGGCTACTTGCGCTTGCCGGGAACCTTCGCTCCTGGAGCGAATCCGAGTCCACCGGCCTTCGGCTTCGGGGGAGTCCGCTCCTCGGCAACTGCCTCGGCGTCGGCGGGAGACTCAGCGTCGGCGGGGGATTCGGCGACGTCATCCGAAACCTCTGCCGGTGCTTCAGCTTCGACCGTCGCTGCGGTATCGGCTGGAGCCTCCGCCGCTGGCTTGTCCTCGGCGGGTGCTTCGGCAACCGGCTCGGCCTCCGAGGGCTTCTCCGCCGCTGCTGTGGTCGGAGCTGCAGCAGTCCGTGCACCGGGCTTCTTGAATCCCGACTTGACCGCGAGACCCTTGGGCTTGACGGTGGGCGTCGAAACCTCTGCCGCGGGGGCTTCGGCCGCCGGTGCTTCGGAATCAGGAGCTTCGGAAACAGGAGCTTCGGACTCCGGCGCTGTTGGCTCGGTGACGTCGGACGCAGATTCCTCGGCGACCGGAGCCGCAGCAGGCGTACCCGGAGCTTTGGCGCCCGGCTTCTTGAATCCGGACTTCACGGCAAGACCCTTGGGCTTGACGGTCGGGAGGGATTCCGAGGCGGGTACAGCTTCGGTTGCCGGTGCTTCAGCTGCTGGTGCTTCCGTCGGCGCAGATTCGGCCGCTGCCGGCTTACCGGGAGCCTTGGCGCCCGGTTTCTTGAATCCGGACTTCACGGCAAGACCCTTGGGCTGCACGCTCGGCTTGGACTCCGACGCCTCGGCTGGTGCTTCGGCAGAAGCGGATGCCTCGGCCTCGGCAGGAGCAGCAGCCTCGGCAGGCTTACCGGGAGCTTTGGCGCCCGGCTTCTTGAATCCCGACTTCACGGCCAGGCCCTTGGGCTTGACGCTCGGTGTCGATTCGGATGCCTCGGCCGGTGCTGCCTCGTCTGTAGTCGGAGTAGAAGCCGCAGGGGCTTTCGTGCCGCCGGGAGCTTTGCCCTTGAGCGACAAGCCCTTTGCGCCCGGAGCCTTCGCGCCGCCTGCCATCCCGAGACCCTTGGGCTTGGCCGCAGGCTCGTCGCCGGGTTCGGCTGAATCTTCCGAAGCCGGCTTTGCCGCTCCCGGTGCCTTCGCCAGACCCTTCATCTTCAAGCCGCCTGCCTTGGGAGCCGGTGCGGCCGGAGCGGACTTGGCCTCGGCAGGCTCCTCGACGGGTTCGATGCGTTCTGCTTCTTCGACCTCGGAAGCCTTCTCGCTCTCGAGCTTCTCCTCGGGGGTGAGCTCGCGAGGAACGACCTTGATGTTCTCCGCGAGCACCGAGGACTCGACGCGGGTGATCGACTCGAGCATCAGCTGCGCGACGTCGACGACCTCGACGCCCTCGTGTGCGCCGCCTTCCTGACGTGCAGTGACGCCGTCGGTGAGCATGACGCGGCAGAACGGGCAACCCGTAGCGATCTTCTTGGGGTTGGTGGCGAGAGCCTCGTCGACCCGGTCGATGTTGATGCGCTTGCCGATGTTCTCTTCCATCCACATACGCGCGCCACCGGCACCACAGCACATGGACCGCTCGCCGTGGCGAGGCATTTCCTTCAGGTTGGAGCCCGACGCAGCCATCAGCTCGCGGGGGGCGTCGTAGACCTTGTTGTGACGGCCGAGGTAGCACGGGTCGTGGTATGTGATGTCCTGGCTGACGGACGCCACCGGGATCAGCTTCTTCTGGCGCACGAGACGGTTCAGCAGCTGGGTGTGGTGAACCACCTCGTAGTCACCGCCGACCTGCGGGTACTCGTTGCCGAGGGCGTTGAAGCAGTGCGCACAGGTGACGACGATCTTGCGCTTCTTCTGCTCGATGCCGTCGAACACGTTGTTGATCGTTTCGATGTTCTGCATCGCGAGCTGCTGGAACAGGAACTCGTTACCCGCGCGGCGAGCGGAGTCGCCGGTGCAGGTCTCGTCGGCGCCGAGCACCATGAACTTGACGCCTGCCGTGGCGAGAAGCTCGGCGACGGCCTTCGTGGTCTTCTTCGCGCGATCCTCGTAGGCGCCTGCGCAGCCGACCCAGAAGAGGTACTCGTAGTCACGGAACGAATCGGCGTCCTGGCCGAAGACCGGGATGTCGAAGTCCATCTCGTTGATCCAGTTGAGACGGTCCTTCGAGTTCTGGCCCCAGGGGTTGCCCTTGTTCTCGAGGTTCTTGAACAGGCCGGCCAGCTCGGACGGGAACTCCGACTCGATCAGAACCTGGTAGCGACGCATGTCGATGATGTGGTCGACGTGCTCGATGTCCACCGGGCACTGCTCGACGCACGCACCACAGGTGGTGCAGCTCCACAGAACCTCGGGGTCGATGATGCCGCCCTCGATGGCGTCGGCGACGAGCTTGCGGTCCGCCTCGTCACGCGCAGCCTGCGGGATGGCGTCGAGTTTGGCCTGATCGACGTTGCCCTCGGCGTCGACGAGACCTACCTCGTCGCCGCCCATGTCCTTCTTGCCGCCGGCGAGCAGGTACGGAGCTTTGGCCTGGCTGTGGTCGCGGAGCGACATGATGAGCAGCTTGGGGGACAGCGGCTTCCCGGTGTTCCACGCGGGGCACTGCGACTGGCAGCGACCGCACTCGGTGCAGGTGGTGAAGTCGAGCCAGCCCTTCCAGCTGAAGTCCTCGATCTGGCCGGCGCCGAACGCATCGACGTCGGGGTCGGCCTCTTCCATTACGAGGACCTTGCCGCCGGACATCATCGGCTTGGCCGGGCCGAGGGCGACGGTGCCGTCGTCCATGCGCTTGAAGTAGATGTTGGGGAACGCGGTGAAACGGTGCCAGGCGACGCCCCAGTCGATGTTCTGGCCGACGAAGTACAGCCAGATCATGCCGGACATCAGCTTGATGAACGCGAAGATCGACACCATCTCGACGCTCTCGGGCAGGAGCTTGGCGACATTCATGGTGAAGAAGTCGGTCCACGGGTTCGAGTGGCCGTAGGTGGCGATCTTGCCGGCCTTCACGAAGATCATTCCGAGGCCTTCGACGAGCACGACGGCCTCGACGAAGTAGGCAGCGCGGAACCGTGAACCACCGAAGCGAGACAGACGCTCGGGCTTGCGCGGGTGGTTGAGCTGGCGAATGGCGATCAGCGTGATGATGCCGAGGACCGTTCCGATGCCGAGGATCTCGTCCATCAGGTGGTAGATCGCCCAGTCGCCGACGATGGGCCAATGGAACTCGGGGTTGAACGTCTGGCCGTATGCCTCGAACCAGAACACGGCACCGGCCATGAAGCCGATCATCACGAGCCAGTGAGCCCAGCCGACGGTCCGGAACTTCACCATCTTGGTGTGGGCGGCGAACTCGACGATCATCTGCTTGAAGCGAGGGATGATCGGGCGCCAGCGGTCCGGTGCAGGCTGACCGAGTCGCACGATGTTGAACATCCGCAGGCCACCGCGAATGAATGAGAACCAACACACGAGACTCAGAAGCGCACCGACCGTGCCCAACGTGATCGTCAGGGCGTTCATGTAAGCGGCCTTTCGTTCAAGCGGCAGCGGGGGAGCTACCTCGGGTCAGCCCGATCAGCCTAAGCCTAGACAAGTTACTGGCGAGTAACAACTGAGGCGGTACTGATGAGTAACTTAGCATCGAGCGGTCCGCTCGTCGCGGGCGAATCACGGGACCGACCTGCATCACGGTGGGCTGGACCGGTCAGTAGGTCATGTCGTGAAGGTCACGTTATGCGTATGGACCGACAGCGCCTTCGAGAAGGCAGTCCTAAGTTCATTCCGTAGATGTTCGCGCGCGCGTTGGTTGTCCGGTTCTGGCGATTGAGAAATCGAACGTGAGACCACTGTTACTGCGGCGAACTCCTGGTGCGACGGGCTGCAACCTGGACCAATTCAAAGAATCGAGAAAATAACGGTTGGTCGGAGTCGTAGGTTATGCTGCTGCGGCACCGACAAATCGCGGATTCGGTCTGGGGAATATCTGCGTCTGACGGGCTACCCCCTCAGTTCGGTACTGGCCAGGCTCGATCGCATAGAACGGAACATTCTTTACATGAAACTCAGCAAACTGGTCGTTACGGCTGCGTTCGTCGCTGCCGCGATGGGTCTCGCCAGCGGCACTGCCTATGCGGATCCAGCCCCTGAAGCGCCCGTGGCCGACGCTCCCGCCGCCGGCGAGGAAATCGGATACCAGTCGAACCTGGAAGACCGCACGATCGTCACGACGATCGACGCCGGTGTCTTCAAGGTCGCCGACGACGGCAAGACCGTGGACATTCTCGACTCCACCGACAAGGTCGTCGTGACGTTGCCGCTGTCCTTCAACCTCGGTGGCCTCAACTTCCCGTACGAGCAGAACGTCGACAACAACGGCAAGACGCTCCGTCTGGTCCCGCAGGTCGACCTGACCAAGGCGTCGGCCAACTCGCGCAGCATCGGGGCAACGCAGGTTGCTTCGACCGAAGAGAACCTGATCGCACAGCAGACATTTGCGTCGCAGCTCGGAATCGCCACCGCAATCGGCGGATTCACCGGAACTGCAATCGGTGCGCTGGCAGGCGGACTGGGCTTCCTGGGCGGCCCGGTCGGGCTGGCTTCGGTTCCTCTCGGCGCGACCGTCGGCGGGATTGTTGGAACGATCATTGCCGGTGGCCCGACACTCGTAGTCGCCGGTATCGATCTCCTCAACACGCTGAACGCTGCTCCCGGGACCAGCAAGTTCGCGGACAACACCAAGTAGACCGACTCACAAGAACAGCCCGTCACCTTTCGGTGGCGGGCTGTTCTTGCGTTCGGATGTGACTGTCGTCAGCCGAAGCGAACTCCCGGCGTCGCCAGGTTGATTCCCTCGACAACGATGGTCGCTGCATAGCCGAGCAGGTCGAAGCCGACTCCGAGAAGTTCGAGCATAGTGTTGCCTTCCGTCCAAGTGCGCGGTGTGGCCCGCCGGTGAATCGGTACGTCTGTACCTGAGTCGTGCTCGGATCATACGACGAGAATGCGCGTGTGGCGCACTGGGCGCGCGGTGAATCAAGCACGCGCAGAGCGCAAGTCGGTGCAACTCGGCGCCGACCGGGTGACCACTACCGACGACGTGGCATTACGGTGGGACGAGATGGTTCGCCGATCGCCACACCGTCTCTGCTCGATATTCTCCCGCGGTGACCTGTGCGTCGCACCGGTCGGTTGGCGCCGGACGGAAGTGGTTACAGCGGTGGCAGAAAGTTGATCACGTTCACCCAGAGCTGGATGAGGTTCTGTGCGAGATCGATCCAAATTGTGGTGAAGAGCGGCATTACGTCCCCTTGAGTATGTTCCGACCGTCGAAGTATACCGATCGTCACTGTAAAGATGCGTTAAACCGACTTAAAGTTTGTTGCCGATGCAAAAAAGTGGCTCACCGGGTCCGAAGACGCGATGAGCCACTGTGCAGATTCAGAACGGCCTCGATCAGCCGACCTGGGCTGTCCGCACGGTCGAGCCTGTCTCGGCCGCGACCTGATCGATGGGAATGCCGAGGCTCGCTGTTCCGCCGAACTGTGCGAGTGCGAGGTTCGCCTCGGTGCAGTCCGGTGCGCCACCGCTGTTCGATCCGCTGGTGATGCCGAGCGCCAGTGTTCCGGTCACGATGGCGCCGCCGCTGTCCCCGGCGAGGGTGCAGGCAGTGCTGGCGAATCCGCGCACCGTTCGGCTGGAGCCGTCCTCCATGAACAGTTGGGTCTCGACGCGGTCGGCGGCGACCACTCCGCACGTGAAGGACGAGGACTGGCCCGACTTGCAGACCGGGGCTCCGACTACGGGCGATGCAGTGCCGGTGATGGTGACGGTGCTTCCGTTGGCGCCGCGCACCGTGGGGCGGTCGAGGCCCGACGAGGTGCCCTTGTCGTTGAGCGAGATGACCGACCAGTCGAGACCGCTCGCAGATCCGAGGCTCGAGCGATCGAACGTGCCGATTTGAGCGCTACCCTGCACGTTCGCCGGATCAGGCAGGTACACCGGTGCTCCGCCCGCGCCGGTATCGGCGTTCGGGTTGCAGTGTCCCGCACTGAGATTGACCGGGTTCCCGGAACCGTCGACCGCATTGAACCCGAAGGAGCACACGCTGATGTCGGTGGACGGTGTGTCCGCGATGGCGCCTCGGGTGGTGACGTACGTGTCGCCACCCATCGGGGACGGATCGACCGGCGCTGGCGCGCCGGGGGAAAGAATTACTTTGAGATTTGCCAGCAGCGTCGGAAGGTTGAGTGCACTTCCGATCGGACTGTTGACGAGGTCGATGACGAGCTGGTTGTCGAGAATGTCGATCGACGTCCCGTTCACCTGGCTCGCGACCTCACGCGGAAGCGTCGAAATCCAGGCATTGAGATCGGAGAGCGACTTCTCGAGGCCGTCGGCGGAGACGGCGGCGTGTGCGGTGTCGTAGCCGTCCTTGGCCACAGCCTGAGCGGCATCGTCCGAGGTCACAGCCACGACGGCTTTGCCGTCCGGCCCGATCCAGGCGCCGGCGAACTCGGAGGGCCTCGATGCGCGGAAATCCGAGGCGTAGGTCGAGAGCTCCTGCGCTCTCGCTGCGCGATCGAGATATTCCTGCGGCGAGATCTTCAGATCGCGAACCACGGCATCGGCGAGTTCGCGCGGAAGCTGGTCTGCTGAATTCTGAAGCGCGGGGCCCTGATCGGAGGATGGATCAGGTTCTGCCGACGCGGGGGCCGAGAAGATACCGAAGAACAAAAACGCCGTCGAACAGATCACTGCGGCGCGCAGTGCCCCCGTGTTACGCATGAAATCCCTTCATCGGGTGCTGAGCATCAGCGCCCCACCTTAGGGCATGAGTGCTGATAATCGGCTAAGACGCAGTTCAGCGCCCGGGGCTGTCGAAACGAGGAATCGTCGGATACGTGAATTCGGGGATGGTGGGGCGTGTCAGTGGACCGCGCGTCGTCGGGACGTCGGGAGCCGGCGCCTCGGGCTCGGGGGACGGCTCCGGGGGCGGCGGCTGCGCGAGCGTCGGTTCGGTGACGTCGGTCGGGTCGGGGGCCGCCGGCTGCTCCGAGGCCGCGTCGGGGGTGGCCGTCGGGAACGGAACTACGACGATCGCGGCCGAGGGCACGGGCGTCGTCGTGGACGACGGGGCAGGAGCGGTCTGCGCGTCCGTGATGGCAGGCGGGTTCACATCGGCGCCGTCGCTGAACGTTCCGAGAGCTGCTGCGATCCCGACCGAGGCGATGATCACGGCTACCGCAGCCCCGGTGACGATCAGCAACGGACGTCGTCGACTTCCCGAATCCTCGGTGATCGGAGTGATCGCCGACGTCGGTTCGACGACGGGGAGCGCCTCGGAGAACGCGAGCGCCCGGGGGCGCGCGACGATGGGCAGAGCATCGGTCGCCGCAGAATCGGGAGCCGGCGGCTCGGCTCCTTCGAGGACGGACAGCGTGCCGATGGACAGCGAGACGTCGTCGTCGATCGGGGCGGCATCGACGTCGACGGCGGTGGTCGGCACCAGAGCGGCGAACGCGCCGGAGGCGGCGCCACTCGGGACCAGGAGCACTCCGGCGCCACCGGTGCGATCCAGCGCCCCGCGAAGTAGTGCCAGAGTGTCCGGACGCCAAGCGTCGGGGTAGGTCATGGCGACGGACGGGACGACACCGCCGTGCCGATCGGTCACCATCGAGACGAGGCAGTTGACCGCATGGGCGAGAAGATCCTCGGCCGGAAATTCGTCACCCTGCCCGTTCCCGACGCGTGAGATGGACGCCGTCGCCGACCTCGGAGACGGCCCTGCGTCGACTCCGTCCGGGCCGAGACCGATGGTCCCGTCCTCGGCGAACCACAACCGGGTGGTGGTCTCGTAGACGATCGGATCCACGCCGCGATCCGGGCGATGGACTGCGACGGATTTGTCGTCGCCGATCGTGATCGCGAGGTATCCCATCAGTTGCCCGCCAGATCGTCGCCGGTAGTGCGCTGACCGGTGTTCGGATCTGTGGACTGTTCGGTGGTATCACCGGAGCCTTCGCTGCCAGTGTTTTCACCGGACTCGCCGCCGGTGTCGCCACCGGTGTTTTCATCGGACTCGCCGCCGGGGTTTTCCTCGGTAGGTACCTCCGTTGTCGGTGTTTCCTTCACCGGAACTTCCACGGTGCGGTCCGGTTGTTCCGAGGTGTCGGCTGCAGGCCGTGTCCGGGGCAGTTCGGTCGTGGGGTCATCGGTGAGGGATTGCTCCGGGGTGGACGGAACCGGGTCGACTGTCTCCGCGATCGACGCCGGTTCCAGGAGCTCGACGATGGGAACGACCGTCGGGAACGGGATCTGGTCGGCCGGGAGGGCGGCAGCGGTGGTCGGATCGGCGATGGGTGCGCTCTCGATCGTCGGAATCGCCGGCGCCGTGGAGTCGGTGAGCATGAGCGAAACGACTCCGCCGCCGAGAGCGAGAAATGCAGCGACGGCGACCGCAACGAGAACCGGAGTGCGCATCCACAATGCCTGCGCCGTCCGCGCGGGCGTCGCGATCGGGAACTTCTCGGTGACGGCATCGACCGGGTAGTAGGTGGCGATGCTCGCCGCGCCGCGGGCCGCCGCGATCCCGGAGTCCGAACCCGCCCACGTCGCTTGTGTCGATTCCGACCACGCAGTCAGCGCCTCCGCCTCCGACACGAGTGCGACGTGGTCGAGGCCGTACCGATTCATCGACGATCGGACGTCGGAGACCTGCTCGGCTGTCCATCGGGCGGGAAACGTCGCCGCCGCCGCCAGAAGGGACGGGTCGGTTCCGATGGACGTGGCCACCTCGACGAGCAGGCAGCGCATGGTCATCGCGACCAGTTCGCCCGGCTCGAGCCCGGACGTCTCGTCGCTGTCCACGTAGCCGGTGAACTCCGCGGCATCCTGGTCGTCGGTGCCACCGAGCGAGGCTGTGCCGTCGCTGTGCACGTACAGCACGGTGCGATGCAGCGACGCGACGTGCAGCGACGGATTCGCGCGAGACGGATGGGAGACCGCGGCGATCGAGCGGTCGTCGTCGACGTACAACCCGACGTCGGGTAGCGCGTCGGCCGGACTGTATGCCGAGCGATTCTCGGCATGCCGAATCACCATGTCTGTATTACTCCGTCGTCCGATCGGCGTACCAGGACGGCCACCTCACTGACATCCATGTCGTGATCTGCATCGCGGGAGTTACATAGCTCGGCTACAGGTCCACCGAACCCGTGCCGTAACCCATGGCCCGGAGCATCGACAACAGTTCCGACCTGGAGCCTGCGCCGAGTCGACGTCTGATGCGGGCGACGTGGTGTTCGACGGTCTTGGCCGAGATGTACAGCCGTGCGCCCGCCTCGCGATAGGTGACGCCGAGCACCAGAAGTTCGGCGACCTCCGCTTCGCGTGCGCTGAGCGATCCCTTGGTCTCGGACGACGGCGCTGCGGTCTCGGACGCCGCTGCTGCGGTCGGTTGACGCAGTGACCGGGCGAGTCCGAGCAGCGCGGTTGCGGCGCGCGTGTCTTCGACGCGCAGTGCTGCTTCGCTCGCCAACCGTGCGCCGTCCCATGAATGACCGAACCGAGCGAGGGAGTGTCCCGCAGTTTCCACCTCGGCCACGTCGGGGCGGCCTTGGAGCACGCCGAGCCAGGCGCGTCCGGCCGCAGCGAGCGCCGCGCTGTAGTGATTCGACTCGGCTGCCTCGGCGAGCGCTCGGGCATGGGGAACCAGATCTGCCGGGCGCTCGGCGAGAATCGCAGCCTGAACGCCGTACCAGTGCAGCGCCGACGTCCAGGCGTGCGGCTCGTCGAGGCCTGCACCGATCGCATCGGCTCGGTCGAGGAGGTGAGAGAGCCGTTCCGGCTGCCCGACGCGTACCGCTCCGAGCCAGAGTTCACCCAGCGGCAGCAACGACAGCAGATCGACGGAGTACCGAGAGATGACGTCGTGCGCGTCGTCCCACGCCTTGAGCAGCGATCCCGAGTCGCCCGAACGTCGAGCGAGCCCGACGCGTATGCCGTGGAGGAACAGCTGATCGCGACTGTGGGACGACGGAATGCGAAGTGCTTCCACGCGAGAGTGAGCGGCAGCGAGATCGCCCGCGAGCATGGTCGCCCAGCTCTGCAGAAGAGCGATGCGTTGACGCTGGTGATGGCGCAGCGGCAACGCAGCCAGAGCGGCCGCCGACAACGATTCGGCGCGCGAAAGGTCACCGCTGTGCAGCGCGAACAGGATCGCGATCGCGGCCGGTGAGTCCGGGGTGACCAGCCGGCTCGGGCTGGGGGACAACGACACCGATCGCATGAGAGTGTTCGCCGCCGCGGTGGTCTGCGCCGTCGAGGTTGCGTCGATGGACTGACGCAGCCCGTCGGTCAGCAGGGTGAGTGCGGCACCCGACGAGGTCGGCGGCGCTGCCGACCTCGCGTTGCCGGTGGACAAGGCGTCGGCGCCGCTGCGATCACCGGCGATCAGACACGCCGCGACGCCGAGGTGTGCGTCGGCGCCGGCACGGTCGGCGCCCAGCCAGGTGAACAGGTCTGCGCTGCGCGAGGTCATGCCGGACTCAGCGGCGATGAACGCTGAAATCCTTACGGCAGAGCGTAATTCGAGTTCGTCGGCCGACTCGAAATCTTCGAGCACGGTATCGCACAAGCGCTGAGCGGACGCAAGATCGCCGAGCAACGCTGCTGTTTCGCCGCGCGCTGCGGCCAGGGCGCGCCGGTCGGCTCCGGCGTCGACGGCGCAGTCGTACAGTACGACGGCCGATTCGGGAGCGGCAGCGCCTGCGGCGTGCTGCAGAAAGGTCGCCAGCTCGGGGTGCCTGATGCCTGCGCGTACCAACTTCACCGCGGTGACATCGTCCAGAGTGTCGGTCTTGCAACGATATTCGAGCAGCCTCGTCAGTACCGCCGTCAGGCGACGTGAGCCCATGACGTCGGTGAGCGCACGATCGGTATCGGGAAGCGCTGCGGCGGCGGGGCTCAGCAGCCCCGCGGCGATGGCGTCGTCGAGGATCGATGCGGCATCACGCGTCGGTGACTCGACGAGGTCGGCGATCACGTCCAAGTCTGCACCGACGCCGAAATGAGCGAGAGCGACGACGGTCTGCTCGGAGTCGGCCATCGAGCGAAGGGCATCGACCTGGTGCGCCCGCACGGCGTCGCCGACGATCTTGGTGACCGGTACGTCGGCGGAGACCTTCTGAGCGGCATCGAGTGCGACCTCGACCGTCGAGCGGCAGCCGCCGGTGACCGCGAGAATCGCGGCGGCAAGTGCGCCCGAGATCGGGCGCCCGAGCGAGGCGGCGTGTGAGGCGATCTCGGTCTTGGTCAGCGCAGCCTGCACGGATCTACTTCTGACCGGTCAAACCGCCGACGACATCGCCCAATCCCTGCGTCGTGCCGTCGAGCACGCCCCCGAGAAGGTTTCCCGTGCTGTCGAGGACCGGTGGGATCGGGTTCGAGATGGATGGCACCTTGACTGGTGCTGGTGAGGGGATATTGACGGGAGGCGCGGTGTAGGTCGGAACCGAGACGCTCGGGACCGATACGTTCGGAGCTGCAGGGACGACCGCGGCCGGAGCCGGGGCGCCGGCAACCGGTGCTGCGACGTTCGGATCCGCGACGACGGTGCCGTCGGGCGCGATGACGGTTCCCGCAGCGGGAATCAGGGTGCCGTCGGCGGCGACCGTCGGTGCAGGCAAGCCGTTTTCGGTTGTCTGGTTCACCACGGCTGCTGCGGCGTCCGCCGTCGTCTGCGGCGCTCCCGTGGTCGACGTCGTTCCCGCGGTGTTCTCGGATACCACCGTCTCGACGGGGGCGTCGTTGCTGGTCAGCGTGGTCCCCAGCGACAGGCCCCCGCCGGCGAGTATTGCCAGCGCGGCAACCGACGCGGCGACGATTCCGGCCTTCTTGCGTCCGGACATTCCCGTCGACGCGGCTGCTGTGGCGGCCGATGTCGGGGTCGGCCGCGGAGCAGGCCTGGTCGCAGCCACCGGCGCGGCCACGGGAGGAGCATCCGCGACGACGGACTGGGCGATTTCGTTGGCGATCACGGCACCGCCGATCGCGGGAATGCGATCCGGATGCGGTCCGGTGACCACCGGTGCTCGCAGCTCCGACGAAATGAGTTCGGCGACAAGGGGAATGCTCGAACTTCCGCCGGTGAGCAAGACCTGGGTCACGTCGGAGGCGTCGAGACCTGCGGTGTGCAGCAACTCGCGGATCAATTCGATCGAGGCGAGGATGGGCGCTCGGAGCAAGTCCTCGACCTCGTCGCGGACCAGTCGGGAGTCGGAATGCAGGCCGGGGAGGTCGACGGTCAGCGTCGTCGCGGTGTCGTAGGAGAGCTGTTCTTTCGCCTCACTGCAGCGGGCACGCAGTTCGACGAGTGCGCCGACAGTGTCGGGGTCGAAGGGGTCGAACTCGAACGAGGTACTGCTCGAGACGGTTTCGAGAACGTACTGGGTGATGAGGTGATCGAACTGAGCTCCGCCGAAATCCTGCGAGTGAATGCCGTTGCCGATGGGGCCGGATTCGGAACCGGTACGCATCAGAGTGATGACGAGCGAGTTGCCGCCGAGGTCGTAGATGACGGTGAGGCCGTCACCTGCGGGTCCGCGAGAACCCTCGAGCCACCGCATGGCGGCGAACGACTCGGGAACGAGTGTCGCGTCCTGGACCCCCGCGCGGTCCAGCGCCTCGCGCAGTACGTCTCCGGTGTAGGAGGACCAGCGGTCGGGATGGGTGATCACCACGGTCGGCTCCGAATCGGCACCGGCCGACGCCTCGGCGACGAGGGCGCGAGTGGCCGTGGCGAACAGATCCTCGGCGAGATGGGACCGTCCGTCCTCGTCGATCAGCGGTACCGGGTCACCGACACGGTCGGCGAAACCGGACAAGGCGTGGCGTCCGTGGCGCTCCGAGGTGTCGGTGAGGCTCGGTGCCGCTCCCGGGCGAAGGTCGAGCGCCGACCGCTTCACCACCGTTGGCATTGCCTCGTCGGTGGCGAAGTCACGTGGTGCATACGGGTCGAGCGAAGTATCGAGGGCAGCCACCGAGGTGACCGTTCCGATCCGTATACCGAGCCCTGCACTCATCATGTTCTCCGGCTTCTTGTGTACGCCAGCGCCGCCCGACGCTGTTGTTGATGTCGAAAGCATGGCATTTTTCGTTACGTCTCACAGCAGGTGGGCGCGGGTTTGCGGGTAAACCCCCTAATGGCTGCGGATCCCCTAATGCCGCACCCCTGGCTCACCCGTTTCGACTAGGGGGGTCGACCCCGTTGGGAGAAGCATTCCGACGCCATAGCTTTGTGATCAACCACGAACGACCCTTACCGAAGGAGCCACCAGCATGGCCACCAACGCAGTCCTCGACTTCATCCTCAGCCTCCTCCGCAACGACGACGCAGCAGCTGCGTACTGCGCCAACCCGGAAGCTGCACTCTCGGCCGCCGGCCTCGGCGACGTATGCCATGCAGACATCGTCGCGGTCGCACCGCTCGTCGCCGAGTCCGGTTTGTTCGCCGGAGCCGGCTCACAGCTCTCCGCGATCATCGGTGCCGGCGCAGGCGCGGCGGGAAGCCTCGAAGGCGGGCTCGGTGGCGGAGCCGCAATCGGCGGCGGACTGTCCACCGGACTCGGTCTCACCGCAGGCGCAGTCGTCGGCGGCGGACTTGCAGGCGGAGCGGCCGCCGGTGGCGGCCTCGGCGGCGGATTCGGCGCCGACCTCGACCTCGCAGGCGACATCGCGGCCTCGATCGGTGCAGCACTGAGTGCTGCTCTTGCCGTGGGCGGCGAGATCGGCGTCGACCTCGGAGCAGCCTTCGGCGCAGCGCTCGAAGCACTCATCGGTGCGGGCGGATCGATCGACCTCGGCGGTGCTGCCGATCTGGGCGCTGCCCTCAGCGGATTGATCGGCGGAGGCATCGGCCTCGGTGCAGGCGTGGCGGGCGGACTGAACGGTGCGCTCGACGCTGCACTGGGCGCAGTCGGCGGAATCGACCTGAACGCGCTCGCCGGCATCGACGGTGCGCTCACCGGAGCACTCGGAACCGTCTTCGGCGTCGGCGGCACCATCGGCGCCGACCTGGGCGCAGCGCTCGGCGACGTCTTCGGCGCTGCTATCGACCTGGGCGCCATCGATCTCGGCGGCCAGCTCGCCGGAGCGCTCGACGCGGGCCTCGGACTCACCGGCGGACTCGGCACGGCACTGACGGCCGGTCTCGGCCTTGCCGGCGGCCTCGGCGGCGGGATCGCAGCAGGCGTCGGCACCGCGCTCGATGCAGCGCTGAGCGCAGGCGGCGGACTCGCAGCAGGTCTCGGCGGCGGCCTCGAAGGCGTCTTCGCCCTCCAGAGCGGCATCGCAGCAGCACTCGGAACCTCACTCGGCGCCGTACTGGACGCGGGCGCACTCGCCGACCTCGACCTCGGCGGCCTCGCCGGAGTCGACCTCGGCGGCATCGTCAGCGGCGCACTCGGCACCGCGCTGGATCTCGACGGCGGAATCGTCGGGGATCTCGCGGCTTCCCTCGGAACGGCGATCGACGGCGCAGTCGGCGGAGCACTCGACCTCGGTGGGGTTCTGGGCGCCGGTGGGGTTCTGGGCGCCGGAGCCAACCTCGAAGGCATCCTCGGTGCAGCATTCGGTCTCGGCGGAGAAGCAGGCGCCGGACTCGGTGCCGCACTGGACGCAGTCGTCGGAGCAGGCGGAGCACTCGACCTTGGTGCCGCCCTCGGCGGCGGAGCAGCCCTCGGCGGTGCGCTGGACGGCGCACTGAACGCAGCCCTCGGAGCGGCAGGCGACCTGGCCGCTGGCGTCGACATCGGTGCCGTCACCGGAATCGGCGCAGGCCTCGAAGGAATCTTCGGAGCCGAAGGCGGCCTCGCGTCGACGGTCGGTACCGCTCTCGGCGCTGTGCTCGACGCAGGCGCGCTGGCCGATCTGGATCTCGGCGGCATCGCAACCGGTGACCTCGGAGCCGTCGTCGGCGGGGCCATCGGCACCGCACTCGACCTCGACACAAGCGCCGTCGGCAGCCTGACCGCAGCCCTCGGATCCGCAATCGACGCCTCGGTAGGAGTCGACGTCGCGGCAGCAACCAACCTCGAAGGCGTCCTCGGAGCAGCCTTCGGCGTGGGTGGAGAAGCAGGCGCCGGACTCGGTGCCGCACTCGACACGGTGCTCGACACCAGCACGGCTCTCGATCTCGGCGCCGTGCTCGGCGGCGGGGCAGCTCTCGGCGGAGCGCTCAACGGCGCAGTCGATGCAGCACTCGGTGCTGCAGGCGGCGTCGCCGGAGCCGGAGACCTCGGACTCGGTGCTATCGGCGGACTCGGTGCCATCGGCGGACTCGCAGGCGGCGCCGACGCCGGACTCGGTGCCATCGGCGGGCTCACCACAGGTGCTGCGGCAGGTCTCGGCGGCGGCCTCGCCGCCGTCGGCGACGCAGGTGCAGGACTCGGCGGGGGACTGGCCGGGCTCGGCAGCCTCGGCGGAGGGTTGGCAGGCGGCCTCGGCGGCGGACTGACCACCGGACTCGGCGGCGTCGCACAGACCGGTGCCGACCTAGGCGCAGGCCTCGGCGGAGCGGTCGACGGGACGGTGGCCGGTGCTGCTGGTCTCGGAGGATCACTCGCGGGAGCAGTCGACGGCACCGTCGGCGCCGGCGCGGATGCAGCAGCGCAGGCAGGAGCAGATCTCAGCGGATCCGTGCAGGGTGCCGCAGATCTGGGCGGCTCGGCTGTGGGCGACCTGGGCGCAGGACTGAACGCAGGCCTCGGCGCAGGCGTCGACGCCGGTGCCGATGTCGCGGGCGGTCTGGCGGGCGGAGTTGCCGCGGGCGCCGATGCTGCCGGTTCGCTGGCCGGTGGGGTTTCGGCCGGTGCCGATGCGGGTGCCGACGCCGCAGCACACGCTGCCGGCGGAATCGCCGGAGGTGCCGATGTGATCGGCGCCGCTGCCAGTGGAATCGAGGGCGGCGTCACGGGCGGCCTCGGAGGCGCAGCGGACGCTGCAGGCAGTGCCTCGGGATCGCTGTCGAGTTCGTTCGACTCCAACTCCTGGTCCTCGGTGGACTCCAATGTCTTCGGTCAGGCGCAGAGCGACTCGTCGCTGCACTCGGACGCAGGCCTGCACGGCGATGTGGACAGCGCCGCGCACTCGGTGACCGACATCGCCACCGTCGATCACCACACGGATCTGCTGCACCCGTAACGTTTTCCCGCAGGACGAGAAGAAGAGGCTCAGGGCAGTTCGTACGCCCTGAGCCTCTTCTCTCGTTAGAGTTGACGGTCTGTGCGCCGAGTACGTGAATCCGAAAGAAGGCTATGGACGGGCAAGCGAAAGAGCTGGCCGATCTTCTCGATCGAACTGCTGCCGTAGCGCAGACGGTCGGGCGGTCCGATCTGGTGACGAGAATGGAACTCGCGAAAGAGCGGGTTCTCGATCCTCGAAGACGAATAGTCGTGGTAGGACCCCTGAAACAGGGAAAAAGCCAGTTCGTGAATTCGCTCCTGAACCTGAGCGTGTGCTCGGTCGGTGACGACGAGACGACCGCAATCCCGACGATCGTGCAGAACTCCGATCGGTCGTACGCCGAACTCGTGTTGGCGGACCCGGGCAACGACGTCGTCCGCGCCGACGTACCGCTGGACGAACTGCAGAACATCACCCCGGCCAGTCCGCGTGCCCAAGGGCGTGAGGTCCTGCGGCTCGAAGTAAACGTCCCCAGTCCCCTCCTGGCCGACGGTCTCGTCCTGGTCGATACGCCAGGAGTCGGTGGGCACGGGAACCCGCACGCTGCAGGCACATTGGGTCTCGTTCCGTCGGCGGACGCCGTGTTGGTCGTCTCCGACGCCAGCCGTGAGTTCACCGAACCCGAGATCGCATTTCTGCGTCAGGTTCTCGGGCTGTGCCCCTCGGTCGCGGTACTGATCACCAAGACGGATCTGTATCCGCATTGGCGTCGGATCGTCGAGGCCAACCGCGGCCACCTCGAGCGAGAAGGATTGGACGTGCCGATGATCCCGGTGTCGTCCCTCCTTCGATCTCACGCGCTCCGGTTGAACGACGACGAACTCAACGTCGAATCCGGATTCCCCGAGCTGTACGGATTCCTGCGTGAGAGCGTCGTGGCGCGCGCCGATGCCACCACGCGCTCTGCGGTGTCGCTCGACATCCGTTCCGTCACCGAGCATCTCACGTTGGCAATGGGCAGTGAGCTCGCCGCGCTCCGAGACCCCGAACGTGCAGCAGCAGCCGTCGCCGGACTGCAGCGGGCGAAGTCCGCCGCCGAGGAGCTGCACAAGAAGACCTCGCAGTGGCAGCAGACTCTCGCGGACGGTATTGCCGACCTGGCGTCGGACATCGATCACGATCTGCGAGATCGACTGCGGCGTGTGACCCGAGAGGCCGAGGAGACCGTCGACGAGGGCGACCCCGGTTCGGACTGGCTCGAACTGGGCGATTGGCTCGAAGAGCAGATCGCGGCATCGGTCGGCGACAACTTCGTGTGGGCCCACGAGCGGGCGCTGTGGCTGGCCGAACTCGTTGCCGAGCATTTTGCCGCCGCAGGCGCGGTGGCGTTGCCGGACCTCGATCTCGGCGATCTCGACAACGTTCTCGAACCCGTTGCCTCCCTTGCCGATCTGGAAACCGGCAAGACCGGCATCACGCAGAAGGTTCTCGTCGGAATGCGGGGATCCTACGGTGGCGTGCTGATGTTCGGGCTGATCACCACCTTCGTCGGTCTGAGTCTGCTCAATCCCATCTCGATCGGTGCCGGTGTCCTGCTCGGCACCAAGGCGTACAAGGAAGACAAAGAGAATCGCGTCAAGACGCGCCGCGCCGAGGCCAAGATGGCCATCCGGCGTTTCACCGACGACGTCAGTTTTCAGGTCGGTAAGGAATCGAAGGATCGCCTGCGTCAGATCCAGCGGGTTCTGCGCGATCACTTCACGTCCATCGCCGAGCAGACGCTGCGTTCGCTCAACGATTCTCTGCGTGCCGCCCAGGATGCAGCCAACGTCGAAACCGCGGAAAGATCCACCAGGACTGCGCAACTCGACCGTGAGATGAAGGTAGTCGCGGAACTCAACGAGCGTGCAGCGGCGCTGGTCCCCCGAGAAGCAGTGCAGTGAGCACGATTGCCGATGCGCGGGCGCTGATCACCGCGGCTCGCGCGGCGTACTCCATCGATACCCACGCAGCATGGTCGTTGACCGAATGTCTCGACCGGCTGGATCAGCCGCTGCGCGTCGCCCTTGCCGGATCACTCAAGGCCGGAAAATCGACATTGCTCAATTCGCTTGTCGGGCAGGACATCGCGCCGACGGATGCGACGGAGTGCACCAAGGTCGTCACCTGGTACCGCAGCGGTGCTACCCCGAACGTGACCGCTTGGTACGACGGCGATCGCTCGGCGCACGTGCCCGTCCAGCGCCGCGGTGGGCGGCTGACCTTCGACCTCGGTGAACTGACGGCATCGCGCGTGGACCGACTCGACGTCGAGTGGCCCGCTCGCACTCTCACCCAGACCACCATCATCGACACACCGGGGACGTCGTCGCTCTCTCGTGATGTCTCGGCGCGCACACTGTCGATGCTGACGCCGGAGAATTCGTCGTCCGGCGCCGATGCCGTCGTCTATCTTCTTCGCACGCTGAACGCGACCGATGTTTCGTTCCTGGGTCAGATCGGCGCGCACGTGGGCGGGGACTCGGGCCCGCTCGGCGTCGTCGGCGTCGTGTCCAGGGCCGACGAGGTCGGATCGGGACGCATGGACGCGATGATGTCGGCAAAGGAAGTTGCGGCGCGGTTCGCGTCCGAGTTGGAGGCCACCGGGCTCTGCCAAGCTGTCGTCCCCGTCGCCGGATTGCTGGCGCTCGCTGCAGAAACGCTGCGGCAGGGCGAATTCGCGGCCTTCGAGTCCCTCGCTCAGGTTCCCGACGAGGATCTCCAGCTGGCGTTGCTGTCCGCGGATCGGTTCTCTCGGCCGGGCTTGCTTCCCGTCGACGCCGAACTGCGGGCGTCGATCGTCGATCGATTCGGCCTGTTCGGTATCCGCATGGCCATCACGCTGATCAAATTGGGTGTTCGTGATTCGCCTACTCTCGCTGCAGAACTGGTGGAGCGAAGCGGGCTCAACGAACTGCGCTCGGTCATCGACGTGCAGTTCGGGCAGCGGGCAGATCAGCTCAAACTCCACTCGGCGTTGGTGGCACTGCAGCGCACGTTGGAGGCACGCCCGATCGCGGAGTCGGCTGCATTCCAGGCGGAGGCCGGCCGAATGTTGGCCGATGTGCACGGTTTCCAGGAACTGAGGCTGCTCGGTCGAATGCGTTCGAGTACGCCGAAACTGCCGGAGAACGAACTCGCCGAGCTTCATCGGCTCATCGGAGGCTTCGGAATCGACTCGTCCACTCGTCTCGGACTCGATCCCGACGCAGGTGCGGCGCAACGCCACGATACTGCGCTGGCGGCGGTGCAGAAGTGGCGCAGGTTGTCCGAGCATCCGTTGCTCGATCAGTTCACCGCGCGGTCCTGCTCGGTTGCTGCCCGTAGCGCGGAAGGTGTCGTGGCGTCGACCTAGGCCGCGTACAGCTGCTCGACGAGATCCAGTGTCCACAGTGCCGTCAGTGGTCCGCCGTCGTTGGTGAACTTGTCGGTCCGCACGATCCGATTGCTCTGTACTGCAGGCAAAGACGTCCACAAGGCGTTGGAGTTCATTGCCTGTAGATCCTGGTCCGAGGTGATGGCGGCGATCATCGCCGTCGCGTCGTTCGCCGCGGTGATGTTCTCCGGGCCGTACTCCACCTCGGGTGTCGCTGCGTCCCAGGCGCTGCCGAATCGCGCGCCGATATCGACCAGTGCGATGGACGGCACGCGCTCACGACCGACCGAGATTCCGCCTTCGTCGGAGGTGCTGATGGGCAGCACCTCGGTGTTCGCGATGGCGTCGGCGTGCTCGGTCTTGATCTGCTCGACGCGATCGTCGTACTCGGCTTCGATCTCTCGCGCTGTGTCCTGCATGCCGAGTGCGGCGCCGACGGCGTCGACGTCCTCCTGCCACGAGACGCCCGAGCCTGTCGAGCCGACCGGGAGAACCGGTGCGATGGTGCTGAGCTGGTCGTAGATCTCCTCGACCACTTCGTCGCGGCCGATGATCAGATCAGGGGCAACCCGGGCGATCGATTCGATGTCCACCACATTGCGAGGGTAGAGCTCCGGCACGCCGTCGGCGAGCAGCGCGGTCACGGGCTCGGTGAGCGGACCGGGGATCTCGGGCGGGGCCTCGGTCTCCACCGGCATTCCGACGATCGGTAGATCGAATGCGATGGCGATGTCCAGGTCGCGTCGACCGTCGATGACCACGACGGATTCGACGGTGGTGGGAACGGAGACGGTGCCGAGGGATGTCTCGACGACCCGCGTATCGGTGGCGCTCTGATCGGCCTCCGGCGTCGAACTGCACGATGTGACAAGTAATGCCGAGGCAACGACCCAGATCCGATAGTTCATTGTTGAAGTAAAGCAAAAGTAAGGCTTGCATAAGCTATCGAGCGACGAGAATCACTTCGTCCGCATGGTCGCCGCGGCCACCGTGGCGACGGCGGCCAACCCGGCAGCGACCAGCGGTCCCCACCGGAGAGCCCCGGCGGCAACCGATCCGGCGTCGGACATGAACGACCAGAACGCAATGGATGCACCGATCGTCAGCAGTCCGGCGACGAGCAGAACGATCGTCGACGATGGTTTCCTCGCGGCGGCCAGCGACAAACCGAAACCTGCGACGAGGAGTAGGACGACCGTGACCGCGGCACTCCCGAGGAGCGTCACGGTCACGGTGTCGGACACCGCGGACGTCGATGCGCCCGAACTATCCTGTGCAACAGTCGTTTCCAATGCCGCTCGGACCGCGTCGTACCGGAGCGCGACCACGGCGGCCAGCGCCAGCGCGACGATCGCGACGCCGGCCCACGCGAGAAGGCACACTCGATGGGCGGTCGACGACGACGACGGCTCCTCGCGAGGTCGGAGTGGCTCGACCGCGAACTCCGGCCGCGCCGGCTGGGGGCGGAATTCTGGGTCTTGACCACGATGTCTGCCGGGATCGCTCACAGGTGAGGATTCTATCGGCGTCGGCCTCGATCTTGCGTGCAGCATCGTGTGGACTGACAAAGTGCTCGCGGTCGCGTATCAAGACGACATGGAGAAACGAACCGGTACCGCACTTGCTCGGGTGGGTGGGACGGAATGGGAGCGCTCCCTGTACGTCGCCATGGGCACAGTCTTCGCGATCTGTTGCGCCGGATTGTTGATCGTCGCCGCGGTGCTGCGTTCACTACCGGTTCTTTCGTACGCGGGCGGCGCAGCATTCGGTATTTTGGTGGCCTGGCAATTGTTCGCCCACGCGTCGCAGTACACGCTGGTCTACCCCTATGAACTCATCTTCCACAACCGCAAGGGGGCGTACGCCTCGGTTCTCCGTGGGTCGGTCACCTCGTTCCGCATCGACAGCGGGGGCGAAGAGGCGGCGTACGTTGTCGCCCACGAAATCGACGGTCGAAAGTCGAAGGTAGTGGGCAGCGACCTGCCACACGGGCCGGTGTTGGCGCGTTTCTTCGCGCCGAAACGCAGCGTGGACGAGATCAAGTCGAAGCTCGACAACTGGTTGCGTGACGGTCGCTACCGCTGAGCGTCCTGTGGAACCGGTACTCGGTCGAGCGCACTTCGCATGAACGGGCGAGGCTAGAGTGTGCAGAGACTGACCTGTGGGGGGATTCGGTGAAGAAGTTTCGGGCTGTCGCGTCGGCGATCGTCGTTGCGGGTGTGCTGACGGCGTGCCAGCGCTTCGACGTCCCCGAAGCGTCGCCATCGGCGTACATCGACGGGTTGCCCGCGGACGACGCCAGGTTCGCCGACGTGCTCGTCGAGGCGGGCTTCGACGTCGACGCCGACAACTTCGCCGGATTCACGCGTCGTGCCGTGGACATCTGCAGCGGGTTCGCCGGCGGGACCACGTTCGCCGCGACCGTGGGGGAACTCGGAGCGACCATGTCCTGGCAGAAGAGTGCCGCGCTGTCCCGGGCGTCGGTAGCGAGGCATTGCCCGGAAAGCGAGGCCGTCGTCGACGCATATTTTCGTCAGCTCGAAGGCGGTGACGGCGCCGTTGCTCCTCAGGCCACGGCTCCGTCGGAAATTCCTCCGGCGTCGCCGCTACCGCCGTCCCCCGGACCTCTACCACCGGCTCCCCGGGCGGACATCGGGCAGCCGTGCAGCGACGTCGGGGTGGTCGGACTCGATCCCGATGGTGGACAATTCGTCTGCGGGTCTTTCCCCGACGGTTCGATCTGGGTGGACACCGTGTTGCTCGTCGGCATTCACGAGGCCGACACCGAATGCGACCCGTCGATCGACGGCGGTAGCCAGACGTCCGCGGGGCGTGCGGTCATGTGTGTCGACGGAACGTGGCAGTTCGGGCCGTAGGGCGGGCATAATCCTCCCGAATCGAGCCGAAAATACGGAATCCCGCCTGTTCGACCCGATTCGGGAGCATCCGGCCCGGGCTACCGCAGTATGACCGGCACTCCCTGGTACGGCCCAAGGGTCATCGGGAAGCTGTTCAACTCGTCGACCACGCCGATCTCGGTGTCGTCGAACATGTCGAACACGCCTGCACCGGGCGTGAGGTGCTTCGACTGCACGGTGGCGGCGATCTCGTCGGAAGTGAAGTTGATGACCGTCGCCTGGATGATGCCCTGGCCCAGCTCGTGAACGAGCACCAGCAGACCCTTGTGCGACACCGTCGGCACATCGAGCTGTTGAGCCGTGGCGATTCCGAATCGGTTGCGTACCTCGATGATTCGGGCCAGTCGCCGGGCGAAGGAGTTGGAGTCCTTCAATTGCTCGGGCAGCGGACCGTACAGGCTCCGACCACGGGGGATACCGGATTCGGACCGAACGGCGTCGGGGAAGCTGTCCATGAGATCGTGCGCCCCGCGGTTGATCCAACGGGTGTCGCCCTCGCGAATCAGATCCTCGACATCGTCGGCGTCGATCGGCAGCACGCCCAGCAAGTCCCAACCGGACAGTGCGAAGACTCCCGGCTGCAACGCGTTGTACATCGCGAGCATCAAGTGAGCGGTCTTCACGGTCTCGATGTCGGACTCGTCCATCCGGTCCAGGTCACGAATGCCGAGCGAGGCCGTGATGACACTGGCTGTGGTGCAGGCGATCCCGTTGGTGGTGAACGTCCGGTTGTACGGCGCCCACCGTCCGGTGAGTCGATCGGTGAGTTCGGCGCGGATCTGATCACCGAGGTCGGAACCCTTGATCGTCTCGCCGCAGTAGTTGAACTCGTCCTCGGCATGCAGTGTGGCGAAGTGGATCAGTTCGAAGGTGAGCTCGTCGTGATTCTGCAACGCATGCACCAGCGACGCGGGGTCGACGCCGTGATCGCGCGAGAGGCTCATGGTGAGCCGCAGGAACTCGGTGTTCCCCATGACCAGTGCGTGCTGGTACGCGGGACGATTGATGAAGTCGTACGACAGGTCGGCGCCGTTTTCGCCCATCGCCTTGATGTCGTCGATCGTCAGATTCAGCTCTTGGAAGGTGAACCCGCCCATCTTGCGCACCACGCTGGCAATCAGGTGGTTGGCGGCCTCGGAGAGTGGATGGCCCTCGGACCAACCAGGTCCCTCGGCGCGACGTTCGGCTCCGAGGAAGCCGTTGGCGTCGAGACGGAGCGCGCCTGCTCCGAGGTCGGCGATGGAGTGGCAGGCGTCGCCGATGACGAGCCGCATGCCGGCGAAGGAAGGGTCGAGCCAGTTGATCGACGGCTGACCTGCCTTGAAGTAGTGCAGATACACCCAGCGGCGCTCGACGCCGTCGACGCCGACCACGGGAGCCGTTGCGCTCCAGTTGGTTTCCTTGACCCCGAGCTCGTAGAAGATCACACGTTGGAGCTGGCCGATGATGTAGCCCGCGCGAGCGAGGTTCGCCTCGGCTTCGGCGTCGATGTTCTGTGAATCCGCACCGGCACGGACTCGGGGGAGCAGATGCCAGTCCTGCGGCTCGATCTCGACCATGTGATAGATACCGGGATAGTCGGCGACGGCCATCTCGGCGAGGCGGAAGTCGGCCCCCTTCCCGGTGTGGCCGGGAACGATGTCGTCGATGACGATGCCGTCGTACGCCGATGCGACGACGCAGAGGCGTCGGAACTCCTCCTCGGAGCCGAATGCGGGGTCGATCTGCATTCCGATGCGGTCGAAGTGGCCGTCCACCGACGGCGTCGGACGCCAGCCGTGAATGCCGCCCGCAACCTTCACCGGCCCGGTATGCACTGCGGTGATGCCGATTTCGGAGAACGCCTGCCACAGAGCTTCGTCACCGAGAGTGCTCAGGAAGCTCGTGCGTGGTGCGTTGATGACCGAGATCGGGTATGCGGTGAACCACACGGGTGCACGTTCGACGGCGCCTCGCGGATTGGGATCGGCGTAGGGGTTCTGCCACATGCTGCCCTTGCCCGAGAGTTGCTCGGCGATGAGCTTGGCGTCGCGCAGCATCGACTGCTCGGTGAGCCACTCGACATATTGGGGATTGTCGGCGGACGGGCTGCCGTCCTGCGGGGTGGATCCATTACGGTTCGCACGTCGAACCGACGGACGCAGCGGGCGGGGCCTGGCCGGATAGAACTTTTCGTCGTAGGTGATCTCGCTCGGTTCGTGCTGCACTTCGGGATCCATGTGCCTCCGTAGCCTCGCTTTTCTTCAACCCTACGTAGAGAACGCTGCATCTGCAGACTTCTCTGATTCCCCCGAACCTCGGGGTGGGAAACATCGACGAATGTGAATTACATCGGTGTAAGCCGTGACCGGACGAAGCTGGAACGTCACCCGATCGAGACTCCCTGGTCTGGTATGTCCGATTGAAATCGGTAATAGTTGAACGCAACAACAACCCCTTCAGTCACAGGAGTTACACCATGCGCCGCTTCGCTCGCACCACCGTCTTGGCCTCGACGGCCGCACTCGCCGCCGCAGTCGGTGCGTTCGCACTGGCGCCCATCGCGGCCGCCGAAGAGCCGGACCCTGCCCCGTCCCTGGGATCGGCAGCGATGCCGGACGCCCCCGACCTCGTCGTGACGGTGGCAGCCACGTGCGCGCCCTTCGACGACAAGGCCGAAGCCGACACCGCGGCCCTGGAGATCGTCGTGAAGAACGTCGGAAAGGGTGATGCGGCGAACGTCGCCACCAACTTCGTGGTGCTGCCCGACGCTCCCGGTGTGTTCAACGAGGAGAAGATCGGCGCAGGCGAGACCGTCACCTACACCGTCCCCAGCAAGGATGCCGAGTGGGTGTCGCGGCCGGGCGGCGCAGCGGTCTTCTCGCCGCAGCTCGACGCCAACTACCCGGACAACATCGCGTTCGGAGTTCTGAGCGTCGATTGCGTGCTGGCTGGAACGCCCGCAGGCGAGTAAACGCCAGGATCCTCCTTCCCGACCGCGCACCCCTGCTCACGACGAGCAGGGGTGCGTTGCGTCGATGTATAGAAATTTTCGATATCGCAGCGCGCATCTATCGATTGTTCTTCGATGCTTCTTTCGGTTGGCTGGTTCCAAGAACCGCTGAACGAAAGGAAAAACAATGGGCAACAACATCGATGGAGCACGAGTACTGCTGGTCGGCGGGGCGTCGGGAATCGGTCGAGCGATTGCGGCGGCCATTCTCGCCGCGGGCGGCGAGGTGGTGCTGGCGGGACGTACTCCCGCCGCGCTCGACGTCGCGGCGGGAGCACTCGGTACCGGCGCCACCACGGTGACCGTGGATCTCGCCGACGAGCATTCGATCGCTGCAGCCGCCGCGCAGATCGGCGAACTGGATCACGTGGTGAGCCTCGCAGCCGATCACGCCAACGGCCCCGTTTCCGATCTGGAACCCGGCAGGATTCGAGAAGCATTCGACGCCAAGGTGATCGGCCCGATTCTGTTGGCCAAGCACTTCGCGCCGAGTATCCGCCCCGGTGGATCGTTTCTGTTCTTCTCCGGTGTCGCGGCGTGGAAGCCCGCGCCTGGTCTTGCCGTGATGGCCACGACGAACGGTGCCGTCGCATTCCTCGCGGAGGCGCTCGCCGTCGAACTGGCGCCGGTGCGGGTCAACGCGCTCTCGCCCGGAATCGTCGACTCCGGGGCGTGGGACGGCGACGACAAAGAAGCGTTCTTCACCGCGACGGCCGAGAAGAACCCGGTCGGGCGTGTGGGGCAAACGTCCGACGTTGCCGAGGCGGTACTGATGGCGCTCACGAATACCTTCGTGACGGGGCTGACCCTGCACGTCGACGGCGGGGGTCGGTTCGTCTGATCGCGACTGAACGATATTGTCGGATAACGTGATTCACTTCAGGGAAGGAACTCCCCGGCTGCAGACGTCCGAGACGAAGCGCTGAACCAGCGCGTCGGTGGGGGAGCCGATCATTGCGACCACGGCTCGGGTCAGTCGTGGTCGCAGTGGTGTGACGACGCCGGTGAACCGCGGCGGTAATGCCGTCGTCGGAACCAGTGCGATGCCGAGTCCGGCATGTGCCAATTGAGCTGCGGTAGTGGCATTGCGAGTGCGTGTTGCGGCAGCGAGTGACGAGTTGTGCTGCGCTGCAACACTGTCGATCCATGCGCCGAGTCCGTTGGACGGGTGATAGTGAACGATGGGCCGACCTTCGAGTGCAGTCCACGGGACGTCGGGTTCGTCGGTGAGGTCGAGTCCCGCCGGGATCACCGCAACGATCTCCTCCGTCCCGATCTGCGCGACGTTGCCCGAGAAATGTTCCGAAGCCGGTCCGATCGCGATGTCGGCGTCTCCCGATCCGATGGCGTCGGCCATGGTGTCGGCGCTCGTCGCCTCGGTGAGTTCGACGCGAATGCCTGCATGGCTCCGCGACCACTTTCTGAGTGTCGGAGCGAGGATCGGCACCGTCATGGTCTCGGCGCACACGATCCGCAGTGTGCCCACCGATCCGGCGGCAACGGCACGGCCGGTAACCATGACGCGATTCGCCGACGCCAGGGCCGCGGTGGCGTCGGCGAGCACTGCCCGGCCCGTCGGCGTCGGACGCACCCCGCGCGGCAATCGCTCGAGCAGCGGCGTTCCGATCTCTTTCTCCAGCGTCGCGAGTTGGTGGGAGAGCGCGGGTTGCGAGAGGTGCAGATGGGTCGACGCTGCCGTCAGTGATCCGCGCTCGACGACGGCGACGAAGCATTCGAGGGCGCGCAGCGTCGGCATGGTTGGAGGGTAGGCGACTCCGTCGCATGTGAGCGCGAATACATAGGTGGCTATGGATTCGCGCTCACATGGGGGAAGCGCCCCCGGGAACAAATCCGCGAACCCCTCCGTTAACCCTTTCGACAGCCTTGAGTGGATGAGGCTCAAGTCCGGTTTGACAGAAGCAGAAATTGTCTTGCAGACTTGAGTGAGGTTCGCTCAGCTAGGAATCAACCAAGCTTGTGGATCAACACAGCAACAAACAGGAGGAATTACTATGGCTCGTGCGGTCGGTATCGACCTCGGGACCACCAACTCGGTCGTGTCCGTCCTCGAGGGCGGCGAGCCGGTTGTGGTCGCCAACTCCGAGGGATCACGCACCACCCCGTCGATCG
>NZ_JAHFVG010000069.1 GCF_023264675.1 Rhodococcus sp. (in: high G+C Gram-positive bacteria)
TCACCGGCTGCCAGCCTCACCAGATGGGCCATGGCGTCGTCGGCGATCGTGACGGCACCGTCCAATCCCCGCGGATCGTTCGCGGCACGGGTGAGCAGCAACTCGATATCCGCCGAACCGAGGGGCTGAAGCTGCAGCACCAACGATCTGGACAGCAACGGCGACACCACGGAGAACGACGGGTTCTCGGTGGTGGCGGCCACGAGCAGGACGATTCTGTTCTCGACAGCCGCCAGCAGAGCATCCTGCTGCGTCTTGGAGAAGCGATGCACCTCGTCGATGAAGAGCACTGTCTGCTCTCCGGCCGTCAGTCGGCGCCGAGCAAGGTCGATGACTCCGCGGACCTCTTTGACTCCAGCCGACAACGCCGACAGCGACTCGAACTTACGACCGGTTGCTCCGGAGATCAGCGACGCCAACGTTGTCTTACCCGTACCCGGCGGACCGTAGAGCATCACCGAGGACGCACCCGAACCGTCGACGAGGCGGCGAAGCGGGGATCCGGAAGCAAGTAGGTGACTTTGCCCGACTACTTCGTCGAGAGTTCGAGGCCTCATTCGGACGGCCAGCGGCGCTTCCGGGGCAACGTACGGCCGCGACGGCGCAGGCTCGGTCTCCGCGGACTCCGCGGGGGTGTCGAACAAGCCGTTTTCTTCGTCGTCGTCGTCGAACCCGGCTCCGAACCCTGTACTCACAGCTCAGACGCTATCGGAGACACCGAACCGGATGCTCAGCGATCCCACTTCGATTCGAGAGCGCCCACGACGCGCAGGGCGAACGCGGCGACATCGGCATCACCGGTGCGGGTCGCCTGTTCGACGAGGACGTTCCACCGTGAGATCAGCGCGTCGGAGCGGGGCACCGAGAGATGGTGGGCACGTGCCGCCGCGATCCGTGTGTGATCGTTGGGCAGGAACCAGAACGTCGTCAGCCACACCCAGATCAATTGCGCATCGAGAATCTTCGATGCGAGCACCGAGTCGTCGGCAAGATGCGGCCAGATTCCGACGACTTCCGATCTCCAGGCGTCGATCATCGCCTGGGCGCGGTCGGCGGAGAGATCGAAATGGCACAAGCATCCGGGGAACGATGCGAGTGCGTAGGTGATGTCGAGTGTGGCGTCGCGAAAGCCGCCCCACTCGTAGTCGAGGAATCGGACGCCCTCTTCGTTGACGATGATGTTGTCCGGGCACAGATCGGAAGGACTGAAGGCACGAAAGGCACCGTGACCGAACAGCCGGCCACTGCGCTCGACCCGTTCGAGGAGCGAGGCGGGGACGTCGACGATCCCGAGATCTTCGTCCAGCATGCGCGGCACCGCCGTGAGAACGTCGGGGATCTGCGCGGAGATGCCGTCGGCCGAGTTCGTGACTCCGACGCGACGCAGCAGGGCGGCGAAATCGTCTTCTCGTCCCACCGTGGCGGCGTGCATACGTCCCAGAGCCTGGGCCATCGCCATCAAGGAATTGGTGACCGATGCTGCATCCGAGTGCTTGAGAAGAGCGGTGATGGGGCTCGCATCGCCGAGATCACTGAGCACCAGCAATCTCGCGCCCAGGTCGTAGGCGAGGAGATCCGGGCCGGGCCTGCTGTCGGTCGCCAGTGCAGTCGCGAACTGGTACGAGGCAGCTTCCCGCAGAAATGCCGAGTGCCCTCCCGCGTCGACTCCTGAACCCGAGCCCGCCGAATCTCGAACCTGTTTGATCACGAGGGTGCGCGGCAATTGGAATGGATTTTCCGATACGCGAACACGAAGTACCGTCGCTTGCCCGCTGCCACCGAGATCGACTGGATCGACAAGGGTCACAGGTGCGCCGGTACGCCTGGTGAGCAGCTGCTGGGCGGCTGCCACTACCTCTGAAACAGGGTCTGCCAATGTTGCGGTCATCGGGTACCAAGGTACCTGCTCGGTCCGACGGATAGTGCGTTCGAATCGGACCTTGTCACTTCCAACAGGGAAAAGTCGTGATCCGATTTCGCATCGTTACCACTTCGCGTCGTTTCCACTGTGCTGCACCACAGGAACCGTGGTGGAACCAGCCGTGTCAGTCGACAGGAGCGACGTCCACCGACACCGAAATGGTGCTCTCTTCCGCCTCGGTGTAGATGACGCCGCGCAAAGGCGGAACATCGGCATAGTCCCGGCCCCACGCCACCGTGGTGTAGCGCTCGTCGACGAGCTGGTCGTTGGTGGGATCGAACGCCAGCCACGTGTTCTGCGGTGTCCACACCGCCGCCCAGGCATGAGTCGCGTCGACGCCGATCATGCGTTCCTTGCCGGGAGGCGGTTCGGTGGCGAGGTAACCGGACACGTAGCGCGCGGCCAGACCGTTCGCGCGGAGCGCGGCGATCGCCAGGCGCGCGAAGTCCTGGCACACCCCCGACCGAGCCTCCAGTACGTCGGCAACCGTGGTCGACACGGTCGTCGACCCCGATTGATAGGTGAAATCCGTGAAAATGCGATGCGTGAGATCGACGACAACCTCGCGCAACGGGCGCCCAGGCGCGAAACTGACGTCCGCGTACGTGCGCACCGCATCGGTGATCTCGGGTTGATCGAGGTCGAGCACGAATTCCACGGCAGCGGCGCGGTCACCCTCCGCGGTGTACTCCCCCGGCTGCTGGGGTCGGGCGTGCTCCCATGGCGTCGAACGGCCGAGCTCGAGGTCGGCTGACGAGGGCGCGTCGACTTCGACGAGCGAATCCGCAGTGACGACCAGCTTCTCGTGATCGGTTGTCACATGGAAATAAACGTCTTCGTTGCCGTACACGTCGACCCCGAACGACTGGTCCGTCGGCGATGGTTGCACCTCGACCGACTTTTCCAGGCACCGCTGTACGTCGGTCTCGCGCGGCGCGAGGAATCCCCTGCCGTAGGACGACGACACCCGATCCGAGTACGTGTAGGTCGTGATGTGCCGGATCCGATAACGCCTGCTCATGTTCCGCTGCCGTTCTGAGATGTGCTGCCGTTCTGAGATGTGCTGCCGTTCCGAGATGCACCAGCACGTTGATGCGGCCGACGCCCAGCGGTTCCCCAGAGCGGCTGGGTTCCACCGGGAAGCACCATGTGGGTCGCGAGAATGACCCGCGAGAGATCCTCCAGCTGGGCGTGGATTCCGTCGACCAGGTCCACGAGTTCGACGCGGCGTCCCGATGGATCCACCGATTCCAGATCGCCTGGATCTATTCGACGTAGTCGCACGGTCATCTGCTCGACGAGTTGTTCACCGCGCGAGGTCCCCGAGGCGTCGGGCAGGGCACCGAGATCGTCCTTGAGTCGATCGAGTTGATACACGAGCGAGCGTGGATTGCCCTCGTCGAACAGAAGCAGTTCGGCCACGGCAGCGATGCGCGCACGCCCTCGATTGCGTCGGCGGTAGATCACCGACGACTCCGCGGCCGAGAGGACCGAATCGATGACGGCTTGTTCGGTCGACGGTGTCAGCGCATGGCTCAGGGTCGCGGACAGCAACGACGTCAGCTGGAGGCCTCGCTCGATACGTTTTCCGGAGTCCATGAGGTACCACCCGGGATCACGGACCATCGACTCCGATGCCAAGCCGGTCAACGACAGAAGTCCACGAAGCACAGCCGATTGTGACGCCGCGAGCTGCGCGCCGTTGCTCGGGCTCGACTCCGTCAACTCGGCGAGAGCGGTGTCGATGCGGTTCAGGACGGCCCAGGTGTCGTTGGAGAGCTGATCGCGAACGCCCCGCGCCGCCTGCTGCAGGCGGTCGACCGATTGAGCGAGGGAACCGAGTCGATCCACCGACAACGTCAGCGACCGGAACTCCGCCAACGCACTGTCCCGGATGCCGGCGTCGAAGAAACCGGGTCCGGTCACCGACACCTTCGTCACTGCTTCGAGCAGGATCGGCAAACTGTCGCTGCCGTCCAACCACGGCATGGACCGGTAGTCCTGGTGGCGCTCGCGAGCGGCGATCAGCAACCTCGTCATGTCCTCGGCGCGCTCGCTGTACCTGCCGAACCAGAACAGATCGCCGAGCACTCGCGGACTACTGACGACGTCGACGGTAGTGGCGGCGTACTGCGGAAGTTCTTCGACCGATGCGGGAGGTGTGTGCGGGGCCGAGTCGGCAGGTGTCGCCCGTTCGACGGACCGCACCCAGACGTCTTTGGACGCCACGGTGATGAGAGGTTCGGCGACCGGGGAGGTCACCAGAACTTGCCCGAGCCCGCCGATCAACGGTGTGTATCCGACTCGCTGCGCGACGGTGAACAACCTGATGCCGACTTCGGCGGCTCCGACATCTCCGCCGAACCCCGAACCCGAAGGAGCCACCGAGAACTCGGGCACGTCCTGACCGACCCACGCCCACGGTTGGGCCTGCACCCTCGCGGAGAACCGCTCCGCCGCGGCGTTGTCCAGATCGTGGCCGACGACGCTCTCGCGAGTTGCTACCGACCGAAAGACCATCGATCGCAGTCGCGACGTCAGGTGCGAGAGACCGTTCGGCGCACCTCCCCAAACCGAGGGCGTCGATTCGAGCAGCAAGTCCTCGTCGAGAAGCGCCCGGCTGAGCGAGGGCAGCAACGAATGCAGCGCAGGGTTCTCGAGCACGCCACTGCCCATGGTGTTGACCACCGTCACCGCTCCGCGCCTGATGACCTCGACCAGTCCGACGACTCCGAGCCTCGTGTCCGGCCTCAGGTCCAGCGGGTCGATGAACCCCGCATCGACACGACGAAGAACGACGTCGACACGGCGAAGCTTCCCCAGAGATCTCATCCACAGGCATCCGTCGCGCACGACGAGGTCGGCATTCTCGACGAGTGGGAACCCGAGAACGGTGGCGAGGTAAGCCTGATCGAATGCGGTTTCGGACTGAGTTCCCGGGCTGAGGACGACGACGACAGGATCTTCCGCCGACGCGGGCGCCGCGTCGATCAACGCCAGCCGAACCGCGCGAGCGAACGTGGAGAGCGGCCTCGGATTGGTGTCCTGGAACAACTCGGGCGTCGCGCGCGACATGACGCGGCGATCCGCCAGCGCGTAACCGATTCCCGACGGCGCCTGGGTGCGATCGGCCACCACCCGAAACGTCCCGTCGGAGCCTCGACCGACATCGGCCGCGTGAACGAAGAGTTGGTGGGGCCCGGGAATCGTGATTCCGTGTGCTGCGCGAACGTAGCCCGGATCGGCGAAGATCAGCTCCGGCGGAACGAGGCCCTTTCGCACGGTCTCCATCGGGCCGTAGATGTCGGCCAGAAGCGCATCGAGCAGCGCCGAGCGTTGGACCAGCCCGGCTTCGAGCCGGTCCCAGTCGTCGGCCGCCAACACCAACGGGATTCCGTCGAGACCCCAGCGGACCGGGGTGACGACACTGTCGGACCCGTCGGCCGGAATCGGGTTGTAGGTGATTCCGTGATCGTCGACCAGCCGGCGAACGCGAGACTGAAGGGCGCGCTCTCCCCCTCGGCCTGCCTCGTCGAGGCCTGCGACGAGTTCGGCCCACTGAGGACGCACGACGCCGGTGTCGTCGAGGAGCTCGTCGTGACGGGCCGGGCCCCACGGCACGTTCGCACGGCGGTTCCGGTACTCGGAGATCACCTGTACCGAGGCTTGCTGTGCATCGCCGGAGCGAACCGCGCCCGGCTCGACACTGTTCGTACCGACACTGCTCGTCCCGGCGCTGCCTGTGCCGGATCCGGAGTCCACCGCATCCACGGGAACCATCGAGTCGTCATTCCTTCCGTAGGGCGATCCCATGCCGGTCCACGTCGCCTCTCGGCAAGGACGTGGGAGCGGCCGGTGATCGTCACCGGTTCGACTCGCTGTTCGATCGCGCCACCGTTATCCGGCGTAGACACCCGTGCGACGGAGGTCCAACATTCCAGGCGCGGTGACGTCGATCGACTGTCGAGCATGCATCTCGAGCAATCTTGCTATGTCCACCTTCCCCGCTGTGAACCCGCCCTCTTCGAATCGTCCGTTTCGGCGTGCTTCTGCCTCCACCGAATTGACCGGTGGGCCGTCGTAGGACCTGCCACCAGGGTGAACAACGTGGTAGCTGCATCCACCGACAGCACGACCGGTCTGCTTCTCGATCAGGTCGAATCGCAGTGGACTCTGCACTTCGATGGTCGGGTGAAGCGCGCTCGGCGGTTGCCAGGCTCGGTATCGGACTCCGGCGACCTGCACGTCCTGGCGGTCGGTCCGCAGCATCGGCACCGGCACGCCGTTGCAGGTCACCATGTATCGCCCTTCGTCGGCGCCGGCGATCTTCACCTGGATACGTTCGACCGACGAATCCACGTAGCGAGCGGTGCCCGACGACGTCGATTCCTCGCCGAGCGTGTTCCACGGTTCGATGGCTCCGCGAAGTTCCATCTCCGCGTCACCGATCACGGTGGTCCCGAGCCTCGGGAATCTGAACTCGGTGAACGGGTCGAGCCAGCTGGTGTCGAACTCGATGTCGTGCTCGCGTAGATCCTCCGCAACGCGTCCGATGTCGCCGATGACGAAATGCGGGAGCATGTATCGACCGTGGAGATTGGCGCCGTGGCGGATCAGGGGCGCCTTCAATGGTTCGTCCCAGAACAGCGAGACGAGCGATCGGACGAGAAGAGACTGCACCATCGCCATCTGGTGATGCGGCGGCATCTCGAAACCTCGCAACTCGAGCAACCCGAGGCGGCCTCGGGTGCTGTCGGGGCTGTAGAGCTTGTCGATGCAGAATTCGGCGCGGTGCGTGTTGCCGGTGATGTCGGTCAGCAGATGCCGTAGAGCGCGGTCGACCACCCAGGGCGACGCCGTCCGATCGGATCCGGTCAGACGCTCGATTTCACTGAATGCCACCTCCAGCTCGTACAGCGACTCCTCGCGCCCCTCGTCGGCCCGCGGCGCCTGCGAGGTGGTTCCGATGAAGCGACCCGAGAACAGGTACGAGAGCGACGGATGCCGCTGCCAGTGAGTGAGCATCGAGACGAGCAGATCAGGCCTGCGCAGCACCGGCGAATCCGACGGTGTCACGCCACCGAGCGTTATGTGATTACCGCCGCCGGTGCCGCGGGTGGTGCCGTCGTTGTCGAATCCCTCGGTGGTGAGCCGAGACTGGCGAGCCTCGCGATAGAGAGTCTCCATCAGTTCGTTCTGCTCCGCCCACGACGACGACGGCTGCAGGTTCACCTCGATGACACCCGGGTCGGGTGTGACCGTCAGAGTTTGAATGCGGGGGTCCGATGGTGGGCCGTAACCCTCGATGACCACGGGCGTGTCGATCGCGGACGCAGCATTCTCCACTCGTTCCACGAGCTCGGCAAAGTCCTCCAGCCGGTCCATCGGAGGCATGAAGACGTGCAGGATGCCGTCGCGGACCTCCGCCACCAATGCAGTGACGTCGTTTCCACCGACCGAACCGGCTGCATTCGATTCGACGAGGCGTGCATAGCGCGCTTCCACCGGATCCACCGGGCGCGGCGGTTGCTGTGTCCGCTGCCGCGTGGGCAGCGGCTCCGACGGCGCCGTCGGATCCGCCGGGTTGGCGGGCGGGCCTCCGGTCCAGGAAATTGCGCTCAGGGGCAGACGGAGCCCGGCAGGCGAGTCTCCCTCCAGCAGCACCAGTCGACCGCGACGCAGCCGCCAGTCGGCGCTCTGCCACCCCGTGCCGTCCGGTGTGCGGCTGATGGGCAGGACGAAGGCCGCGGGATCGTCCGTCGTCGAATCGAGCTTTGCGAGCAGTGCTGCGCGAGCCGAGGCGGTGTCGACTCCGGGCTCGAGGTCGTCGCCGTCGGCAGGCGGATCGCCGTACGGTGCTCGGACCAGATCGAGCAGTCTGACCAACGGATCCTCGTACGCCGGACGCGCCTGTTCCGGAGGCAGTCCGAGGCTTTCGACCAACTTCGCCACGAGGTCACGTGATGTCGTGGGCTCGACGGCGTCCGGGCGTTCACCGTCGGGGAGCCACGGATCGGCGATGAGGTCGGAATCTCTCCAGAGAGATTCGCCGTCCGTCCGCCAGAACATCCCCACCTGCCAGCGGGGCAACGGCTCCCCCGGATACCACTTTCCTTGGCTTCTTTGAACCAGGCCGTCGGGCGCGTAGATGGTGCGTAGCCGTTCGGCCAGAGCACTTGCGAGTATCCGTTTGTGCGGACCGTCGGCCGTGGTGTTCCATTCCGGCGCATCCTGATTCTCGATGGCGACGAAGGTGGGCTCACCACCG
Organism: Rhodococcus sp. (in: high G+C Gram-positive bacteria); assembly: GCF_023264675.1. GTDB lineage: Bacteria > Actinomycetota > Actinomycetes > Mycobacteriales > Mycobacteriaceae > Rhodococcoides. The sequence goes on from NZ_JAHFVG010000069.1 coordinate 8,190, forward strand.
ACCGTCAATCGGATGTCCTGAGCGTCCATCTTCTTGTCCAATACGGACGCGGTCGCGAGGATCGACTCCCACTGTTCCGGGGTGTACGGCAGCGTGGTGCGTGGGTCCTCGTGCACGCGCACCACGGTGTTCGAGAAGTCCAGTTCGGCTTTGCATTTTCCGGTCGCGCCGGAAATGGCCGCGGCAGTGGACGGGTGAGGTGTCGCCGACAGCGGGATGTGACCCTCGCCCGCGAACAGACCCGACGTCGGATCCATCCCGACCCACCCGGCACCGGGCAGGTAGACCTCGGTCCACGCATGAAGGTCGGTGAAGTCTGCCGCCGGACCCGAAGGCCCGTCGAGCGACTTGATGTCGGAGGCGAGTTGCACGAGGTAGCCGGAGACGAACCGTGCCGCCAGGCCCATCTGTCGCAGAATCGACACCAGCAACCACGCCGAGTCGCGGCAGGAACCGACCGCCGAGGCGAGAGTGTGATCGGGCGTTTGCACGCCGGGTTCCATACGCACCGAGTAGCCGATGTCGGACAGGACGCCCTGATTGGCCATCACCAGAAAATCGATGGTGCGCAGCTTGTCTCCGCGCTCACGGACCGCTGCTTCGAGCTTCTCGACCCATGCGGTGACGATCGGTCCGGGCCCGCTACCCACCTCGTCCTCGTCCACCGGCCGAAGGTAGGGCTCCAGGTCCGGCAGGTCGTCCTTCTCGTACGCGAACCCGAAATGCTCGGCCCAGTCCTCGACGAAGAAGTCCAGCGGATTGATCACTGCCATATCGGCGACAAGGCCCACGGTGATCGACATGTGGTCGGTTCGCTCGGGGAACACGACACGAGCCAAAAAGTTTCCGAAAACGTCTTGCTGCCAATTGATGAAGTGCTCGGCAGGTTCGATCTTCAGCGAATACGCTTCGATCGGAGTGCGCGAGTGCGGCGCGGGCCGCAATCGAATCTCGTGCGGATACACCTGGACCATTCGATCGAACGCATAGCTTGTTCGGTGTTCCAGTGCGACTTTGATGCCCACGGCGAGCCCCTCACATATCCCGGTATGGGTAAGAACTACCAACCTTAGAGGTCGCTCGGCGCGCTCGCTCGGTGAGATCGTGTCCGAATCGTGCACGTCAACGACGCGCGTAATGCTTGACACACCACGCCCAGTGCGGTTCGCTCAGCGACGAATCACGTCATTCGTACACAGCACACCAAAACTCCAGTCGAGGGGACATTTCGTGAGCGAGAACCCACCCAACGGGCCGCAGTACGGTTCCGATCCGAATCAGCCGCAGTACCCGCAGAATCCGGCTGGCAACTACCCACCACAGGGCAGCTATCCACCCCCCGGCGGCAACTACCCGCCGCCCGGAAACTACCCACCTCCGGGGAACTACCCTCCCCCTCCCACCGCAGGAAATGCCGCCTACGGCGCCGGTTCACACCTCCCCGGTGGAGCGCAGCCAGGTAGCCTCGGTCTGCGTTTCGGAGCCCGCTTCATCGATGGCATCATCGTGTCGATCGTCGCATTCATCATCTATGCGCTCGCGCCCAGCGGATTCATCGGCAACTTCATTCTCGGCCTCGCGTCCGCCGTACTCGGTTTCGCGTACTTCGTGTTTCTGGAGTCCAGCCGCGGCCAGACACTGGGCAAGCAGATTCTGGGTCTCCGGACTCTGGGTGCTGCCGGTGGAAATCCGACACAGGCCGAGGCAGCGAAGCGCAACGCCTTCCTGCTGCTGAATATCGTCCCGCTGCTGGGCAGCTTCCTGGTCTTGATTGCATACATCGTCATCGCGGTGACGATCAACTCCAGTCCCACCAAGCAGGGCAAGCACGACGAGCTCGCCGGCGGAACTCAGGTCATCTCGACCAAGTAACCGCCCAGCTCGACGCGGAGCGGGTCATCCACGGTGCCTGACGGATGGCCCGCTTCGTGCTTTTCACCCGGTGATTCATCTTCGAACCGCGCTGCGAATACGCACTCGGCGCGCACAATCGCCTGATCGACGACGAGGAGAGACATCGTGAGCGAGAACCCACCCACCGGGCCGCAGTACGGTTCCGATCCGAACGAACCCCGGTATCCGCAGAACCCGCCCGCCGGAAGCCCTCCTCCGGGGAACTACCCGCCGCCTGGCAGCTATCCCCCGCCGCCCGGCAACTATCCCCCGCCGCCCGGCAACTATCCCCCGCCACCCGGCAACTATCCGCCACCTCCGGGGAATTACGGAGCCGCTGGATACGGCGGTGGCGTTCCCCCGACGCTGAGTGTCGGTGACGCAATCTCGTTCGGCTGGAACAAGTTCAAGGACAATGCAGGTGTCTGGATCGGCATCATTCTGATTGCCGCTGTCATCCAGATCGTCCTCAGCTTCATCTTCCGGTCCAACTCGACAGATTTCTCGGCTCTGTACAGCATCTGGTCGATCATCGGGACGATAGTCTCCGCCGTCGTCGGCTACCTGATCAACGCTGCGCTGATCCGCGGCGCGCTCCACGAGGTCGACGACAACAAGCCCGCGTTCGGATCGTTCTTCCAGTTCGCCAACGTCGCTGCGGTGATCATCGCGAGCGTGCTGGTAGGCATCGCGACTGCCGTCGGATTGATTCTTCTCGTCATCCCCGGCCTGGTCGTGGTGTTTCTGACGTGGTGGACTCTCCAGTTCGTCGTGGACCGCAACGAGGACGCGATCACGGCGATCAAATCGAGCTTCCGAGCCATCTCGTCGAATGCCGGCCAGCTTTTCGTGCTTGCGCTCGCCCTCGTCGGCATCAACATCGTCGGAGCGATCCTCTGTGGGCTCGGACTCCTCGTCTCTATTCCCGTCACGGTCATCGCTTCCACCTACGCGTACCGCGTCGTGTCGAGTAGTCCCACGCTCGCCTGAACGAGAAGCCTGATCAAGGCCCGGATTCCTTGTGAATCCGGGCCTGTCCTGTCGCTACCTCAGGGTCCGTCGTGGGTGCCGCGGCAACTGGATCAGACTGCACGGTATCGAAAATGTCGGGCTCGCATCGTATGGTTCTGGCTTGACCGTTGCCGAACGAAGTCGGCACGGCTAGCGAGAGGGCATTGGTGAACGACCAACCGAGCGGGGCCGGTGGCCACGATCCACAACACCAGGGATACCCCGGGCAGCAGGGTTATCCACCGCAGGCGTACCCCCAGCAGGGGGCGTATCCGGATCACGGCGGGTTCCCTGCGCCCATCGATTACCCACCGTCGCAAGGAAATTACCCATCAGCCGGCGTCGATCCAGCTCAGCAGGGAGCGCCGCCACCTTACGGGAGCTATCCCCCGCCACCCGGCGCCTACGCGCAGTACCCACAAGCGCAGTACCCACAAGCGCAGTACCCACAGCCGGGACAATGGGGCTACGGTGGACCGCCCCTGAACGTCGCTCCACCAGAGCTGCGCGCAGGTGCCGCAATCGCGTACGGATGGAAGAAATTCGTTGCCAACATCGGCGTCTGGCTCGGTTTCATGGGCCTCTACGGTGCGGTACTCGTTGTCTTCTACGTCGTCTTCGTCGGTATTCTCTTCGCAACCCTGTTCTCGTCGAGCGCGTTCGAGAATTCCAACTACGGCGCCGACTACGACACGTCCGGAATCACTGCGACGATCACCATCGGAAGCGCTCTCGTCGGCGTGCTCTCCTATTTCGCCGGAGCAGTGCTCATTCGGGGTGCGCTTCTCGAATTGGACGGGGCGCGGCCGACGTTCGGATCGTTCTGGCGGTTGCGCAACGTGGCCAACATCGCGATCTACGCCGTCCTGCTGGCCGTGATCAATGCTGCGACATCCGCACTGGGCAACGTCTTCGTCGCGATCGCAGTCGGAATTGTGGTCGGAATCATGTTCTGGTTCGTCCTCCAGCTACTCCTCGACCGCGGACTACCTTTTCACGAAGCGGTCATCGCCAATGCCACCCTGCTTGCCCGCGCACCAGGACAGTTGGCGCTACTTCTCCTCGGGCTCGGCGCGCTCAATGTCGCCGGGGGCCTTCTGTGTGGTCTCGGCCTCGTTTTCACGGTGCCGACATCCCTGATTGCGATGAGCTACGCCTACCGAGTGCTGTCCGGCGGATTCGTCTCGCCTCCAACCTGATTCGAACCGAGCGTCCGGTGACGAAAGCACACGGCCCCGACATGCGCTGCATGTCGGGGCTGTGACGAGCGTGTGTGTCGAACGCACCAAGCGGTTACGCCTGGTCGGCGTCGACCGCCTTGTCTTCCTTCTTCTCCGGCTTCGCGTCGATGCCGGATTCCTTGCGCTGTTGCGGCGTGATCGGAGCAGGTGCATCCGTCAACGGATCCACGCCACCACCGGACTTCGGGAACGCAATGACCTCACGGATCGAGTCGACTCCGGCAAGCAGGGCAGTGATGCGATCCCAGCCGAAAGCAATACCGCCGTGCGGCGGTGCTCCGTAGCTGAAGGCGTCCAGCAAAAAGCCGAACTTCTCCTGCGCCTCCTCCGCCCCGATGCCCATGACCGCGAACACGCGTTCCTGAATGTCCTTGCGGTGAATACGAATGCTGCCGCCGCCGATTTCGTTGCCGTTGCAGACGATGTCGTAGGCGTAGGCGAGTGCCGTGCCGGGCTCGGTGTCGAAGTTCTCCATCGACTCGGGCTTGGGCGAGGTGAACGCGTGGTGGACCGCTGTCCATGCCCCCGAGCCCACAGCGACGTCACCACTGGCGGTGGCGTCGGACGTCGGTTCGAACAACGGAGCATCGACCACCCACACGAACGCCCATGCCTTCGGATCGATCAGGTCCAGTTTGCGAGCGATCTCGCCGCGAACCGCACCGAGCAAGCCCCGAGAAGCCTTGATGGGTCCGGCAGAGAAGAAGATCGCGTCACCGGGCTTGGCGCCGACATGAGCTGCAAGGCCGTCGCGCTCGGCGTCGGTGAGGTTCTTCGCAACCGGACCACCGAGTGTGCCGTCCTCGGCCACGAGGACGTAGGCAAGGCCCTTGTGTCCACGCTGCTTGGCGAATTCCTGCCACTTGTCGAGCTGCTTACGGGGTTGCGACGCACCGCCCGGCATCACGACTGCACCGACGTACGGTGCCTGGAACACACGGAATGTGGTGTCGGAGAAGAAATCGGTGCACTCGACCAACTCGATGTCGAACCGGAGGTCCGGCTTGTCCGAGCCGTAGCGCCGCATTGCTTCGGCGTAGGTGATTCGGGGAATCGTCGCCTCGAACTCGTAACCGACCAGCTTCCACAGTGCAGCCAGAATTTCCTCGGCGAGCAGGATGATGTCGTCCTGCGTGACGAAGCTCATCTCGACGTCGAGCTGTGTGAACTCGGGCTGACGGTCCGCGCGGAAATCTTCGTCGCGGTAGCAGCGGGCAATTTGGTAGTACCGCTCGATGCCGCCCACCATCAGCAGTTGCTTGAACAGCTGCGGACTCTGTGGAAGCGCATAGAAACTACCGGGCTGCAAACGAGCAGGCACCAGAAAGTCACGAGCGCCTTCGGGGGTCGACCGGGTCAGTGTCGGTGTCTCGACCTCGACGAACTCGTGGTGCGCCAGTACTCCGCGGGCTGCGGCATTGACATGTGAGCGCAGTCGGATCGCGTGACCGGGGCCCTCACGACGCAGATCCAGGTACCGGTACTTCAGCCGTGCTTCCTCACCTGGCTGGTCGTCGAGCTGGAACGGGAGCGGTGCGCTCTCCGACAGCACCTCGATGTCGGAGGCGTCGACCTCGATCGCACCGGTCGGAATCTCGTAGTTCTGGTTGCCTTCGGGCCGCTGCTCCACCTTGCCGGTGACCTTCACGACATACTCGGCGCGAAGACGGTGTGCCTTCTCGGCGACCTCGCCGTCACGGAACACCACCTGCGCGACGCCGGACGCGTCACGCAGATCGATGAAGATGACACCGCCGTGATCGCGGCGGCGCGCAACCCAACCCGTCAGAGTGACTGTTCGGTCGACGTGCTCGGATCGAAGCGAGCCGGCGAGGTGGGTGCGCAGCACTGGTTTCCTTTCACAAAAATTTCACAAAGCGTGTTCGTCGGTCACCAATCCTACGGAGCGGGTCCGCAGACAGGAAACGCGATACCACCGCGGCATGCGAAGCTAGTGCACGAAGTTGCCTCCCGACCGCGCGTCGTGCACACGCGCGGACGCTGGAGGCGAGGAGCGCAGCGTGCGCGATCACCGCAGGAGAGGATTCGACGATGACCTTCAACGAGGGCGCGCGCTTGGACTCGGGTCGGGTCAAATCCGGCGGCGGCGGAGGCGGGCGTGGAGGCAAACTCGCGCTCGGCGGCGGCGCGGGAGGCCTGGTCATTCTCGTGTTGGCCCTGTTGTTCGGTGGCGACCCGGGTGAGTTACTCGGACAGTTGAATTCCGGCACCGACAACTCGAGTCAATCGGACACCGGCGGCGACCTGGAGAATTGCAAGACCGGTTCCGACGCAAATTCGGACGTCGACTGCCTCGTCGTCGGAACTGTTCAAAGCCTCGACAACGTGTGGGAATCCGAGCTGGCTACGCAGACCAACGTTGCCTACGTACAACCCGAGGTTCGTCTGTTCACCGGGTCCGCCGACACCGGTTGTGGGAACGCGACCAGCGCGGTCGGACCCTTCTATTGTCCTGCGGACTCCACCGCGTATTTCGACACCAGTTTCTTCCAGGTTCTCGTCGACAGGTTCGGATCCAGTGGCGGGCCACTCGCCCAGGAATACGTGGTCGCTCACGAGATCGGTCATCACATCCAGAATCAGCTGGGCGATATCGGCCGAGCGCAGCAGGACCCACAGGGTGCAGAGTCCGGAGCGGTGCGAGTAGAACTGCAAGCCGACTGCTACGCGGGGATCTGGGCCAACCATGCGGCAGTCACCCCGGATCCAAACACCGGCGAGCCGTTCCTGGAGCCGCTGACGCAAACCGACATCGACGACGCTTTGTCCGCCGCCTCATCCGTCGGCGACGACCGAATCCAGCAGGCGTCGAGCGGTCGCGTGAATCCGGAGGGTTGGACGCACGGTTCGTCGGAGCAACGCCAGAAGTGGTTTGCCACCGGCTACCGAACCGGCCAGGTATCGGCATGCGACACCTTCTCGGCGCGGGATCTGAACAATCCGCCTGCGCTGACGCGTTAGAGCCTCAGAACAGGGTCATCGCGGGGCGGCGATCCGGTTCGGCCACCGCGGGTTCTGCAGGAATATTGTCGGGCATCGATCGCGTGTCGGCGATGCCGAACCCGTGACGATCCAGCAGTGGGTCGATCCGGCCCCGTAGCCATCGCTTGTACTCGGGGGTGACGTACGCACCGTGGCCGTAGAGCGTGCGGTACCGACGAACGAGGGCTGGGTGGTTGTCCGAGAGCCACGACATGAACCAGTCCTTGGTGGACGACCGAAGATGCATCGGAAACGCCGTCACCGACGTTGCGCCTGCATCGGCCAGGGCCTCGAACAATCCGTCGAGTTGCCGGGCGCCGTCGGTGAGGAACGGAATGACCGGTGCCACCATGACGCTGCACGGCAGACCTGCATCCCTCACTGCACGTATGAGGTCCAGACGCGCTCGCGGGCTCGGTGTGCCGGGCTCGATCTGTTTCTGCAGGTCCGGATCGTGGATGGCGAGGCTCACGCTGATGTGTACGTCGACTTGCTGCGCGGCGAGAGTGAGCAGCGGAAGGTCGCGCCGAAGCAGTGTTCCTTTGGTCAGGATGGAGAACGGGGTCCCGGACTCGGCCAGTGCCCTGATGATTCCCGGCATCAATCTGTAGCGTCCCTCGGCCCGCTGATAGGGATCGGTATTGGTACCCAGTGCCACCGGTTCGCGTTTCCACGACCGACGCGCCAGCTCTTTGCGAAGAACGGCCGCGATGTTGGTTTTCACCACGATCTGCGAATCGAAGTCGTTGCCGGAGTCCAGGTCCAGGTATTCGTGAGTCGGTCGGGCGAAGCAGTAGCGGCAGGCGTGCGAGCATCCACGGGCCGGATTGATGGTCCAGGTGAACGGCAGCGATGCGTCCCCGGAGATCTTGTTCAGGGCGCTCTTGCACAACACCTCGTGGAAGGTGATGCCCTCGAACTCGGGCGTCTGTACGCTTCGAACCAGACCGGAACGCTCGAGACCGGGCAGGGCACCCTCGTCCGCGGCGTCGAGTGATTGACCGGCCCATCGCATGCACACAGTCGAACATGTGTTCTATGCCATGTCAAGGTGACCGCGGCTGCCCGGGATCGCGTGTCGTGCACGAGATAGCGTGTGGGGGTACCGAGCCCACCACCGCCAAGGAGCGTTCCCTCACGTGACTGCACCCATCGCGCCCACTCTCGAACCCATCCTCCGGCTCGGGTTGACGCTGGGCGTGCCGATCAGAGTCGGATCCGTCCCGGCGGGCGAACGGGTGGTGACGCCCGTTCTCGGCGGAGCCGCGCCCGGCCCGGACATCGAGGGAACACTGGCGGGCGCATCGTCGATCGTCGGCACGACCAGGGCGGACGGGTGCACCGAGTTCACCACCGAGTTGACGCTGGAACTGACTGTCGGCGGCTATCTTTCACTCGCCTACCGCGGCGTCCAGTTCGGTCCGGCCGAGGTGATCGAGTCCTTGGACGGCACCGAAGAGGTCGACCCGGCAACGTACTATTTCCGCGGCACCCTCGAGATCACGACGTCGGTACCGCAGTTCACCTACCTCAACCGTGCGCTCGTGGTGACGTCCGGCTCGCGGTCGGCAGAATCGATCGTCATCGACGCATTCCTGGTCACGTAGCAATCGCTAGGAGCTCAGCGTCGCAACTTCGCGATCGGTCAACGTGGCCAACGGTGTTCGCCCGGCGTCGCGCACCAGCTCGACTGCTCGATACAGCGGGCGTTCACCGAGGCCGGCATCACGCGCCTCGGCCTTGAGTTGGTCGACGAGTACCGACGCGATCGCGGCCGCAGGCACCAACTCGCTCGTCCAGAGAGCGTCGGCGAGTCTGCGCAGAGACAGGATCGGCAATTCACGTCCGCCGCCCTTGGTATACAGAGCGAGAGCAATCGTGATGCGAGAGTTGCCGTCGTACAAGCGAAGTGAGATCTGATCGATCCGCGCTGTGCGTACCTGGACTTCCGCCGTGATCACCTTCGCGACCACCAACTGCTTCGTCCGCAACCCGCCACGCGCATGAATGGTGTTGCCGTTCAGCCATGTTCGACGCCTCAGCCCCACCCATGCCGATCCTGCGGTCGGGACAGCCACGACGACCCCGAGAACGACCGACACCACGATCGGCAGGAAGAAGCTCGCGATGACGGCGAGCAGTATTCCGATCACCACCGAACCGATTGCGACCTTCTTCAGACGCGGCGCAATCAACTCGACCGGAACCAGATCGAGTTCGACGTGCTCGGAACCGTCAGTCGGCAAGACCGGACTCCGGCTGCGGCGCACTCTCGGCAAGCCTCGACTGCAAGTGTGAGACTGCGTCTGCGAGTGGGACCTCGCGCTGCTCCCCCGTCGACAGTTCCTTGACCACCACGGTGCCCTCGGCGAGCTCTTTGTCCCCGAGAACAAGCGCGAAGTGCGCTCCCGATCGGTCGGCCGCCTTCATCGCGCCCTTGACGCCGCGGTTTCCGTAGGCCATGTCGACACTGATCCCTGCGGTGCGCAGTTCTCCGGCGATGGCGACGATCTTCGCTTTCGCATCCACTCCGAGCGGAACACCGAACACGGCACACCGTGCGGCGGAGCCGGCCGATTTGCCCTCGGCCGCGAGCGCGAGCATCGTACGGTCCACTCCGAGTCCGAACCCGATTCCGGACAGCTCCTGCCCGCCGAGTCGAGCCATCAGGCCGTCGTAGCGACCGCCGCCGCCGATTCCGGACTGCGCGCCGAGACCGTCGTGGACGAACTCGAACGTCGTTTTCGTGTAGTAGTCGAGCCCGCGAACCATCCGCGGGTTGACCACGTAGGGAACCTTTAGCGCATCGAGGTGGAGAAGGACCTCGTCGAAATGTGTCTTGGCGGTCTCGGAGAGGTGATCGAGCATCAGTGGTGCGTCCGCGGTCATCTCTCGGACTTCGGCACGCTTGTCGTCGAGAACCCGAAGGGGGTTGATCTCGGCTCGCTTCCTGGTCTCGTCGTCGAGCGGGAGCGCGAACAAGAACTTCTGCAGCAGTTCGCGATACTGCGGGCGACAGGTGTCGTCGCCGAGGGAGGTGATCTCCAGACGGAAGTCGCTGAGCCCGAGACTCCGAAAGCCAGCATCCGCGACAGCGATCACCTCGGCGTCGAGAGCCGGGTCGTCGACACCGATCGCCTCGACGCCCACTTGCTGCAGCTGGCGATAGCGACCGGCCTGCGGACGCTCGTACCGGAAGAACGGCCCGGCGTACGCGAGCTTGACCGGAAGCGCGCCGCGATCGAGTCCGTGCTCGATGACGGCACGCATGACGCCTGCCGTGCCTTCGGGGCGCAGCGTCACCGATCGGTCGCCGCGATCGGCGAAGGTGTACATCTCCTTGCTGACCACGTCGGTCGATTCGCCGACACCACGCGCGAACAGACCGGTGTCTTCGAAGATCGGTAACTCGATGTGCCCGTACCCGGCGTTGCGCGCCGCCGTCAGCAGGCCCTCACGAACGGCGACGAATTCCGCCGAGTTGGGGGGTACGTAGTCGGGGATGCCCTTGGGCGCAGAAAAAGTGCTGGTCTTGCTCACGGTCACAGCTTTCCTTGTTCGGTGCCCGACAGTCCAACGAGAAACGGATTGGAGGCGCGTTCCTGGCCGATGGAACTCTGTCCACCGTGGCCCGGAAGGACGACGGTGTCGTCCGCCAGAGGCAGCAGCCTCGACGCGATCGATTCCAGAAGCTGATCGTGGTTTCCTCCCGGAAGATCGGTACGTCCGATCGATCCCGCGAACAACGTGTCGCCGGTCAACGCGACGGCGAGGGAACCCTCGGGCGTCTCGACATCGATGGTGAACACCACCGATCCCTGTGTGTGGCCGGGTGTGTGCACGACACCGAGTTCGATACCCGCCAGCTCCAAGGTGTCCCCGTGGGCAAGGTCGACGACGTCCGCCGGTTCGTGGAACTCGGAATCACCCAGCAGAGCCGCCAATTGCGGCCCGGTTCCTCTCAGCGGATCGGAGAGCATGTACCGATCGTCGGGATGAATGTAGGCAGGAATGCCGAATTTCTCGCACACGGGAGCAACGGACCAGGTGTGATCGAGATGTCCGTGGGTGAGTAGAACCGCCACCGGAGTGGTGTTCGATTCGCCGAGGAATCGAAACAGCGGCTCGGTGGCATCCTGACCTGGATCGACGACGACGCAGGTGTCGGAATCATCGTTCGCCAGAACATAGCAATTCGTCTGGAACATTCCCGCCGGGAATCCGGTGACGAGCACGGCTGCAGCTCCTGTAGTCGGTACGGCACGGTCGAGTACAAGACTAGTTGTTCACCGTTCACCTTCTCGTCGCCAGTCTCCTCGAGCGACGAGTCGCGGCGGCCGGCAGAGACAATCGGCGGGCCGTCAGAGTGTTCTCAGGATGTAATGGCACACTCACTCACGGTCGGTCACGGCCGTACACCAGCCAGTTCCCACGACAGGCACGTCTAATCCAGGACAAGCAGGAGGACACGTCAATTGCCCAGCAACGAGCAGCGACGCGCGGCAGCGAAGCGGAAACTCGAGCGTCAGCTCGAACATCGAGCCGAGCGCGCCAAGAAGCGAAAGCAGATGACGATCGCCGGATCTGTTCTCGGACTGGTCGTCGTGGTGGGCGCTGTCGCCGTCGTCTTCGCACTGACGCGTGGCAGTGACGAACCCGAGACGACGGCGTCGAACACTCCGAGCGGCGACACACTGATCGCCGACGGTCGGTCCGAGCCCCTGCCCGAGACCGTCGACTGCTCCTACCCTGCGGCCGCTCAGCCCGCCGCGAAGGCGAATACGCCTCCCCGCACCGACGGCGTGCCCACGAGCGACGAAACCCTCAGCTACAGCATGGAAACCACGCAGGGCAACATCGGCCTCACACTCAACAACCCGGAATCTCCATGCACGGTGAACAGCTTCGTTTCCCTCGCCAACCAGGGTTACTTCGACGGAACCACCTGCCACCGCCTCACCACCGGCGCCGGCCTTCAGGTGCTGCAGTGCGGTGACCCGGCCGGAACCGGTATGGGCGGACCCGGCTATCAGTTCGCCGACGAGTTCCCGGCGGACCAATATGCCGAGGGCGACCCAGCAGCCACCGAGCCGATTTCGTACCCCCGTGGGACGATTGCAATGGCCAACGCCGGACCAGGCACCAACGGTAGCCAGTTCTTCCTCGTCTACGGAGATTCGACTCTGCCGCCCGCATACACGGTCTTCGGCACCATCGACGAGACGGGACTACAGACCTTGGACAAGATCGCTGCCGCTGGAGCCGAAGGTGGCGCAGCCGATGGCAAGCCTGCACAGCCGGTCGATGTCACCCGCGTGGTGAGCGACCTGTGAGGCGCATCGCGGCACTCGTCGCACTCGGCGGTGCCGCAGTGCTGCTCGTCGCGGGATGTTCGTCGGACAACTCCGACACCGCATCGTCGGCCACCGCGACGACGACGAGCGCTGCAGCGTCCACGACGAAAGCGCCGCTCGACCTGTCGCAGTTCGCGGTTCTGCCCGCTGTTCCCGAGCCCGATGCATCGACGACCACCTGTGACTACCCGGAAGCAACTCCGGCGGTCAAGGAGAACACGCCACCCGCGACGGACGGGGTGTCCACGGTGGGAACCGTCGATGTGGCGATCACGACGAGCCAGGGTCCGATCGGGTTGACGCTGGACCGCGCCGAGGCACCGTGCACGGTGAACAGCTTCACCTCACTGGCGTCCCAGAGTTACTTCGACGACACGATCTGTCATCGACTCACCACCACCGAGGGACTCCAAGTCCTGCAGTGCGGCGATCCGTCGGGCAAGGGCAACCGGGGGCCGGGTTACGAGTTCGCGAACGAGTACCCCACCACGGCGTATCCGGCCGGCGATCCTGCCTTGTCGAGCCCGGTCGTCTACCCACGCGGAACTGTCGCGATGGCGAACGCGGGACCCGATACGAACGGAAGCCAGTTCTTCCTCGTCTATGCGGATTCGGTGTTGCCGCCGCAGTACACGGTCTTCGGCACGATCTCCGACGAAGGCCTCGCCACACTCGACGCCGTAGCCGCCGGAGGTGTCTCGACGCCCGGCAGCGACGGCGCGCCGAACCTACCGGTGACCATCCAGACCGTCAGCGCGTAGGCGCTGCGCGCATGTGAGCGCGAATACATAGATGGCTATGTATTCGCGCTCACATGCGAAGCCGCTCAGGCAGCCGAGGTGAGGCGGTAGACGTCGTAGACGCCTTCCACGTTGCGCACCACGTTCAGAACGTGACCGAGATGTTTCGGGTCACCCATCTCGAACGTGAACTTGCTGATCGCCACACGATCACCTGACGTTGCAACCGACGCCGAGAGGATGTTGACCTTCTCGTCGGCCAACGCCTTGGTGACGTCGGAGAGCAACCTGTGTCGATCCAACGCCTCGATCTGGATCGCCACGAGGAACACCGACGACGCGGACGGCGCCCATTCCACATCGATGAAGCGTTCGGACTGCTCACCGAGCGACTTCGCGTTGGTGCAGTCGGTACGGTGCACACTCACCGATCCGCCACGAGTGACGAATCCGAGTATCTCGTCGCCAGGCACCGGCGTGCAGCACTTCGCCAGCTTCGCGACGACGCCCGTCGTCCCCGACACCAGCACGCCTGCATCGCCGACCTGGCGCGGCCGCGTCGGAATGGTCGACGGCGTCGAGCGCTCGGCCAGTTCCTCCTCGACGTCGCCTACTCCGCCGAGATGAGCGACGAGTCTTTGCACCACATGCTGGGCGGAGACGTGACTCTCCCCCACTGCCGTGTACAGCGCCGAGACGTCGACATACCTCAGCTCGTGCGCGATGGCCGACATCGATTCGGCATTCATCAGGCGCTGCAACGGAAGTCCGCCGCGGCGCACTTCCTTCGCAATGGCATCCTTACCCGCTTCGAGAGCCTCTTCCCGGCGCTCCTTGGCGAACCACTGCCGAATCTTGGTCTTCGCTCGAGGCGAGACCACGAATCCCTGCCAGTCCCGGCTCGGTCCGGCGGTGACAGCCTTCGAGGTGAACACCTCGACGACTTCACCGTTCTCGAGCGTTCGCTCCAACGCGACGAGCCTGCCGTTGACCCTGGCTCCGATACATCGGTGCCCCACCTCGGTGTGCACCGCGTACGCGAAGTCGACCGGACACGATCCGGCAGGCAGCGTCACGACGTCGCCCTTCGGTGTGAAGACGAAGATCTCCTTCACCGCGAGGTCGTAGCGCAGCGACTCCAGGAACTCACCCGGGTCGGCGGCTTCACGCTGCCAGTCGAGAAGCTGACGCATCCACGCCATGTCGTCGACCTCGGCGTTGTCGTTGCCGTGCTTGCCCCGAGTTTCCTTGTAGCGCCAGTGCGCGGCGATACCGAACTCCGCGGTTCGGTGCATGTCCCTGGTTCGGATCTGCACCTCGAGCGGTTTGCCCTCGGGACCGATGACCGTGGTGTGCAACGACTGGTACACCCCGTAACGCGGCTGCGCGATGTAGTCCTTGAAGCGCCCGGCCATGGGCTGCCACAAAGAATGTACGACGCCGACCGCGGCGTAGCAGTCGCGGATCTCGTCGCACAGGATCCGCATTCCCACGAGATCGTGGATGTCGTCGAAATCGCGGCCCTTGACGATCATCTTCTGGTAGATCGACCAATAGTGTTTCGGGCGGCCCTCGACCGCCGCACTGATCCGCGACGCGGACAACGACGCGTTGATCTCGGCCCGCACCTTCTCGAGATAGGTGTCACGCGACGGCGCGCGATCGGCGACCAACCGCACGATCTCGTCGTATTTCTTCGGGTGCAGGATTGCGAACGCGAGGTCTTCGAGCTCCCATTTGACCGTCGCCATTCCGAGGCGGTGGGCAAGCGGTGCGATGACCTCCAGCGTCTCCTTCGCCTTGCGAGCCTGCTTCTCCGGCGGCAGAAAGCGCATCGTCCGCATGTTGTGGAGTCGGTCGGCGACCTTGATCACCAGCACGCGAGGGTCTCGGGCCATCGCAATGATCATCTTGCGGATGGTTTCGCCTTCGGCAGCGGTTCCGAGGACTACCTTGTCCAGCTTGGTCACACCGTCGACGAGGTGAGCGACTTCCTCACCGAACTCCTCGGTGAGCTGGGTCAGCGAATAACCGGTGTCTTCGACCGTGTCGTGCAGCAGAGCTGCGACCAACGTCGTCGTATCCATCCCCAGCTCGGCCAGGATGTTCGCAACCGCGAGTGGATGGGTGATGTACGGGTCGCCGGACTTGCGCATCTGCGTTGCGTGGCGTTCGTCGGCAACGTCGTAGGCACGCTGAAGCAGCGCCAGATCGGCTTTCGGATACAACTCACGGTGAAGGCTCACGAGCGGTTCGAGAACAGGCTTCACCGCGGCAGTGCGTCCGGCTGTGATGCGACGGGCCAATCGCGCGCGGACACGACGTGACGCCGACGTGGGCACAGCTATCGAGCCGCGCCCCACCACCAGTGGTTCCTGCTCCGGTGCCGCCGGGCTGGACGACGCTTCCGTGGTGGAGGGCGCCGAAGCGACGTTCGAGTCCACAGAACTGTCCTCGCCGCTATCGGGTTCGGGTCGTTCGGGCTCGGGTCGCTCGGGCAAGGGTTGGTCGAGGTAACGGGTCACTGTGATCGCCTCCTGCCGCGTTGTCTGCATCGCCGTGCGATTCGGTGAGCGATTCGAACCACTCACGTGCCGTATCGAACGCAGTATGTAAGGACTTTAGTCCTCATACTTGCCGGAGGCAGGCGAGCGGGTACCCGGCGCACCTCGCGCGCCCGCCGAGCGCAGCGATCTCGAGAACAACTGCAGCACCGAGGACCTCCGCGCCGCGGGCCTGCAGCAGCGCGGCCGTCGCAGCGATGGTTCCTCCGGTGGCGAGCACGTCGTCGACGATCAAGATTTTTCGACCGGCGATGTCGATGTCCTCGGGAATTTCGAGAACGGCCGAGCCGTACTCGAGGTCGTAGCTCTGCGACACGACAGGTGGCGGCAGCTTGCCCGCTTTGCGCACTGCCAGGACACCCGAGCCGAGAGGGTCAAGCCCCAAGTAGTGGTGTAACTCGTTTTTGATCCTTCGTTGGTGGTTAGGCGGGTAGTTGCATCAGTTCATCGGTGCTCACCTCCGTCGGCGAGCTGGTGTCGGTGTCGGCG
>NZ_JAHFVG010000021.1 GCF_023264675.1 Rhodococcus sp. (in: high G+C Gram-positive bacteria)
CTCAACACCCGCCCACGCAAGACCCTGACATGGAAGACTCCCACCAAGGCCTTCACCGAATTCGTGCAGGACTACAACACGGCGCTCGTTGCGACCACCGATTGAACCCGCCATGTATTCCCACTCACGAGCGCGCGGAGCGCGCCCTTCACGAAACCCTTGAAGAAATCGACGTTGTCGAAGTAGTCGCGCCACACGGCGATCTTGCCCCCGCGCAGTTCGAACGTTCCGCACACCCAGAACTCGATCCGCAGTCGATGCCAGACGAGTACGTCCGTCCGCTCGGTGAGGACGATGTCTCCGTCGGCGGCGATGTTGTGAATGGTGACGTCGAACCCGTAGCCCGGCTTGGCGAGCAACCTCATGAACTTGCCGACGCGGCCGATGCCTCGCACTTTGGGCAGCCCGACGTTGTGCCAGATCACGGCATCGTCGAACCGCGAGACCACGTCGTCGATCCGACGATTCTTCAACGCGTCGAACATCTCCGTCACGACTGCTGTTGTCTGTCGAGTGTCGGTCACTTGGTGAATCGCCCCAATCCATCCTCGTCGTAGTACTCCAGCGTGACGGTGTTGCCGCTGAACGTGGCTTTCGACACCGTTCCGTCGGCTGCATTCTCACCTGTCAGATCGAACGTGAACGTATCACCGTCCCAGTGGGTGAGCTCGTACGAAGATCGTGTGGGTCCGAGCGAGAGCACCAGCTTGCCGTTGGTCTCGGTCACCGTCGCCGGTCCCCAGAAGGTGTTCTGATACACCCCCGCGTACGACGCCGGCGCCTGTGGCGGGGCCGCGTTCACCGGCGCCGTCTTCCCGACGAGTTCTCCTTCGGGTTCGCTGAGGCCGGCGAATGCGTTCTTGTAGAGCGTTCGCCAGTCCTCGCGGACTTCACCGAACTGGACGAGATCGGCGAACTCGGCGGTCAGGGTCTCGGCGATGCCGATCGGCGCCGCATTGGTCAGCGCGACGATGGCGACGTCGAGCGAAGGAATCCACAGGAAGTTCGTGCCTGCGCCGAGGGCGAACGCACCGGAGTGGCTGACGGTCGTTCGTCCGGCCGGACTGTTCGAGACGTTGAAGCCATATCCGTAGAAGCCGGCGCGAGAATCAGGGGTCTGGGACGGACTGGAGGCGATCTCCGCCGTCACCGCGGGCAGGAGTGCGTCGGGAGCGACGATCTCCTTGCCGTCGTACGTCCCGTCGGCAGTCAGCATGGTCAGCCACTTGGCCATGTCGTTGGCGGACGAACTCACGCCGCCTGCGGGCGTCTGCGGATCCGGTTCACGCTGGTACTTGGCTTGATACTCGCCGTCGACGAGAACGTGGGGGACTGCGCGGTCGGCGCTCGCGATGTAGTCGGAGAATCGTGAGCTCGTCGACGTCATGCCGAGGGGGCCGTAGATCGCGTCCTGGCTCAGCGTCTCCCAATCCTTGCCCGACGCCGTCGCCACTGCCTCCGCTCCGGCCGTGATTCCGAAGTTGGTGTAGTGATACGTCGAGCGGAACGGATCGAGCGGCACCTCGCGCAGCCGCTCCAGGACCTGTCGACGGTCGTAGCCGAGGTCTTCGAGCAGATCACCGGCGTGGTCGGGGAGTCCGCTGCGATGCGCATAGAAGTCGCCGATCGTCACGTTCTGGGTCACCCACGGGTCTGACAGTGCGAACCACGGAAGCTTGGATACGACGGGGGTACTCCAGTCGACCACTCCGGCGCCGACCTGCGACGCGACGACGGTCGATCCGACGGACTTGGACAGCGACGCCAGCTGAAAGACCGTGTCGGCGTCGATCGGGTCGTCCTTGCCTTCTTCGCGGACGCCGAACCCCTTGGCGTACACCACGTTGCCGCCGTGGACGACGGCCACGGCCATCCCGGGGATCTTCGACGAGTCCATCAGTTCCTGGGCGATGCCGTCGAGCTTGCCGACAGCGTCGTCGATCTGTCCGTCGGGCACGTCGACTCCGGCGACCTGTCCGGGGGAGAGATCCGAGGTCGCCGCAGGAGGGGGCTCGGACGACATCTCGGAGGCAGTCGACGAGCTGTCGGAGGTCGAGGTGCATCCGACGAGAACCGTCATCGACGCGGCGACGCCGAGACACAATGCTCGGCAACGACCCAGTGTTCTGTAGCGACCCAGTGTTCTGTAGCGACTCAGCGTGGTGAAACCCGACCGCATCATCTTCGGAGTCCTGTCCGTGGACGGAGTGGATGGCCCACAGCCTAGACCTGCACGTACAGGGATTTGGGAGAATTCACAGAGGTCAGGGGCGCACCGTCGGAGACGCAGAACGAGACGCTACGGTTGCGGGTATGCCTACGAATATGACGGACGGTGACCTGCTGCTCCGACTGGAGCCCGCCGTCGAAGAGAACCTGAACCGACACATCGAGGAAGCCGAGGACTGGCATCCTCACGATTTCGCTCCCTGGAGTGATGGCAAGAACTTCGCGTTCCTCGGCGGCGAGGACTGGTCTCCCGAGCAGTCGCACCTCAGCGACGTCGAGATCCTGTCCGCCACCGTCGGCGTCCTCGTCGCGGACAACCTGCCTGCGTACCACCGCGAGTTGGCCCGCGCACTCACCGGCCTCGGCGCCTGGTGGAAGTGGACCGGACGCTGGACGTCGGAGGAGAACCGTCAGGCGATCGTTCTCCGCGACTACATGGTGCTGACTCGCGCGGTCGATCCGGTCGCCCTTGAGCGGGTGCGCATGGAAGAGATGACCAAGGGGTACGACGCTCCGAGCCTGCATGTACTCGACATCATCGCCCATTTCGCGATCGACGAGACTGCCGCGGCGCTGCGTAACACCAACACCGTCGCGCTCGGCGGCGACGATGTGCTGGCGAAGATCTTCACGAAGATCGCTGCCGACGACACGCTGCAGGCCACGTTCTACGTCAACGTCGTCAACGAGGCGTTCGGTGTGGTTCCCGATCAGATGATGCGTGCCATCGCAGACCGCGTGACCGGCTTCGCTATTCCGGTCGTAGACCTGCCGAGCAAGGCGAACAGCACCGAGGCCTTGAAAGAAGCGGGAATCTACGACGAGGACCAGCAGAAGGAGAAGGTCTTCAAGCCGCTTCTCGAGCGGTGGAACTTCTTCGGCCGCGACGGCCTCGGCGACGAGGGCAAGAAGGCTCGCGAGGAGCTCGCTCACCTCGCCTGAGGTTATGTTCGTCCAAACGCATGAATGGACCACGGCAACTGTCCAGCAGTTGCGGTGGTCCATTCATGCGTGAGGCGGGTTCGGCATCAATGGACCACCACAACCGTCTACCCGTTGCGGTGGTCCATTCATGCGTGAGGCGGAAGCTTGCTAGTCCTTGACCTTCGCCATTGCGAGGACATCGAGACGCTTGTCGAGCTCGGCTTCGCTGAGCTTGTCGCCGATGAGTCCGCGGTCGATGACGGTCTGACGAATCGTCTTCTTCTCTTTCAGTGCCTGCTTCGCGACGGCTGCTGCTTCCTCGTAGCCGATCGCGGAGTTCAGCGGCGTCACGATGGACGGCGAGGACTCGGCGAGGGTCTTGAGGTGATCGACGTTGGCGACCAGGCCGCTGACGCACTTGTCGGCGAACAGAACCGAGACGTTGGCGAGCAACTTGAACGATTCGAGAACGTTGCGCGCCATCATCGGGATGTACACGTTGAGCTCGAATGCGCCCGACGCCCCGCCGAACGCGGTGGCCGCGTCGTTGCCGATGACCTGTGCGGCGACCTGCGTGACTGCCTCGGGCAGAACAGGATTGACCTTGCCGGGCATGATGGAGCTACCGGGCTGCAGGTCGGGAAGCTGGATTTCGCCGAGGCCGGTCAGCGGTCCCGATCCCATCCAGCGAACGTCGTTGGCGATCTTGGTGAGCGAGACTGCGATGGTACGCAGTGCGCCCGACGCCTCGACCAGTCCGTCGCGCGCAGCCTGTGCCTCGAACGAGTCCTTGGCGGCGGTGAGAGCGTCGATCCCGGTCGACTTGACCAGTGCCGCAACCACTTTCTCGCCGAATCCGTCGGGAGCGTTGAGCCCGGTGCCGACCGCGGTGCCGCCGATGGGCAGCTCACCCAGGCGCGGCAACGTCGCTTCGACGCGCTCGATGCCTGCTTCGATCTGACGCGCGTAGCCGCCGAATTCCTGGCCGAGTGTGACCGGCACGGCGTCCATGAGGTGCGTACGGCCGGACTTCACGACGGTCTTCCATTCGGCTGCCTTGCCCGCCAGCGCCTCGTGCAGGTGCTTCAGCGCAGGCACGAGCGAGGTGACAGCGGCCTCGGTAGCGGCGAGGTGCGTGGCCGTCGGGAACGTGTCGTTGGAGGACTGCGACATGTTGACGTGGTCGTTCGGGTGAACCTCGACGCCGTTCGCCTTGGCGATCGACGCGATGACCTCGTTGGCGTTCATGTTTGAGCTGGTGCCCGAGCCGGTCTGGAAGACGTCGATCGGGAACTGATCGTCGTGCTTGCCCTCGGCGATTTCGTTGGCAGCGGAGATGATGGCGTCGGCGAGTGCGCCGTCGAGCAGACCGAGATCCTTGTTGACCTGTGCGCAGGCGGCCTTCAGTAGGCCCATCGCGCGGATCTGGGTGCGCTCGAGCGGGCGGCCCGAGATGGGGAAGTTCTCCACGGCACGCTGCGTCTGTGCACGCCACAGCGCATCGATGGGGACGCGAACCTCTCCCATGGTGTCGTGCTCGATCCGGTACTGCTGTTCGTCTGTCTGCGTCATGAGCCTTACTTTGCCAGTCGTGGGTTCGGTAACAGGGAGGTAGGTCAGAACGACGGAGCTTGACCGGACACGTCGGCGTCGAAGTCCACGGAGGAGTATTCGCGGAGCTTCTCGAGACGGTGGTAGGCGTCGATCATTCGAACGGTGCCGGACTTGGACCGCATGACGATGGACTGAGTGTGGGCGCCGCCGCCTGCGTAGCGGACGCCGCGCAGGAGATCGCCGTCGGTGACGCCGGTGGCGGTGAAGAAGACGTTCTCGCCGGAGACGAGATCCTTGGTGTCGAGGACGCGATCGAGGTCGTGGCCTGCGTCGATCGCCTTCTGACGCTCGGTGTCGTCGGTCGGAGCGAGGCGGCCTTGGATTGCACCGTCCATACAGCGCATCGCGGCGGCGGCGATGATGCCCTCCGGGGTTCCGCCGATGCCGATGAGCAGGTCGGTTCCGGAATCGGGGCGCGCTGCGGCAATTGCGCCTGCGACGTCGCCGTCGGAGATGAGCCGGATGCGAGAACCGGCGTCGCGCACCTGCTGGATGAGCTCGGCGTGGCGAGGACGATCCAGGATGCACACCGTCACGTCGGAGGCGGATCCCTTCTTGATCTTCGCGATACGAGCGATGTTCTCGGCGACCGGGGCGGTGATGTCGATCACGTCGGCGTAGTCGGGGCCGACGGCGATCTTCTCCATGTAGAACACGGCAGACGGGTCGAACATCGCGCCGCGCTCGGCGACGGCGAGCACGGAGATCGCGTTGGGCATGCCCTTGGCCATCAGTGTCGTTCCGTCGACGGGGTCGACGGCGAAGTCGACGTCGGGTCCGTTGCCGTTGCCGACCTGCTCCCCGTTGTAGAGCATCGGGGCTTCGTCCTTCTCACCCTCACCGATGACGACGATTCCGCGCATCGATACCGAGCTGACCAGCTGACGCATGGCGTCCACTGCTGCTCCGTCGCCGCCTTCCTTGTCGCCGCGGCCGACCCAGCGACCGGAAGCGAGTGCACCGGCCTCGGTGACGCGTACGAGCTCGAGAGCGAGGTTGCGATCTGGCGCCATGGCGCGAGTGGACTCGGTGCTGGCCGTCATCGGTTTGTAGCCTCCTGGTAGATGGGGGTCTTACCCAGGCGCGATTATCTCACTACCGGCCAGGTCGCGGGACGGAGGGCATGCGCCGACGATCCACTCCCGCGTTGCGGGGATACTGAGGGTGTGGCGAACAGCAAACCCCGGATCTTGAACAACAACCGTGACATGGTGTGGTCGCTCATTCCACTCGTCGTCGCGTGTCTGATCATCGCTGCCATCGCCAGCCAGTGCACGCTGAGTCCCGGAGGCCCGACGCAGGGGCCGATCCCGAACTTCGACGCCGCCGCCGCCTTGCAGTACGACGCGTCCGAGTTGCCGTTTCCGATTCGCAACCCCGTCGTGCCCGAGGACTGGACGCCCAATTCGGGAAGCCGTCAAGCCATCGCGGGAGATCAGGGCGGTGACGTCAGCAATGTCGGCTACATCTCCGGTGCCGGTCGGTACATCAAGCTGACGCAGTCGAATGCCACCGAGGAAGTACTCGTTCCGTACGCGGTCGGGGGCACGCGCTATGCGTCGGGAACCCAGCCGGTCGAGGGTCACGATTGGGTTCTCTACGAGCAGCAGAACAGCGAGCCGGTGTGGATCACCGACCTCGGTGACGTGCGGCTACTGATCACCGGCAGCGGAACCACCGACGAGTTCACCACGCTGGCGGAAGCCACCACCAGCGCCGAGCCCCTGAAGCCCTAGCCTGGCGCCGAAGCGTCACGCCTCCTCGGCGATGTGCGCGAGGGCGTTCTCCACGCGCTTGCGCGCACCGGCGAGGTGTTCCTCGCAGCGGGTGGCGAGTAATTCGCCGCGCTCCCAGAGCGCAAGGGACGCGTCCAGATCCAGCCCGCCCTGTTCGAGAACCTTGACCACGTCGACCAATTCGTCGCGTGCGGCCTCGTATCCCATTTCTTCGATCGGTGTTTCGCTCAAGAGATCCTCCTATCGAACTTTGCCCATGACCGCGGCGGTCACTGCGCCGTCGGCCACTCGTACTCGGATTTGTGTGCCCGGGGGCGCGTCGTCGACCGATCGCAGCACCTCGGGATCGCTGCCGGCGACAACGCGTTGCACGACGGCGTAGCCCCTCGCGAGTGTCGCCGCGGGGCCGAGTGTCTGCAGCCGTGCGCGGAGATGCTCGAGAAGAGTGTCCTGTTTGGCGAGTTCTCTCAGTACGTCGCGCCGCCCGGCGTCGACCAGGCGGGTGATCTCCTCGCTGCGGCTGTCGATTCCGGCGATCGGATCTGCCAGCACCGGACGGTGTCGGATCATTTCGAGCCCGCGGGCTTCGCGAGCTACCCAGTTTCGCAGCGCTGCAGCCGTTCTGGTGCGCAGTTCCGAGACCAGGTTCTGTTCGGCGACGGCGTCGGGCACCACCAGTTTGGCAGCGTCGGTCGGGGTGGCAGCGCGGAGGTCGGCGACGTGGTCGCTGAGCGGGCTGTCGGGTTCGTGGCCGATGGCACTGACGATCGGTGTCGTTGCCTTGGAGATCGCGCGGCACAGGGCCTCGTCGGAGAACGGCAGCAGGTCCTCGACGCTGCCGCCACCGCGCGCCAGGATGATGACGTCGACGTTTCCGTCGAGTTCCTCTAGTGCTTTCAGGATCGCCGGCACCGCGGTCGGTCCCTGGACCGGCGTATGTCTGACGTCGAACTGCACTGCGGGCCAACGTCGTTGCGAGACCGTCAGCACGTCTTTCTCGGCGGCCGACGCGCGCGCTGTGATGAGCCCGATCGTGCGTGGCAGGAAGGGAAGCGGGCGTTTCAGCCTCGGATCGAACAAACCCTCCGCCGCGAGCAGTGCGCGGAGTCGTTCGATGCGAGCAAGTAGTTCTCCGACGCCCACCGCGCGAATATCGGTGGCGCGCAACGAGATGGTGCCTCGCCCGGTGTAGTACGAGAGCTTGCCGTAGAGGATGACCTGGGCTCCCTCGTTCAGAGGCACGGGGGAGCGCTCCAGAAGTTGCGGCGAACACGTCACCGACAGCGACATGTCGGCCGACGGGTCACGCAGGGTCAGGAACGCAGTGCGGGTGCCGGGTCTGGCGTTGATCTGGGTCAGCTGACCTTCGACCCAGATGCTGCCGAGGCGATCGATCCACCCCGCGACTTTCATCGCGACGGTACGAACCGGCCACGGTTCTTCGGCTGTGCTGGATGTCACGGCGTGGAAGTCACTTGGCTTTCGCGGTGGTGATGCGGTTTTCGAGCATCGTCAGGAACGGTGCGCGCTGCAGAGATCCGATCTCGTACTCGCGGAGCGTCTCCAGATCGTCCAACGACAGCGTGCGAAGCCGGGCGCGGAGTTGAGCGAGCGCGAGGGTGTCGTAATCCACCATCTCGACGATGTCGGGGCGATCCACCGGCGCTGTGGCCTGCTGGGCCGCGGTGGCCGCGGCGTCGGCAGGCGGCGTCGAGTACAGCGCGAAGCGCCCGCTTGCAGGCGGTGCATCGTGGTCGGGGATGTCGACGTCGCCTTCGGTGCCGATCGAATCTTCCTCGAAGACCGCCCACGACGGCTGCACCTGATCGGGAGTTCCGACGAGCGGCAAGGACGCGATCACCTGGTCGCCTTTGATGGCGAGAGCCGTGACCTGCTGTTGGAACCGCATCGTGCCGGCAAGGACCTCGCTGACGACGGTCATGGGGAACATGACGGCGGTGCCGGGCAGCTTGCGCGCCTCTTCGACGACGGTCACGGCCACACCAGCAGCCACGCGTGCAGCAAACGGGACACGAGTCATGATCTCCAGACTGCCTGATCACGACGAGTTTGGGTAGCTGGGCGCGTCGAGGTGGAAGGTGTGTCGCGATGGACCCGTATCCTGTAGGTATGTCTTCGGCTGTCCCATTGAACCTCGGTATCGCACGTCCCTCGGGCGAGGGCGCGCCTTCGTACTCGGGCGCCAAACGAGTACTCCTCGCGGAGCCGCGCGGCTACTGCGCCGGCGTCGACCGTGCTGTCGAGACGGTCGAGAAAGCGCTGGAGAAGCACGGTGCGCCGGTGTACGTGCGCAAGGAGATCGTGCACAACCGGCATGTCGTGGAGACATTGGCCGACCGCGGCGCGGTGTTCGTCGAAGAGACGGACGAGGTGCCGGAGGGGTCGCTGCTGGTGTTCTCTGCTCACGGTGTCTCACCCGCGGTCCATGCGTCGGCTGCCGAGCGGCAGCTGCGCACCATCGATGCCACATGCCCCCTGGTCACGAAGGTGCACCAGGAAGCAAAGCGTTTCGCTCGCGACGACTACGACATCCTGCTGATCGGCCATGAAGGCCACGAGGAAGTCGAGGGAACCGCCGGTGAAGCCCCGGACCACGTGCAGCTCGTCGACGGGCCCGACGCCGTGGACAACGTCACCGTGCGTGACGCGAACAAGGTCATCTGGCTGTCCCAGACCACACTGAGCGTCGACGAGACCATGACCACGGTCGCGCGCCTTCGTGAGAAGTTCCCCACTCTGCAGGATCCCCCGAGCGACGACATCTGCTACGCCACCCAGAACCGCCAGGTTGCAGTCAAGGCAATGGCTCCCGAATGCGATTTGGTCATCGTCGTCGGCTCGAAGAACTCGTCCAATTCGGTGCGGCTCGTCGAGGTGGCTCTCACCGCCGGTGCGCGCGCCAGCTACCTCGTCGACTACGCCAAAGAGGTCGACGTCGCGTGGCTCGACGGCATCACCACCGTCGGCATCACCTCGGGTGCTTCGGTGCCCGAAATCCTCGTACAGGGCGTCATCGATCTTCTCGCCGAGCACGGGTTCGGCGACGTTCAGCCGGTGACCACGGCCAATGAAACCTTGGTCTTCTCCTTGCCGCGCGAATTGCGACCGGCGAAGGCCTGAGCGTGTCCGAGATGGACCGGCTGCGTCGTTGCGCCGACCTGGGCGATAGCGACGCGGAGGACGAGCTGGTTCAGCTCGCCGGTGAGTTGGGGGGATATCGCCGAGCTTCGACGGTTGGCTGATGCAGGCAGCAGCGACGCCACGGATCAGCTCATCGAGGTTGCGACCGAGCAGGAAAATCTTGCCGAGTTGCGTCGGCTCGCCGACGGCGGGAACAGCGATGCCGCGGACCAGCTGTCCGAACTGATCGACGAGTAAAGGCTCAGACGTCTCCGCGGTCGCGGTACCTGACCTGCGGCACCGGATGTGGCGGGATGTGGGCGCTGCCGCGCGGTGCAGAGTACGGGTCCACCTCCGGTGGCCGCGGCACACGAGGCGATTGCGGGCGCGGAGCCTGGCGCTGGGGTGGTTCGGAGGCGACCGGGCGGTCAGCGCGATACGGATCGGCCGACGGCCTGTCGAACTGAGGCTCGGAGCGCTCGCGGCGAGCACGACGCCCCTCCGGCGCGTCGATGCGATCCGCACGGCGTGAGCGGGGAGCCGGATCAGTGGATCTGCTGTGCGCCGCGCGAGACTCGGTAGTCGCTGCGCGTGCATCCGTCGCGGCACGCCGCGGGCGTGATTCCGGCGTCCGAGCGCGATGGGGGCGGTTCTCCTGGGCGGTAGCGCGGTCCTCTTGTGCCTTGGCCCGGTTCGCTCGTGCGCGATCACGGGTGCCCATGGCGCGGTCGCGGACCGAACGCGTACGTGCCCCGGCGGGGGCGTGGGTTGCCTGCTTTTTCAGAAAGTACCGCGCTGTGCCGATCGCCAGCGTCAACAAGGTTCCGACGAGCATCAGCGGAAACCGATTGACCAACGGGATGGCGACGTTGAGCAGGATGTCTTTGAGGCTGGTACCGGCATTTTCGGTGAAGTACTGGTAGGACAGCGGCACGGCGACGAACAAGATCAGTGGAGCCTGCACCATCGCGGTGAACAATCCTCGGTATCGCACCAGCACGACGGCAGCGACGACTCCGATGATGTAGAAGCACGCGAACGCAGACGTCAGCTCGGTTCCTCGGGCAGCGTCGATGACGAATCCGAGAAAACTCGCGCCGACGGCGATGGCCACTGCCCCCCAAGCAGGGACGCCGGGCACGGATGCGAGAGCTGAACGTTGATCCAGCGGTACCCCGGAACGGGCACGTTGGGAGGTAGACACCCCTCGAGGTTAGCGGCTGTTCACCCCACTGCGTCGTTGACATGACCGAACTGCCGCGAAGAGTACGACGAATCGGACGCTCGTGGCCGTGCATCGACACGTTTCACTTCGACTACGTCCGCGTCGAAGAGCTCGAGTTCGTGCAGCTTCCGTGCCGTGACGCCCACCCGTGTGTCCACCGAGGACACCGTGGAGTTGAACGACTCGACTGCCTTACCGATATGGCCTCCGAGCTTGTCGAGGTGCGAGGACACCACGCCGAGCCGCGTGTACAGCTCGCGGCCCAGTTGCTGTATCCGAGCGGCGTCCTCGGCGAGCGATTCCTGCTTCCAGGTGTACGCCACGGTGCGCAGCAGAGCCACCAAAGTGGTGGGGGTGGCAAGAATCACGTTTCTGGTGAATGCGTACTCCAGCAGCGACGAGTCGGACGTCAGCGCAGCATCGAGAAACGGGTCGCCCGGTACGAAAAGCACGACGAATTCCGGGGTCGGCTCGAACGAACGCCAATACTCCTTCGCCGCGAGCTGGTCTACGTGGGTGCGCAGATGACGGGCGTGCCGGACGAGCTGTTTCGCGCGGAGATCGGGATCTTCTTCCTGGGCGGCGTCGAGATAGGCCGCGAACGGAACCTTCGCGTCCACCACGATGCTTCTGCCGCCTGCAAGCCGCACGATCATGTCCGGCCGGATGCCGTCAGCGGCGACCTGGGTGTCGAAATCGCAGTGCTTGACCATGCCCGCCAGCTCCACGACACGCTCGAGCTGCATCTCACCCCAGCGACCTCGGATCTGCGGGGCACGCAGTGCCGTCACCAACTGAGACGTCTGCGTGGACAGCTGTACCGATGCGCGGTGCATCCCGGTGACCTGCTCGGTGAGCCCTGCATAGGCGCGGATGCGGTTGTGTTCGACTTGCCGCACATGCTCGGTGAGCGCGTCGACGGCGTCGTGCAACGGTTCGACCAGGTTCGAGACCTGCGCTCCGATGACCCCCGAATGCCGGCGTGCCGAGTCCTCGTTCGCTGCGGCGAGCGAGCGTCTCAACACCGCCTCGTTGTCGCGCAGCGCAGCCAACTGTGCCTCGGCGCGCACGGCCCGCTCACCCGCTCGCGACGCGTGCAGCAACCACCCCATGGCCCCGCCGATCAACAGGGCGCCGAGCAAGCTCAGAGCAGTGAGTGCGTTCATGAGCGACGATGATGCACGAGAGCACCGACAGGAACGCTCGCGTCGAGCCGGAACCACAGGTTTCCGTGTCTTCGTCGGCAGGCGAGCCTCGAGTCGTTTGTCGGTGGCGCACGTTAGCGTCGTGGACATGAAGATCCTGCACACCTCGGACTGGCACATCGGACGCACGTTCCACGGCGTCGATCTGCTGGCCGATCAGGCTGCCGCGTTGGCTGCCGTCGCGGATCTGGTTGCGGCGCACGGCGTCGACGTCGTCGTCGTTCCCGGCGACATCTACGACCGCGCGGTGCCGAGCGCCGACGCCGTGCTCGTGTGCAACAGGGGCCTGGAGGCGATTCGTGCGGCCGGAGCCGTCATCGTCGCGACGTCGGGTAACCACGATTCGCCCGCGAGACTCGGCGCCGGTGCCGCGTTCGCTGCTGCGGGCGGGCTTCACCTGATGACTCGGGTCGGGGATGTAGCTCGTCCGGTCGTGATCGAGGATCGGTTCGGTTCCGTAGCGTTCTACGGCATCCCGTATCTGGAGCCGGAAACCACGAGAGCCGAACTGGACATTCCGTCGGCCCGCACGCACGCCGAGGTTCTGACTGCTGCGATGAGCCGGGTCACCGCCGATCTGGACGATCGTCGCGCCGACGGTTCCACCGTCAGATCCGTTGTGCTGGCTCATGCTTTCGTCGTCGGCGGCGAGGCAACGGGTTCGGAGCGGTCCATCTCGGTGGGAGGTGTCGAGACGGCACCGGCGTCCGCGTTCGACGGCGTGGACTATGTTGCGCTCGGCCACTTGCATTCTCCGCAGACGTTGACCGAGCGAGTCCGCTATTCCGGCTCGCCTCTTCCGTATTCGTTCGGAGAGCGCAGTCACCGCAAGGCGGTGTGGATCCTGGATCTCGATGCCGACGGTCTCGCGTCGGTGGACCGGGTCGATCTACCGGTCGTGCGTGGGCTGAGTCAGATCGAGGGCACCGTCGAGGAGTTGCTCGAGGGCGAGCGCTTCGCCGACGCCGAAGGTCATTACGTCTCCGCTGTGCTGACCGATGCGGTCCGTCCGGTGGATGCCATGCGCTCGTTGCGAACTCGGTTTCCCCACGCCGTCCATCTGGAATGGAATCGGCCGGCCGGTGACACGACGCTTCGCTACCGCGATCGAGTTCGCGGTCGGACGGACAGCGAGATCTTGAGCTCGTTCGTCACGGACATGCGTAGCGCGCCGACACCGAGCGAGGTGCGCCTCCTCGAACGCGCGCTGTCGAGCGTTCAGGCCGACGATGTCGCGGCCGACAGCGTCACCGGTCAGTACGAACTGTTCGGGAAGTCCGCGTGAGGCTGCATTCGCTGGAGATCACCGCTTTCGGCCCGTTCGCCGGTTCGCACGCAGTGGACTTCGACGCTCTGGGCTCGGACGGTCTTTTCTTGCTACACGGCCAGACGGGTGCAGGCAAGACCACCATTCTCGACGCGGTGGCATTTGCGTTGTACGGCACCGTTCCCGGTGCTCGCAAAGAGGGCAAGCGTCTGCTGTCGGATCACGCCGAGGCCGGCGCCGTCCCGACGGTCGCCCTGGAGGCGACGCTGGGAGGGCGTCGTATCCGCATCGTTCGCAGTCCCGAGTTCTTCAGGCCGAAGAAGCGGGGGACCGGAACCACGAAGCAGAACGCCAAGGCGTCGCTGACCTGGCTCGACGGTGTCGGTCAAAATCTGACGCGCCTCGACGAAATCGGCGACGCCGTCGGGCAGGCGCTCGGCATGAGCGCAGATCAGTTCTTTCAGGTCGTCCTGTTACCTCAAGGTGAGTTCGCGAAGTTCTTGCGCGCCGACAGCGACGAGCGGGGGGATCTGCTGGAGCGTCTGTTCGACACCAGCAGGTTCGGCGACATCGAGGAATGGTTCGCCGATGCACGCCGCACCAGCGCAGTCACCATGGAGTCGAGCCGTATCGCGACCGACAAACTGCTGGGCCAGATTTCGACTGTATCGGGCCAAGAGGAAGCTCTCGACCGAGTACCGATGGACTGGGCCACCGACGTACTCGACGCTGCCCGCGAGGCGTTCTCGGTGTCTGCCGGCGCGTTGACCACCGCGAGAACCGTCTCCGAGACCGCGGTGGCAACTCTCAAATCACTCGAGATCACCCTGGACGGTCAGCGCCGCAGAAACGCTGCCGAGAAACAACTTTCGGGTTTTCTTGCCGGCGCATCCGACCGAGAGTCGATGCGCCGCGAGCTGGAACGATCGGCGGCGGCCGGACCGATCTCAGCCCTCGCTGCCGAACTCGCCCACGCCGAGGCCGCGCACGCTACGGCGGTGCGCGCATCGAATCGAGTTCACGAACAGTTCCAGCGGCTCGACGGTTCGGCAGGTGTACTCGGTGGTCTGTCCGCGTCGGGAACCGATACGTCGGCCGACCGAGCGGTCGTCGTGAGCGCCGTCCGCGCCTGGACCACCGAGGTGAGCAAGCTCGAGGAGTTGCGCGCTCTCGCTCGTCGAGCCGAGGCGGACGAGAAGACGGCCACATCGCTTGCCGCAGAGCATGCAGCCATCGAACTCGAGGTCGAAGCGCGGCGCGGCGAACGAGCCACGTTGCCTACCGCGATCACGGCCGCGGAGGCCGCGGTGCACACGGCGGTGCACACGGCAGCCGAGATGGCCTCGCTCGAAACGGAATCCGTACGCATCACCCAGGCCGTCGAGGCGGCGATCGAACTGGCGAAGACTCGCAAGAGGCTCACCGTGGCGGAAAAGGCCCACCACGCGGCGCTTGCCGGATATCACGATGCCCGCGCGCACACTCTCGATCTCCGCGAACAGCGCCTGTCCGGGATGGCTGCGGAATTGGCGTCACGCCTGGTTGACGGCGAACCGTGCCACGTGTGCGGTTCAGCGGAACACCCGAATCCGACGCTGTTTACCGAATCCACCGTCACCAAGGACGACGAGGCGGACGCTGCATCCAGTGAACGTCGAGCGTCCGCGATCGCCGAGAAGAAGGCCGCGGAAGTCGCGGCGCTGATGCGTACTCGCGATGTGTTGATGCAGCAGTCGGGCAACCGCGACAGCGCCGAACTCATCGAGGCGCTCGACGGTGTCACCACTGCGCTCGGTGCGGCGCGGGCCGCCTCGTCCAGCCTCGATCGTCTGCGCGCCGAACTGTCGCGACTTCGCGGCGAGGACGAGCGCCTGGCGGTGGTTCTCGCCGATCGGCAGTCCGCTGCCGCCGCGATCGCGGCCCGTGCTGCGCAGGTCGGGAAGACCGCGCAGGAGATGCGCGCTCGAATCGCCGCCGTCGTCGACGGCACCGAAAGTATCGACCACCGAGTCGCGCGGTTGGAAGCGTTGATGTCGAGGTCAGCCGAAGTAGTGGAGCGACGGGCCGAGACAGCGGTCGCTTCGGCAGAGATGCGGGCACTCGCGGAGCAGCTCGCGCTACGGGTCGGGGAGTCGGGTTTCGGCTCCGCTGCCGACGCCGCGACGAGCGTTCTCGGGGCAGCACGAGTGCGCACCATCGAAGCGCATCTCGCGGCCGCCAACGACGTCCGTGCGCACGCCGAGAAGGTGCTGGCAGAACCGGCGATCGCAGCGGTGGCCTGCACCGATCCTGTCGATACGGCGCCGTCCGCCGCGGCCGTCGAGAGTGCCGCAACCGGTCTGCTCGACGCGGCGGCCTCGCACGCCGAATCCAAGCGACGCGTCGAGCAGTTGGAAGGCCTGACGGCTCAGCTGTGGGCGGCGCTCGATCGCGCGGCACCGATGCAGGCCAGGCACGACGAACTCGCAGCCCTCGCCGACGTCGTCGCAGGCCGTGGTCAGAATGCTCGCAAGATGTCGCTGCGCTCGTACGTCCTGGCGTCGAGGCTGGAAGATGTGGCCGAGTCGGCGTCGGCACGCCTTCGTCGAATGTCCGCCGGACGCTACGAGTTCGTCCACTCCGACGACGCCGAATCTCGTGGCCGACGAGGCGGACTCGGTCTCGACATTCGCGACGACTACACCGGCGTCGTGCGCTCGGCCAAGACGCTCTCCGGGGGAGAGTCGTTCCTGGCGTCGCTGGCGTTGGCGCTCGGTCTTGCCGACGTGGTCGCCGCGGAGTCGGGTGGCGTCGTTCTGGACACCATGTTCATCGACGAGGGCTTCGGCACGCTCGACGCCGACACCCTCGAATCGGTGATGGGTGTACTCGACGAACTACGTGCCGGCGGACGAGTGGTCGGAATCGTCAGTCACGTCGACGAGATGCGCCAACGCATTCCGAGTCGATTGCACGTGATCCGTGAGCGTGACGGGTCGAGGCTTCAGCTTTTCGCTGCATCCTGATCGGTCTTCTTCTTGGCGGCGGTCGAGTCCTTGTTGTTTCCGTCCTCGTCCGTCGCAAGTTCGGCCGGGTCCGGTGCCTGCTGCTCCAAGTCGGCCTGGTCGGCTTCGTTGGAGTGTTTGTCGATCTGTTCCGATACGTAGCGGATCAGCACAGCCGCGACGGCCGCTGCCGGCACGGCAAGGAACGCGCCGATGATGCCGAACACCGAACCGCCGCCGGTGACGGCGAGCAGCACGATCGCCGGATGCAGGTTCATGCTGCGGCTCTGCAGAATCGGCTGCAGCACATTGCCTTCCAGTTGCTGGACGGCGAGGATGATGATCAGAACGATCAGAGCCGTTGTCGGTCCGTTCGCAACGAGCGCGACGAGCACGGCGAGTGCGCCGGCAACGAAGGCACCGACGATCGGGATGAAGCCGCCGAGGAACGTCAGTGTTGCCAATACCAGTGCCAGCGGCACACCGAGGATCACAAGACCGAGTCCGATGAAGAACGCGTCGATCAAGCTGACGATTGCCTGCGTCCTGATGAACCCTCCGAGCGTGGCCCACATTCTCCCCAGGATCTCGGCGAGGTGACGTCCGGCGCGGCCGCCGGCGAAACCGTGTAGCCAGGGGATGAACTTCAAGCCGTCCTTGACGAAGAAGAACGTCAGCACCAGAACCAACGCGAGAGTCACCAGAATCGAACTTGCCGCGGACACTCCGGTGAACACTCCGGAGGCGATCGCGGTGCCGCTGTCCTGCAAGCGGGAGGTGATCGCGGAGACGGCGTTGTCGATCTGATCGTCCTGCAGATTGACCGGCGGGCCCTTGAGCCAATCCTGAACCTGGGACACGCCGGCAGATGCTTTGTCGACGAGTTCGGGAGCCGAATCGACGACGGACGGCACGATCAGGGTGATGATGCCGCCGATGACGAGGAAGAAGACGATGAGCGACGCGGCCGCCGAGAGCGCCGGTGGAAGCCCGACTCGCATCATCCACTTGGTCGGCGGCCACAGCACGGTTGCGACGATGATCGCCAGCAGCGCCGGCAGGATGACCACCCACAGGGCCGAGATCAGCCAGCCGAGGACCCACGCACCGGCGGCCACGGCCACCAGAATGAGCGACCACTTTGCCAGCCACACCCCGCCGATGCCGAAGAGGTCACCTCGATCGCGTCCTGGTTTCACATCGGGCTTTCGATCGGGCACTGCCTGTTCCGTCACGTAACAAGTCCTTCTCTCCGCGGCTGCTCTCGCGCCGTCAGTGGCCCCGACACTCGCTGTACCCCCGTGACTCTAACTTCTTGCGACCACCGACCTACCCTCCCGGCGACTCGATCAATCACCGCGGCGGCTCGTGGGTTCCTCGTGCGCGAGCAGCCAGGTCTTGGCGGGCAACCCCCAACGGAACCCTCCGAGTGCGCCGCCGATGCGGAAAACGCGGTGGCAGGGCACGAACAGGGCAGCCGCATTGCGGGCACACGCCGAGGCGGCACCGCGGATGGCGGCCGGCCTGCCCGCCAGCGCCGCGAACTCGGAGTACGTGACGGGCTCCCCGGCGGGCACCTCCCTCAGGATCTTCCATGCGTGCACGAGGAACTCCCCGGATTGTTGAGCGACGGGAACATCGTCGATGGCACCGAGATCGCCTCGGTGGTACGCGTCGACGGCGTCGCTGACGCTTCCGAGGTTCTTCACCCCGGTGAATGCCGTGGGGCGCAGAGTCTTGTGAATCAGCGGGGTCAGATCGTCGATGGTGGCGGTCCATCCGGAGGCCAACACGGACCCGTGGTCGTCGACGATGGTGGTGAAGGGGCCGATCGGGGTGTCGGTGGTCGCGAAGGTTGCAGTTCCGCTCGTGGGTGTCATCGTTGCAGTCCTCTTCGGTCGAGTGCGGCGCTCCAGAGGTGCATCGAGACGTAGGAACGCCACGGTGCCCAGCGGTGCGATTCCGTCAGTGGGATGTCCAGTGCTTCGGCGCCCTGACGGACGACGAGGTCGGTATCGAGCAGGACGTCGGGGTCGGCGAGCATGCGCATCACGACGTAGCGCGCCGTCCACGGTCCGATTCCTTTGAGCGCGAGCAGGTCTCGTTCGAGTTCGTCGGCAGGAAGTGCAGTGTGCAGCACGATCGTGCCCGACGCCAGAGCTTCGGCGACTCCGATGATGGAGTTCACCCGAGCAACCGGACCGGTGAGTACCTCGCGTCCTCGCTCGGCGACGACTGCCGAACCGGGAAAGAGTCGAGTGATCTCCCCGCCGAGTGGATCGTCGATCGGGGTTCCCAATTTCTCGACCAATCGCGCAGTGTGGGTTGCTGCCGCGCGCAGCGAGATCTGCTGACCGATCATGGTGCGCAGCAGCAATTCTTCGCCGTCGACGTTGCCCGGTACGCGGATCCCTCGGTGGAGCGCCACATTCGGTGCGAGTGCTCGATCCTCGCTCAGTGCGGCGTCCACCGACTCGGGGTCGGCGTCGAGATCGAGGAGATGCCGGATTCGGGCAACGGCGGGCGCGAGATCGCGCATGTCCTCGAGGCTCAGTGTCGTCTCGACGTAGCCGTCCTCGATACGCAGGCCGACGACCGCATGCCCGTGGGGCAACCTGAGTGAGCGGCGGTAGGTGTCGTCGGTGAACGATTCGATGCCGGGAACCGCGTGGCCGCGAAGAAACCAGTCGAGCCACTGCTTGTCCATCGGTTTCCGGTACGGCAGCCGCACCACGACGGTGCCGTTCGAGGAGATAGTCTTCTTCCTGGTGGCCTCCTCACGCAGAGTGGTCGGGTTGACGGCGAAAACTTCTCGGACCGTGTCGTTGAACTGACGCACGCTCGCGAAGCCCGATGCGAACGCGACGTCGCTCATCGGCATGTCCGTCGTCTGGATCAGTGTTCGAGCGGTGTGCGCTCGATGGGCGCGTGCCAGGGCGAGGGGACCGGCTCCGATCTCGCTGGTGAGTACCCGAGTGAGCTGGCGGGTGGAGTAGCCGAGAGTGTCCGCCAACGAATCCACGCCGCCACGCTCGACGGCACCATCGGAGATCAGACGCATCGCCCGAGACGTCAAGTCCGAGTGAATGTTCCACCGAGGCGACCCCGGCGTGGCGTCGGGCTGGCAGCGGCGGCACGCACGGTAGCCCTCGTGCTGCGCGGCAGCGGCCGTCGGCACGAAGGTGACGTTCTTCGCTTTCGGTGTGGTGGCCGGGCACGACGGGCGACAGTAGATGCCCGTCGTGCGCACGGCCGTGAAGAACTGCCCGTCGAAACGGGTGTCTCTCGCTGATACGGCCCGGTAGCACCGTTCGAAGTCCAACTCCATGGGCTCCACTGTGTCACCGGTCCGAGCGCGGTGCTAGCGGAAATCGGCCATCGCCGTGCGGGCGGCGTCAGCAGCAGCGTGCACCGGGATTGGTGTCGGCTTCGGCGTAGCGCTCCCGCCAGAACTGACGCTCCGACGGGACGGGCTCACCTGGGTGGACTCGTCGCATGTGGGCGAGGTAGCGCTCGTAATCCTTGTCGCCCATGACCGAGGTGATCCACCACCAGAGGCCGCGCATGTCAGTGATGCCCTGCATGGGCGGCGCCGGGAGCTCGGACGGTGCCGTCGGCGATCAGGGTGTCCCACTCGCCCTGGATCTCTCTTTCGGCAGCGGTCGGGATGAAGCCCGCAGGGCCGAAGATCTTCGACGGAACCTCCGGCTCCTCGTTGTCGGGAAGTCCGCCTGCTCGATACGCTTTGACGCACACCAGGAGTCCGGCCACGGCGACGATGATTACGAGCACGGCG
The DNA here is from genome assembly GCF_023264675.1 of Rhodococcus sp. (in: high G+C Gram-positive bacteria). Classification (GTDB taxonomy): domain Bacteria; phylum Actinomycetota; class Actinomycetes; order Mycobacteriales; family Mycobacteriaceae; genus Rhodococcoides. The sequence goes on from NZ_JAHFVG010000021.1 coordinate 20,122, forward strand.
AAGATGATCGACAGCGTGCCCTGGATGAACGTGTTGCGGATGACGGCGTCGATGGCCTCGGCTGTCTTGGCGCTCTGGAATTCGGTGAGGCCCTGGTTCTTCGCGTCGACGAAGATGCTGTGCTGCTTCCAGTAGCCGATTGCGGGGATCGAGGAGAAGATCTTCTGGTACGACGCCGTCATCGTGACGATGAGGTCCCACACCAGCGGGATGCCGGGGATCCAGGCCCACTTGAACAGTCCGCGCTTCATCACGATGGTCAGCACTACCGTCAGCGCGATGGCCGCGAGCAACTGGTTGGCAATACCGAACAGCGGGAACAGTGTGTTGATGCCGCCGAGTGGATCGGTGACTCCCATGAGAAGGATTGCGCCCCACGCCGCGACGACGACCAGCGAGCACACCCATGCTCCTGGACGCCACGACGGATCCTTGAATTTCTTCGCGGTGGCACCCGGCAGGTTGCCGATGCTGTCGGAGAGCATGAACCGCGCGACGCGCGTGCCTGCGTCGACCGTGGTGAGGATGAACAGGGCCTCGAACATGATCGCGAAGTGGTACCAGAACGATTTGAGGCCGGCGCCGCCGAAGACCTGGTGCAGTACCTCGGACATGCCGAATGCCAGCGTCGGTGCGCCGCCGGTGCGGGAGATGATCGTCTCTTCGCCGACGGCTTCGGCCGCTTCGCGCAGCTCGGCCGCGGTGGTGCTTGCTCCGCCGAGCGGGAGGCCGTTGACGTAGTCCGCTGCGGTTTCAGGGGTGCCGCCGGTGAGGGTGGCCGGTGCGTTGAGCGCGAAGTAGAGATGCTGATCGAGGACGCAGGCGGTGATGAGAGCCATGATGGCGACGAACGATTCGGTGAGCATGCCGCCGTACCCGATCATCCGCATCTGCTTCTCTTTTTCCAGCAGTTTCGGAGTGGTTCCCGACGCGATCAGGGCGTGGAACCCGGAGAGCGCGCCGCAGGCGATGGTGATGAACAGGAACGGGAACAGCGAGCCGGAGAACGCGGGCCCGTTGCCCTCGGTCGCGAAGGACGTCATCGCGGGCATCTGGATCTCGGGCCTCGCGATGAGGATGCCGATGGCCAGCAGGGCGATGGTGCCGACCTTCATGAACGTCGACAGGTAGTCGCGAGGTGCGAGGAGCAGCCACACCGGAAGAATCGACGCGGCGAGACCGTATCCGATGAGGCACCAGGCGACGGTGACTTTGGACAGGGTGAACCAGTCGGTGCCCCACTCGGTGTCGGCCACCCAGCCGCCGGAGATGATGGCGAGCAGCAGCAGAGCAACGCCGATGAGCGAGACCTCGGAGACCTTGCCGGGGCGCAGATACCGCAGGTAGATGCCCATGAACAGGGCGATCGGGATGGTCAGCGCGATGGAGAAGACGCCCCACGGGCTTTCCGCGAGTGCGTTCACCACCACCAGTGCGAGGACCGCGATGATGATGATCATGATGACGAAAACGCCGATGAGTGCGGCAGTGCCGCCGACGATGCCGAGTTCGTCGCGGGCCATCTGACCGAGACTGCGGCCGCGTCGCCGCGTCGAGATCCACAGCACGAGGAAGTCCTGGACGGCACCGGCGAAGACGACGCCGATGATGATCCACATGGTGCCGGGTAGGTACCCCATCTGGGCTGCGAGAACGGGTCCGACGAGTGGGCCGGCGCCGGCGATGGCAGCGAAGTGATGGCCGAAGAGCACCCGACGATCCGTCGGCATGTAGTCCTTGCCGTTTTCGAGGATCTCGGCAGGCGTCGCGCGGTCGTCTCGGGGGTGGATGATCTTGTTCTCGATCAACCGGGCGTAGAACCGGAACGCGAAGATGTAGGTACACACGGCAGCGATGACGAACCAGACCGCATTCGGATTCTCGCCGCGCACGATGGCCACGACCGTCCAGGCAACGCCGCCGAGAAGGCCGACGATGACGAACAGGACGCGCTTGACGGGCGTCATCGGACTCGTGTCCACGACTCCGACCGGAGGCAGATCCGGATCGGTCTTCAGTAGTTCGATGTGCGGATCGTTCGCCGCTTTCAGTGCCATGTGGGAACCGCTTTCGACCATCGCGTTATGTGACAGCGATCACTGTAGGCCCTCGGTGTGACACCGCGTTGCCCATCGACGGTCCGTGCGGTCAATGGTTGTCAATTTGCGTCGAGTGGTACGCGAGTGGCGGAAGTGTCAGCCGCCGAGAGCGTCGTCGATCGCCCGGTCGCTGAGCACACGATCCAATACCATTGCTGCGCTACCGATGACACCGGAATGATCCCCGTGGGTGGTGGCTTGAATGGTCAACGCCCGGGTGGCCAGCGCAGTTGCGTTCCCGTAGACGGTCTCGCGGAGTCCGGCAACGAAGATGTCGTAGGCCTTTGCCATGTCGCCGCCGACGATCAGTACCTCGGGGTTGAGCAGATTGACGGCGCCGGCGAGTGTCTCGCCGATCTGTCTGCCACTGTCACGGATGAGGCGCCGCGCCTCGGGGTCACCGCTCACCGCCAGTTCGACGACGCCGCGAACGTGGCCGACGCTCCGGCCCTGTTCTTGAAGCGATCGGACGAGCGCCCAGCCGCCTGCAATTGCTTCGAGGCAGCCGCTGTCTCCGCATCGGCAGGCGACACCTGCGGCGGCCGCGGTTTTAGTGTGGCCGAATTCGCCCGCCGCGCCCAGTGATCCGCGCTGAAGGACGCCACCGGCGACGATGCCTGCACCGAGGCCGGTCGACGCCTTCACCAGCAGTGCGTTTTGAAAGCGGTCGCGATTGTCGCGGCGTTCGGCCAGCACCATCGCGTTCGCGTCGTTGTCGAGGAACACCGGCGCCGACGTGGTCTCCGTGAAAAACGGCGCGAGAGGGACGCCGTCCCAGCCGTGCATGATCGGTGAGTCCAGGCTGCAGCCGCGCGTGGTGTCGGCGGTGCCGGGGATGCTGAGTCCGACGCCGAGGATGCGGTGCGAAGACCGTCCGACGTCGTCGATGAGGGCTTCGAGTCTCTTGGTGATCTGTGGCATCAGTTCGTCGGGACCGATGCCGATTTCCTGATCGACGGTGTCGCTTGCCAAAAACTCGCCGCCGAGGGTGAACACACCGAGCTGGGATCGGCTGCGCCCGATGGCTGCGGCGAGGACTATGCCCGCGTCGACGTCGAACGACAGCCGTGCGGGCGGCCTGCCTCCGGTCGACTGTGCATCCTCGGATTCGACGACCAGTCCGAGAGTGGTCAGTGCGGCGACTCGCGACGCGACCGCGGATCTGGACAGCCCGGTGATCTTTCCCAGCTCGGCTTTGGTGTCGGCCTCACCGTCGCGAATGAGCGCGAAAATCTCCCCTGCTGTCGCAGGTGGAGCACTCGGACGTGACGATCGCATATATGCCATTCAACCAACTTGCAACTGTTGCGGCAACATCCTAAGAATGGCCACTTATAACTTTGAAAAACATAAGTTGGGTTGTCGATCCACGTAAGTGCCTCTAGGCTGACTTTACGAGAGACCGAACAGGGAGACACCTCATGGACAGAATTCACCCGGTTCTGCGTCAGGTCACCGACCGAATCGCAGCCCGCAGCCAGTCCGAACGGGCCACCTACCTCGATCGAATCGCCGCAGCAGGAGATCGAGGCCCCGCCCGTGGGCGTCTCGCCTGCGCCAACATCGCTCACGGCTTCGCAGCGTCCGGCACGGCCGACAAGAAGGCTCTGCGTGGGATGGTCAAGCCGAACATCGCGATCGTGTCCGCCTACAACGACATGCTCTCGGCGCACAAGCCGTTCGAAACCTATCCCCGAGTCCTGAAGTCCGCGGTCATCGAAGCCGGCGGCATCGCGCAGTTCGCGGGAGGCGTCCCGGCCATGTGCGATGGCATCACCCAGGGCCGCGCCGGTATGGAACTCTCGCTCTTCAGCCGCGACATCATCGCGATGTCGACGGCAATCGCGTTGTCCCACGACATGTTCGACGCCACCCTGATGCTCGGCGTGTGCGACAAGATCGTTCCGGGCATGCTCATCGGTGCGCTGAGTTTCGGTCACCTACCCGCGGTGTTCGTCCCCGCCGGGCCGATGACCTCGGGACTTCCCAACGGGGAGAAGGCGAAAGCGCGTCAGCTCTATGCCGAGGGCAAAGTCGGCCGTGAGGTGCTTCTCGATGCAGAAGCCGCGTCGTACCACGGCAGCGGGACCTGCACGTTCTTCGGAACCGCGAATTCCAATCAACTCCTCATGGAGGTCATGGGGCTGCACCTTCCCGGATCGTCGTTCGTCAACCCGGGAACTCCGTTGCGCGACGCCCTGACTCGCGAGGCTGCGCACGTCGTGACGGGGCTGACCTCACTCGGAGACAACTACACCCCGGTCGGAGAACTGGTCGACGAGAAGGCGATCGTCAACGGGTGCGTTGCATTGCTGGCGACCGGTGGATCCACCAACCACACCATGCACCTCGTTGCCATCGCGAAGGCTGCCGGGATAATGCTGACGTGGGAGGACCTCTCCGAGCTGTCGGCTGTCGTGCCCTTGATGGCCAGGATCTACCCGAACGGCAAGGCCGATGTCAATCACTTCCACGCCGCAGGTGGTCTCGGATTCGTCATCGGATCGCTCCTCGACGCGGGTCTGCTGCACGAGGACGTCAAGACCATTGCGGGAGAGGGGCTTCAGCGTTACACGCAGGAGCCCAAGCTCGACGGCGACGGTGTTCTGTGGCACGAAGGCACCCGCATCAGCGGCGACAACACTGTGCTGCGCGGCGCCGACGACCCGTTCGGTACCGACGGCGGGCTGAAGATGCTGACCGGGCCGATCGGAAAGTGCGTCATCAAGACTTCCGCGGTGGCGGACGAGCACCGAGTGGTGACGGGCCCGGCACGGGTGTTCGACGATCAAGCCGAGTTCCTCGCGGCGTTCGAGGCGGGGCAGCTCGAAGGCGACTTCGTCGCAGTCCTGCGCTACCAGGGTCCGCAGGCGAACGGCATGCCCGAGCTGCACAAGCTGACTCCGGCACTCGGAATCCTGCAGGACCTCGGTTTTCGCGTCGCCTTGATCACCGACGGCCGCATGTCCGGTGCGTCCGGAAAAGTGCCTGCAGCAATCCATCTCACGCCGGAAGCCGCCAGCGGCGGACCCATTGCGAAAATCCTGGACGGCGACCTGATCACGCTCGATTCGCGCTCAGGCACTCTCGCGATCGACGTCCCACTCGGCGAGTTCGAGGCGCGTCCGGTCACCGGTCGGGTGCTGACCGACGACGAGTGGGCAGGCACCGGACGTGACCTGTTCTCCGGCATGCGAGCGCTGGTCGGGCCTGCCGACGAGGGCGCCATGTTCGTGATGCGCTCCGCGCCCGTGCGCGCGTAGTAGGTCTCCTCTGTTACTGATCACTTACGGGCGCGGTAGCGCCGGAAAAGGAAAACCATGACCGAATCACTGCTCGACCGCGTACCCGTGATCCCCGTGGTCGTCGTCGAGAATCTCGACCACGCAGTCCCCATCGCCCGTGCGCTGGTCGCAGGCGGACTCCCCGTCATCGAACTGACGTTGCGGACCCCTGTCGCACTGGACGCGATCGAACGCATCGCGGCGGAGGTCCCCGAGATCCTGCTCGGTGCCGGAACCATCGTCACCCCGGGACAGGCGAAGCAGGCTGCCGACGCCGGCGCCCAGTTCCTCGTCTCGCCCGGAAGCACACCCACGCTGACTCAGGCGATGAGGGACACCGGACTCCCGCACCTTCCGGGTGCGGCGACGGTCTCCGAAGCACTTGCTCTGCTCGAAGCCGGCTATACCGAACTGAAGTTCTTCCCTGCCGAGGCATCGGGCGGTGCGAATTTCCTGAAGTCCATTCACTCGCCGGTTCCCGCAGCGCGGTTCTGCCCGACAGGTGGCATCTCGGCGGCCAATGCGTCGACGTACCTGGTGTTGCCGAACGTCGGCTGCGTCGGCGGATCGTGGATCACGCCCAACGCGGTGTTGGCCAACGAGGACTGGGACGCAGTCGCAGACTTGGCCCGAGCTGCGTCGGAGCTGAAGACAACAGCCTGAAGTAGCAATATGCTGCCGAGATGACGGACCCGAATCAGCAATATCAGCAGTACGCGCCGCCGCCGCCTCCGCCGACCAATGTCGGGTGGGCAGTAGCGGCGTTGCTGTTCTTCTGGCCGCTCGCCTTCTCCGCGTTCACCCATTCCTCCAACGTCTACCCGAGGTGGGCGCTCGGCGACTTCCAAGGGGCGCAGAACGCGTCGGATCAGGCGAAGAAGCTGGGCCGGATCGCCCTGTGGATCTGGGTTGCCTTCATGGTCCTGTTCGTCGGGTTCTACGTGGTGTTCTTTGCGATACTCATCAACTCCAATGACTGGAGTGTCGTCTAGGCGACTTCGTCGCATGTGCGCGCGCAGGCGACTTCGTCGCATGTGCGCGCGAATACATAACCCTCTATGTATTCGCGCTCACATACGGGTGGCGCTGATCCCGCCGTCGACGTAGAGCGTGATGCCGTGAACCATGGACGCCTCGTCGGACACCAGGAACAGCACACCGTTCGCGATGTCGTGCGGCGCGATCACTTTCCCGGCCGGAGTGTTGGCTGTCATGGCGTCGAGAACTTGCCGCGACTCCTCGTTCCCCGGTGTGAGTGTCGCCCCGGGGGCCACCGTGTTGACTCGGACGCCGCGTGGACCGAATTCGGCTGCCCAGCTTCGGGTCAGCTGCTCGTCGGCGGCTTTCGTCGCGGTGTACATCGCGGCGAACGGACTGCCTACCTGCGCCATCCACGATCCGATGTTCACGATCGCGCCACTGCCGCGCTGGGCCATCGCCGGCGCGAACTCACCCACGAGGACGTGCGGCGCGCGAATGTTGATGGCAAGCATGGCGTCGAGATCGGCGTCGGGCAAAGTTTCGGTTGTCGTTGCCGGATAGACGCCTGCATTGTTGACGAGGATGTCGACGGAGCCGCCGAGAGCCTCGATGGAAGATGCTGCGAAAGAACGGATGTCGTCGTAGCTTCCACCCAGGTCTGCCGCGACGAACGTCGCGACGCCGCCGTCGGCGATGATCTTCTCGACGACAGCTTCGCCTCGGGTGGCATCGCGGCCGCTGACGACGACGGATGCCCCGTGCGCGGCGAGCGTCGACGCGATTGCCGCTCCGATTCCGCTGGTGGATCCGGTGACGACGGCGGTACGTCCGGCGAGGCGTGGTGTTGCGGTGGTTGTCATCTTTTCTGTCTACGGAGCGCACGCAGGGTGAACCAGGGGAGGAGCAGCCTAGGTCTGTCATGGCCAGGATCGGCGCCGAGGTGCGCGCTAACCTGGATTCCATGAGTCGTGACCGCACCGCATTGAGCGCATTTCTGCGTGATCGACGAGACCGTCTCACACCATCCGAGGTCGGATTGCCGACGTACCCCGGTGCGCGACGAGTCCCGGGTCTGCGGCGCGAGGAACTCGCTCAGCTCGCGGGCGTCAGTCCGGACTACTACAGCAAGCTCGAACAGGGCCGTCAGGCAAATATTTCCGACGAGGTCCTGCGGGCCCTTGCCCGAGCATTGCGTCTGGACGAGGTCGAGGCGCAGCATCTTCGAGATCTGGCTTCCCCGAACGGGTCCCACGCTGCGGAGCTGCAAGCGGCGGATCCCGGTCTTCTCCGGATCATGGAGGCTCTCGATCACATCCCGACGATTCTGCTCGGCCCGGCCGGTGAGATCCTCGCGACCAATGCGCTGCTGCGGGCCGTGCTCAGCTTGGACGAGCCCGTCGGTGGATCACTTCATCACTACCTGTTCCGCAATCCGGTCGCGCGGGAGCGAATTGTGAACTGGTCGGAGTTCGCGGCCGGCGCTGTCGCCGGTCTGCGGCGCGAATCGGCACGTCGACCGAACGATCGGGGTTTGACGACGCTGATCGACGAATTGCGCGCGACCGAGTCTGATTTTTCGCGCTGGTGGGACGATCACGAGGTACAGGAATTCGCGGGGACGACCAAGATCATCCAACATCCAGCGGCGGGCACTCTTCAGTTCGGCATCGAGTTCGTCTGCACTCCAACCAATTCCGAACAGAGTCTGATCGTCTACACCGTCGAGCGGGATTCGACCACCGAGAAGGTCCTGCCGATCCTGGCCAGCTGGGACACCGTCGGCTCTTGACCTCGATATAGCTCGAGGTTTTAGCGTCGATGTCATGGACACACTCGGATTGGGCAGGATCGGCATCGCACTCGATGTCGATCATTCTTATCTCGACGGCGCCTGTGAGCTGGAGTCGCTCGGTTACACCGCGCTGTGGCTCGCCGGTGGGCAGATCGATCGCCTCGACCGGCTCGCGGATCTGGTGCACGCAACCGAGACGGCCACCGTCGTACCCGGGATCGTGCCGGTCGATCGGTACGACGCCGAATCGGTCGGCGCGTTGTTCCGCGGGTTGAAGGATTCGGGTCGATTCGTTCTCGGCCTCGGCGGGCCGCAGGCAGCCCGGCCACTCGCCGGGTTGAATCGCTATCTCGACGAACTGGACGTGCCGCCGGATCGCCTTCTTCTTGCCGCCCTCGGGCCCAAGAAGCTCGAGATGGCCCGGACGAGAGCAGCGGGAGCTGTCGCGCTGTTGGTCACCCCGGACTACACGGCAAAAGCCAGGAAGATCGTGCGCGACGCCACCCTCGCGATCGACCTTTTCGTAGTGTGCGAGACCGATCCGGTGCGGGCCCGCGCCCTCGCACGGGAGCCGCTGTCCTTTCTGACGACCGTGCCCGGCTATCGCCAGAACCTCGCGAGAATGGGTTTCACCAGCGACGATGTCGATCATCTGACCGACAGTGTGGTCGACGCCCTGGTGGCGTGGGGGAGTCCCGACGACATTGCGCGTCGCGTTCAGGAGTTCTTCGACGCGGGCGCCGACCACGTCGCGCTGTCGCCGCTGGGGTCGTCGGCACTCGTCGCAGGCCGGGCACTGTCGGGACTGGTCGCCGAGCCAAAGTAGACTCCATAGACCGTGAGCCTTACCCTCGGAATCGTCGGACTGCCCAATGTCGGCAAGTCCACCCTCTTCAACGCGCTGACCAAGAACGACGTGCTGGCCGCGAACTACCCGTTCGCCACCATCGAGCCCAACGTCGGCGTCGTCCCGTTGCCGGATCCGAGGCTCGGCAAGCTGGCCGAGGTCTTCAACTCCGAGAAGTTGGTACCTGCGCTGGTGTCGTTCGTCGACATCGCCGGCATCGTCAAGGGCGCATCCGAAGGTGCCGGGCTCGGCAACAAGTTCCTCGCCAACATTCGTGAGGCCGACGCCATCTGCCAGGTCGTTCGCGTCTTCGCCGACGACGATGTGGTGCACGTCGACGGCCGCGTCGATCCAGCCGCGGACATCGAGGTCATCGAGACCGAACTCGCGATCGCGGACCTCCAGACGCTGGAGAAGGCAATCCCGCGCGTGGAGAAGGAAGCGCGGATCAAGAAGGACCGCAAGCCTGCACTGGACGCAGCCCTTGCCGCGCAGGCTGTGCTGAACGAGGGCAAGACTCTGTTCTCGGCGAAGGACAAGCTGGATTTCGAGCTGCTCAAGGAATTCCAGCTGCTCACCACCAAGCCGTTCCTGTACGTCTTCAACGCCGACGAGTCGGTGCTCACCGACGACGTGAAGGTCGGCGAGCTCGCTCGCTCCGTCGCTCCGGCCGATGCAGTGTTCCTCGATGCGAAGATCGAATCCGAGCTTCTGGAACTCGACGCCGAATCGGCAGCCGAGCTGCTCGAAAGCGTCGGACAGACGGAGCCGGGTCTCGACGCCTTGGCACGCGCCGGCTTCCACACCCTTGGACTGCAGACGTACCTCACGGCAGGCCCGAAAGAGGCCCGCGCGTGGACGATTCACAAGGGCGACACCGCACCTCAGGCCGCAGGCGTCATCCACACCGACTTCGAGCGCGGCTTCATCAAGGCTGAAATCGTCAGCTTCGACGACCTCGTCGAAGCCGGATCCATGGCCGCAGCCAAGGCCGCGGGCAAGGTCCGGATCGAGGGCAAGGACTACGTCATGGTCGACGGGGATGTCGTGGAGTTCCGCTTCAACGTATAGAGGTCCGTCGTACGATGCTCGGCTACGACGGACTATGTTCTGCCGCTTCGCGGCGTCAATGTCGGTGGCAAGAACAAGATTCCGATGGCCGAGCTCCGGACGTTTCTCTCCGACCGCGGACTTGTCTTCGCGGAGCCGGAGGCGGTTCGTACTCGCACCATGGTCTTCGGCTTCGCAGACCTGGTCCCGAACATCCGAGTCAGTTCCTCGTCGTTCGGCAATCTGGGTCCTGGTGCATCGGTGGACGCCGACCCTGGCCGATTCAGTAGCCACAGGCTGAGAACATCCCGAATGTGTCGGGCGGTCACCGATATTCGGCGTGAGGGCTCATGCCGAGGGTCGTCGTCCACGATGCTCCTGCGTTCGTTCGATCCGGACTTACGGTAGAGCCGGAGGAGAAAGCGATTGCTCGATGCTGTCGACCACGTCGCCGATGAAGATCCAATCGTCCACCAGAGGTTCATTCAACCTGAAATCGGCGAGAATTGCATCAGCGGATGCCACGATCTCGGCTCGGGACAGACCGGCATCCAGTCGCTGCTTCACCCCGTCGTGAGCTGCGGCGAGTAGATCACGATACGAGCGAAGTTCCGAGATGCCAGCCCGGGGGCCGTGTCCCGGCAGAACCACCGTCCGGTCGTCGCACAGCCCGAGTGCGAATTCGACGGCGTCGAGAGCGCCGACCGAGGACGCACCCGCGGCCATATCGAGAAACGGATACGTCGGGTAATCCGTCATGTTGACGAATACATCGCCGGTGTGGACTACGTTGGCCTCGTCGAAACGTACGACGGCATCGGTATCGGTGTGCGCCGAAAAGCTCTGGAGTGACACGGTTTCACCGTTCAACTTCACCGTGAGAGCAGATTCGAAGTTCAGGGTCGGTAGTGCAATGTCCGGGTATGCCTCCTGTTGCACGCCCATGTGGCACACAACGTGCGAGCACGACATTCTGGCGCGCGCGTTGGGGGCTCCGATCACCAGTGCCCCGCCGGCGGCGAACATCGCGGCGCCGCCGGCGTGGTCGTAATGGAAGTGGGTTGGAACGGCGAACCGATAGGGCGCTGCGGTGAACGTCCTGATCGCTTCGTCGACCAGATCGGCCATTTCGACCGTGTAGCAGTCGACCGCGAGCACGCCGTCGGGCCCGTGTGACACCAGCATGTTTCCACACGGATGTTCCAGGAGTGCAACACTGGAACTCAGATGGACGATCTCGATCGGAATCTTGGTCATCATCTGTCCCACGGCTTGGCGAGTGGGAACCTTGTGGGCGATTTCGTACGATGTCGCCGTGGGCGTCTGCATGGAGGTCATGCCGGATTCGCCATCGCCGCAAACGGGATCGTGTCCTGATACTCGCGCCACGCCGAGATCTTTCCCGTCGAATCGAAGTCGAACACGGCCGCAACGGTCGCCTCGAAGATGATGCTCCCGTCGACCGCGAGCAGGCGCTCGAAGCGTTCGGTCAATACGGTGTTTCCGACAGCGGCAACGTGATGGACCTCGACATCGAAGCCGCGTACCGGTTCACCCATGGTGGTCGTCATGGCGCTCAGTGCGGCATCGAGACCCACGGTGCGTGACAGTCCGACAGTTTCCCAAACGATGTTGTCGGCCATCACTTCACGAAACGCAGCGAGGAGGGACTCCGTGGTGGACCACGCGTTCAAAAAGTCGTTCGTCGTTGTGACATTGGCGTTCGTGGTCGTGACATTGGCGTTCGTAGTTGTGACACTGTCGATCATGAAGTGGTCTCCGGTCTTCGAGGGGCCGTTCGAGTTGAACACGTGCCACTGTTCGCGCCGACGGTGATCGGCATCAAGGCCGAATGCGTTATCTTTTCGTTTCGCCACGCAGACACGCGCGTGAGCTGGTACTTCACGTTTGTTTCGGTGAGTTTCGCCGTCGCTGCGCGCCTGCTGCGCCGGAGAACAATACGATCTGAGGATCGAAGTTCGAGAGGACGATCATGAGTGAGCCCGGTACAGGTCACGTCGACGCGAGGTATGTCCGCGACATCGTCGAACTCTGGTCGCTCGGCGAGCAAGAGGGTGCCAGTTCACGTCTGCCGAGTGAGGACGTGTTGACCAAGCTTTTCGCAACGAACCGCGGGGTCGTTCGTGAGGCGCTCACCCTCTTGGCCCAGGCGGGCCGTGTGGATCGTCGGCGTGGAGTCGGAACTTCGTGGGCTCCGGCTGCCCCGGTCTTCGATACTTCGTCACACACGGAGGATCGCGGCAGTGAGTTGATTTCCGAGATTCTCAAATGGACTGTCCTCGATACGGTCCCGCCGCGGACGCAGATGCTCACCCCGACCGAGGACCCCACTTGTCTCTTCGTCGAGGTCCGAAATTGGCGACGTGGACGCGTGGCGGCGGTCGGGTCTCTGTATGTCCGAGGGCCGGAACACCGTTCGCTTGTCAGAGATTCGTTCAGATCCGATCTTGTTCCGGTTCTCGCCGCTGCCGGCGTGACGTTGGCGTCGTCGGAAACCGTGATTCGCGCTGTTCTCGCTGACTCTGTAGATCGATCTTTGATGAGCGTTGCGCTGGGCGCGCCTCTGATCCGTACCGACACGGTCGTCTCCAACGCGTCGGGTGAACACGTCTTCTCGGCTCATTCGCGCGGACACGACGCGTATCGAATGGTCAGTGACGTGTAAACGGGGTGGCGGGTGTGGTGTTCGATCAATTTCTCCCAACCCTGGGAAAAATCTCTCAACCTTGCTAACGTCGGGGTATGCCATCGGCACGAGTGGAACGTGACACGCCCACGTTCATCCAGTCCGCGCGTCGCACCCAGTTGGTGGTCGCGGCCATCGACACCATCGCCGAACTCGGTGCCGAACGGGCGTCGCTCGGGAAAGTTGCCGAAAGGGCGGGCGTGAGCCGAGGGGTGATCGGCTACCACTTCGGGAGTCGTGACGAGCTGCTCGACGCCGTGATCGCCGAGGTTTATGCCGTCGGAGCCCGTGAAGTCGGCACAGGTGTCGTCGGCGCGGCGACGCCGCGGGACGCCCTGAGCGCCTTCGTATCGGGCAGCGTCGCGTTCTACACGAAGTATCCACAACACATGCAGTCGCTGACAGCTGTTTTTGCGTCGGGCCACCAGCCACGGAACGACCGCGGGGAGCACGCGGCCGAATTGTTGGAACTCGACTCCATCCTTCGTCGCGGAATCGAGGCCGGGCAGTTTCGATCGATGGACACGGAGATCATGTGCGCCATCATCCGTTCCATCCTCGACGTCGCCGTGAAAAAAGTTGCTGCAGGCGTCGATTCGGAACTTCTAGCCGAAGAAATACTCCACTCCGTTCTCGCTGCGACCGGAAAGGCGGATCCATGAAGAAGATACTGTCGACTTTCGCTTGCCTGCTCCTTCTCGCCGCGTGCTCGACCGCGACCCAATCCGAGCAACAGAGTTCTCTCGACGTCGACACGACGACGGGGACCGTGCACGGAAAGGACGTCGGCGATACCAGGCAGTTCCTCGGTGTTCGTTACGCGAAGTCGCCGACCGGTGATCTTCGGTGGGCGCTGCCCCAGCCGGTGGACGACACCGAAAATACCCTCGACGCATCCGTTCCCGGACCGCGCTGCCCGCAGACATCACCCGGCGGTTCGCCGGAAACCAACGAAGACTGCCTGTTCCTGAATGTGACAACACCCAAATCTCTTCCCGACGAGCCACTTCCTGTGGTCGTGTGGTGGCACGGCGGCGGGTACACGCAGGGATCAGGGGCGGACTACGACGCTCAGCGGCTCGCCGATCAGGGCAACGTCATCGTCGTGACGGCCAATTACCGTCTGGGGATGCTCGGTTACCTGGGGCTACCGGGATTGGACGGCTCCGGCAATTTCGGACTCGCCGACCAGTTCGCAGCCCTGAAGTGGGCGAACGACAACGCCGAAGCATTCGGTGGCGACCCGGACAACGTAACGGTCATGGGTGAATCCGCCGGCGGAATGTCGGCGTGCGCAGCGTTGGGATCGCCTGCCGCCGAGGGTCTCATGGACAAAGCAATCATCATGTCGGGTTCGTGCATGATCGACTGGCCCGCGGGAACTTTGTATCCTGGAGTGCCCGAAACGACGCCGTACACGTCCCTCGCCGAGAGTGAATCGACCGGAACATCGATCGCGGACTCACTGAACTGCACGAGCGATCGCATCCGCTGTCTGCGTGCGCTTCCGGTGGAGACGGTGCTCGAACAGTCAGGGTCGTTCGGCAACGGCCTCGCCTACGGCACCGACCTGGTTCCCGAGAATCCTGCTCAGGCTGTTGTCGACGGCGACGTCATGCCGATACCCGTCATAACGGGTGGAACCAAGAACGAGCACCGGGCCTTCACCGGGGGAGCGCTCCTGGCCGACCCCGAGGCGGTCACCGACGACAACTACAGCGCGCTCATCGGCGAAGCCTTCGGGCCGGATGCAGCGACCGTCGAACAGCGCTATCCGCGAGCGAATTTCGACAGTGCAGCGCTCGGCTGGTCCACCGTGGTGACGGATGCTGCCTGGTCGTGCCCGACGCTGCGCGGTGCGAACCTTCTCGCGAAGAACAACGATGTATGGTCCTACGAATTCGCCGACGATACTGCGAGGGATGTCAGTGGTCTATCGGCCTCGGGACTACCGCAGGGCGCGGCACACGCCACTGACCTCTCGTACACCTTCGACCTCGGTGGCAAGGATCTGGTCACCGGTCCGGGGCAGAAAGAGCTGTCGCAGGAAATGATCGAGGCGTGGTCGAACTTCGCGCACGACGGAGACCCCGGTGAACACTGGCCGAACGACACGGGAAATGGGCCGGTCCTGGAGTTCTCGAACCCAGACATCGCGGTGGGGGATTTCTCGAACGCGCACCAGTGCGACTTCTGGAATGCGCGATAGCCGCTTCCATCGATGGTCGAGTGTGGGTTCAGCCGCCCGATCGACTGTCCGAGACAGCCTGGGAGACCAGCTCGGCCGCCTCGGCCGCTGTCGCGGCGAACCGTACGTTGTCGAACCGGTTCAGGTACGCGGTGTAGATCTCGGATACCTTCTTGTTCGCGTTGTCCAGCGCAACGACGCGTTTACCCATCATGGCGGCCAGCACGGCGGCGTGCAGCCGGTCCGTCAGAACGACCGATCCCTTGTTCAGGATGCGTTGAGCAATAAGGAGATTCAGCGCCACAGCTCTCGGATACGACCGTGCAAGGGCTGGATAGAGCAACCGGGTGGCCTTGGGAAAGTTGTACGCAATTCTCGTCGGAAACGTAATCGTGTTCCACCGGGCCAGGTCGGTGCCATGGACGCCCCAGTCGTACTGGACCGACGAAAAGCGAATGTCGACGGCTCCGTGATCGACTCGTTCGGAGTCCGCGCGGAAGAGTTTGACGACGTCTACTTCCGAACCGTCGGGGCTGTCGGCGATGTCTGCGCCGAATGCCATGTCGGGGCAGTATTCGACGTGATTGTTCGAGAAGTTCGCGAGTGCGATCTCGTACGAACGCTTTTCGCGCAGCATCAAGGTGAGATTCGGGTGCCTGGCATAGATCGATGCAGTCTTGGCGAGGGCATCGGGATCGGAGTAGTCGATGCCCTGGGGAAGGCCGACTATCTTGTTGTTCGGGAACCGAGCGACGATCTTCTCCCGAAACGTTTGATGCGACGTCCAGCGATCACCGAAGTTTCCTCCGCCCTGCAGCAAGATCGTCCGATCGCCTACCCGTTTCGCGAGCAAGGCATCGGAATGCGTGTGCAGATCGGATACGTAGTCGACTCGAACCTGTAGTTGGTCGAGGTAGGCGACTTGGCCGGCGTAGATGAGCGAGTCCCCGGCATTGTCGTAGCTGGGAAAATCCAGAAGCGCGACCCGATCCCCGGGCGCGGTGTGAGCGCCCAACGCCGCGAGTGTCTCGTGTCGAATCGAGTCGAGTGCCTGCCGCATCATGAGGCGGCGCTGCCGGACGATGTGTCGATCCTCGACCGCCGAGGATCGATAAAACGAAGGCGCATTGTCAGCGCGCCGTAGTGCAGGCCGACGGTGTGCGCCCACAGGCCGGTCGGCGGTGGGTTCAGCCATCGCGGGAACCACGGATTTCGCACGGTCGCGAGATACGCAATTGTCGCAATGTGCGCTGGAATCTGTAGAAGCGGGGACGGATCACTGCAGCCGAGGGCGCTGTGCTTCCGCGTCACCAGGCACGCTGTCGCGCCGTAGTTGCGACCCTGTCGGAACGATGCGCGCAGGGACGGTCTGATGCGGTACGCGACAACGGCATCCGGTACATGACCCAAGGTCATTCCCGCCTGCTGGATTCGCCACGAATAGTCGACGTCCTCGCCGCCCCCGACGAGTTTCTCGTCGAAATATCCGACCCTGTCCACGACCCGGCGCCAGAACGCAAAATTGTTGCCGTGTGCCCAGGGGAGGTAGAAGGATTCGAAGCGTTGCTCGGGTCGTGGGACGGTTCGCCACAATGCAACGGTGCTCGAATTGAGCGTATGTACTTCGATCGAACCGCCGACTGCGTCGAAGTTTTCGGCTTCGCGTGTCAGCGCAGTGAGCCAGCACGGATGCACAGCGTCGTCGTGATCGGTCAACGCGAGAAACTCACCTCGCGCACCATCGATGCCCACGTTTCGGGCGTGCGAAACGCCCCTTGTTGCGGAAGCGTCGACCCAGCGCAAGGGAAAGGCGTATGCCTTGTGGCTCAGACTTTCACGAGTCCCGTCAGTGGAACCGTTGTCGCTGACGATCACCTCGAATTCACCCGAATAGTCCTGAGCCGCCAATGCATCGAGTTGCACGTCGAGGTGAGGTCGACCGTTGTGCACCGGAATGATGACTGAAACAAGACTGATCGTCATGTTTTCGAACTTTACTCCAGAGAAACTCCGTTTTACCAGCGGTTGACTCGTCAGCCTCTGGTCCTCCAGGGCGTAAAGTTCTACGTATCCCGCATGCTCGTGCACGAGTTGAATTCGTAGGATTGCTCACTTCATCGCGAGAGTTGTTCCAACGTAGCGGAATAGCAGGGGACCGGGCGGATCGGTGATGCGGCTTCTCTTTGTAAGTCCGAAAGATCTCCGCGCGTGGAGGATTCGGCGGCGGTGAAGTTACCGATAGGTATTCATTCAATTGGATGGATCTACCTGTCGGGCGTCCGTCAGCGTGACCGCTGCGTGCGTATTACGCCGCGGCGTATCGCAAAAGCCGTCGATAGACGGGCGTACCCACTTCGATTGCCACTGACTGGGTAAGCGCTCGATGGAGGCGCGCGCGGTACTCCTTCGCGCTGAGACCGAAACAGACGAAAATTTCTGATGCGTCTGCGCCGCCGTATGGTTCCCACTTGCAGGCGAACGCCAGGATTGCATCATCCTGAAACGGTGTCGAATTGGGCATCGGACTATCCCTGGTCTCGAAATGCTTTGGGCGCGAATGATTGTGGTGTTCCGAGGAGCGCGAACGACAACCCCACGACGGCTATCGCCGCGGCGCCGCCCAGCAGGCCCAGGCGAACCTGGTCGACTATCAGGCCGATAGTGAAGAAGCCTCCGAGGATGGTGCTGACGCCTGCGGTGGTGGCCACGATGACAGCTATTCGGAATTGCGGTGGCGCTGAACGCGGCGTTCTGGGTATCGATATCACGAGGTTGCTCCAAACTCTGCGAAGTAGTTCGCTCAAGTAACGGAATCTAGCAACGCTCGGTAGCTTCAGCAACTTCTCAGCTATCTCGTCATCTGCAATTCATCGGGTGTTCATGCTCTTCTCTCAGCGATTGGCGGCGAGCACGGCCGCAAGCCCCTCTTGCAGGTCGTTCACGAAGTACGACGGGTTTTCCAGTGACGGGAAGTGTCCCCCGGTTTCCGGTGATCGCCATCGCACGATCTGTCGGTATCGCTCCTGCGCCCAGGGGCGGGGGCACTTGCCGATATCGCGGGGATACATGGTGATTGCCGCCGGGACCTCGACCCGGAGTTCGGGGTCGAGTGAGTGGTGGCTCTCGTAGTAGATGCGCGCCGAGGATGCGCCGGTCCGCGTCAGCCAGTAGAGCGTCACGTTGTCGAGAATACGGTCTCTCGACATCGTCTCGAACGGGCTGTCCTCGGTGTCGGTCCACTCGGCGAACTTGTCGAGGATCCAAGCAAGAAGGCCTACCGGAGAATCGACCAGCGAGTATCCGATTGTCTGCGGCCTGGTTGCCTGCTGTTTCGCGTATGCGATGCGATTGTGCTCGAAATCGTTTGTCTCAGTCACCCATTGGCGCTCCTTCGTAGTCAGGCCCTCGGTCGAGAGCCTCGGCGGCGCTTCCGTGAACGTCGTGTGAATGCCGAGAACGCGGTCCGGGAACCGTCCGCCGAGGATAGTGGTGACGACGCCTCCCCAGTCCCCGCCGTGAGCCAGAAATTTGTCGTACCCGAGCCGTGCCATCAATTCCGTCCATGCGGCCGCGGTCTTTTCGGGTCCCCACCCGGTAGCGGCAGGTTTGTCGCTGTAACCGAACCCCGGCAGCGACGGGGCCACGACGTGGAAGGCCGGCGCTCCAGCATCGCTGGGATCTGCCAGTTGGTCCACGACGTCGACGAATTCGGCAATGCTGCCCGGCCAACCATGGGTGATGATCAGCGGAGTGGCATCGGCGCGCGCGGAACGGCGGTGCAGGAAGTGAATTCCCAGGCCGTCGATGGTCGTGCGGTACTGGCCGATTCGATTCAGGGCCGCTTCGAACGCCCGCCAGTCGTACTCGTTCTGCCAGTAGTCCACGAGGTCGATCATGTCTGCGAGAGGAACTCCCTGGTCCCAACGTCGAGGGTCGGGACTTGCCCGGTAGACCGTTTCGGTTTCCGGTAGACGCACGGCAGTCAGTCGGGCACGTAGGTCGTCGAGGTCCGCGTCTGCAGCGCGAGATTCGAATGGGTGGACGTCGTCGATCGTGGGTTGCACGAGGTCTCCTGGTGTAGGTTCATCCGGCTGACGAGTACGAACCGGCTAAGCCGGTTCTATCAGCTCGACCGTTGGTGCCGCAACCGCCTAAGCTGGTTCCATGCCACCCGAGTTTCCGGATTTTCGCCTCGGCAGCGTGCTGGCCACCAGTTTCACTGCGACGCTGACCGAGCGGCAGGGAGATGCCGTGGAACGCATTCCTGTGCCACGCAGGCTCCTGGACTGGCTCGCCGTGAACGGTCTCACCGCGGAGTCCTGCACCGACGCTCAACTCGCGCACGCTCGTGAACTGCGGGAGTCGATTCATGCCGCAGCGACGGCCGCTGCGGTCGACGCGGCTCTACCGCACGGCGCCGTGCGTGTCATCAACGAGCGCAGTTCTGGGGGTTCGGCCTCGGCCTTCCTGACTCCCGAGCGGACGAGGCGATGGGAACTCGGCGCGGCCGCCTCGGTGGAAGACGCGCTGGGCGTCGTTGCGGCCGATGCGATCGCCATCATCTCGGGGGAGCGGGACGGAAAGTTGGCGCTGTGCGCATCGCCGACCTGCCGGGCCGCGTTCTTCGACACCAGTCAGAGTCGCAGCCGAAAGTGGTGCGACATGAACACCTGCGGGAACCGCCAGAAAAAGGCACGGTTCAACGCCGGTCAGCGTGCCAAACCCGGTCCGACGCCCCGGTAGGCGCGCGAACGCACGTGCTTTTGCGTGGGCGGTGGGGGTTCGCGGGGTGGCTGGCGCGAACGCACGTGCTTTTGCGTGAGGGTGGGGGTTCGCGGGGTGGCTGGCGCGAACGCACGTGCTTTTGCGTGAGGGTGGGGGTTCGCGGGGTGGCTGGCGCGAACGCACGTGCTTGTGCGTGGGCGGTGGGATCCAGCCAGGAAGTACTACTTTCCCCGCAGTTGTTTCTCCAGCGGCGTCGGGAAGGTCGGGGTGATGCTTTTCCCGTCGAGCAGTTCGGTGATCCGCCCGGCCTCGGCTTCGACTTTCGCGGACACCGGGCGCCCGACTTTCTCGAGCAACTCGGTGACGACGGTTCCTTCGGGCGTCACAGCCCATCCGCCGACGATGCGGCCGTCGGACCAGATGGTCGGGCCGATGTTGCCGAAGGTGTCGAACAGTGGCGCTTTGTGGTCGCCGAGATACCAGTCGCGCTGCTTCCAGCCCATCGGCGTCGGATCGAGAGCCGGGAGGAGCATCACCCCCGAGTCGCCCTCCTGAAGTACCGTGTCCGCCAACATGATCCCGTCACCCATCTCCAACGAGGCGGCGACGGTGTCGAGTCCGGCGAGTGCCCCGCGCGTCTGAGTTTTGTTCCATCCCGTCCACCATTGGAGATCCTCGAAGGTTGCGGGGCCGAACACCTCCAGCCATCGTCGGGCAAGCTCTTGCCTACTCTCCTTCTCGTCGACCTCGGGAATCCCGCCGGGCCACCAGTTCTCGATCGGCGCCCACGCGTGGTGACGAGATGTCCACGCACCGCGAGGTTCGACACGCACCATCCGTCCTTCGGCTGCCATCATCGTCAAGACCTGCGACGTGACGTAGCGCTTGACGTCGTAGGACTTGTCGGTCGTCGGAAGCAGTGCGGTCTTCAGCAGCGGCACGGCCGCCGACAGCTCCGCGCCCGTCGCCGTCCCTGCTTGAAGGAGCGCGGACTCGGTTGCTGTCTCGACCGATGCGAGCCATTCCTCGACGTCGTCGATTTCGGGTTCGGTCGGTAGCGTCGTGACTTCCTTCATCAGCCGCGCCCGCATCGTCCGAGCGACACCGACGCTCGCCGCGGAATGAATCGTCGGTACGTCCTCGTGAGCGACGACGAACAATGTCCGTCGCATCGCCATGAGCCGCACCAGACTTCGGCGGTCGTACATCGCCTCCCGAACGTCCTCGATCGACAGAGATCGACCGCGGGCCAGTACCGAGAGATACACCGTCGCAGGATCTGTCGCATGCAGTACCAGCAGCGATGTCACGACTTCCTCGACAGAGCCCCGGTCGGCGAAGTGGCGCGCACTCAGGTGGGCGCGGCGCTGAGCATCGGTGATCTTCACGCTGCCATTGTGCCCGGCGCGCGCGGTAATGTTCGATGTCCGAGCCGACGAGGGGGAACAAGAGATGACGTGGTGGAACATCACCCTCATGGTGGTGTGTCTGGTCGTGTGTGGCCTGTTCGCTCTGTTCGGTGTTCTGGCGATTGCATCGGCGAAATCCTCGATCAAGGCGTACCGCGAAGACGAGCGGAACTGGAAGGCGTTCGGTTCTCGCGGGGTTGCCGCGGATGCTCGGATCGTGAGGCTCGGCCGACACCCGCAGAGGCTGACCAAGGCCGGGAACTATCGCAGCAATCAAGTCGCGGCCACCGATATCCGTATCGCCTACACGGCGGCGGACGGCATCTCGCACGAGGTCGACGTGCGCACCTTCGTCGATACGAGCCTGCTCGCGAACTTCACGCCCGGCACCGCGATCTCGATCGTCGTGTCCCCGGAGGATTCGATGCGCGTCGCCGTGGACCGAAATCGGACGCTGCTCGAAATCGAACGCTGATCTCGCACCCGGATACCATCGAGCCTGTGAGCAGCGAACCCGTCTCCGCAGAGCGGCGCAAAGACCTTGCGCGGCTGCGTCGCGTCCGAGACCGGATGGATCGCGACTACGCGCAGCCGCTCGATGTGGAGGCTCTTGCCCGAGGGATCAACGTCTCCGCCGGCTACCTCAGCCGTCAGTTCAAATTGGCGTACGGAGAATCGCCCTACTCCTATTTGATGACCAGGCGCATCGAACGCGCGATGGCCCTGCTTCGGCGCGGCGACGTGAGTGTCACCGACGCCTGCTTCGAAGTCGGCTGCAGCTCACTCGGCACTTTCAGCACCCGGTTCACCGAGCTGGTCGGAATGCCGCCCAGCGCGTACAAGCGTCAGGCATCCGAGGAGGCCGCAGGGATTCCTTCGTGCGTAGCGAAGCAGGTGACGCGCCCGATCCGGAATCGAGAAGCGACGCCGCAGCCGTCTCGCTGATCGCTCGATCCCCAGTTCTCCCTGGCGCTGTTACAGCTCGATCCCCGTCGCCTCGACCACTGCCGACCAGAGCCCGTCGCGAGCCTCGGCCGAGTCCTTGCGCCACGAGGGGTAGTGCGTCGGTCTGACGGCGCGGTCGTGCCATAACTTTCCGGTTGCGGTGAGGGCTTCATCGCCCGCCGCCAGCCAGACGATGGTGTCGGCGCCCTGGTCGGCCGTCCGCAGCACCGGCTTCATGACGCTGCCGAACAGGGGGATCGAATCGGTCACGCCCGGTGTTGCAGCCCACCCCGGGTGCATGCTGTGGACGACGGGATCGTTGTCCTCGACCAGATGCCCGGCCAGTTGCTCGGTCACCACCACCTGCATCCGCTTGGTCCGCGCGTAGGCCGTCAACCCCGAGTATCTGCCCGACGAGAATTCGACGTCGCTGGTCCGCAGCGGAACGGGGTACATCCCGCCGCTCGAAACGAAGATCACCCGCGAGCCCGCATCGAACAGTTCCCGCACACCCACGGTGAGTGCGACCGGCCCGAGCACGTGCGTCGCAAAAGCAAGTTCGTGGCCCTGGGCGGACTCGCTGCGTTCGGGTGGCATGACGCCTGCGCAGTGCACCAGGGCATGAAGGCCGGTGAGTTCGGAGGTGAGGTCGGTGACGAGCCCGGCAACCGAGTCGAGATCACTCATATCGCATTCTCGTACGACGATGGTTGCCTCGCTCGCGACCTGCCGGATCTTCTCGGCGGACGTGTCCAACCTTTCGGCGGATCGCCCCACCAGGTGTACGCGTGCCCCGAGCTTGGCCAGTGACGTTGCGGCGGCAGCCCCGAGACCCGAGCTTCCGCCGGTCACCACGATGTCGATCGGCTCGGGGAACGGTATGGGATCCGCGCCCCAGAATCTGCTGCGCAGCGCCGCACCGATGCGCGAGTAGCCGGGGAGGACTGTTCGATCGAGAGCCGAATCGAGGACGCGCGTCGCAAAGGTCATGACTCCTTGGTACCCCAGAAGTGCCATGATGCTTCAATGGCTCTGCCCGACGCGCACCGCGAGACTCTGGCTGTTCTTCCTTCTCACCGCCGCGAGAACTTCGAGCTTCGACTCGAGCAGTGGTGGCCGGATCTACACGATGCGGTGACCGCGCTCTATCCCGATCCCGACGCGGTGGCGTCGACACTCGTGGAGATCGCCGCTCGTGGATACGCTGCACGCTCCGGCGATCTTCACCGCCTCGACGAACGCAGACTCCTGCAACCGGATTGGTTCCAGAGACCGGAGATGTTCGGCTACGCCTGTTATGTCGACCGGTACGGCACCACCCTGAAAGGTCTGGGAGAGCGGCTGGATCACCTGACGGACCTCGGGGTCACCTACCTTCATCTGATGCCGCTGTTGCAGCCGCGGCCCGGTGACAACGACGGCGGCTACGCGGTGATGGACTACCGCGCGGTCCGCGAGGATTTGGGTAGTAACGAGGACCTGAGCGACCTCGCGACGAAATTGCGGGAACGCGGAATCAGCCCCGTCGTCGATCTTGTACTCAATCACGTTGCACGCGAACACGAGTGGGCGCAGAAGGCGCGATCAGGAGATCCGGCATACCGCGCCTACTTTCATATCTACCCCGACCGAGAGACTCCCGACGCCTACGAGCGCACGCTTCCCGATGTGTTTCCGGACTTCGCGCCGGGAAGCTTCAGCTTCGACGACGACCTCGGCGAGTGGGTGTGGACGACATTCAACGAGTGGCAATGGGATCTGAACTGGGCCAATCCTGCGGTATTGCTCGAGTTCGCGGAGATCGTGATGCACCTGGCGAATCTCGGCGTCGAGGTGCTTCGGCTCGACGCCATCGCATTCCTGTGGAAGAGGCTCGGCACGAACTGCCAGAATCAACCCGAGGTGCATGCCGTGACCCAGGCGCTGCGCAGCATGTGCCGACTCGCCGCGCCTGCAACGTTGTTCAAGGCCGAGGCCATCGTCGGCCCGCGTGACTTGATGCCGTACCTGGGGCTCGGCAGGCACACCGGCAGGGTGTCCGACATCGCGTACCACAACTCGCTGATGGTCCATATCTGGTCGATGTTGGCCTCGGGCAGTACGGATTTGGCGCGGACCTCGCTCGCGAACCTACCGCCGACCCCGCCGAGCGGCACGTGGGTTACCTACGTGCGTTGTCACGACGACATCGGCTGGGCGATCGACGACGGCGACGCCGCGGGCCGGGGCATCACCGGCGCCGGGCACCGGCATTTTCTCGCCGATTGGTACGCGGGAGAATTCGACGGTTCGTGGGCGGAAGGGCTTGTCTTTCAACACAACAAGGAGACCGGCGATCGACGAATCAGTGGTACCGCGGCGGCGCTGAGTGGATTGGGGCCGTCAAGGAAGGATCCGGACGGAGGGTTCGCCCGTATATTCCTCGCCCACGCGATCGTCGCGGCGTGGGGCGGAATACCCGTGGTCTGGAGCGGCGACGAACTCGGATCGCCTGGCGATCCAGACTGGGCGAGTGAACCCGGCCACGACGGTGACAACCGGTGGGTGCACCGACCGCGAGTGTCCGACGCCGATCGGGCACGCCGGTTCGAGGTGGGCAGCGACGCGCAGCGCATCTACGAGGGCATGGCCCGCATCGCCCGCGTTCGCCGCGGACTCCCGATGCTGCATTCGGAGGCATCGACGGAAGTGCTCACCGACGTCGACGACGGTCTGCTCGTGCTGGTGCGCCGGCACCCGAGCGGCACTCTGGTCGGACTGTTCAATGCCACTGCGGACCATCGGCCGTTTCCGCACGCACGATTGCTCGAACTCGGGCTGTCCGAACCTCGCGAGGTCCTCGCGGAGCACGACCTCGTACCGCACGACGGGTCGGTGTGGATCCCGCCGTACGCGGCATGGTGGATCGTCTGACGGACGAGCACCGTCGTGATAATCCTGTTACCCTGCCTCCCGACAGTCGGTCGATTCTGACGATAGGGATTCCTTGATGTTTTCTCGTGCCCGCAGTGCCCTCGGGTCACTCCGCAGGCTGCGCTCCAGCCTCATCTTCGGGCTGGTGACGGTGTTGATCGCAGCGTTCGCCGCAACTTTCATCGGCACCGGCGTCGCGCAGGCGGATTCCGCCCTCGTCTACGTCCACTCCGACGCAATGAACAAGGACATCCCGGTCAAGGTCCTGAAGGCAGCAGGCGAAGGCCCGGCCCCGACCATCTACCTCCTCGACGGTCTTCGTGCTCCCGACGACAACAACGGCTGGCTCATCGAGACCGATGTCGAGCAGTTCTTCGCCGACAAGCACGTCAACGTGGTCATTCCGTTCGGCGGCGGCGGCACGTTCTACACCGACTGGGAAAAGCCGGATCCGAAGCTCGGCGTCGTCAAGTGGGAGACCTTCCTCACACAGGAGCTGCCGCCCGTCATCGCGAGCCAGTTCGGAAGCGACGGCGTCAACAACGCTGTTGCAGGCCTGTCGATGAGCGGAACCTCGGCGCTCAATCTGGCCGCGCACCACCCCGACTTCTACAAGGCCGTCGCATCGTTCAGCGGCTACCCCTCGGCCAGCAGCCCCGGCTACGCCCAGGGAATCCAGGTCTCGGTCGGCGAAATGGGCGGAAACGCGCGCAACATGTGGGGAGCATGGCCGTCCGCGACCTGGCTCGCCAACGACCCGCTGCTCAACGTCGGCGCGCTCCGCAACACCAAGGTCTTCGTTTCCGCAGGCACCGGCTCACCGCTGACCGACCCGACCGTCAACCCGGTCAGCGGCAGCTTCGATCCCGTCAAGTTCGCTCAGATGGTTCCGCTGGAAACCGCCTCCGGCCTGAGCAGCCGCGCCTACGTCGCAGCGCTGCGCACCGCAGGCATCAACCCGGAGGTCCGGATCACGGGCACCGGCACGCACTGGTGGAACTTCTGGGAAGAGCACCTCCACGACGCCTGGTTCACCACGTTCGCCCCCGCTCTCGGGCAGTAGCTTTTCACCTTCTTCTTCCGCATGAATGGACCATCGCAACGCTCCTGGCGCTGTGGTGGTCCATTCATGCTTTGCGGAATGGCCATTGCCATGGGCCATTCATGCCGAAAGACTGGACGGCATGACCACACCCAAGATCGAGATGGATTACACGGTTCTCGACTGCCCCGACCCCGCCGCGCTCGCCGAGTTCTACGGCAAGGTCCTCGGCTGGGAGGTCCATCGATCCGAGGGTGACTGGGCCACCATTGTCGGACCGGGGCAACTCCGGCTGGCATTTCAGCAGGCAGAGGACTTCGTTCCGCTGGACTGGCCCTCCGACGGCATCAAGATTCACCTGGATCTGGTGGTCGACGACATGGCCGCAGCCGAGCAGTACGTTCTCGATATCGGAGCCGTCAAGATCGAGGGCAACGAGGATCATCGCGGCTTCACGGTGTTTCGCGATCCGGTCGGCCACTTGTTCTGCCTCTGTCAGCGGGGCTGACTAGGCTCTGCCCATGCCACAGGACAACAGCTTCCTCGTCGAGCGCAAGACGACCATCTCTGCATCCCCCGAGAAGATCCATTCCCTCATCGCGGATTTCCACCAGTGGACGCTGTGGTCACCGTGGGAAGGCGCCGATCCCGCGATGAAACGCACCTACACCGGCCCCGACTCCGGGATCGGGGCGTCGTACGCCTGGTCCGGTAACCGCAAGGCAGGCTCGGGCAACATGACCATCACCGACTCGAAGCCGGGCCAGATCGTCGTACTCGATCTGGTGTTCACCAAGCCGTTCAAGGCCGAGAATCTCACCACGTTCACCATCGATCCGGGTCCGAACGGATCCGAGCTCACCTGGTCCATGACGGGGCAGAACAATCTCCTCTTCCGGCTGGTGGGGAAAGTCTTCTCGATGGACAAGGTCGTCGGCAAGGACTTCGAGAAGGGCTTGGCGCAGCTGAAGGTCGAGGCGGAGAAAGCCTGAGCTCAGGCGGCGAGCACATCGGGTCCGAACGTCGCCTGTACCTGCAGCCACTGGGCCAGAATCTGACAGCCGGTCAGGCCGCTCTCGTCCAGAGGTTCGCTCGCGTAGGCGATGTGCCGGTCACCGGACGGATTGGATAGGCGTACTCGACGCCAGACCAGCGTTCGCGGAAGGTACCCGCCGAGTTCGATCGCTGCGATGCGGATCCGCCTCGCATCGCGAACCCACTGCCGCGGAGACCACCGGGTCTTGGCGGCGTTTTGAAAACCGTTGCTGCGCAACAGGGTCCACAGCTGACGCAGCCACAGTTTCGGTGTTCGAAACGACATCGCCCCCGTGAGGTCCGCGATGTCGCGGATGTAGCTGTCGTCGCTGGCATTGCAGATCATGTCCTTCGGATGACCGACCCACATCACCGGCACCCGGTCCGGTATTGCCGGGCCGGTTCCGGCGACGCCGCGGCCGGTGCAGCCGGGCACCGCGCCTGCAGGCTGCTGCGGATCGGAGATCAGTCCGGCGGCGACGACAGAGGGCAACGACACCTCGCCCGCCTCGATCCGGCCGAGCACCTCGCGAATGACCGCGCATCCCTGCGAGTAGCCGATCAGTGCCACCGGGCCGTCCGTGGCGGCGATCGCCGCGATCAGTCGCCTGACCCCGACATCCGTACTCTGCCGGTAGCTCAGTCCACCGATCGCGACGGGCCCGTACGACGCCGGGTAGCCGACCCACCGCGCGCTGAACCTGTCGTCCAGATTGTCGGTGACGCGGCTCAGGAGACCGGTCACCACACTCCGGTGGTCGTCCGGGTGTGATTCCCCGGTGCCACCGACTGCCAGAACCGTCACCTGTGTCATGGGAACCACGATGCCCGGTGATTCTGAGACAGGTACCCGAACAATGCTGAGAAGACTCTGGCAACCCGTCGTCAGCCGAACCGTGCCGATCTATGCAGAGCATGCGATACCTCGTCGATAGCGCCGCGCAGCAGAGTCTCGTACACATCGGGATCGGGCACAGCCGACTCCGACGAGGTGATGCTCAGGGTGACAGTGTCCCCGATTCCGTGAACGCCGTGGGTGAGGCCCATGACGGGAGAGAGCCCGGGAAACCCCGCGGTGAACCGTACTGGTCCGCCGCCGAGCTGCAGATCGGCGGCACCGCGAGCCACACTGGACACGACGGTGTTGCCGGTGACGGTCTCGGGAACGGCGGTGGCGTCGAACTGCCGGACGCCCCACTGGAGCAGTACCGCCGGTACCACCTCGGCGGCGAGTGATTGCGCCGCCAGAGCCGGATGTTCGCCGCGGAGGCGTCGGTCGGCGATGTCGGCGGAGATCTTCGCGGCGCGGCCGGGCAGGTCGGTGGTGTGCGGATGCAGGCCGACGCCTGCATTGCGAAAGTGGTTGCGGGAGTGCCGTTCACCGGTCTTGCCCAGGGTCACTTCCGCGCCGAGGTCGGCGGGGACGTCATCGCCGTGCTTCGTGAGGTAGCGCGAGAGTGCAAGTGATACAGCCGTGATCGCGCCGACGGTAACGCTGACACCGGGAAAATCCGATCGCGCTGCGACGACGGTACGAATCGAGGTAGGTCCGTTCGGCGCAACATTGACCCGAACCTTCGGTCTGCCGGAGGCTTGTGGCGGGACGAGACCTGCGGCGACGTCCTCGGCAAGGCAGCGGTCCAATTCCGCTGCCCGGCGGGCGCGCCTGATCACCTCGCGCGGAGAACTTCGCGTGCGCTCGGTCCACGTGTGCGACGGTGCCCGAGTATCGCCGAACAATCGCCGGGCGAGCGACGACGCGACGCGGCCGTCGCCGAGTGCGTGCGAGATCTGCAGCACCGCCACCAGTGCCGGACCGCCGCAGTGAGGGGCGTCGTGTACCTGTGCGAAAAGGTGTAAACGCCAGGGGCTTTCGTGTCGATCGAGTTGATCGGCGAACAGTTCGGCAACAGCGGTGGTGCATGCGTCCCAGGTGCCGGGAGAGCCGTGGTCGACGATGTGGGCGTCGTCCACGGTCATCGGAACGACACGCGGATAGCCGAGTGACACTGCGCCGAGGGTCAGTGGAGCAGCGATGATTCGAACCCCGAGTTCGTCGACGAGACGAGCATGTCGAATCAGTTGCTCGTGTACCGAATTCGATGCCGCGTCGGTGTCGAAGCAGAAGAGGAGAAACTGATCGTTCGGTATCTTCGCGGACATCCAGTACGCCTGAGCGTCGGTCGGGTGCAGCCTGCCTCGCATCGAACGAGGATATCGGACAGTTGCACGGGCATTCGATGTTTCGATCACCGTCGGCTGTGATCGATCACAAATTTGCGGTGCTTCGATTCTGGAGAACTGGGTGTCAACAATCGCGTAACCGCGCGTTAGCCTGTTCGAATGACTACCGCGCCCGTCACGGATGCCATTTCGTGACTCCGAAACCTGCACACGGATATCGCGCGCGGGCCAGGGGTTCGAACACCGTGGCCGTCGCGGCCGATCATGTGACCGACGTGTGCTTTGCCGAACGTGACTGCGCCGCAGCAATTGTGGAGGCAGATCCAGCTCGCGCCGCGGAGGGTTCGCCCCTGACGTCCCAGCCGACCCTGACTGTCGTTCGGTCAGCCGCACCCGCGCCGCGAGGGGATCGCGTGATCGGACCCGACGGTGTTCTCTACCGCGCGGGCAGGAGTGGGACGGAATTCGCGGTGTCGATGAGCTACGACGACGCGGCCAGCTGGACCGTGCGGACCGTGCCGGGTTCGGGGCTACGCGCACCTCGCGGCCGACTGCACGGGCTTCTGTTCGGTTCGGGTCCACTGCTGCCGAATTCGGTTGCCGTCGATGCGCTCGGTTCGATCTATGCCGTCTGGCCGGATCCGCGGGGAACGTTGTTCGCGGCGTGGTCGGCCGACGGGGGCGATCGATGGAGCCAACCGGTGGTGGTGAGTGCTCCCGATGTGAGTGCGGCCAGGCTCGGAGCGATCGCTGTCGCCGAACCAGGTCATGTCGCCATCGCCTATCAGGGGCGCGAGGGCGGACGAACGCTGAACGGATACGTCGCCTCGTGCACAGACTTTCGCGTCGAGAATCCGACGTTCGTCGGCGGCAGGTTCGACGACGACGATGCTCCCATCGACTACCGCGGAACCATGAGCGACGGCCTGGGAGTCGACATCGCGCCGGACGGCGAGGTGCTCGTCTCGGCGGTGGCGCGGCTGC
This sequence comes from Rhodococcus sp. (in: high G+C Gram-positive bacteria), assembly GCF_023264675.1. Classification (GTDB taxonomy): domain Bacteria; phylum Actinomycetota; class Actinomycetes; order Mycobacteriales; family Mycobacteriaceae; genus Rhodococcoides. The sequence continues at coordinate 50,307 of NZ_JAHFVG010000021.1, forward strand.
GCGGAGCGCGGAGGCATCGCCCGTGGTCGATCGGGGGATGGCGCGGCAGGACGAAACCGGTCCTGGGCAGGCTCGTCCGACGCGCGATGTGACTCACACGGCAGTGCCGGAAAGATCCATGCACTGGGATCTTTCCGGCACTGGGCCGAGCGGGAGTGGTCAGCCTACGTTGACCAGACCGACCGTCGGGAAGAAGAAACAGGTCTTCTCGCCCTCGGGGGTGTTGTGGGTGACGTTGCCGAAGATCGCGGCCAATACGGTGCCGGATCCGGTCTCGACGGGGGCAAGACGTGCTCCCGCTGCCGGCAACTGTGCGATGACGTTGTTGAGTGCGGTACGCGCGATCTCGGTGGCAATCGGATCCAGGTTGGCGTTGGAGAGCACCGAGTCCACGAATGTGGTTGTGGCTCCGCCCATGTCGGCGAACCCGCCCTTCAGTGTGTTGACGTTGAACCATGCAACCTGCATTCCGGACTTGTTCGCCGAGTCGTCGACGATTCCAGCCGGGACGAAGGCGAACATGGTTTCACCCTTTTCGACCGCGTTGAGCGCGGGGAGCTGCGGAAGCAAGGGCAGCGCCGGAAGGCTGATGTTGGGCCACGGTCCGCCGGCCGCACCGGCGACTGCAGGCGCGATGTCGAGCGGTATGCCGGGAACGGCAGCGCAATTGATCGATGCCGTCGGGTAGAAGAACGGCGTGATGCCGAGATCGCTCAGAATCTTGTTCGCGGCGTCGAGTGCGGCCAGCGGATTCGCGTCGGTCGTCTCGGCGACGTCGGACCGTGAGGCCGCGATGGCCTCGGCAGCGTCGAGAGCCGTGGACGCACCGTTCCCCTGCAGTGCAGCAACGGCGGCGGACAGCGGATCCGCTGGTGCGGAGTTCGGCGATGCGGGATCCGCCGTCGCGGTCGCCGGGACGGCAAGAAGTGCGGCGCAGGACAGCGCGACTGTTCCTGCTATCCGACTGAATCGACGAGACATGTGTGACTCCTGTGACTCATGAGACCAAAGTTACGAATGTGGTGATCCGACCACAGATCGCTTTGGTTTCTCAAGCCTGGGAGCCCACGGTTATTCAATCGATACGTCAGCTCGCGTTGATCCCGTAGTCGCGAACGATGCCTGCGAGGCCGGATGCGTAGCCCTGCCCGATGGCCCGGAACTTCCATTCCTGTCCACGCCGGTACAGCTCGCCGAAGACCATCGCGGTCTCGGTCGATGCGTCCTCGCTGAGATCGAAACGTGCGAGTTCTCGGCCGTCGGCACGGTCGACGACGCGGATGAATGCATTGACCACCTGGCCGAAGTTCTGACCGAGCGCATCGGCATCGTGGATGGACACCGGGAAGACGATGGATTCGACGTCGGGTGAGAGGGCGACCAGGTCGATGTTGATGCTCTCGTCGTCGCCCTCGCCTTCACCGGTCCTGTTGTCGCCGGTGTGTTCGATCGCGCCGTCGGGCGACCGCAGGTTGTTGTAGAAGACGAAGAACAGGTCGCCGATCGACTTCTTGTCGTTGCCGAGTCCGATCGCGCTTGCATCCAGGTCGAAGTCGCCTCCGGTGGTGTTCCGAACGTCCCAACCGAGACCGATCGTGACCGCGGTGAGGTTGGGGGCTTCCTTCGACAGCGAGACGTTTCCGCCTTTGGCCAGTGTGACGCCCATGATGGAACTCTCTTTCACTCGTGTGTGCTCGTGCGCTCCACAGTAGGTGAACGTGCACCGACCGCTGCATGGTGGAGGTGGGGCGAGAGTCGCCGCAGTGAACGATGTGACTAGCGGTACTGGAGTGAGTGTGGTGAAATACCCAAACGGAAAAATCTAGCAGCGTCGTTGCCTGAAATCGCGGCGACACGCCAGCATGACCGACCGCCCGTAGTAAAAACTGATGTGGGGACTGCACGTGCACGTATCGCGACGAGATCTGTTCAAGTACGCCGCTGTGGGATCTGCCGCCGCTATCGGCTTGGCAGCGGTCAGTTCGACGGTTGCGCAGGCCGATGGACTCGGTACCTTGGTCGACTACTCGGGTGGCGTGCCATCTCCCGAGTCGATTCGCGCTGCGGGCCACCTCGGCGCAGTCCGGTACGTGTCGGACCGTCGTCCCGGCGCCGAATGGATGCTCGGCAAGCCGATGAAGCGCGACGAGGCGGATGCACTCACCGAAGCAGGCCTGGAGGTGGTGTCCAACTACCAGTTCGGCAAGGGTGACACCTCGGACTGGAAGGGTGGCTACACCGCCGGGGTCAAACACGCCAAGCGTGGTCTGGAGCTGCATCGCGCCGCCGGTGGACCCGAGGATCGTCCGATTTACGCCTCCATCGACGACAACCCGACGGCCGTTCAGTTCGCGACCCTGATCGCCCCCTACATCCTGGGTTGGCAGTCGGTGGTCGGGCCGGAGAACACCGGCATCTATGCCAACTCGCCGACCATCGAATTGGCCAATGTGGCCGGTCTCGGTCAGTGGTTCTGGCAGCACAACTGGGGCACCCCGAAGGGCTTCCGTCATCCCGCAGCTCATCTGCATCAGGTGCAGATCGACAAAGGAAAGATCGACGGAATCGCCGTCGACATCAATGTAATTCTCAAGCCGGATTACGGCCAATGGTCGCTCGGCTGAATTGCCGGAATTCCCGGCACGAATTCATGAAGAGAGCGCAATGAATTTCATCGATGTAATTTACGCAATTGCCGGTTGGTTCTATCAGATGTTTTCGGACTCTTTTACTTCCTGATGTCCGCGCGATTCGACGATCAGTAGAACGAGCGCAATTACGGCGAGCGCGGCGACGGCGGCGGAGAACACCACGCCCGCGGTGACGAGGCCCCAGACATTCGCTGCTTCGCCCGCACCGATCACCGGAACCGAGATGGCGACGTACAGAACGACGAAGAAGGTCGACGTCACCTCGGCTCGCCGGTCCGCCGGTAGTTCCGCGGTGACCGATGCCATTCCTTTGCTGAACGTGATCCCCTGACCGATGCCGCAGACGATCGCGCTCGCGATCAGCAGCGGTAGCGAGGCGGCAAGCAGCGACGTGCACAGCAGTGCGACGCCGACCACGAGGACGACACACCCCGCGCGCATTGCGAAGGATGCATCCAGCCCGCGCAGTGCGATCTGAGCGGCGGCCGAGGACGCGAACATCACGAACACGACAGCCCCGCTGACCTCGTGGTTGTCGATGCCGAGAACCGAGCTCATGAAGCCGGGTGACACGGCCGTGAAGAGGCCGAGAACGGCGAAACCCGCGAACCCGCCGGTCGCGGCGCGAAGGAACGTTCCGCGGATCGATGCCGGGAGCGAGAGCCGTTGAAGGTGCGGGCGTGCGCCCTTCGCGACGGCGACGGTTTCCGGTGCAAGCAGGACCACTACCGCGGCGACCACCAACAGGGCGATGTCGACGGCGAAGGTCAGGTGCAGCGGTTGGGGGAGGTACTGCACGAGCAGGCCTGCCACCAGCGGGCCGAGGCCGAGACCGCCGATATTGGCGGCGGTGGCGATGGCCGGAGCCTGCGAGCGCCACTTGTCCGGGACCATCTCGACGAGGGTGACGGTGGCGGTGCCGACGAAGATTCCGGCCGACAGCCCCGAGAGAACTCGTCCGATCAGTAGCATCGTGAGCGAATCCGCGGCGATGAAGACCGCGGCACTCACGACCCCGAACGCGATGCCCGCCAACAGCATGGGCCGCCGACCCAGTGAGTCGGACCATCGTCCGAACGCCAAGAGGGCCGTCAGCACGCCGATTGCGTAGGCGGCATAGATGACGGTCACCACGAGAACCGAGAAACCGAACTCCGCTTGGTACAGCGAATACACGGGAGTGGGCATCGTGGTGCCCATCATGACAACCGCGAACGAATAGGTGATCGCGACGAATGCAAGAGGTCTGCTCACGAGCAGACCTTACTCACACTCCGATCCGGCTGCAGCGCAGGATCAGGGTACGTAGACGGTTCCGATGGTCGGCAGGAAGCCACACGTGCGAGCGGGCGCTGCCGGATCTTCCTTCGACTGCGTGGTGATCGATCCCGAGACGACGGCCAGAACCCGGCCGGGGCCGGTGTCGGCGATTGCCGAGATGGTGGCCGGGCCGTCCGGGTTGATGTTCGATGCCCCGGTCAGGTCGACGGCGCCGGTGCGGCGGTTGTCGAGGTTCAGCCAGGTGGCGGTCAGCGGAGCTTCCTGAACCGCGGCGATGGGTGACGTGCCGAGCGCGGTGAACACGAAGCCTGCCTGGCCCGCTGCGGGTCCGGGAGGCGGCAACGTTGCAGGCCCCGGAACGGCGAGTGCGGTGCCGACCGAATCCGCGCTGTCCGAGATGCATCCCTTGCCGATGGTCGGGTAGAGGAACTGAGCGATGACAGGGCCGTCGACGGGAGGCAACTCGGGTCCGCCGCCGCCGGATCCGTCGAGGAACGTGATGACGGTTTCGAGAGTGGACTTGACCTGCTCCGGCAGTGCGGCGCTCTCGAGCAGTCCCCGTGCCTGAGCGAGGAGATCTGCCTGCGGGCCTGCGGCCACATCGGTCGGGCCTGCGGCGGCACCGAGGATTGCGGGAGCGAACGATGCAAGTGCTTGGATCTGTGCGAAATCGGGAAGCGGCTGATCCGGCGTCGGGAGGAAGAAGGGAGGTAGCTCCGGAGCCACGGGGGCCGGTGCCGGTTCTGCGGATGCGGCAGTCGGTACTGCGAGTGCGGCTGCTGCTGCGATGGCAGCAACGGTGACAACTTTGCGCGTTGCCCCGAAACCGGACCGCGTTACCCCTGAACGAAACACTGATATTCCCCATCCTGATCGTCAAGCTCGCCGTGAGGCGGTTGCTGGCTCGAGGGGTCACTCTATGTACCCGGCTGTCCCTTGTACAGCCGATCCAGCCATTCACCGCGAACGTACATTAGCGCGTTACGCAAGTGAATAGTGTGGTTGGTGATGCAAATGTTATTTGTGAATCAGCAGCACTTACTGCCGAATATTCTGTGAGCACGAGTTCGGGGCGTAGCCGTCAGCCCTATAGGCTCGGCGGTCGATCCGAAATCGAACACCGATTTCGGCGGAGTCGAACGGGAGCAGATCCAACGTGAACCGCGTGGTTCGATATGCCCCCGTCCTGCTTGCTCTCTCGGTGATCGCGAGATTCGCCTGGGCTTTCGGCACGAAGAACGGCATGAATCTCGTCGACCTGCACGTGTACGTCGACGGCTCCGCGGCATTGCTGAAGGGTGATCTCTACGGCTTCACCTACGCCGAGCAGACTCCGGACTTCCCGCTCCCGTTCACCTATCCGCCGTTCGCGGCCCTCGTCTTCTTTCCCCTTCACTATCTGCCGTTCACTCTGGTCGGAGTGTGCTGGCAGATCGCCACGATGGCGGCGTTGTTCGTGCTGATCAGGCTCAGCCTGTGTCTCGTGGTGGGCGAGATCACGGCGCGTACCCCTCACTGGACGCGCATTGCGATGGCCTGGACGGCCTTGGCTCTGTGGACCGAGCCGGTGCGGACGACTCTCGACTACGGCCAGGTGAACGTCTTCCTCGCACTCGGCGCCGTGGTCGCCATCCGCAGCTCGCGGTGGTGGATCGCCGGAGGGCTCATCGGTGTCGTCGCAGGAATCAAACTGACCCCCGCCATCGCGGGTCTCTACTTTCTTGCCACCAAACGATGGAAGGCCGCTGTGTTCTCGGCGGTCGCGTTCGCTGCGACGGTGGCGGTCAGCTACCTCGTGCTCGGTCATCAGGCCGGGACCTACTTCACCACGCTGCTGGGCGACGCCGACCGAATCGGTCCTGTCGGATCGGTCTGGAATCAGTCTCTGCGCGGCGCCCTGAGCCGCATTGCAGGCCACGACGTCGAATCGGGTCCGGCTCTGATCGTCGGGGTCCTGATCTCGGCAGCCCTGGCGTTCGCCGCCTGGCGGGCACTGCGTCCCAACGATCGGCTCGGCATCCTGCTGGTCGTCCAACTCTTCGGACTTCTCGTCTCGCCGATCTCGTGGTCACACCACTGGGTCTGGGTGCTGCCGCTCGTGGTGTGGTTGCTGCACGGACCGGACGGTCGCCGACTCGGCACTCGTCTGGTTGCCGGCTACTGGCTGATCACCACCGTCGTGGGCGTTCCGTGGGTGCTCAGCTTCTTCCAGGATTCCATCTGGCTGGTGTCACGGCCCGGCGTGTTGGCCTGGTTGGGAGCCGTCGACGTTCTCGGCGTCGCGCTGGTCTACGGATGGATCGTCTACCTCGGCCGGGAGCGACTCAGTCGTCGGGCAGCAGAGCGTCGATCTCGTGAGCCAGATCCACGTCCTTCTTCGTGAGCCCGCCGTCCGAATGGGTGGAGAGCGTGAACGTCAGCTTTCGCCAGCGGATGTCGATGTCGGGGTGATGGTTCGCAGCCTCGGCGGCTTCGGCCACTCGTGCGACGAACGCGATCGCCACCGGAAACGTCGGCAACTCGACGGTTCGGGTGATCGAGGACCCCGTCAGCGACCATTCGGGCAATCCGGTGAGAGCATCGTCGATGTCGGAATTGGAGAGAAGTTCACTCATGGAACCAGGATGGCACGGAGGAGGTGGCGTGAAACACAGTCGAGGTCAGGTTGTCGTCGCAGGCGCGCTCGTGCGAGACGGTCTTCTGCTTCTCGCCCAGCGCTCACGGCCGCCCGAACTGGCCGGTAGGTGGGAGCTCCCCGGAGGCAAAGTCGAAACCGGAGAGACTCCCGAGATCGCGCTGGTGCGTGAGCTGCGGGAAGAGCTGGGAATCGAGACGACCGTGGGGGAGGCGCTCGCCGGAGACGTCGCCCTCGGATCAGGGCTGACGCTGCGCGCCTATCGAGTGGAGCTGATCGAGGGAACGCCTGTCGCGCTGGAGCATTCGGATCTTCGCTGGGTCGATGCGCGTGAGCTCACCGCGATGGATCTGGTGGATGCGGATCGCGAATGGCTTCCCGAACTGAGCGCGATGCTCAGGACGCTCTAGCCTTCTCCAGGCCCTTCTTCAGGTCCTTGCCGTGCACGCCTGCGTTCTCCAGCTTCTTCATCCGCATGATGACGACCGGGCACTTGATACAGCGCGTCTTCTTGCGGCAGCACTTCTTCTTGGGCTTGAGGCTGGAGACGTTCTTGGCCTTGATCTTGCCCATGTGAATGCTCCGGTTTTTCTCGAACTTCAGGTGAATTAAGAGCCAAGACTACTGCGTGGTGCAGGTCACCCCTCGGCAGCGGGTAAACTCGGTCAGTCGCGAGAACCTCGCGGTGCAGCGCGCTTCTCTAGCGACATAAGCCCGCTAGCGAACAAGAGCCCGCATTCGACCCAGGAGAATTTTTCGCGTGAGCGCCCCAAGCAGTGCAGACAACATCGACAGCACCACAACGTTTCGCAACGTAGCCATCGTTGCACACGTCGACCACGGTAAGACGACGCTGGTCGACGCCATGTTGCGTCAATCCGGCGCGTTCGAGGAACGTGCCGAGGCCATCGACCGCGTCATGGACTCCGGTGACCTCGAAAAGGAAAAAGGCATCACCATCCTGGCCAAGAACACGGCCGTTCACCGACGCAACGCCGACGGCACCATGACCGTCATCAACGTCATCGACACCCCCGGCCACGCCGACTTCGGTGGTGAGGTCGAGCGCGGCCTGTCCATGGTCGACGGCGTCGTCCTCCTCGTCGACGCGTCCGAGGGCCCGCTGCCGCAGACACGCTTCGTGCTGCGCAAGGCACTCGCTGCGTCGCTGCCCGTCATCTTGGTCGTGAACAAGACCGACCGTCCCGACGCGCGCATCGAAGAGGTCGTCTCGGAGAGCCACGACCTGCTGCTCGACCTGGCATCGGATCTCGACGACGAGGCTTCCGAAGCCGCCGAGCTCGCACTCGACCTTCCTGTTCTCTACGCCTCCGGCCGCGAGGGCAAGGCGTCGAAGGAGCAGCCGGAGAACGGCCACGCTCCCGACGCCGAGAACCTCGACGAGCTGTTCGAGGTCCTGCTGAACTACGTCCCCGCGCCCAAGGGCAACGTCGACGCACCGCTGCAGGCGCACGTCACCAACCTCGACGCCTCGGCGTTCCTCGGCCGCCTCGCGCTGGTCCGCATCCACAACGGCGAGCTGAGCAAGGGCCAGACCGTGTCCTGGATGCGTGAGGTCGACGGCGAGCCCGTCGTTCAGCGCGCCAAGATCACCGAGCTTCTCAACACCATCGGTGTCGAGCGCGTCCCCGGCGAGAAGGGTGTCGCCGGCGACATCGTGGCCGTCGCAGGCTTCCCGGACATCATGATCGGCGACACCCTCGCCGACCTCGAGAACCCGGTCGCTCTGCCGCGCATCACCGTCGACGAGCCCGCCATCTCGGTCACCATCGGCACCAACACGAGCCCGCTCGTCGGACGCGTCAGCGGCCACAAGCTGACCTCGCGCATGGTCAAGAGCCGTCTCGACCAGGAGCTCATCGGTAACGTCTCGCTCAAGGTCCTCGACATCGGGCGTCCCGACGCCTGGGAGGTCCAGGGCCGTGGTGAGCTCGCGCTCGCCATCCTCGTCGAGCAGATGCGCCGCGAAGGCTTCGAGCTGACCGTCGGTAAGCCTCAGGTGGTCACCCGTCAGGTCGACGGCAAGCTGCACGAGCCCTTCGAAGAGCTCACCATCGACACCCCGGAGGAGTTCCTCGGTGGCGTCACGCAGCTCCTCGCTGCTCGCAAGGGCAAGATGGTCCAGATGACGAACCACGGCGCAGGCTGGGTTCGTATGGAGTTCATCGTTCCGTCGCGCGGCCTCATCGGCTTCCGTACCGACTTCCTCACCGATACTCGCGGCACCGGCATCGCCAACGCCGTCTTCCACGGATACGCACCGTGGGCCGGCGAGATTCGTGCGCGCCACACCGGCTCGCTCGTCTCCGACCGCCAGGGAAGCGTCACGCCGTTCGCCATGATCCAGTTGGCGGACCGCGGAACGTTCTTCGTCGAGCCGGGTGTCGACACGTACGAGGGCATGGTCGTCGGAATCAACCCGCGTCAGGAAGACCTCGACATCAACGTCACTCGCGAGAAGAAGCTGACCAACATGCGTCAGTCCTCGGCAGACGTCATGGAGACCCTGGCCAAGCCGAAGAAGCTGGACCTGGAAATGGCCATGGAATTCTGTGCAGGTGACGAGTGCGTCGAGGTGACCCCCGAGGTCGTCCGCGTCCGCAAGGTGCACCTCGATTCCAACGAGCGCGCTCGTGAGCGTTCGCGCAGCAAGTCGCGCGACAAGGCTGCTCTGTAAGCTGATCGGTTCGTAGGGCTGCGTTACACACCCGTGTGTGCGTGGTGGATCCCCGTATCCACCACGCACACACGGGTTTCGACCAAGGAGTGGCAATTGCGGCAGGTGCACACACTGGGCGTCAGGGTGGGGGCCGCCGCGGCCACCGCATTGGTTCTGGCAGCGTGTACCGCCAATCCGCCTCCTCCCGTCGAGAGCGAGCCGACCGTTGTAACCACGACGGCCGCTCCGCCCGTCGAGACCGGCGACCCGGTCGTCGTCGCCATCGACGACGTGGGGATCGGGTTCAACCCCCATCTGCTGGCGGATCAGTCGCCTGCCAATTCGGCCGTCAGCTCACTGGTCCTGCCGAGCCCGTTCCGGGCCGTTGCCGATCAGGCGGATCCGTCGAACACGCTGTGGGTTCCGGATTCCACGGTCCTCGTCTCGGCCGAGGTGACGTCGCAGAGCCCGTTCACCATCAGATATCAGCTACGAAACGAAGCTCAGTGGTCCGACGGCGCTCCGATCGCCGCCGAGGACTTTCGCTACCTGTGGCAGCAGATGATTTCGCAGCCAGGGGTGATCGATCCCGCCGGTTACGCGCTGATCGACAACGTGGCCTCGTCCGGCGGTGGCAAGACAGTGAACGTGACGTTGAGCGAGCCGTATCCCAACTGGCAGCGGCTGTTCACCGACCTTCTGCCGAGCCATCTCCTCAAGGATTCGCCCGGAGGGTTCCAAACCGGTCTGAGCGAGAACGTTCCGGTGTCCGGAGGCCGATTCAACATCAAATCGATCGATCAGGGTCGTGACGAGATCCTGCTCGAACGTAACGACAGGTTCTGGGACGAGCCCGCGCGTCCCGACGGGATTCTGCTCCGCCGCGGGGGAACGGCTGCGCAACTGGCCGATTCGCTGCGCTCGAAAGATGCTCAGGCTGCTCAGGTTCGGGCAGGCACGGCCACCGAGGCTCAGCTCGCAGCGATACCAGGTGTGCGAACCGGAATGCGTTTCCAGCCGCGTGTTCTCGACCTGACTCTCAACGGCCGAACGCCGATGTTGACGGATCCTGTTGCGCGGCAAGGTGTCATGGGTCTGCTGGACAGTGCGCTGCTCTCGACGGTGGCGGCGGGTTCCGGTTCGGTCGATCATCCTGCACGGGCGCAACTCACCAGTCCTTCCGAACCCGGATACGCCCCGACGGCTCCGACGCCGATCGGTCGCGAGGCAGCCCTGGCGCTCCTCGCTCGGGCCGGCTACACGGCGACGCCGGAAGGTGTCCTGCAGAAGGCAGATGTGCCGGTGGAGTTCGTGATCGGAGCAGTGGAGAACGATGCGACCGCGCTCGCGGTCGCCAACACGGCAGCCGATCAGCTCACCAGTGCGGGAATCGCCGCCACCGTGACGCCGTTGCCCCCGGACGAGTTGTACGGGACGGCGCTGACCACTCCTGCGGTCGATGCCGTGGTCGGTTGGACAAGCGTCGGGCTCGATCCGGCGACGGTCGCGGCGTCTCGATTCGGTTGCACAGTAACCAATTCGGCGGTTCCTGCCGGCGAAGGATCTGGCAACGACACCACGCCGCCGACGCCGAGCAACCTGTCGGGACTGTGTGTGCCCGCGCTCCAACCGTCGATCGATCGTGCGCTTCGCGGAGAACTCACGGCAGTACAGTTCGCCGCCGAGGCGGAACCGGCTCTGTGGGCCCTGTCCGCGGTGTTGCCGATCATGCAGGATTCATCGGTCGTCGCCGTGGGCGACGGTGTGGAAGGTGTGTCGCTGGCGGGGCCGATCGAGGTCGGCATCTTCGGCGATTCAGCAGAGTGGATGAGGATCAAGACCAAGTGAGATTGCTGCTCGTTCACGCACACCCGGACGACGAGACCATCACCACCGGCGGCACCATCGCGCATTACGTGCGCGCCGGCGTCGACGTCACGGTTCTGACCTGTTCGCTCGGTGAGGAGGGTGAGGTCATCGGCGAGCGGTGGGCCGGTCTCGTGGCCGACGAAGCCGATCAGCTCGGCGGCTATCGGATCCACGAACTCGACCGTGCTCTCGGCGTTCTCGGATCGAACCCGCCGCGGTTTCTGGGCGGAGCCGGAAGATGGCGTGATTCCGGAATGGCGGGCACTCCTGCCGCCTTGAATCCGCGTGCGTTCGTCAATGCCGATCCCGACGAAGCACTGTCCGCGATGGTCTCGGTCGTGCGCGAGGTGCGGCCCCACGTAATCGTCGGCTACGACCCGGAGGGTGGCTACGGGCATCCCGACCACCAGCAGGTGCACGCTCTGGTGACCGCGGCATTCGATGTCGCAGGCACCGATCGATACCCGGAGGCCGGGCAGCCGTGGGCTCCGCAGAAGTTCTACTGGACGGTCACCGGTGAAAACCAGCTGCGCGACGGTCTCGCCGCCGTCGCCGAGGTTCCGCCGGGGTGGCGCATGCCCGAGGAGGGCGAACTGCCCAGCGTTCCGGAGGGCGAGGTCACCACCTCGCTCGACGTCCGCGGTGTGTTCGATCAGAAGAGGGACGCCCTGCACGCGCACGCGACTCAGGTGACCGTCGCCCCGTCGGGGCTCGAATATGCGCTTTCGAACAACATCGTCCAACCGATCCTGGCCGAAGAGCAGTACGTACTGGTTCGGGGTGAACTCGGCGAGCCCGCCGAGTCGGGTAGGGAGAGCGACCTGTTTTCCGGCGTACTAGACTATGACGCGGATCACTAGATCCAGCGGGTCGGCCGAGCTTGGGGTGGGACAGAAGCTATGTACAACTGGATCGTGCAGGACGCCATCGTTGCGTTCGTCAACTCGTTGATGCCGGACTTTCCGCGTCAGGAAATCCTGTATCAGAACGGGCTGACGGACATTGCATCCGCGCTCAGTTCCCTTCTGACATCGTTGGGATACCCTCCGGTCTCCTGACCGTCGGCGGGATACGTCAGTATTGGGTGCATGATCTCGAAGGCCGCATCCAATACTGTCGTGCTCGTATCGAGAGCGACGCTCGCAGTGCTGATCTTCGACGGTTTCCTGTGCGGCATTCTGTCGGTCCTCTTCCTCCCCGCCTACCTCGGTTCGGTACCCATGCCGGTCAGCGCCGTGCTCGCAGGAATCGCCAACGTGATGCTGCTGTTCGCGGCACGGAAAGTGGCCGATCAGCCACTGTCCATAGCGTCGCCGCTTATCGGATGGTGCGTCGCGGTGCTCGTGTGCATGTTCGGCGGGCCGGGCGGTGACGTCTTGCTCCTGGCAGATTGGCGCACAGCGTTGCTGCTGGTCGGCGGTCTGGTACCCCCGGGGATCCTGCTGTTCGGCTGGCGCCTCAAGGCGATCACAGCCCAGCATGAGCCGCCGCAGCCCGGAGCACATTCTCGATCATCGCCGGGGTCAGTCGCCCGGTGAAGGTGTTCTGCTGGCTCACGTGATAGCTCCCGAACAGACGTATGCCGCCTAGATCCACTTCGACACCATGGCCGAATTTCGGCCGCGGTTTCGGGATCTCCCAGCCGTTCTTCTCGAGAACCGGGAGCAGGGACTGCCATCCGAAACCACCCAGTACGACGATCGATCGCAGTGTCGGCTTCAGCAGTGCGAGTTCGACATCCAGCCATTTCCGGCAGCGATCGCGCTCGGTGGTGGTCGGCTTGTTGTCCGGGGGAGCGCAGTGCACCGGGGCGGTGATGCGAACGCCCCGCAATGTCAGTCCGTCGTCGAGATGAACCGACGTCGGTTGGCTGGCGAGTCCGACGGCATGGAGCGCGGCGTAGAGAACGTCGCCGCTTCGGTCGCCGGTGAACATCCGGCCGGTCCGGTTGGCGCCGTGCGCTGCCGGTGCGAGCCCGACGATCAGTACACGTGCATCCGGTGGACCGAAACCGGGAACTGCTTTGCCCCAATATGTTTCGTCGCGAAATGCAGCTCGCTTCTCGGTGGCGACCTTCTCTCGCCAGTTGACCAGCCGTCGGCATGCACGGCACGCGGTGACCGCGTGGTCGAGCTGCTCGATGGTTGTCAGCGCGCCCACGTGTCGCCTGCGCCCGGCGTAACGGCCTCGACGAGTGCCCAGGCCTGCTCGATCGGGATGTCGAGTACTTCGTAGTGTCCGACGCCCGCGGGTGTCGCGGCGATCACTGTCGCGACGCCTGCTCGCCGCTGGAAGAAGCTCTGCCTCACTGTCCAACCGATGATGCCGGCAGCTTCGAGGCTGTGACGCGTGCGGTCGAGCGAGCCGTGCCGGGTGATCAGCCAACCGGGCAGGACAGCGTGCCCGAGTCCGCGGTAGCGATCCCATGCCACGACCAGAGCTCCGAGAATCAGCACGACGACGGCGATCCAGACGAGTGGGGGAATCGGTGCGCCGAACGCTTCGGCGAGTGCGATGATCGCAGCGAGAACGAGCACCGGAACAACGGCGCGTGTGTACCGGCGACGTCGAGCGATCGGGCCATGGGAGAGTAGAGGTTTCTGGGCGTCGGCGTGCAGCCCGGCGTCGCCGAGGACGATGGTCATCATCCGCAGCGCTTCGTTCCCCGGAGCCTGCGGCAGCAGGAGCGAGGACTCTTTCTTCTCGGCGCTGACGCCCGTCATGATGGCGTCGAGCTTGGCGCCCTTGGCGATCCGGAGCAACAGCGGTTCGGACAGCGAGGTTCCACGCAGGCGCTTGCGGTCGAGCGTGGTCGAGCGAGTGCGGAGCAGGCCATGATTGACGTGCAAGCGGGTGCCGTCGTCGGTGACCGTCAGGTTGCCGTAGGCGATGAGGTAACGCGCACACGCGAACACACTCGCGACGAGCAACAGGACGAGCAGCCCGATCACGATGACGACGGCCACTCCGAGTCGCTCTGCCGAGTCGATGCTGTTGCTGACCACGGAGGAATCTGCGAGTGTCTCGCCGACGCCGTACTGGAACAGAACTCCGACGGCTGCTGCGATGGTGACGACACCGGTGAACGAGAACGGCGCGAACCGAACCCACGAGGTCTTCCAGTGGGCGATCTCCGTCTCCACCGGAGGCGGCGTGCCGGGGACGGCATCGGTGCGGGTGACGCGCTGGAGCAGTTCCTCACGGAGCGCTGGCACGACGCCCGAGTCGAGTGCATTGAGTTCGAACTTCTCGCCCTTGCCCGCTTGCTGGCCGGTACCGATGCGGAGTATCGACAGACCGAGGACACGGTGCAGCACACCGGCTTCGATGTCGACCGACCGGATTCGGCTGCGCGGCACCGACAGTAGCTTCTTCTGAAAGACGCCGGTACGAAGCTGAACGTGAACCGGGCCGATCCGGTAGCTGGTGGTGAACCACCGCAGGATCGCGAACACCACCACGACGGCGACGATGATCAGTCCCCAATAGTGATTGCCGCTCTGGCTGCCGACGATGAACGAGACGAGCAGTACCGGCAACACTTTCACGGCCTCGTTCACCGGATGGACGAGCAGCATTCTCTTGTCCAGCCGCAACCAGGGCTGCTGCTGCTCGGCGGCGAGAAGTTCGGTGTCGGTGCTCACGTGGCGTCGCCCATTGTCCGTCCGGCGATCTCGGTGAGCTGCTTGACGGCACGGTCGGCAACGTCGGTGTCCAGAGCGGTGATCTTCACTGCGCCTGCCGACGACGCCGTGGTGACGGTGACGGTGGCCAATCTCAGCATGCGGTCGATGGGTCCACGTTCGGTGTCGACGGTTTGCACTCGCGAGATCGGTGCGATGCGGCGCTCCTGATCGAACCAGCCGGTCAACGTGTAGACGGCGGTGTCGCTGATCTCCCAGCGATGCACTCGATACCGCCACTGCGGAACCACCACGATGTGTGCCGCCGCGAGCACGACCGACACCACGAACACGGCGACGTGCGGCCATGATGTCCACTTGCCGTCGACGACCGCCCACACGATCTGAGCGATGAACAGCGGAACCCACATCAGAGCCGCATTGATGGCCCACAGTTGTTTCGCACGGGGACTCGGGCGCCACGCTGGGTCGGTCATCGTGATCATGGCTACAAACCTAACGGTCTCCGCAGCGATTCGGGTTCACGGCGCAGCCTTCACCCCGACTTGACGTCGATAACCAGTGCCCGAGCACCCTGCGGTGGCACGGGCACGCGTCGGAGGAGCATGATCGAGACGTGACCATGCTGCCTGATCCCGCTGCAACTGCTCGCCCGCTCGAGAAAGTACCCGCCCCGTCCGCCATGCGCCGCGTTCTTCGTCGTGCGCGTGACGGTGTCAGTCTCAACGTCGACGAAGCCACCGTTCTGCTGCATGCACGCGGCGACGACCTGGTGGACTTGATGGCATCGGCGTCGCGGGTTCGTGACGCCGGACTGGAATCGGCCGGGCGCCCGAAGACGGTCAGCTATTCACGCAAGGTGTTCATCCCGATCACTCGCCTGTGCCGGGACAAGTGCCACTACTGCACGTTCGTCACCGTGCCCGGCAAGTTGAAGGCCGAGGGCCACGGGCTTTTCATGGACCCCGACGAGATCATCGAGGTAGCGCGCAAAGGCGCCGAACTCGGTTGCAAGGAAGCCTTGTTCACCCTCGGTGACCGGCCGGAGGAGCGGTGGCCGGAGGCGAAGGAGTGGCTCGATTCTCGCGGATACGACTCCACCCTGGATTACGTGCGCGCGATGGCGATTCGGGTACTCGAAGAGACCGGGCTGCTGCCGCACCTCAATCCAGGTGTGATGTCCTGGCAGGAACTCTCGCGCCTCAAGCCCGTTGCTCCCTCGATGGGCATGATGCTCGAAACCACCTCCCGCCGTCTGTTCGAGGAGAAGGGCCAGGCTCACTACGGCAGCCCGGACAAGGATCCCGAGGTCCGGCTTCGCACGCTGACCGACGCTGGTCGCCTGACGATTCCGTTCACTACCGGCATCCTCGTGGGCATCGGTGAGGACATCCGCGATCGTGCGGAGTCGATCATGGCCATCCGTAAGGTGCACAAGGCATTCGGGCACGTGCAGGAAATCATCGTGCAGAACTTCCTCGCGAAGGACGACACCGCGATGCGTGCCGCACCGAACGCGGGCATGGAAGAATTTCTCGCCACGATCGCGGTCACTCGTATTCTGCTCGGACCGTCGATGCGAATTCAGGCACCGCCGAACCTCGTCGAAGCGCAGGAAACTGCCGCGTTGCTCGGCGCGGGCGTCGACGACTGGGGCGGCGTCTCGCCGTTGACGCCGGATCACGTCAACCCCGAACGTCCGTGGCCCAACCTGGATACTCTCGCGGAATTGTCCGCTGCCGCCGGCTACACCCTCGTCGAGCGCACTGCCGCCCAGCCGCAGTACGTACTGGCGGGTGCTCCGTGGATCGATCCTCGGATCTCCGCGCACGTTCGTGCGCTCGCCGACCCGGACACCGGTATGGCACGCGCCGACACCACACCGACAGGTCTGCCATGGCAGGAACCGGACGAGGAGTGGGAGTCCTCGGGACGCATCGACCTGAACACCGAGATCGACACCCAGGGCCGCAACACCGAGACCCGAAGCGATCTCGCGAATGCGTTCGGTGACTGGGAATCGATTCGTGAGCAGGTGCGCGACCTCGCAGGCCTCGAGCGCGTCGATCGCGATCTCGTCTCGGCGCTCAAAGCTGCCGAGAAGGATCCGGCAGGGTTGTCCGACGAGCAGTACCTCGCGTTGGCGACCGCCGAAGGGTCCGGCATGGATGCCGTCGCCGCGTTGGCGGACGACCTGCGCAAGCAGATCAACGGCGACACCGTCACCTACGTGGTGAACCGGAACATCAACTTCACCAACATCTGCTACACCGGCTGCCGATTCTGTGCCTTCGCGCAGCGCAAGGGCGATGCCGACGCGTTCACGCTGTCCACGGCGGAGGTTGCCGATCGTGCGTGGGAAGCGCACGTCGCCGGAGCGTCCGAGGTCTGCATGCAGGGCGGGATCGACCCGGAACTTCCGGTCACCGGCTACGCCGATCTGGTGCGCGCGGTCAAAGCGCGGGTGCCGTCGATGCACGTGCACGCCTTCTCGCCGATGGAGATCGTGAACGGCGCCTCCCGCGGAGGGCAGTCCATCAGAGAATGGCTGACCGAACTGCGTGCCGCGGGCCTGGACACCATTCCCGGTACGGCAGCGGAAATCCTCGACGACGAGGTCCGCTGGGTGCTCACCAAGGGCAAGCTGCCTGCCGCCGAGTGGATCGAAGTGGTCACCACCGCTCACGAGGTAGGCCTGCGTTCGTCCTCGACGATGATGTACGGGCACGTCGACAATCCCTCGCACTGGGTCGGCCACATGAACGTGCTCAAGAGCATTCAGGACAAGACGGGTGGCTTCACCGAGTTCGTTCCGCTGCCGTTCGTGCACCAGTCCTCGCCGTTGTATCTGGCAGGTGCATCACGGCCCGGTCCGACCAATCGCGACAACCGCGCGGTCCATGCGCTGGCTCGAATCATGCTGCACGGCAGGATCGATTCCATCCAGACGTCCTGGGTCAAGCTCGGCATCACCGGCACACAGGTGATGCTCAACGGTGGTGCCAACGATCTGGGGGGCACGTTGATGGAGGAGACCATTTCGCGCATGGCGGGCTCGGAGAACGGTTCGGAGAAGACCGTCGCCGAGCTGCACGAGATCGCGAACGGCATCGGGCGTCCCGCACAGGAGCGGACGACGACCTACGAACTCGTGTCGAGGGTTCCGGCCGCGGTAGGACTCGTCTGAGCATGGAAGATTCCACTGTCGCGTCGGCGCTCCACAAAGCCGTCGCCATCATCGATCCTGTCCTCGACGTGCTGGCCGACCGGGACCCGGTCGGGCTGAAGGCGAGAACGTTTCGTCGTCCCACCGACGACGACACCGCGCTCGACAAGGTTCTCGATTCGCTCGCCAAGGCATTGAACGTCACGGATTTCCCGGGAACCGAGGCGTGGCAGAAGCTCGACGGCGACGCACGATCGGAGTGGTGGGTTGCCCGGATCGGTGCACTGAACACCGTTGCGGTCGCGTTTCCCAGCGTCTTCGGCGTGCTCGTCAACCGGCTCCCGCTTCAGGATCTCCTCGGCTTCGCGAACCAAGCCATGGTTCTGGTCGCTGTCGCCCGTGAGAACGGCGTCACCGACCGGTCTTCGCACGTGCAGATGCTGGCATCCGTGCTGTGCGAACGTGAGATCGATCTCTCCGAACGGAAATCGGAGGCGCCGAAATCGCCGGAACGTCAGAGTGGTCCCTTCGCTCTGCTGCACGCGATGTGGGACGTGGCAACGGTGCTGCGAGAAGTATCGGACGAGCTGGCCAAACGCCCGCGGAGCCGGTCGGTGTTCCGCTGGATCTCGGCGATTCCGGTGATCGGTGGGCTTGCCAGCTACATCGGCGAGCGCGGTGCCCTCTCGCGAGCGGCCAAGGAAGGCCGCCGCTGGGTCAAGGGCCACGAGAAGGCCATCGGGCCCGTAAGCTCGGTCTCGGATCCGGCGGATTACCCGGCGACTGTGCGCAAGTGAGGACACCCTGCGCTGATTGTCGGAAATCTTCGACGCGATACTAGGATTCTCATCGGCGTTCGAGGCGAGACAGGACAATGCCCCGGCGTCGACATTTCGGAAAGGGAGGGAGAGCAGCAGTGACTTACTCGATTGCAGAACCGTGCGTGGATGTACTGGACAAGGCGTGCATCGAAGAATGCCCGGTGGACTGCATCTACGAGGGCAATCGAATGCTGTACATCCACCCCGACGAATGTGTCGACTGCGGTGCGTGTGAGCCGGTGTGCCCCGTCGAAGCGATCTTCTACGAGGACGACGTCCCGGATCAGTGGAGTGGCTACGTCAGCGCCAACGTCGATTTCTTCGACGACCTCGGTTCGCCCGGTGGCGCCGCCAAGCTCGGCAAGACCGACTACGACCCGCCGTTCATCAAGGCACTGCCTCCCATGGCCGAGAACTGACGTTGGCTCGAATTTCCGTCGCGTCCGGGCTGCCTGATTTCCCCTGGGACTCCCTCACCGCAGCCAAGGAAAAAGCTCAGGCGCATCCAGGCGGCATCGTGAACCTGTCGATCGGCACTCCTGTCGACCCGGTCGCGCAGATCATCCGTGACGCGCTCGCGTCCGTGTCCGGCGAACCGGGCTACCCCACGACAGTGGGAACCCTTGCATTTCGGGAGGCGGCCGTCGCCGCACTGGAGCGCCGGTACGCCGTCAGCGGTATATCCGTCGACGCGATCCTGCCTGCCATCGGAACCAAGGAAATGATCGCCTGGTTGCCGACGCTTCTCGGCCTCGGCAGCGACGACCTGGTGGTCATTCCCGAGCTCGCCTACCCGACTTACGAGGTCGGCGCGTTGCTGGCCGGGGCGCGGGTGACGCGCGCCGACGGTCTCAATCGCCTGGGTCCCGAGAATGCATCCCTCGTCTTCGTCAATTCGCCGTCGAATCCGACCGGCAAGGTGTTGCCGATCGATCATCTGCGCAAAGTGGTCGCCTGGGCGCGCGAACGAGACGCCGTCGTGGTGTCCGACGAGTGCTACCTCGGTCTGACCTGGGAAGCCGAAGCGGTCTCCATCCTCGACCCGCGTGTCAGTGACGGTGATCACACCAATCTTCTTGCCGTGCACTCTCTCTCGAAAACGTCGAATCTCGCCAGCTATCGCGCGGGCTTCGTCACGGGCGATCCGGCGTTGGTCCGCGATCTCCTCGAAGTGCGCAAGCACGCAGGCATGATCGTGCCGCTGCCGGTGCAGGCCGCGATGACCGTCGCGCTGACCGACGACGATCACGAGAACGCTCAGCGGGAGCGCTACCGCGCGCGACGCACCGAATTGAAAGCTGCCGTCGAGGCGGCCGGTTTCACTGTGGATCACTCCGAAGCAGGTCTCTACCTGTGGGCCACTCGCAGCGAACCCTGCCGCAACACGGTCGACTGGCTCGCCGAGCGCGGCATCCTCGCAGCGCCGGGTGAGTTCTATGGGCCAGGAGGTTCGCAGCACGTGCGTATTGCACTGACGGCGACCGACGAGCGGATCCACGCGGCCGCGGAGCGACTGACGCCCTGAATTCGTTTGCGGCAGGTCTGGCCTGGGTGTTCTCATACACTCATGACCCTCAGCCTGCTGCTCAGCTTCGCCGGTGTGTGTTTTCTGCTGTCGATTCTGCCCGGCCCTGATTCGTTTCTGGTGCTGCGCTACAGCATCGGTGGGCTCAAGCCTGGAGTTGCCGCCGCGATGGGCGTCGCGATCGGTGGATTCTTCTGGGCTGTCCTCGTCGCGGTGGGGCTGGCAGCGATCGTCGAGCAGTCGGCGACGGCGTATCGGGTCATCAAGATCCTGGGCGGCCTCTACCTGCTGTACCTCGGCGTCCGCGCGTTCATGGCGCGACGGAAGAACAAAGTCGTGGGTGAGCCGATCAAACCGGTCGCGGCGTCGGCAGTCTCGGCATTCGGCGCGGGTGTGCTCTCGTGCGCGCTCAACCCCAAGGTCGGTCTGTTCTATCTCGCGGTGGTCCCGCAGTTCCTGACGGTCGTCACGTTCACGGGTGCGATGACGCTCGGGGTGGTGGAGGTTGTGGTGGCCGCGATCGTCATGGGGTTGTTCTCGGTGGCAGCAGCGCGGGCCGTCGCCCTGCTCAGTCGCCCGAAAGTGACCGATTGGCTCGATCGCATCAGCGCCGGCATTCTTGCCGTGCTCGGCATCGGAACGGTCGCGTCCTCCGTGTGACAGATCTACCCTCACGTGAGGGTAGAGTAGCGCCACGTGGCCAACGACGTTCTGATCGCACTGAAATCCCCTCGACTGCTCAAGACCGAAGTCCTCGCCGGTCTCGTCGTCGCTCTTGCCCTGATTCCCGAGGCGATTTCGTTCTCCATCATCGCAGGCGTCGATCCGAGCGTCGGACTGTTCTCAGCCTTCACGATGGCCGTCACCATCGCGATCGTCGGTGGAAGAACGGCGATGATCTCGGCAGCGACGGGGTCGGTTGCGCTCGTCATCGCCCCGATCGTGCCGCAGTACGGCCTCGACTATCTCGTGGTGACGGTGTTGCTCGGCGGGCTGCTTCAGATCGTCCTGACAGCCCTGGGCGCGGTCAAGCTGATGCGCTTCATTCCGCGCAGCGTCATGGTCGGCTTCGTCAATGCATTGGCGATTCTGATCTTCATCGCGCAGATCCGCTACTTCGTCGACGTGTCCTGGCTCGTCTTCCCGATTGCCGGTGTCGCGATCGTCGTCATGATCGTGCTCCCGAAACTGACATCGGCGATTCCGGCGCCACTCGTAGCCGTCGCCGCGCTGACCCTGGTGACCATCGTGTTCGGCCTTCCCGTGCCCGACGTCGGTGACGAGGGCGCACTTCCGACTTCACTCCCATCGCTGTTCACCCCGGATGTCCCGTGGAACCTCGACACGCTGAAGATCATCGCGCCGTTCGCCTTCGCGATGGCACTCGTCGGGCTGCTCGAATCGCTGCTCACCGCCAAACTCGTCGACGACGTGACCGACACACCGTCGAACAAGACCCGCGAGGGAGCAGGCCTGGGTATCGCCAACATCGTGACAGGCATCTTCGGGGGCATGGGAGGCTGCGCGCTGATCGGCCAGACCATGATCAACGTCAAGATCTCCGGGGCCCGAACGCGAATCTCCACATTCCTGGCGGGAGCATTCCTGCTGGTGTTGGTCGTCGTGTTCGGCGACATCGTCGCGCAGATCCCGATGGCGGTACTCGGAGCCGTCATGATCATGGTGTGCTTCGCGACGTTCGACTGGCACTCGATCAACCCGAAGACGTTGCGGCGCATGCCGCTCAGTGAAACGGCGGTGATGGTGGCGACGGTGGCCGTCACGGTCGCCACCGACAACCTCGCCTACGGTGTGATCGCCGGAGTCGTCATCGCGATGATCCTGTTCGCGCGGCGGGTAGCTCACGTCACCGAGGTTGTCGAGATCGCACACCCGGACGAGGACACCCGTGTTTACGGAGTCCGCGGGGAGCTGTTCTTCGCCTCCAGCAACGACTTGATTCATCAATTCGACTATGCGAGCGATCCGTCCACCGTGGTCATCGACCTGTCCGAAGCGCATGTCTGGGATGCCTCGACCGTTGCTACTCTCGACGCGGTGACGACCAAGTACGAAAAGTACGGCAAGTCGGTGACGATCGTGGGACTCCACGGCCCGAGCAAGGAGCGTCACGAACGGTTGACCGGACAGTTGGGCGGTGAGTGAGACATGGCCGCGCACATGCAGATCGGTGAAGTCGCCGAACGCACCGGGCTCTCGATCCGCACCCTCCGGCATTACGACGAGGTAGACCTCGTGCCGCCGTCCGAGCGCAGCGCAGGTGGATTTCGGCTGTACACCGAGGTCGATGTAGCCCGTCTGATGGTCATTCGTCGCATGAAGCCTCTCGAGTTCACGCTCGACGAGATGGGCAGGCTGCTCGATTCGCTGGACATCATCGACGCCGGAGGCGCGGGAGTCGCCGAGGCCTCGGCGTTCGTCGAAGAATGCCACGCGAAAGCCCAGGCAGCGTGTGAGAACCTTCGTAAGAAGCTCTCCTACGCCGAGGAATTGACCGAACTGCTCGCGCGCTGACGCGCGCTACTCGTCACCCGACGTCCCAGCCGCCTCGTCTGATGCGCAGGATGTAGACCAGTTCGTTGCTGCCGAAAGCCTCGACCGTCGTGAATCGCTTGGGTTCGACGTTGGACGTCGGATTCAGCGCATGAGCTTCCTCGTAAATCTGAGTGGCGCGCAGGTCGGCCATCTCGACGCGAGTCCAGAAATCGTCGGACTGCACCGAATAGACGAGCCGCGGGGCGCCGTCACCGACGTGGTCATCGTCGTCGTCGTTGTCCAGGTCGTCATCGAGCTCCTCCTCGGTGTCCGCGTCTTGTTCGGCGTCGGTGCCGATGAGGTACACCCCGGGCGTCAGATCTCCGGCGGGGACCGTCATGTATTCGGCGTAGTCGCCGGTGTCGATTCCATCCGCATCCATGTATGTACGGTAACCATGTGCTGCTTCGTTCACTGAACCCACTTGCCGTCGCGCGCGGCGACGATATCCCCGACGCCGTCACCATCGGCGACGTCTCGCTCTCACGAGGCGACATTCTCGGTGCCGCCACGTCCGTGGCCGAGCGGGTGTCGCAGGCCGATCGTCTCGCCGTGCTGGCAACGCCGTCGGTCAAGACCGTGCTCGCGGTGGTGGGATGCCTCATCGCCGGTGTGACGGTGGTGCCGGTGCCGCCCGACGCCGGACCGGCCGAGCGTGAGCACATTCTGCGCGACTCGGGCGCTCAGGCTTGGCTCGGCGACGCGCCGGAGGACCCCGCAGGGCTGACGGTCCTTCCGGTTCGCCAGCACGCGCGGTCATGGCACAGCTACCCGGACCCGCATCCGTCGTCGACGGCCTTCGTTCTCTACACCTCGGGGACCACAGGTCCGCCGAAGGGCGTCCTGATCTCGCGTGAGGCCATCGCTTCGGGAATCGATGCGTTGGCTCAGGCATGGCAGTGGACGTGGAAAGACACTCTGGTGCACGGCCTTCCGCTATTCCACGTGCACGGCCTGATCCTCGGTCTGCTCGGTCCGCTGCGGGTGGGCAGTCCTGTGATCCACACCATCAAACCGACGCCCGAGCGCTATGCCGCCGCTCGCGGAACACTGTATTTCGGGGTCCCGACTGTGTGGTCTCGCATCGCAGCCGACGAGGATTCCGCCAGGGCGTTGTCTCATGCCCGTTTACTGGTATCCGGTAGCGCACCGTTGCCGGTTCCGGTGTTCGAGAAGCTGCGCGAACTCACCGGCCAGGCCCCGGTCGAGCGTTACGGCATGAGCGAAACCCTCATCACGCTGAGTACTCGCGCCGACGGCGAACGCAGGCCAGGTTCGGTCGGCCTCCCAGTCGCCGGCGTCGAGACCCGCCTTCGCGGCGAGAACGGCGACACACTCCCGCACGACGGCGAGGCTATCGGTGCGCTGCAGGTCCGCGGACCGATGCTGTTCGACGGCTACCTGAACAACCCCGAGGCTACGGCGAAATCGTTCACCGAGGACGGCTGGTTCGACACCGGCGACGTCGCGCTGATCGAGCCCGACGGATTCCACCGCATCGTGGGACGGGCATCGACGGACCTGATCAAGACCGGCGGCTACCGCGTCGGGGCAGGCGAGATCGAGACGGTACTGCTCGGACATTCCTCGGTCGACGAGGTGGCGGTGATCGGGATTCCCGACGAGGATCTCGGCCAGCGGATCGTGGCATACGTCGTGGGCACGGAGGTCGACGCGCAGGTCTTGATCGACCTGGTCGGCTCGACGCTGTCGAACCACAAGCGCCCGCGAGAAATTCGGGTCGTCGATTCACTGCCTCGCAATGCGATGGGCAAGGTGCAGAAGAAGCAGCTAGGCTAGCCGGCCGAAACCGACTATTGCAGAGTCGGATCGGACATCGACGGTGTGCACTCGAATCTTTCCCGATTCGTTGCCGCCGACCGTCGTCACCGTGTCTCCGTCGACGGCGACCACGATGTTGGTGTGCTGGCCGATCCAACTGCTGTTGTCGTAGAGCACCACGTCACCCACTGTCGGCGCATATCCCGTGGGCTCGAATCTGCCGTGATCCTGGTAGTACTCCGTGAGCGTGTAGACCCCCGGGATCCGCCAGCTTCCGGAATTCGGGTTGCTCAGCGGCTGACCGGCTTCTCGCATGATCCAGCTGACGAAGTTGGCGCACCACGCCTCGTCGACTCCTTCGGAATAGAAGGTTCCCGGGCGCTGCTGCTCGTGCTCGCTGCGCAACAGATCGACCACCTGAGCTTGCGTCGGCGTCAACTGCGCGGTGTCGACGTCGGGAAACGCCGTCGTGTCCCACGGTAGGTAGCGGCTGGGAGCGATCCAGAGCACCGCGCCTGCAACCACGACGACCACCGCGAGAATTCCCGCAATCCAACGGCCGATGCGGCGCCGCGGGCGAGTGGGTGAATCGATGCTCATGTCACGAATGTACCGGCTGCCGGAAGCCCCTCGCAGGCGATGATCGGTGGCCGACGGGATGCCGGGTGGGGCTGCGCGGTTCTTCGCCGGAGAGTCGCGCGATCTCGAGGCCGTGCGGGGGGGCGTTGGCCGCCGAGTGCTACTCAGTCTCACCGCTGGAAGGGGTTCGGATGCCCGAGAGAGGTTCGAATTATCCGAATAAAGCTGCGTCAGTGGTTATTTGGTGACTTTGTCGTTGGGATCGGCTAGGGTCTAAGTATCGAACATGTGTTCGAGTATCTGGAGTCGACTACATCCTAGGGGGCATGTATGAGCGGTGATGGCTCCCAGCTTCTGCTCGACGCCGCGGTGACCGCTCGACGCACCCACAACGCGTCGCATGCGGGCGCCCTTGTCGCCGCCGCGGCGTTCTACGACGCCCGAGTTGCCGAGTTCGACCTGGACTCCGTCCCCCGCCCGCTCGACGCCGAGCGCATAGCTCAGTCGAGCGTGATGAACGAACTGGCTGCGCGATTCACCACCACTGCAGCGATTGTCGAGAGCGCCCTGAATGTGTGGTGGGGTAGCAGGTCTGCCTACCTGGAGCTCTTCGTCGAAGGCCGAATCACGTTCGAGGTGCTTCGTACCATTCGTGATCACACGCTCGGAGCTCCACCGAACATCCTTGCGCTTCTCGAGCCTGACATCATCACCGCGACACGTCATTTCGAACGAACTCGTCTCGGCCGTGAAATCGACCGCATGATCACCGCGCATGATCCCGATTTCGACTCTCGGGCGCGCAAGCGTGCGTCGGCGACCACGAAGAAGGTTCGGATCACAGCCCTGCCACGCGGCATGGCACGGATGGCCGCAGTCATCGGCGCCAGGGATGCCGCCGAACTCACTGCCCTGCTCGACGCCGAATGCACCCACGTGTGCGCTCTCGATCCACGCAGCCTCGACACCCGCAGGTCCGAAGCCTTCACCGCTCTCATGCGCGGCGGGCATCTGACGTGCCTGTGCGGTTACCCCGATTGCGTTGTCGCTGAATCCAACAGCGGCGGGGGTGCCGCGAACCCGGATGATTCGAACCCGGATGATTCGAGCGTTGCTGATTCGAGCGCTGCTGATTCAAACACAGCTGGGCATGGCGGCGTCCCCGGTAACGGCGGAGCGGGTGAAGGCAAGTCTGGCGCGGGCGATAGTCGGGCTGATGCGGACGAAGAGCACGCAGGCAGTCGCGATGGATCCGCAGCGGGAAGTGCTGATAGCAAAGGTGGGAGTGGGGACGGCTCGGCAGGCGGTGGCCCGGCAGGCGGTGGTGCGGCAGGCGGTGGTGCGGCAGGCGGTGGTGCGGCAGGCGGTGGCGGAGTCCCGGATTCCGGACGTCAGCCCGAGGGTGCCACTTCTACGCCGTCAGTACCTCTGGTCCACATCACAGCTGATCTCGAAACCTTACTCGGCCTGCACAATCGCTCTGCCTACCTGCACGGATACGGACCGCTCGATCCCGACACCATTCGTGCACTGGCAGCCGACAGCACGTGGCAGATCATCTTCACTGCCAGTCGCCGATACCTCGACACTCTCAGCGACTGCGACCACTGTCTCGATCCGGATCCGCCCTCGGACGATCCAATCGAACACACACCGCAGTGCCCGTGCACCTGCGGCGCCCCGGCACGGGCCGACGGCGGCAACTCCTACGACACCTTCCGAACAGGACGAAGCGAAAAGATCGCCGACCTCGTGGACAACGCAGCACGCGAATCCGACGATCACGCCCGATCGATGCCGGTGCGTATGGCGGCACCGACCGCGGAACAGAGAAAGGACGACCGACGACGCCGGGATCTGATCACTCCGAACCCGAACCCGAACCCGGATCCTCGTTCCCCTGATCCTGATCGCACGCTGGACGGTGAAACTTCCGACACCGGCGCTGGTCGACCCGATGGCACTGCTGGACCGAACGCCCCTGCTGGACTGAACGACGCTGCTGGATCGAACGGCACTGCTGGACGCGATGGCGCCGATGGCGCCGAGGGATCCGGTGTTCTGTGGTACCCCGATGACGTGGCGAACGCCGGCGGACCCGAACCGACCAGCACCACGCCGGACCTCGTTCTCGGCCGCACCGCAGCCCTGCCCGCAGGCTGCGTGCCGTCCCGCGGAGATCAGGAATCGACCGGGCCGCACCCGCCGGCACCACCGCGACCCACACCGGCAGCACTGGCGGATCACTACCTCACCCTCGTCATCGCAGACCCGACCCACAGTCACGCCGAACACCCCGACGGGCATGGGGGACATCCCATGCCGCCACCGGGAGCGCTCAGTTACACCCCGGGCACGGCTCTCGCTCTCTGGGTGCGCGCCCACCATCCGACGTGCCGCCATCCCGGCTGCAACGTTCCTTCTTCGCGCTGCGACCTCGACCACATCGTCGAGTTCGATCACGCGACCCGGTGCGCGGCGGCTGGACCGTTCGCGCCAATCTGGCGCCCTTCTGCCGCACCCATCACAACCTCAAAACAAGCAGGCACTGGAGCACCGAACTTCTTCCCTACGACGTCATCCACGTCACGGACCCGCTCGGAAACCACTACTTCTCACCACCCGAACTATGAACGGAGCGATCGTGTTTCAGTCCACTGTCTCCGCAGGCTTGACCTTCGGCCTACCGGAACCTCGATGATGTGGAGGTGACCCAATCGGAATCGATGACCATCGGAGCGTTTTCGCGCGCAACGGGGCTCAGTCCCGGCGCATTGAGGTTCTACTCGGATTCGGCGCTGCTGAGTCCGCACAGCGTCGACACGTCCTCGGGCTACCGGTACTACACCCACGATCAGATCGAACGAGCCGTGACGATCAGGCGGCTGCGTGAGACCGGGATGCCGCTCGACGCCATATCGCGGGTCTTGGGAGGCGACGTCGAGACCATCGCGCAGCATCTAACGAATCTGATCGACGAGGTCGGTCGTGCACGACGAACAGCTGCAGATCTTCATGGAGCATCGGATACAGAAAGTAGAAAAAACGTGCTGACACTCAACGGGCCGGTATTCGCGGCGGCGATCGATCAGATCCTCGGAGCGACCGGGCATCATCCGGATCATCCCGTCCTCGGGGGCGTCTATGTCGAAACGGCGGGATCGGTGATGACGCTGACGGCTACCGACAGATTCAGGCTTGCCACCCGAACAGTGGTTGTCGAACAGTCGGATTCGGGGAATCTGTCCGCGGGGGATCTGACCGCGGTGATCGATGGTGATGATCTCCGCGCTGCGTTGCCGGCAATCCGGGCTCGGCATCGGGTGCAGATGGCATTCGGTGATTCGGGCGTCGTGTTCGGGCCGGATACACCGTTCTGCCGGACGTTGACAGAACAGTTCCCGGACTACCGGTCGATGCTGGAGTCATTGCCCGCCGTGGTGACTCGCGTGGTCGTCGAGCGTAGCGAGCTGACGAAGGCAATCGAAGACCATCAAGGCCAGTATCTGTCGCTCGTCGTCACCGACGGAACTCTTCGCGTATCGGCCCTCGGATCGGGCGATGCCACCGATGTCCGAGCGGTGGTGTCCGGTCCCGACGTCGAACTCGCCTTCGCGATGACGACGCTCTACCCGGCGATCACCCCGGTGGTGGGTCCTGAACTCATGCTCGACGTCTCGGGCCCGAACATGCCCGTCGTGATCAGATCCGCGGACGACGGCGACCTGACGACGCTCGCGATGCCGATCGACGCCGACGGTGTCGAATGAGGCTGCTACTGTCGCGTTCGTGACCGCAACCCACGTGACCGCCTCCGTGCTGGTCCGGCGGCGCACGATCGACTATGGGTTCGTGTGCGCTTCTCGTTGTCGCCTCACCTGATCCAACCAATCAGGCCAGGTTCGTCACACAGGAGAGGCACCCCCATGTCCACAGCTCTGTCCCACCTCGGATCGGTCACGTCGGCCACGAAGCAAGCGGTCGACGCCGATCCCAAGAATGCACATGCAGTCTTTCGGGCAACAGCATCGGCGCACGACGCCGTCGCGAGCACCGTCGAGATCGGCAAGTTCAGCGTCGAGGTCGACGAACCCCCAGCCCTCGGCGGTGAGAACACCGCGCCCAACCCGGTCGAGTACTACCTCGCGTCGCTGCTGTCCTGCCAGGTGGTGACCTACCGCGTGTGGGCCGACAAACTCGGAATCGTCGTCGACGACATCAAGGCTCGGGCCGAGGGCGACCTCGACGTTCGGGGGTTCTTCGGTTTCGACGAGAGCGTGCGCGCCGGTTTCGGCGAGGTCCGCGTCGTGGTGAAGGTGACCGGACCGGAGACACGTGAGCGGTACGAGGAATTGCACGAGGCAGTCGACGCGCACTGCCCGGTGCTCGACCTCACGCGCAACCCGACCCCCATCCTGACAACCCTCGAAACGGACTGAAGCGTGAGCGAGAGATCATTCGGACTGCGTACGCGCGCGATTCACGCGGGTGCCAGGCCTGACCCGTCGACCGGCTCGCGTGCGGTGCCGATCTACCAGACGGCAGGGTACGTATTCGAGAACTCGGCGGATGCGGGTGATCTCTTCGCTCTGCAGAAGTACGGAAATGTGTACAGCCGCATCGCCAATCCCACGGTGGCCGCCCTCGAAGAACGAATTGCCAGCCTCGAGGGCGGCATCGGGGCCGTGGCTTTCGCGAGCGGTCTCGCGGGCGAGTTCGCAGTGTTCGCCGCGCTCGCGGGTTCCGGTGATCACATCGTCGCCGCTGCCGGTTTGTACGGCGGGACGGTCACTCAGCTCGATGTGACGCTGAGGCGATTCGGCGTCGACACATCGTTCGTCGAAGGAACCGATCCGCAGGATTACGCGGCAGCGGTCACCGACCGGACCAAGTTGATCTACGTCGAGATCATCGGTAACCCTTCGGGTGAGATCGCCGACCTGGAGGGATTGGCCCAAGTGGCGCACGACAACGGGATTCCGTTGGTCGTCGATGCCACGATGGCGACTCCGTGGCTGTGCCGACCGATCGAATTCGGCGCCGACATCGTGGTGCACTCGGCAACCAAATTTCTCGGAGGGCATGGTTCGACACTCGGGGGAGTGGTGGTCGAAGCCGGCCGTTTCGATTGGGGCTCCGGCAAATTCCCGCAGATGACCGATCCGGTCGCGTCGTACGGCGGACTTTCGTGGTGGGGCAACTTCGGCGAATACGGCTTCCTGACGAAGCTGCGGAGCGAGCAGTTGCGTGACATCGGTGGTTCGCTCCCGGCTCAGTCGGCGTTCACCCTCATTCAAGGTGTGGAGACGCTGCCGCAGCGGATGGACGCACACGTGGTCAATGCCCGGGCCATCGCGGAGTGGCTCGAACAAGATCCACGTATCGACTACGTGACATGGGCGGGCCTCGAAGGCCATCCGCATCACGAGCGTGCGAAGCGCTATCTGCCTTCGGGGCCTGGCGCGGTGTTCGCGTTCGGAATCGACGGCGGCCGCGAAGCGGGTCAGAAGTTCGTCGAAAGCGTGCAGATCGCCAGTCATGTCGCGAATATCGGTGATGTCCGCACACTCGTCATCCATCCGGGGAGCACCACGCATCGACAGCTCTCCGACGAGCAATTGCGCGGCGCCGGAGTGGGACCGGAACTGGTGCGCATCAGCGTAGGCCTCGAAGACGTCGAAGATCTGCAGTGGGATCTCGATCAGGCATTGACCCTTGCAACCGGACGGGAGCGGTGATGACCACCAGGACATGGCAGGGGCCCTCGGCTCCCGAACGGCTCAGGATTCTGCGTGCAACCAAGACCGTGGCGATCGTCGGCGCGTCCAAGAATCCCTCACGCGCAAGCTATTTCGTCAACAAGTACCTCTCGTCTACCAGTGATTATCGGATCTTCCTGGTCAATCCGACGATCACCGAGATCGAGGGAACCACGGTCTACCCGACGCTGGCAGATCTGCCGGAGGCACCTGATCTGGTCGACGTGTTCCGCAAATACGACGACCTTCCGTCAGTGCTGGACGAGACGATCGCGGTGAAGGCGAAAACCATCTGGTTGCAGCTTGGACTGTGGCACGAGCAGGTGGCCCACGACGGCGAGGCGGCGGGATTGAACGTGGTGATGGACCGCTGCCTCAAGATCGAACACGCACGGTTCCACGGTGGGCTTCACCTCGCGGGGTTCGACACCGGAGTCATCGACTCCCGTCGGTCGCGCTGACGTGCCGGACTACGATCTTCAGCGGTTCGTCGACGCGCAGGATGCGGTCTGGCCTGCGGTGCGGAAGGAGTTGAAAGCAGGACGGAAGCAGACACATTGGATGTGGTTCGTGTTTCCACAGCTCTCCGGTCTCGGCCTCAGCGCCACCGCGCAGCACTTTGCGATCGCAGATCTGGAGGAGGCGAAGCTCTACCTGTCGCACGAGGTCCTCGGGCCGAGGCTGCAGCAGGCGGCAACGCTGGTGGACAAGGTCGAGGGCAAGTCGATCAGCGAGATCTTCGGCTACCCCGACGACCTGAAACTGCATTCGTCGATCACGTTGTTCGCCGAAGCTGGACCGAACATCGCGGTGTTCGGCAGGCTGCTGAGCAAGTACTTCGACGCAAAGCCGGACGAGAAAACTCTCGATCTACTCGATTGACTAACATCAGGAAATGACCAAAGCCATGCCCGAAAACACTGCTTCTGGAACTGTCGCTTTCGTTCAGGCCACTTGGCACAGCGACCTGGTCGACCGCGCCCGTCAGGGATTCGTCGCCGAGTTCGCCGGTGACGTCGACGTCTACGAGGTGCCAGGTGCCTTCGAGATTCCGCTGCACGCGCAGCGCCTCGCGCGCACCGGCCGTTACTCGGCGATCGTCGCCGCAGCGCTCGTCGTGGACGGCGGCATCTACCGTCACGAATTCGTGGAAACCGCCGTCATCGACGGCCTCATGCGCGTTCAGCTCGACACCGATGTACCGGTGTTCTCCGTGGTGCTGACGCCTCACCACTTCCACGAACATGCAGACCACAACGAGTTCTTCTCGGCTCACCTGGAGAAGAAGGGCACCGAGGCAGCCCGCGCCGTTGCCCGCACCTTGGAGTCCCTGAAGAAGATCGGCTAGTCGCGATACATGTCGACGACGGCCAGATATCGGCCGAGGTCGCCGGGGTAGCCCGAGATGCGCATCCGTGTCGGCGTCCACGTTCCCGGTTGTTCGCGCGAGTTCGTTCGCACCGTGATCTCTTCGTGCCCGTCGCTACCGAGTAGACGTCGGTGAGCTGCCGCGATGAGCGGGCGGTCCTCGGGATGAAAGACCTCCTCGCCGGACGAGACATCCCGCCATTGCACCCACGGCGGAGGCTGCTCGCACAGCCACATCGCGAGATACCCGTGGGGCGGGGCCAGCAGAGCAGGGTAGATGCCGTGCCCTTCCAGCCCCCGTTGCCGGGCGAGGACGTCGAGGATCGGTTTGTCGGGTTCGATGGTGTCGGTGACGTCGTGCCACAGCACACGCACGCCGACCTCGCCGGGCTCGAGGCATGCACGAGCATGGCAGTGCCAGCGCATGATTCGGCCGTCGGCGTGCAGCACGCTGAACGAGCCCTCCCAGTGTCCGCCCTCGGCGGGAGCCAAGCACAAGGCGAACAGTCCTGCTGTGTCGTCGAACCTGATGGATTTTGCGTAGTACTCGGCGGGGGTTCGCTCCGGAACGTGCGCGGCAGGTTCGACGCCCGACATCATCGACGCCTCCTGTGTCTGCGCGATGACGCCCTTCTCCAACAGCCAACTGACGGCCGATGCCGTGCGCGGCGGCCCGGGATCGAGATCCGCTGCACCGATCCACAACTGCAGTGCATGAGTTGCCCCCGTCGGCCCGACGACCGGGTCGGCGACGAGTTTGATCGCCATCGTGCCGTTCCGACGGCGAAGCTCGGTCACTTCCTCGTGGCGGCCGGAGGCATCGAGTGCGCGCTTCAGAAAAGCATCGATGACGATCTTCGGATCGGGCGAGAGTCGTTGAAGTGATAGGGATTCGGTGAGACTGCGCGGATTTCCGCCCTTGGCGACGATATTCATCTCGCCGGGGACGAGAGTCTCGATCAGCGTCCAGTCGGGCGACGAGCCGGTCATCGTGTGCGTACTTTCATTCGCAAGTTCCGAGGTTTCAGAGTGAGTGCTTCCCCGATGTCGAGTCGGTAGCGATCGTCCAGCTCGAAATCGAACGTGCGCACCAGTTCGGCGAGAGTTGCCACCGATTCGTGCAGCGCGAACTGGCGTCCGATGCACCCTCGCATCCCCGTCCCGAACGGACGGTAGGCCTGCGCAGGCCGAGTGCGAGCGCGCTGCGGCGAGAATCGGTCAGGATCGAAGTGCTCGGCGTCCGGGCCCCACACCGGGTCGCGATGCAGAGCAAGCGTCAGGACGAATACCCAGTCGCCCGCCTTCATCGGGTACTTTCCGGACGCCAGCGAGGTGTCCGTGCGTGCCTTGCGAAAGTATCCGGGCGCCGACGGCCACAGTCTCAACGTTTCGTCGACGACGCTGCGGGTGTACCGCATCTTGGGGATGTCCTCGAACGACGGCGTCCGGAAGCCGTCCGCCTCGGCGCGCACCCGCTCGGCCACGCCCGGATGACGCGCGAGAAAGTACAGCGCGAACGCGAGTGTCCCTGCTGTTGTCTCGTTGCCCGCGACCAGGAAGGTCAACACCTGGTGCCGGATATTGACCTTGTCCAGTAGTTCGCCGGTCTCGGGGTCGGGGGTGTGCAGCATCAGATCGAGCAGGTCGTCGTGCCGAACGTCGCCCTCGGCGATGCGGGCGTCGATGACGTCGTCGACGACGCCGTGCACGTAGGCGATGTCCCGTTCGTTCCGCGCACGGTCGCCTCCGCGGAAGATGCGCATGAACGGCAGATCGTTCGACGTCCGATTCACGTGGCCGAGTACCCGGACGATTGCCGCCACGAACTCGTTTTCACCTTCGCCGGCAAACGAGTCGAAGCTGTAGCCGAATCCGGCCCGTGACATGTTCTCGAGCGTCAGCTTGTTCAGGTCCGCAGTGACATCGACGAACGAGTGAGGGCGCGCGGTCCAGTGCTCGACGAGTTCGGCGGCGACCGTGGTCATCACACCGTGGTAGCGGCGCATGGCGTCGCGGCTGAATCCTGGCATCAGGATTCGGTGTGCGGCAGCCCAATTGGGTTCGGAATTGAAAGCGGTGAACAGCCCGTCGCCTCCGAGTGCCCGCAATTTACGGTGCGGTAGGGCAAGGAATTTGGCGAATCGACTTTCGTCGTTGAGTTCGGCGACGAGTTCGGCTCCACTGACGATCACCAGGCGGTGCCCGAGAATCTTGCGCTCGAAGATGGGGCCGAGTTCGGCGGCCATCCGAAGCTCGCGCTGGGTGGGCTTGGCGGCGTCGACGCTCAGAACATCGCCTAGTACCGGCAACCGAAAGCGGGGAGTCGGTATGTTCACCTGGTCATCATGCCTCATCACATGACAGGTGAGCCCGACTCCCCGTCGGGTGAGGTATCAGTCGTTGGCGTGCAATGCCGCATTCAGCTCGACGCCGGTGCCCTTCCACGGCACTACCTCGACGGCGCCGGAGACCGAGTTGCGACGGAACAGCAAGTTGCTGTTGCCGCTCAGCGTTGCCGCTTTCACGACGGTTCCGTCGGGGCCGGTGACCTTGGTACCAGCGGTGATGTAGAGGCCTGCCTCCACGACACAGTCGTCGCCGAGCGAGATTCCGAGACCGGAGTTGGCGCCGAGGAGGCAGCTCTTGCCGACGGAGATGACGTTCTTTCCGCCGCCCGAGAGGGTGCCCATGATGGAGGCACCGCCGCCGACGTCGGATCCGTCACCGACGACGACTCCCGCCGAGATGCGACCCTCGACCATCGAGTTACCGAGAGTGCCTGCGTTGAAGTTGACGAATCCCTCGTGCATGACCGTCGTTCCACTGGCCAGGTGCGCACCGAGTCGGACGCGGTCGGCGTCGGCGATGCGCACACCGGACGGCGCGACGTAATCGACCAGGCGAGGGAACTTGTCGATGCTGAAGACGGTGACCTGGCCGCGGGCACGCAAGCGCGCGCGCACGGACTCGAAGCCGTCGACCGCGGCGGGACCGAAATTGGTCCAGACGACGTTGGCGAGAAATCCGAACTGGCCGTCGAGGTTCAGTCCGTGCGGCTGGACCAGGCGGTGGGACAGCAAATGCAGGCGGAGGTAGACGTCGTGGGCATCGGTGGGGGCGTCGTCGAGAGTGGAGATGGTGGTGCGTACCGCGACGACGTCGACTCCACGAGCCTCGTCAGGTCCGACGAGGTCGGCGAACTCGGCGGGGATGTCGGATCCGGTCAAGCGGGTGGTGCCCGTCGAATCGAATTCGCCCAGTTCGGGGCTGGGGTACCAGGTGTCGAGGACGACGCCGCTGGTGGTGATGTTGGCAATTCCGATTGCAGATGCTCCCTGTGCGCTCACAGCTATCGAGAATACGGGGTGCAGGTGTAGACATGGTTCGAGGTAGTGGGGAACCGACATGATCCGGGGGATCGACTGTGAACATCAGAACCAAGATTCGACGTACGGCGGTTGTCGCACTCCTGTGCGCGGGGGTGGCTACCGTGCAGACGCCTGCTGCGTCCGCTGCGCCCACCTGCGCGGGAGCAGGCGCCGCGCCGGTGAAGGTAGCTCAGATCGGCGGTGCAGCGCTGGAAGGTCTCGCTGTCGACGGCCTCGGTCGCCTCTACACCACCGACATTCTGAGCAGCCGCGTCTACCGCATCGACGCTCCCGGCCTTCCTGCCTACCCGATCGCGACGGTGCCCGGCGGGGGCGGCGCGCTCGCCTGGATGCCCGACGGCACTCTTCTCGTCGGCTACGGAGCCAACCCGCTCGTTCTCGTCGGCGATGTCGTCAAAGCTGCCGGGATCGTCCGGCTGAACGTCGACACTCTGCAGACGACTCCGTTCGCTACCGGGCTGAGTGCGGCTAACGGTCTCGCCGTGGCCGGAGACGGAACGGTGTACGCGACAAATGATTTCGGTAGCCTGATCGGCCAGATCAAGCCCGACGGAACGGTGAATCCGGCGTGGGCGCGGTTCCCGAGCGCCAACGGTGCCGTGCTCGACGATGCCGGGCAGTACCTCTATGTGTCCCGCACGTTCGTCAACTCGGGTGTCAGCCGAATCCCGATCGCGAATCCCTCGGCTCCCGAGAGCATTCTCGATCTGAACGGCCTCGATTCGCTGAGCGCACCCGACGGCCTGACGATCGATGCGGCGGGCAGGCCTGTCGTGCCGTTCAACGTTCGTGGCCAGATCGTCCGCATCGACGCCCCCGGCCAGTACTGCGTCCTCGGCAGTGGTATTCCGACATCGAGTGTGGTCATCTACGGGCGTGGTGACCAGGGATTTTCTTCCGGAAGATTGTTCCGAGCCGGCTTCGACGGCGCGGTGTACGAGATCCCGGGCGGAAGGATTTAAGCTGCTCGGGTGAGTTTTCCCGAGCTTGATTTGTGCGCTGATCCGATCGACCTGACCGCAGCCCTGGTCGACATCCCGTCCGTCTCGGAGGACGAGTCGGTCATCGCGGACGCGGTGGAAGCGGCGCTGCGCGCACAGACCACCGGCTTCGAGATCGTCCGCAACGGCAACGCGGTGCTGGCCAGGACCGATCGTGGGCTGAAGAGTCGGGTTCTGCTGGCCGGGCACCTCGACACCGTGCCTATCGCCGACAACGTGCCGAGTCGTCGGGAACCCGGTCACGCCGAGGGGGACGTCATCCACGGCTGCGGGACGGTCGACATGAAGTCAGGGGATGCGGTGTTTCTGCATCTGGCGGCGACCATCGCCGATCCGGCGCACGACTTGACGCTGGTGTTCTACGACTGCGAGGAGATCGAGGCCACCAAGAACGGTCTCGGTCGCATCGAGCGCGAACTTCCGGAGTGGCTGCAGGCCGATGTGGCGATCCTGGGTGAGCCCACCGGCGGTTTCATCGAGGCCGGCTGTCAGGGCACGTTGCGAGTTCGTCTCTCGGCCAAGGGGACTCGTGCCCATAGTGCGCGTTCGTGGTTGGGTGACAATGCAATTCACAAGTTCGGCGCCGTGTTGAACCGGCTGGCGGCGTATCAGCCGCGCCAGGTCGATATCGATGGATGTGTGTATCGCGAAGGTTTGCAAGCTGTCCGGATTTCCGGCGGAGTCGCGGGCAACGTCGTACCCGACGCGGCCGAACTCGACGTCAACTTCCGGTTCGCCCCCGATCGCAGTGTGGAACAGGCCGTCGAGCATGTTCGTGACCTGGTCGACGGTTTGGATCTTGGCTTCGAGCTCACCGACTCCTCGGCGGGGGCCCTTCCCGGGCTGTCCGCCCCCGCGGCGGCCGAGCTGATCGAGGCTGCCGGCGGGCAGTTCAGAGCCAAGTACGGCTGGACCGACGTGTCCCGGTTCTCGGCCCTCGGAATTCCCGCCGTGAACTACGGGCCGGGTGATCCGAACCTGGCTCACAAGCGAGACGAGCGAGTCCCGACGGCGCAGATCACCGACGTCACCCGCGTGCTGCGTGGGTATCTGGAGACTTCCTGATCCCACCGCCGGATAACCTGTCCGAATGGATGAGGAGAAGGCAGTAAAGCACAAGGGTCCGGTTGTTCTGCGGCGCGGACGCAACTCCGAGTCCACCACCTCGGATCAGAGACTGCTCGACGAGCGTGGGCCGGGAAACTGGATACATTCCGATACGTGGCGAGTGCTGCGCATCCAGAGTGAGTTCGTCGAAGGGTTCGGTGCGCTGGCCGAGGTCCCCAAGGCAGTCACGGTCTTCGGTTCGGCGCGCACACCTCGCGATCACGTCGAGTACGCCCGCAGCCGCGAACTCGGAACCGCTTTGGCCGAAGCAGGTTTCGCGGTCATCACCGGTGGCGGGCCCGGCGTGATGGAAGGCGCAAACCGCGGGGCGAGCAGCGCCGACGGATTCTCCATCGGCCTCGGTATCGAGCTTCCCTTCGAGCAGGGTCTCAACGATTGGGTCGATCTGGGAATCAACTTCCGTTACTTCTTCGTGCGAAAGACGATGTTCGTCAAGTACTCCCAGGCATTCGTGTGCCTTCCGGGTGGGTTCGGTACCCTCGACGAATTGTTCGAGGCGCTCACACTGGTGCAGACAGGCAAGGTCACGAGGTTTCCGATCGTTCTGCTCGGCACCGAATTCTGGTCCGGCCTGCTTGATTGGATCAAGAACACCTTGGTGGCCGAGGGCAAGGTATCGCCGTCGGATCTGGACCTGATCCACTGCACCGACAGCGTCGAAGAAGCAGTCCGCATCGTGACGAGTACTACGGGGGAATCGCTGTGAGTTTGAGTGTCTGCGTCTACTGCGCGTCCGGGCCGGTCGATGCGTCGTTCATCGAGCTGGCCCGTGAGCTCGGAACCGAGATCGGGGCGCGGGGCTGGCAGTTGGTGTCGGGCGGTGGCAACGTCTCGATGATGGGCGCCGTCGCCGAGTCCGCGCGTGCCGCCGGT
Organism: Rhodococcus sp. (in: high G+C Gram-positive bacteria); assembly: GCF_023264675.1. Classification (GTDB taxonomy): domain Bacteria; phylum Actinomycetota; class Actinomycetes; order Mycobacteriales; family Mycobacteriaceae; genus Rhodococcoides. Next base: position 89,014 of record NZ_JAHFVG010000021.1, read on the forward strand.
GCCTTCACTGTCGGCGTCATCCCGAAGGCCCTGGTTCATCGCGAGGTGGCCGACGTCGACGCCGACGAGTTGATCGTCACCGACACCATGCGTGAGCGGAAGAAGATCATGGAGGACCGCGCGGACGCGTTCATCACCCTGCCCGGTGGCATCGGCACGCTGGAGGAGCTCTTCGAGACGTGGACGGCCGGCTACCTCGGCATGCATGCCAAACCGATCGTGCTGCTCGATCCCGTCGATCATTACGCGGGTCTTCTGCAGTGGATCGACGGGCTGCAGGCAACCGGATTCGTCCAGCAGAGGGCACTGGATGCGCTGGTCAGGACTACTTCGGTGACGGAGGCTCTCGACGCCTGTTCGCTCTGAGAGGTGAAAAGGTTACTCTGGAGTAGGGTAACTTTTGTCACACCGCACACTAGGGGAGTTCATGGCTGTCGATGCCCGTCAGAAAATTGGTGTAACCGATCTCGCGGTCGCGTTACCGAAAATGGTGACGGAGGTGCCGAGCCTGCTGCGCGGGGTTGCCGGCTTCACCCGAAAGCCGACTCACAAGGCATCGATCGGCAAGGTTTTCCAAGACACTGCTGCCAGGCGCGGCAACCACTCGTTCGTGCGATTCGAAGGCGAATCGACGTCCTACGCGGATGCGAACGCGCTGGTCAACCAGTACGCGCATGTCTTCGAGGATCTCGGCGTCGAGCGCGGCGACGTCGTCGGCGTGCTGAGCAAGAATCGCCCCGAAGCATTGTTCGCGGCGCTCGCGGCGGTCAAGCTGGGTGCGACTGCAGGCATGCTCAACTACAACCAGCGAGGCGACGTTCTCGAGCACAGCCTCGGGATTCTGTCCGCCAAGGTCCTCGTCCTCGACGAGAGCGCGCAGGAAGCTCTCGACTCCCTCGAATCGGCCCCGGAATCCCTTCCTCTGAAGAAGCTGGCCGAACTCGCGAAGACGCAGTCGACCGGCAATCCTTCGGTCACCGCCGAGATCCTGGCGAAGGAAAAGGCGTTCTACATCTTCACCTCGGGCACCACGGGTATGCCCAAGGCCAGCCTGATGAGTCATTTCCGCTGGCTCAAGTCGATGTCCGGTCTCGGGAACATGGGCGTGCGCCTGCGCGGCGACGATGTCATCTACTGCGCCCTGCCGCTCTATCACAACAATGCACTGACGGTGACGCTCTCCTCGGTGCTCGCGGGCGGCGCGACCATGGCAATCGGTAAGCAGTTCTCGGTCAGCAACTTCTGGGAAGACGTTCGAGTCAACAAGGCCACGGCGTTCACCTACATCGGTGAGCTCTGCCGCTACCTGCTGACGCAGCCGAAGAAGGCCGGCGACCGCGACAACACCATCAAACTCATCGTCGGCAACGGACTGCGTCCGGAGATCTGGGAAGAGTTCACCGAGCGTTTCGGTATCGAACGCGTCGCCGAGTTCTACGGCGCAAGCGAATGCAACATCGCGTTCGTCAACGCACTGAACATGAAGAAGACGGCGGGCATCTGCCCGCTCCCGTACGCCGTCGTCGAATACGACGAAGAGACCGGCAAGGCCAAACGCGGCAAGAACAGCAAGCTCAGCAAGGTCGGCTCGGGCGAGATCGGGCTGCTGCTCTCCAAGGTCACCGACCGAGCACCGTTCGACGGCTACTCCGACGACGACGCCAGCGAGAAGAAGCTGGTTCGCGACGGCTTCAAGGACGGCGACTGCTGGTTCGACACCGGCGACCTCGTCCGCAAGCAGGGCTGGATGCACGTCGCCTTCGTCGACCGTCTCGGTGACACCTTCCGCTGGAAGGGCGAGAACGTCGCGACCACGCAGGTCGAAGGCGCACTCGGTGGACACCCGGCGGTGGACGGTGCCGTCGTCTACGGCGTCGACATCGACGGCACCGACGGCAAGGCAGGCATGGCCGCAGTCACGCTGCGTGAGGGGGAGACGTTCGATGGCAAGGCCGTCGCCGCGCACCTCTACGACAAGCTGCCGACCTACGCCGTGCCGCTCTTCGTGCGCGTCGTGGACAGCCTCGAACAGACATCGACGTTCAAGAGCCAGAAGGTCGCTCTGCGCAAGCTCGGTTACGGCGACGACGCGGACAGCGAACTCTACGTCCTTCGCGGTAAGTCCGGTGGCTACGACAAGGCCTACGACGGCTACGTCGACGAGGTCGCAGCGGGTAAGGCACCCAGCGGCAAATAAGGAGCCGTCGGCCGCCGTGCCAGTATGAATTCATGAGCACTTTCTGCGGTAAGCCGGTCGCCGACGATCGTGCCCTCGTCATGGCGATCGTCAACCGCACTCCCGACTCGTTCTACGACAAGGGAGCAAACTTCACCGACGACGCCGCGATGGCGTCGGTCCACCGGGCAGTTGCCGAGGGGGCTGACGTCATCGACATCGGCGGCGTCAAAGCAGGTCCGGGTGAAGTCGTGGACGCCACCGAAGAGATCAGGCGTGTCGTTCCTTTCGTCGAGGCCATTCGCGGGGAATACCCGGAGCTCCTGATCTCGGTGGACACGTGGCGTAGCGAGGTTGCCCGCCTCGCGTGCGGGGTCGGGGCCGATCTGATCAACGACACATGGGCGGGCGCCGACCCGGAATTGGTCTCCGTTGCCGCGGAACAGGGCGTCGGGATCGTCTGTTCACACACCGGAGGGGCCGTCCCGAGGACGCGTCCGCACCGCGTTCGTTACACCGATGTGGTCGCCGATGTGGTTGCCGAAGTGACCGCCGCGGCCGAAAAAGCTGTCGCCGCCGGAGTTCGTGCCGACTCGATTCTCATCGATCCGACCCACGATTTCGGCAAAAACACCTTCCACGGGCTCGAGTTGTTGCGTCGCGTGGACGTTCTTGTAAACACCGGATGGCCAGTGCTCATGGCGCTGAGCAACAAGGATTTTATAGGCGAGACTCTAGGGGTAGAACTCGCCGACCGGTTGGAGGGAACATTGGCAGCGACAGCATTGGCCGCAGCAGGCGGCGCCCGAATGTTCCGGGTGCACGAGGTTGCGTCGACCAGAAGAGTCGTCGACATGGTGGCGGCAATACAGGGGACTTCGGCCCCTGCCCGGACTGTCAGGGGGCTCGCATGACACTCGCCGACCGAACATCCGTGACCGGCTCATGGGCCGAATCGAACAGCTGGGACACCCCGTCCTGGTCACTGGCGGAACTCGAAGCAGCCAAGCGAGGGCGCACGGTCTCCGTCGTCCTCCCCGCGCTCAACGAGGAGGAAACCGTCGCCGCGGTGGTGGACACCATTCATCCATTGCTCGGCGGGCTCGTCGACGAACTGATCGTCCTGGACTCCGGATCGACCGACGCCACAGCCGAACGGGCGACGGCCGCAGGAGCACGCGTCATCAGCCGTGAAGAAGCCATTCCGGGACTGGAACCGGTCAAGGGCAAGGGTGAGGTGCTGTGGCGTTCCGTCGCAGCGTCGACGGGCGATCTCATCGCGTTCGTGGACTCCGATCTCATCAACCCCGACCCGGCGTTCGTTCCGAAGCTTCTCGGGCCACTGCTGATGGGCGACGGGATCCACCTCGTGAAGGGGTACTACCGCCGTCCACTGCGGACCAGCGGCACCGAAGACGCCAACGGAGGTGGACGAGTCACCGAGCTCGTCGCACGTCCCATGCTGGCGGCGATGCGCCCGGAACTGACGGGCGTCATCCAACCGCTCGGCGGCGAATACGCGGGTACCCGCGAATTGCTGTCCGCTGTCCCGTTCGCGCCCGGCTACGGAGTCGAGATCGGGCTGTTGCTCGATACGTACGACCGACTGGGCTTGAACGCGATCGGTCAGGTCAATCTCGGTGTCCGCAAACATCGCAACCGCCCGCTCGTCGAACTGGGAGCGATGAGCCGCCAGATCGTCGGGACCATGTTGAATCGGTGCGGCATGGCCGATTCGGGCGCGGGACTGATGCAGTTCCGTGTGGACGGCGACTCGTTCGTACCGTTCTCGACCGAGGTCTCGCTGGCGGACCGACCAGCCATCAACACCTTGAAGAAGTGACGGGTAGGGCTGCGTGACATCATGCAATCATGCTGACGCTCCTGCTGTACGTCGTCATCATTGCCGTCATCGCAGCCCTGCTCTTCTTCGTGGCGAGTGCTGTCTTCGGACGTGGTGAGGAACTCGAACCACTGCCCGAGGGCACCACGGCGACGGTCCTACCCGCCGAAGGCGTGACCGGCGCGGACGTCGACCTTCTGCGCTTCCAGCAGACGATGCGTGGATACAAGCCCAGTGAAGTCGACTGGGTACTCGACCGCCTCGGCGCGGAAATCGACCTCTTGCGCTCCAGAGTCGCGGCGAGCGAAGCCGTCGACATCGACGAGCAATGACGGCAGTCCCCGGTCCCGACGGCCTCCTTCGCTGCCCGTGGGGAGCGACCGACGACCACCTGTACCGCGATTACCACGACACCGAATGGGGCCGCGAACTCCACGGCCGCGACGCGCTGTACGAGAGGCTCTGCCTCGAAGCTTTCCAATCCGGTCTGTCCTGGATCACGATTCTGCGCAAACGCGACAACTTCAGGTCCGCATTCGCCGGATTCGATCCGGAGAAGGTCGCGACATTCGATACAGGCGACGTCGAACGACTGATGAACGACGCGTCCATAGTCCGCAATCGAGCCAAGATCGAGGCTGCCGTCGGCAATGCCCGAGCTATCCAGGATTTCGACCTCGACGCCGTGCTCTGGTCCTTTGCGCCGACGCCGCGAACGCGACGTCTCGTTTCCATATCGGATGTGCCCGCGATAACCGCGGAATCGACGGCGATGGCCAAGGAACTCAAGCGTCGTGGACTGCGATTTTTCGGCCCGACCACGGCATATGCGTTGATGCAGGCCACCGGAATGGTGGACGATCACCTGTCGGGTTGCCTCGTGGAGCCCCCGAATACCGACTCCAGTTCCCGGTATCGCCCTCGATAGGGAAGAATGAGACGCAAGAACCTTGCCGCCCCGCGGTGAGAACATCTTTTTTGACCGAGGCGCAGAGCTGGGCGGCGCAGATCTGGAGGGAGCAGAGGATGGCGGCGATGAAGCCCCGGACCGGGGACGGTCCCCTCGAAGCAACCAAAGAAGGACGAGGGATCGTGATGAGGGTGCCGCTGGAAGGTGGTGGACGCTTGGTCGTCGAACTCACCCCCGATGAGGCAGCTGCACTCGGTGAAGAGCTGAAAGGCGTCACCGGTTAACTGCTCGTTTGTTTTCTGTGCCGAGCCCCGCTTGTCCTCGACAGGCGGGGCTTTGTGATGCCGTGCTCGGCCGGCCTGCTGTTGGAGATGCCCCGTGCTCGCTGAAGTGATGGATGTGCTGAGCTGCCCGCATTGCTCGTCGGATCTCGACCTGGGAGACGCCGTTGTCCTGTGCGATCGCGGGCACACCTTCGACGTCGCCCGGCAGGGGTATGTGAGTCTGCTGCCGGGTAGCGCCGGGAAGATCACCGGGGACTCGGCGGAGATGATCGCGGCGAGGGCCGAATTCCTCGACGGTGGGCACTTCGATCCGATCGTGCATGCGGTAGTCGATGCGGTCGGCAATCCGACGACCGTGCTCGAGGTCGGTGCGGGGACGGGGCACTACCTCGCTGCCGTCGTCGAGGCATCCGGGGCACGGGGGATCGGCATCGATGTCTCCAAGGCCGCTGCGCGGAGGGTGGAGCGTGCTCACGACAGAATCGGGTCGG
>NZ_JAHFVG010000070.1 GCF_023264675.1 Rhodococcus sp. (in: high G+C Gram-positive bacteria)
CAAGAAAAACGCGATCGACGTCGCGATGTACATGATCCCCAACACCTTGGGATCAGTCGTCGTCACCGCCTTGTGCAGAAAAGAACCCTTCGGTCCCATCCGCGGCGGAAACGGGCGGGCTGGTTCCACCGCCACCGGGCGGGGTGCCAATGCAGTCACAGATCCTCCTGAAGATGCGAGTGGAGTCATCGTAAACCGGTCTCGGTCGTAGTACTACTTTTGGTCGTAGATTGCGGAGATTTCGGGCACGAAACAAGAAAATGCCCCGCAGTTCCTGTCGGAACCGCGGGGCACGAGTGCTGTTGTTGCTGCGTTCTAGTTACCCAGAGCGCAGACCTGGCCGGAGGCCAGATTGATCGCGAAGGACCATTGTCCGACACAGTCGACGCCACCGGCTTCGGCCGTTGCGCCCGAGCCCCAGCCGGCGATCGCGACGGTGGTTCCGCCGTCCGCCCACGAATGTGCGATGCCGCCGCCGAGTGCTCCGGCGTAGGCGGTGCCGCCCGCGCGGGAAGCGCCGAGCGCAGTGCCGTACCCGGTCGCGAGAGTGGACGTGGTGCCGTTTCCTTCCGCGACGCTCACGGCAGTGCCGCTGTCGGTTGCGGTGGCGCTCGCGTGCGAGGCGTCGGCGGCGGTGGCGCCGCAGCTGGCGACACCGTCGACCTGGATGTCGTTGGCCGATGGCGGCGAGACGCAGGTGACCGGCGCGGCGGACGCTACGCCGCTACCGAAGAACGTCGCTGCCGCGACTCCGCCGCCGACGGCGAAAAGTGCTGCGGTGCGGGACATTCGATTGCCGAAGCGGTGTGAGGAGCCATCCTGGGACGAGCGGCCAAGCACAGAGAAAGACGAAGCGGAGAACAACAGGGGGCTCCTTCACGAAACGAAATGGGTCGGTGCGGCACACCGTACCGCGGTTCTGGGCTCAGGTCATCAGTGAATGTTCCCAAGGGGTGTAACAATTCGGCACCCGGCATTTTCGAGACGCCGTGGCGAGCCGAAACGTGCTCTACCATCTCCGAGGATGAGGCGCACCCTGATCGTGGTCTTGTCCGGATCGCTCCTGTTGCTCGCGGGTTGCGGTGGTTCCGGTGGTGACGGCACGAGCAGCTCCGGCGTCGACGGGTCGATTGCTGCCGATTCGTCGATGTCCTCGCCCGGCATTGCACTGGCGCCGGAATCGGGTGGTGTGTCGCGCGATCAAGCTCCGCAGGCTCAGACCCGCAAAGAGGTTGTGACTGGCCAGATTTTCGTGACGACCGCTGATCCTGTCGAAGCCGCGCGCGATGCCGTCGCCGCAGTCGAAGACGCGGGCGGGCGTATCGACAATCGCACCGAGAATCCGGAAACCGACAATTCGACGGCGAGTAGCTCGATCACCGCGAGAATTCCGGCGGACGAGCTGACTGCCACCGTCGATCGAATCGAGCAGCTCGGCAAGGTGACGAGCGTGAGCATCACGCGCGACGACGTGACGATGCAGTACCAGGATCTCGACGCGAGGATATCGGCTCTGCAATCCTCGGTCGATCGGCTGAAGGCGCTCATCGCCGGAGCGGCGAACACCGCCGATCTCATCGAAGCCGAGTCTGCCTTGTCGAGTAGGCAGGGCGAGCTCGACAGTCTCACATCACAGAAGAACTACCTCGCAGACCAGGTGGAGTTGTCCACCATCACAGTCCAATTCAGTACCGACGACGTGACACCGTCCCCGGGGCCCGACACCTTCCTGGACGGACTCGTCTCCGGGTGGCATTCATTGTTGGATGCGGTGTCCGGCGGTGTGGTCGCGCTCGGTCGAGCGATCCCGTGGCTCGGGGCTCTCGTGGTGGGTGCAGCCATCGTCTACGGAATCATCCGGATCGTTCGGCGCCCACCTGCAGCTGCAGACTCTGCGGAATCGACCTCGGGGGAGGCGGCCGACTCCCCGCCTGTCGATCAGGGCGACACAGCGCAGTCGCCCTGATCGATCTCAGACGCTGCCGTCGAATCCGTGTTGACGCCAGGCTTCGTACATGACGACCGCCGCTGCATTGGCGAGATTGAGTGACCGCCGTCCGGGAATCATCGGGATTCGCAGTGCGTCCGTGACATGCGGATCGTGGAGAACGTCATCGGGAAGCCCTGTCGGTTCGGGACCGAAGAGCAGGACGTCGCCTGGCTGGTAGTCGACGGTGGTGTGGAACCGCGACGAGTGTGCGGTGTAGGCGAAGACTCGTTCCGGTGCCAGTGCTTCCCAAGCAGCAGGCAGGCTTTCGTGCACGGTGACCGAGGCGAGGTCGTGGTAGTCGAGGCCGGCTCGTTTGAGCTTGGGCTCGGACATGTCGAAGCCGAGTGGACCCACGAGGTGCAGTTCGCAACCGGTTCCGGCGACGAGGCGTATGGCGTTGCCGGTGTTCTGCGGGATCCGGGGTTCGAAGAACATGAGTCGAAACACCCGACTCACTCTGCCATCACCGGACCGGGGAAGATGGGTCAGGTGGAAGAACAGACAGTCGGTGAGGACTACTCCGACGCCAGACTCGACCAGCAAGAGTGGACCGATCGAAGCTTTGTATCGTGCAATTTCCTCGATGCGGACATGAGCGGAGTGAAGACGAAGGCGGTGGTGTTCACCGAGTGCGACTTCACTGGAACCGACTTCACGGAGTCGATTCACGTCGACACTGCGTTCCGCTCGTGCACCTTCACCCGGACGAATCTGCAGCACAGCACGTTTCGTCATGCGAGTTTCATCGGATCGACGTTCGTCGATTGTCGGATGCGTCCGGCGACGTTCGACGAGGTCGACTTCACGCTCGCCGGTCTCGGGGGAGCGGACCTACAGGGAGTTGATCTGACCGGCTGCCGCATGGTCGAGGCCAACCTTGTGGGCGCCGATCTACGCAAGGCGACGCTGGCGGGGGTCGATTTCACCGGCGCTCGCGCGAACGGGGTGAAGCTCGATCGTGCCGATCTGCGGGGCGCGCAGATCGATGCCGACACCTGGGTCACTGCGACTCTTGCGGCCGCTCGCATCGAGATGACGCAGGCAGTCGCATACGCGCAGGCACGAGGGTTGTGGGTCGAGGGTTGACGTAACCCGAGGTGCACCACCTCTGGAACAATGGTCGTCGTGACTGCAACGATTCTGGACGGCAAGGCCACCCGCGACGAGATTTTCGTCGATCTGACCGAGCGAGTGAGTGCTCTACGAGAGCAGGGCATCGTCCCCGGCCTCGGTACGGTTCTCGTCGGAGACGATCCAGGCTCGGCTGCCTACGTGCGCGGCAAGCACAACGACTGCGCCAAGGTCGGCATCACCTCGCTCCGTCGTGACCTCCCGGCCGACATCACTCAGGCCGAACTCGAAGCGGTCATCGACGAGCTCAACGCGAATCCGGAATGCACCGGATACATCGTCCAGTTGCCGCTTCCGAAGCATCTCGACGAGAACGCAGCCCTCGAGCGCATCGATCCGGCGAAGGATGCCGACGGTCTGCATCCGATCAATCTGGGCCGTTTGGTGCTCGGCAAGGAGGCGGCGCTGCCGTGTACTCCGCGGGGCATCGTGCATCTGCTGCGGCGTTACGACGTGCCGATCGCCGGAGCCCATGCTGTGGTGATCGGTCGGGGTGTCACTGTCGGCCGTCCGATCGGACTGTTGCTGACCCGTCGGACCGAGAACGCCACGGTCACGCTGTGCCACACCGGAACCAAGGATCTCGCAGCGGAAGTGTCGCGCGCCGACATCGTCATCGCCGCTGCCGGTGTGCCGGGAATCGTGACCGCAGCGATGGTCAAACCCGGTGCTGCCGTCCTGGACGTCGGCGTCACCCGGACTGCCGAGGGCCTACGCGGCGATGTGGCTTCCGACGTGGCCGAGGTCGCAGGGTTCATCTCGCCCAACCCTGGAGGCGTCGGTCCGTTGACTCGCGCGTTCCTGCTGTCCAACGTCGTCGAGCGCGCCGAGCGCGAACTGCATTCCACCACGGCGGTCTGATCCGCGATGGGTGCCCAGATCCGCAAGAACCTGCCCCTGCTCGTCGTGCTCGTCGTGATCGTGGCTGCGCTGGTGCTGGTTCTTGCCGATCGCTGGCGCCGTGGTTCGTTCGTCCTCGGCATCGCGACGATACTGGCCGCGAGCTTTCGGCTGTGCCTTCCGGAGAGCCGCGTCGGTCTTCTGGCGGTGCGGAGTCGGCAGTTCGACGTGTCGGCGCTCGCCCTGGTGGGCGGCGCCATCGTCTTCCTGTCTGCGTCCATCGATCCGCTCGGGACCGACTGATTACCGAACTCGGCCCGATAGTTCAGCCAGCTGACCGGCAGGTCAGACTCGGTTCGCGGTCCGTGCGATTCGGGCATGCGCCATCGTCTCGCCGAGCAGCTTGGAGACCGCGTCGGCTTCGGTGAGAAATCCGTCGTGGCCGTCTCTCGACTGGATGACTTCCAAACCCTGGCACTGGGGTAGACCGCGAGCGATCTCCTTCTGCTGACGCAGGGGGTAGAGGCGGTCCGAGTCCACGCCGCCGACGATCGTCGGGACTGTGGCCAGCGCGAGTGCTGCATCGACGCCACCGCGTCCCCGTCCGATGTCGTGGCGGTTCATTGCCTCGCTCAGCAGAACGTACGTGCTCGCATCGAACCGTCCGGCAAGCTTCGCCGCCTGATGCTGAAGGTAGCTCTCGATCGCGTATCTTCCGCCCTGCCATGGGTCTTCGTCACCCTGCGAGGAGTTGGCGAACCGCAGATCCAGTTCACTTTCGGTGCGGTAGGTCAGGTGGGCGATCCGCCGAGCGATGCTGAGCCCGGCCTTGGGCGAGCGTCCGGTGCCGTGGTAGTCGCCGCCCTGCCAGTCGGGATCGGAGACGATTGCTTCGATCTGAGTGGTCTGGGTGCCGATCTGATCTGCCGTCGCTCGCGCGCCTACCGCGAGCACCAACGCGGCACCCACACGCTCGGGGTGCCCGACGATCCACTCGAGGGTGCGCATTCCGCCCATGGATCCGCCGACGACGGCCGCGAGGCGCTCGATACCCAGCGCATCCGCGACGGCAGCTTCGGCGGCGACCTGATCCCGAATGGAAATCTCGGGAAATCTGCTTCCGTACGGCGTGCCGTCGGAAGTGAGCGAGTTCGGTCCCGTCGTGCCGCCGCAGCCACCGAGCACGTTGGTGGCAACGACACACCATTCGTCGGTGTCCAGTGGGGCACCGGAGCCGACCATTCCGTTCCACCAACCGGGAAGTGCGTGGTCGTCGTCGGGTGGACCGGTCACGTGGGAATCCCCGGTCAGGGCATGCTCGACGAGCACGACGTTGTCACGAGCGGGCGACAGCTCGCCCCACCGCTGAACCGCGACGGTCACATTGGGCAGTGACGCGCCACTCTCCAGGGCGAGTGAACCGATATCGATGCTGCCGAGCCGTCCGCCCGGCGCAGGAAATCCTGCTGCCGGACGGACGTCGTGCACTGAGCCGATGGTCAAGACGCCGCCGCAGCGAATCCGCGTTCGAGATCGGCGAGGATGTCGTCGATCCCCTCGATACCGACCGCCAGCCTGACCAAGCCCGGCGTGACGCCTGACGCGAGTTGCTCTTCCGGGGTCAACTGCGAGTGAGTGGTCGATGCGGGGTGAATCACGAGTGAACGCACATCCCCGATGTTAGCTACATGGCTGTGCAGACTCAGCGCGTTGACGAACTTCTTGCCCGCTTCGACACCGCCCTTCAGTTCGAACGCGATGATCGCGCCCTGGCCCTTGGGGGCCAATTCCTGGCCACGCTGGTACCACGGCGACGACTTCAGGCCCGCGTAGTTGATGCTCGCGACATCGTCCCGCCCGTCGAGGAACGCCGCCACCTTCTGTGCGTTCTCCACGTGCCGCTCGATACGGATGCTCAACGTCTCCAATCCCTGGCTGATGAGGAAAGCGTTGAACGGTGACACGGCAGCGCCGATGTCACGGAGCAACTGCACGCGCGCCTTGAGGGCAAATGCAGGCGCGCCGAGATCGGCGAAGACGACCCCGTGGTAGCTGGGGTCGGGAGTGGTGAAGTTGGCGTGACGGCCCTGCGTCCAGTCGAACGTCCCGCCGTCGACGATGACACCCGCGATGGCAGTTCCGTGGCCACCGAGGTACTTGGTTGCCGAGTGCACGACGATGTCGGCTCCGTGCTTCAGCGGCTGAATGAGGTAAGGAGTCGCGACGGTGTTGTCGACGATGAGCGGGATGCCGTTCTCGTGTGCGACTCCTGCGATTCCCGGAATGTCGAGGATGTCGTTCTTCGGGTTCGAGATCGTCTCACCGTAGAACGCCTTGGTGTTCGGAGCGATGGCTGCGCGCCACTGTTCAAGATCGTCGGGGTCGTCGACGAAGCTGACCGTGACACCGAGCTTGGGCAGTGTGTAGTGGAACAAGTTGTACGTTCCGCCGTACAGCCGCGGACTGGAGACGATGTGATCGCCTGCTTCGGCGATGTTCAGAATTGCGAAGGTTTCGGCGGCCTGGCCCGATGCCAGCAGCAAACCGGCGACTCCGCCCTCGAGTGCCGCGATGCGCTGCTCGACGACATCCTGCGTCGGATTGATGATGCGTGTGTAGATGTTGCCCGGCTCGGCCAGCCCGAAGAGCGCTGCGGCGTGATCGGTGTTGTTGAACGTGTACGACGTGGTCTGGTAAATCGGCAGCGCACGTGCGTTGGTGGCGCCGTCGGGGGTCTGGCCCGTGTGAATCTGCTTCGTCTCGAAGCTCCAGGATGCGGTCGGATCCTCGATGGGTGTTCCGGCAGCGTCGACGACGTCGGGGGTGTTCTCGCTCATGTGGGTGGTGTCTCCGTCTTCGAAGGATGTGTGGAAGTCGAAACGGCTCTCGCTCGGAAAGCCGGGCGGGGTGTATCGAGACAGCAACACATGGCGAACCTCCTCGGGGGCCCACTGTGTCAGCAGTGCCCGGTCAGTGGGTCCGCAGCGACGAAACTCCCGCAGACGGACCCGCGCTTGTTCTCCGCCTGCACGGGTATGCGCAGGCGATTAACCAGGTCTTCTCACCCGGGGCACCCCACCGCGGTTGGAGGGTTGCCGGCCAGCAAGCCGGGGCTTGAACACTGGCACTCATGACCTGGCGTGAATCCTAGCGGTGTGATCCGACGCGCGAAACAGCGACTTCGGGGTGGCGTCGGTGTCGCCGACGCGAGAGTGGAGTCCGAGGCTGTGGCCAGCGGAAATGCCCCGGTGGGACGAACCTGGGGAGCGGGTGCCGGTTGCGACCGAACATCCAAGCAGTACGCTTGTCTTGTTTGACTGCTCGCGGGTGGCCCGGCGTATAAGTTTGACTTCCTAGGAGGACGCGAACCCCACATGGCGAAAATCAAGGTCGAAGGCACTGTCGTGGAACTCGACGGCGACGAGATGACGCGCATCATCTGGCAGTTCATCAAGGACAAGCTCATCCACCCGTACCTCGATGTCGATCTCGAGTACTACGACCTGGGCATCGAATACCGCGACAAGACCGACGACCAGGTCACCGTCGATGCAGCCAACGCGATCGCGAAGCACGGTGTCGGCGTCAAGTGCGCCACGATCACTCCCGACGAAGCCCGAGTCGAAGAATTCGGTCTGAAGAAGATGTGGCGTTCGCCCAACGGCACGATCCGCAACATTTTGGGCGGCACCATCTTTCGTGCGCCCATCATCATCTCGAATGTCCCGCGACTCGTCCCGGGCTGGACCAAACCGATCATCATCGGTCGACACGCGTTCGGCGACCAGTACCGCGCAACGGACTTCAAGGTGCCCGGGCCGGGCACCGTCACCATCACCTACACGCCGGACGACGGCGGCGAACCGATTCAGCACGAGCTCGTCACGTTCACCGAGGAAAGCCTCGGTGGTGTCGTGCAGGGACAGTACAACTTCAATCAGTCGATCATCGACTTCGCACGCGCATCGCTCAACTACGGTCTCCAGCAGAACTATCCGGTGTATCTCTCGACCAAGAACACGATCCTCAAGGCATACGACGGGCAGTTCAAGGACACCTTTCAGCACATCTACGAGACCGAGTTCAAAGCGGAATTCGACGCGGCAGGCTTGACCTACGAGCACCGCCTCATCGACGACATGGTGGCGTCGTCGATGAAGTGGGAGGGCGGATACGTCTGGGCGTGCAAGAACTACGACGGTGACGTCCAGTCGGACACCGTCGCGCAGGGCTTCGGATCGCTCGGCCTCATGACGTCGGTTCTGCTGACCCCTGACGGCCGGACGTGCGAAGCGGAGGCGGCGCATGGCACCGTGACGCGGCATTTTCGGCAGCATCAGCAGGGAAAGCCGACGTCGACCAACCCGATCGCATCGATCTTCGCGTGGACGCGCGGGCTGGAGCATCGAGGCAAGCTGGACAACACGCCCGACGTCATCGGGTTCGCCCAATCGTTGGAAGACGTCGTCATCGACACCGTCGAAGGAGGCGAGATGACCAAGGATCTCGCAGCACTCGTCGGCGGCGACCAGGGTTACCTCTCCACCGAGGAGTTCCTCGGTGCACTCGACGAGAATCTTCGCGCGGCTCTGCGCTGACATCGGCACCGGCCGCGATCTGCCTGCGTGAACATCTGCTCGGGTGAGCACAATCACCGCGCACCGATTCGAAATTCGGTTGCCAACGGGAAGACAATTGAGCGGTGGGACGTTCCCTACGGGGTCCGTCCCTTCTTTCATGCCCTTCTCGAGACAAGGTTGTTCTGCTGTGACTGTCACCGATTCGGCTTTCGCCAAGAATGTCAGCGCTGTGCGCGACAGGGTGTCGAACGGTCCGAGTACCAGTCGCAGGACCCTCTCCACGCGCAGACGGTTGGCCATGCTGGCGCTGTCCATCGGCGGGTTCGGGATCGGCACCACCGAGTTCGCGTCCATGGGTCTGCTGCCGGACATCGCGACGACGATGAACATCTCGGAGCCGTCGGCCGGGCACATGATCTCGGCGTACGCGCTCGGCGTCGTCGTCGGTGCACCGGCGATCGCGACTCTCGCGGCTCGTGTTCCTCGGCGTGCCCTGTTGATTCTGCTGATGGTCGCCTTCACGTTGGGCAACCTGGGAACAGTCTTCGCTCCGAGTTTCCACGAGCTCGTTGCGTCGCGATTCGTTGCAGGGTTGCCACACGGTGCGTACTTCGGCATTGCTGCCCTCGTCGCGGCGCACCTCGCCGAACCAGGTAAGCGCGCCAAGGCGGTAGCGATGGTGATGATGGGCTTGTCGATCGCCAACGTCGTCGGTGTACCGGCTGCGACGTGGCTTGGTCAGGCGCTCGGCTGGCGAAGTGCGTTCGCCGTCGTCGGGATAATCGGTGCTCTCACCGTCACGGCGCTGATCCTGTGGATGCCGCGGCTGGACGCGATGCCGACCACCAACCCGATCACCGAACTCGGTGCGCTGCGCCGCAGCCAGGTGTGGATGACGTTGTTCGTCGGCATGGTCGGCTTCGGCGGAATGTTCGCGGTCTACACCTACATCGCGTCGACCCTCACCGATGTCGCCGGCCTGGCCCGAGCGTTGGTACCCGTGGCGTTGATGATCTACGGACTCGGCATGGTTGCCGGCAACTACGTCGGCGGCTGGCTCGCCGACCGATACCAGCTGCGAGGAACGTTCGTCGGGCTGGCGTCGATGGCGGTGTTCCTGGCGGTCTTCGTACTCGCTGCTCACAATCCGATCAGTGCGTTGATTCTGGTGTTCATGATCGGGGCGTCGGGTTCGTCGATCATCCCCGGGTTGCAGACGAGGCTGATGGATGTCGCCGACGACGCCCAGACGTTGGCGGCGTCACTCAACCATGCCGCGTTCAATCTGGCGAACGCCATCGGGGCTGCACTCGGAGGTGCAGTGATCGCTGCCGGATTCGGATACACCGCACCCGCTGCTGTCGGCGCGATTCTCGCCGTCGCCGGTCTGGCAGTCCTCGCGACCGCCATGTGGATGCAGCACCGAACCGACGCACGCGAACTCGCCGCCCTGAGCTGACCGCGGTCTCGTGTTGTCGGCCTGATGCATCGATGGCCTCGGTCGACGGGACACCGTCGACCGAGGCCATCGGCGTACATCGGGCGTGTGGGGGAGCCGACTACCCGGTGGTCGTCGCGGCACCGTCACCGGCGAGGGTGCTCGCGAACGCGTCGGACAGATTGTCGATCACGTAGGGCAGGCTGAGCAAGCTGGTGAAGTAGATGGCACCGGCGGTGACTCCATCGGTGAAGACCAGCTTGTTCTCCTTGACGGCGTCGAGATTCTGGTACACCGGCTGAGTCTCGAGAGCCGAGCGGTCCTCGGGAGTCTCGGTAGCCCACAGCAGAACGTCGGCAGAGTTCAGCACCGAGAGATTCTCCAGCGGGATGTTCGCCTGACCGCCGCCCTCCGGCGGCGCGAAGGCGTCGATGTCCGACGGCACGACGAATCCGAGGTCGGTCAAGAAGTCGGTACTGAGCCCGTTCTGGTAAGCGATGGCTGCGCCGTCGTAGAACGCGTTCTGCAGGAAGATGGCCTTGGATCCGTCGAACTCGGGGTGAGCGGACTTGGCGGCGGCGAACTTCTCGTCGATTCCCGCGATGAGGTCCTCGACCTCGTCGGTCTTGCCGAGTGCCTCGCCGATACTGCGGGCTTGGATGTCCCAGGGCTCGAAGTTGGCCGTGTAGTCGCCGGAGTGGGCAATGGTCGGTGCCAACTCGCTGAGCTTGGTGTAGCTCTCCTGGTCGAGGCCGGCATTCGTGGCAACGATCAGGTCGGGGTCCAGGGCCGCGATGCGCTCGTACTGGAAGCCGTCGTCCGCGCTGAGAACTTCGGGCTTCGCATCGCCGAGTGCCTCCTGCGCCCAGGGCCATGTCGCGTACGGCTGCTCGCCGTACCACTCGGTGACCGCGACGGGCTTGACGCCCAGCGCGAGCACCGTGTCCTGCTCGGTGTATCCGGCGACGACGACACGCAGTGGTTCGGAGTCGATGGTCGTCTCACCGAATGCGTGCTCGACGGTGACGGGAAACGCGGAGCCGGTTTCGCCGTTCGTCGTCGCGTTTTCGTCGTCGGAAGAACTCGAGCAGGCGCTCACGAGCAGGGCTGATGCAAGGACGGCGGCGGCGAGCCGCGTTAGCCTCGTGGACAGGACCATGGATGAACCCTTTCAAGGGGGAGTAAAGTCGACTTAGGGTAGCCGACCCTGTTTTACTTTCCCTTTTGGGTACTGATCAGCTGCCGTGAAGGTCGTACACCGTGGACGTGCCGATGGTCTGTGCGGTGAAATTTGCGGCGACCCAGTCCGCGATCTCGGAGTTCCCTCCACGTCCGCCGCCCTGTCCGCTACCGATGTAGTAACCGACGTCTCCGGCGGCCACCCAGTCCTGGAACTGAGTCACGGTGGGAGCGGGATCTCCGCTCCATCCACCGATGGCCATCACGGCGGTGCCCGATGCAAGCTCGATTCCTGCTGCCGACTGCGAGCCGTTCGTCGCTGCGGCCCACCTCGAATCGGTGTTCTGCAGCAGCGTGACCAAGGCGGGATCGGTGTTGCCGCCCATATCGCCCATTCCGCCACCCATTCCGCCTGGCATGCCACCCGCTGTCGTGTCCTGACCGGCATCCGTACCGGACTCGCCGAGCGGTGCCGAGTCTGCGCCTCCGGGGGCAGTGCCCGTCGGCTCCGACCCCTGCGGCGCCTGACCGGATGGCACCGAACCGCCCTGCGGAGCCCCGGCAGCCGGATCCTGTTCATCTCGAGTGGCGCCGGCGGCTCGATCGCCGGCGCGGCCTCCACCGAACCCACCCATGCCGCCCATGTCCCCGCTGCCTGCAGGTCCGACGCTCGGGATCGAGCCGGTGTGGGGATTGGCCGCGGTGGCAACGGCATATGCGCCGGTGCCGCCGAGGCCGGACAGGACTGCCAGTGCGGCAACGACGACGGTCAATTTTCGGAACCTGTGGACGGCGCCGAGGGCGAGGCCGACTGCGGCCACGACGGCGCCGATCAGAATCACCCATTTCAACGCCGGAAGCCAGGTTGTGTTGCGGTTCAACAGAACCCATGCCGATATGCCCGACGCCGCCGTGATGACCGACAGTCCGAGACGAGCAAGCAATCGCTCACGGATGTGCCACAGCGCATAGACGCCGGTTCCGATCATGCCGGCGATGGCCGGTGCGAGGGCGACCGTGTAGTACGGGTGAACGGTGCCGGACATGTAGCTGAAGATGACTCCCGTGACGACGAACCATCCACCCCACAGGATCAGGGATGCTCGAACGAGGTCCGTTCGCGGTGCCCTGCCGCGAGCAACGAATCCCAGCACGAGTGCGATGAGAGCCGCGGGAATCAACCACGAGATCTCGAAACCCATTTCACTGCCGAACAACCGGTCCAAGCCCGTCGAACCGCCGAAGCTGGAACCCGCAGCACCGCCGCCCATTCCGCCCGGCATTCCGCCGCCGGTCGGCATTGCGCCGTTCATCCCCTCCGCCGCTCCGCCGCCGGGCAGCGCACCAGCAGCCCCGGCTGCCGCATCGCCTGCCTCTCGCGTTCCGCCACCGCCGCGGCTCTGGCCGAAGATCCGCCCGAGACCGTTGTAGCCGAGAACGAGATCCATGACTGTGTTGTTCGTCGAACCGCCGATGTAGGGACGCGAATCCACCGGCCAGACGATCGTGGCGACAACCCACCAGCCGGCCGAGACGACGAGAGCAGCCGCGGCGCCGACGAGGTGAATCACACGGGGCAACAGCGTCGAGCGACCCGCGACGAGATAGACGAGTCCGAAGGCAGGCAGAACGAGCAGTCCTTGCATCATCTTGGTCAGGAATGCGAAACCGAGCGCGACTCCCGCCAACGCCAGCCATCCAGCTGCGCGCTTTCCCATGTCGGTCGAGATCGAGCGAATCACGAAGTATCCCCCGAGTGTCATCAGGAGCACGAGCAGAGCGTCGGGATTGTCGAACCGAAACATCATCGCCGCGGCAGGGGTCAGCGCGAGTACGGCGCCGGCGAGCAATCCGGCGCCGGGCGAAGCGACACGCTTGACCGCCGCGAACACGAGGGCGACCGAGCCGACGCCCATCAGAGCCTGCGGAACGAGGATGCTTGCACTCGAGAAACCGAAGATGCGCGCGGAGAGAGCCATCACCCAGATCGATGCGGGTGGCTTGTCCACCGTGATGAAGTTCGACGAGTCGAGCGATGCGAAGAACATCGCTTTCCAGTTCTGTGACCCGGCTTGCGCCGCGGCGGCGTAGAAGCTGTTCGCATAGCCGCTCGCCGTCAGGTCCCACAGATACAGGACCGCCGTGGCGATCAGCAGAGCCGTGAGGCCAAGTCGATATCGGTGCCGAATGGGCCACGGTGTTGCCCGCTCGGCGTCGATCGGTGTGTCGTCCACCAGTGTCATCGCAGTGTTCTCCCTCGCATGTCGCACGCAACAGTGCCCACGAAAGTGTCGGAGTGACTGCATGACG
Source organism: Rhodococcus sp. (in: high G+C Gram-positive bacteria) (assembly GCF_023264675.1). Classification (GTDB taxonomy): domain Bacteria; phylum Actinomycetota; class Actinomycetes; order Mycobacteriales; family Mycobacteriaceae; genus Rhodococcoides. The sequence continues at coordinate 13,469 of NZ_JAHFVG010000070.1, forward strand.
GCTGTGTCTTTGCTGTGAGTGTGTGGCCCGACGTGCTCACAGAGTTCTCCCAGCGTCTGTCGAGCACGATCTCGAGCGCGCTTGGTGAAGTAGTGCCTTCATTCACAGCAGAAGGGATCGACTTCGATCATGAACTCAACACTTTTCAGGCGAATCGGCTTGACCACCATGGGCGTCGCGGTGGTGTGCAGTGCGGTCGCGTGCGGTTCGAGCGAGTCCGGCACGACGTCCACTTCCGCCGACACATCGGCAGGAGCGTCCGAGCAGGCTCAGGGAGGCGGAGGATCAGCGCCGGCCGCGATGAGCGAGGAGATGCAGACGTGCTTGGAGGAGAACGGCGTCGAACCGCCGACTACGGGCGGGGAAATGTCGGAGGGCGGCGCAGGCGGTGGCCGGCCTCCGACCGACGGCACCTCTCCGCCTTCGGGTGAGATGGGCTCGGCAGGTGATGCGTCGACGGCGCCTCCCGGGGTGGACAGCGCGACGTGGGCAGCCGCACAGGAGGCCTGTTCGGCGCTCGCGACGACGGGCTCCTGACGACAGAGCCCATATCTTCACCGAACCTCCACATTTCCCGTCGGTCTCCTCCATGGGCGCCCTCTACTGTCAGGTGCATGAACCGCACCGTCCTGGTCGTCGACGACGAGCCGACAATCTCCGAAGCCCTCGCTGCGCGCCTGCGCGGCGAGGGCTTCGAGGTCGTGACCGCAGGCGACGGTCCATCGGCGGTCGCGGCGTACGAGCGTGCGCAACCCGATGTGGTGATTCTCGATGTGATGCTTCCAGGCTTCGACGGCTTGGAAGTGTGTCGAAGAATTCAAGCCGTGCGCAGTGTTCCGGTGTTGATGCTCACGGCGAAGTCGGACGAGAACGACATGCTCGTCGGGCTCGGCGTCGGAGCCGACGACTACCTGTCGAAGCCCTTCAGTATGCGCGAGCTCGTTGCGCGGGTGCATGTGCTTCTCCGGCGAGCCGACCGCGCCGCGGTGACGGATTTTTCGTCCACGTCCCTCGGTGCGCTGTCGATAGATCACGACGCGAGACGCGTTTCCGGTGCCGACGGTGAGATCCATTTGACGCGAACAGAATTTGATATTCTGGCGTATCTGTTCGCGCGTCCGCGAGCGGCAGTGGCGCGCGAGACTCTGTTGTCGGAACTGTGGGGCTGGGAGGACTCGGCGAGCAGCCGTACCGTCGACTCTCACGTGAAGGCGTTGCGTCGCAAGCTCGGTGGCAACCTCATCCGTACCGTCCATGGCGTCGGGTATGCCTTGGAGGTGCCGAAGTGAAGCAATTACTGCCGCGGCCTCTCGATGTGTTGACCTCGTTCAAACTCAAGGTATCGCTGATCGTCGGTGTCGTGCTGGTCGTCGCGAGCCTCACGTTCTGGTTCGGTGCGGGCTGGCAGTTCCGCTACGCGCTTCTGGCGGCCTTGGTCATGTCGTTGGCGGCCACTCAGGTTCTCGCACACGGGATGACATCACCTCTTCGTGAGATGACCGCTGCCGCGAGAGCCATGGCGCGAGGCGACTATTCGACACGAGTGCGAGCTACTTCCCGGGACGAGGTAGGGCAACTTGCCGATGCTTTCAACACGATGTCCACCGACCTCGAAGCGTCGGACACGTATCGGCGCGAATTGATCGGCAACGTATCGCACGAGCTGAAGACACCGATTGCAGCGCTACGCGCCGTGCTCGAGAATCTGGTCGACGGGGTCACCGACGCCGATCCGGCTACGTTGGCCGTCGCATTGCGCCAGACCGAAAAGCTCGGTGACCTGGTGAACGAGTTGCTGGACCTCTCGCGACTGGAAGGCGGGGTGCTCCCGCTTCGGCCCGAACGCTTTGCCGTCCGCGGTTTCCTGACGGAGGCGGTGGCAGAGCGTGCCTGCGTTCTCGTCACCGTCGAGCCGGCAGATCTCGAAGTGTCCGCCGACAGATCCAGGCTGACTCAGGTCGTGTCCAACCTCGTCGACAATGCCGTGAGACATTCGCCGCTCGGCGCCACGGTGTCCGTTTCCGCCAGCGCATCCGATGACGGAATCTTGGTCGACGTCGTCGACAAGGGTCCGGGCATCATTCCAGGAGAACGCCTTTCGGTGTTCGATCGATTCACCCGCGGCGGTGAAACCGATGGTGGCACCGGATTGGGCCTCGCGATCGCGCGATGGGCAACGGAACTGCACGGCGGCACCATCGAAGTGCTCGATCGAACCCCTGGATGTCACATCAGGGTGTCGATACCGCACTCCTGATTTCTCTCGTTTTTCCTACGGCGCCTGCGCATGTGCGTGCTGCCGGTCCGAGCTGTGCCCGAAATCGATCGAACGAGGTGTGTCGGTGACCCATATCCAACTTCCCCCCAATGCTGTGACGACAGACGATGCGTGGCCGGGGTTGCGGCGACGCCGCACCGGGCTGTGGCCGAGCCGGGTCTGGCCGGTGCTCCGCTATTCGTCCGCACCGCGGCGCACTCTGATCGGGGCTCTCGTGACCGGAGGTATCGGCGCGATCGTGCTCGGGAATCCAGGGATCGGCTATCCGATCACCGCGGCAGCACTGCTGGTGGTCGTTGCGTGTGCGCGCCCGGAACGACTGACGATGTGGCACCGTACGGGCGGGCTCGCCGTCCTCGCGCTCAGTTCGGTGGCGGTCTTTCGTGCTGCCGACTGGATCGTTGCGATGTCCGTGGTGTCGGGGGTACTGCTCGTCGGAGCCGTGCTGTCGAGTTCGTGGAGTTGGACGGGGCTTTTCCTCGGCGCTTCTACGCCGATTCTGTTGCCCGCCAGAGTGGTGCGGTGGACGGCACGGGCGAGGGGCGCGCTCGGCGCTGGGGGCGCGCGTCGCCTACGCGCCGGACGTGCCGCAGCGGTGGCCATGGTGACGGTGGTGATCCTCGTGGTGTTCGCTGCGCTGTTCGCCGGTGCCGACGCGGCATTCGAACGGGTTCTCGACGCGGCGATACCCGCATGGGATCCCGGCGTCGCGATCGGCCGAGTATCGACTTTTCTGTTGACGACCGCAGGCGCACTCGCGTGCTCGTATCTCGCGATCAATCGGCCGCGCTTCGACGAACTTTCACGTCCGGCCAACTCTTCGGTCCGGCTGTGGGAGTGGATGATTCCCGTCGGTGCGCTCGTCGCGCTGTTCGGGGCATTCGTCGCGGTCCAGATCGCCGGGCTGTTCGGTGGGCAGGCGCATGTAAGGGTCACCGAAGGTTTGACCAACGCCGAATACGCCCGACAGGGTTTCTGGCAGCTGCTGGCCGTGACGGCATTGACGTTGCTCGTCATCGCCGTGACCATCCGAAAGGCACCGATGAAGTCCGCGCGTGATCGACTTGCTCGTCGCGGCGTCCTCGGTCTTCTCTGCCTTCTTTCGCTCGTCGTGGTGGCGTCGGCGCTACACCGGATGTCACTCTACGAACAGCAATACGGCTACACGACGCTTCGCTTGTTCGTCACCGCCGTCGAACTTCTGCTGGGCTCGGTCTTCGTCCTCGTCATGGCATCGGGTATCAGAATGTCCGGTCGCTGGCTGCCGCGCGCCGTGGGCGTCGCGGTGGTATCGACCGTCCTCGGTCTTGCGATGCTCGATCCCGACGCCTACATCGCCGGACACAACGTCGAGCGATTCGAGGACACGGGGAAAATCGATATCGATTACCTCTCGCAGTTGTCGGCGGACGCGGCGCCCGAGCTCGATCGACTGCCCGAGCCGTACCGGAGCTGTGCCCTGCACGCCACGAACACACCGGGTACTCACGACGACGGCGACCGGCAGTGGTTCGAGTACAACGTGGCCGAGAGTCGCGCTCGTGCGATGGTGCCGCGATCCGACATACAGGCGTGCACCGCGCTCGGGGTCTCTGTACCCTGACAGTCGCTACCCGAAGAACGTTCGACGACGAAGGAGGTGTGCGGTGGGCTATCGGAATGCAGTGATCACCGCCCTGCTCCTGCTGTCGTTTCTCGCGGTCGGTCCTACTGGATCCGTCGAGGTGGCCGTGACACTCGTCGTTGCGCTCGGCGCGTTGTTGGTGTTCGCCGGACGTGTCGGCATTCTGCGTAATCTCGTTCTCGCGTTCTCGAACGGGCCGAGCAACGAGGAGCGCGCGTTGCGCGGGTCCTTCCGCAGGCAACAACGTCCCGATGAGGCCGGGCGGCCGATGCCGCGCGCTCCCGGGGCCCTCGTGGGGGCTCCTTCGTAGACCGCGCCGAGTCCCCTGCATGCGTGTAGCGGTAAGTCCGCCCACTTCAGGAGCTCACTCGTGTCTCTTCTCTCGCGCATTCATGCGCTCTCTCGTTCTGTCCGGATGTCGTTCGTCGTCGCCGTTCTTGCCGCCGCATCGGTTCTCTTCGTCGTTCTCGGCCCCGGACCCACTGCTCAGTACGCGCTTCTGGGACTCGCCCTGCTCGCACTGGCGTCACTCGGTGCGCTCCACGCGGCCGGGATCGCCCGGGTGGATACTCACCACCCGGGCCCGCCGGCCGAGGACCGACGGCTGCGCGGGAATTTCCGTCGACAACATCGCCCCGACAGTCCGGGGCGGCCCATGCCGAGAGCACCAGGGGCGGTCATCGGACCGGTCCCGCGATTCTGCTCGTGATCGCCACTGCCGGTCGAGAAGTCATGTCTGCTTCCGACTTTCACCAGTGAGGTGTCTTCATGCTCGATTTCATCTATTACCCCGTATCCGGAATCCTGTGGATCTGGCATACGGTTTTCGGCTCCGTGCTCGGCCCCGACAACGGAATCACCTGGGCGCTTGCCGTCGTATTTCTCGTCTTCACTCTTCGTGCTCTGCTGTACAAGCCGTTCGTCAGGCAGATCCGAACTCAGCTGACGATGAAGAAGCTGCAGCCGCAGATCCGAGCACTACAGAAGAAGTATCCGGGCGATCGGGCCCGTCAAGCCGCCGAGATGCAGAAGCTGCAGAAAGAACACGGGTTCAATCCGCTGCTCGGATGCTTGCCGTTGCTGGTGCAGGCTCCCGTGTTCATCGGTTTGTTGCACGTGCTTCGGTCTTTCAATCGCACGGCAACAGGTTTCGGGCAGCTGGGGCTCTCGCCCGAGGCCAATGCGAACACCGCGAACTACTTCTTCAGCGCCGCCGACGTCCAATCGTTTCTGGATGCGCGTTTGTTCGGAGCGCCGATCTCGGCAGCGATCTCGAGCTCGCAGAACACACTGCAGGCATTCGCCTCGTTCGGCGGCGTGCCGTCGGTGCTGACCATAGCGCTCGTAGCGGTCCCGCTCATGGTCCTGGCAAGCATTGCAACGCATTTCAATGCCCGTGCCTCCATCGCCCGCCAGGACGACGCGGCGAGGAGCAACCCGCAGACCTCGATGGTGAACAAGCTGTCGCTGTGGGTGTTCCCGGTCGGTGTTCTGATCGGCGGACCTGTTCTGCCCATCGCTGTGTTGCTGTACTGGGTCAGCAACAATGTCTGGACCTACGTCCAGCAGCATGTGGTGTACCGGCGCATCGACGCCGAGGACACCGCTGTTGTCGAGGTGCCGCGGGCGTCGGCTCCAGCGCCTGGAGCGCGGCCGAAGCGCCGAAAGTAGTAGGTGTCGGTGCCGTCCGCTACGGTGCCCTACGTGCCTATCACCGTCTCGACCGTCAATGTCAACGGAGTCCGCGCTGCTGCTCGGAAGGGGATGCTGTCGTGGTTGGACGCCACGGACGCCGATGTGATCTGTCTTCAGGAAACCCGCGCGAACGACGGCGAATTGACCAAGGCGCTCGCCCCCGCTCTCGATGCAGGTTGGCATCTGGCGTCGGCCGAACCGTCGGCGAAAGGTCGCAACGGTGTCGCAATTCTCTCCCGCACGGCTCCCGATGCCGTGCGGGTGGGAATCGGCGCCAAGGAGTTCGAGGAGGCCGGGCGCTACATCGAGGCCGACTTCGGGGATGTGACCGTCGCGAGTCTCTACCTACCGTCGGGTGAGGTCGGCACCGAGCGTCAGGACGAGAAAGAGCGTTTCATGGCGGCATTCGCCAAGTACCTGAAGAAGACGGCGAAGGCAGCGTCCGAGGCGGATCGGGACGTGGTCGTCGTCGGAGACTGGAACATCGCCCACACCGAGAACGACCTCAAGGCGTGGAAAACCAACCGCAAGAACTCCGGATTTCTGCCCGAGGAGCGCGAATGGGTGGCGGCGTTGCTCGCCGCGCGGGCACCGTGGACCGACGTGGTCCGTGAGCTTCACCCCGACGTCGAGGGGCCGTACAGCTGGTGGTCGTACCGAGGTAAGGCGTTCGACAACGACGCAGGCTGGCGGATCGACTACCAGCTCGCGACGCCGGCGCTCGCCGAGCGAGCGAAGGAAGCAGTCACCGAGCGTGCGGAGGCATACGACCAGCGGTGGTCCGACCATGCGCCGGTGACCGTTCGTTACCGGTAGAGCCTGATCGAAATTCGCTTGTCGAGACATGAAAAGATCATGACCATGTCTGCACCTGCAACGTCCGAAACGCCGGCGGGACCGCGTCAGCGCGTTCTGTCCGGAATTCAGCCCACCGCTGATTCTTTCCATCTCGGCAACTATCTCGGTGCAGTCAGGCAGTGGGTCTCGTTGCAGGACGAGTACGACGCCTTCTACTTCATCCCGGATCTGCACGCGATCACCGTGCCTCAGGATCCGAAAGCATTGCGTCAGCGCACCCGAATCGCTGCGGCTCAGCTTCTCGCGGTCGGGATCGACCCGAAGCAGTCGACGCTTTTCGTGCAGAGTCAGGTACCCGAACACGCCCAGCTCGCGTGGGTTCTCAACTGCATCACCGGGTTCGGTGAAGCCGGCAGAATGACGCAGTTCAAGGACAAGTCTGCCAAGCAGGGACGTGATCAGACCTCGGTCGGACTGTTCACCTACCCGATTCTTCAGGCGGCAGACATCCTGTTGTACCGACCGAATCTGGTGCCCGTCGGGGAGGATCAGCGTCAGCACCTCGAGCTCACTCGGGATCTGGCCCAGCGTTTCAACACACGGTTCAAGAAGACCTTCGTCGTACCGGACGTCCACATCATCAAGGGTTCGGCGAAGATCTTCGATCTTCAGGATCCGACGTCCAAGATGAGCAAATCCGGTTCCAACCCGGCAGGCATCATCAACCTGCTCGACGACCCGAAGATATCGGCCAAGAAGCTCAGATCGGCCGTCACCGACAACGATCGAGAGATCGCCTTCGATCCGACAGGCAAGGCGGGGGTCAGCAATCTTCTGGTCATCCAGTCTGCTCTGTCGAACCGATCCATCGACGAACTGGTGGAGGGATACGAGGGCAAGGGCTACGGCGACCTCAAGTCCGACACCGCAGATGTACTGACCGAGTTCGTCACTCCGCTTAAAGCCAGCGTGGACGGGTATATGTCCGATATCGCCGAACTGGACCGCATCCTCGCAGACGGCGCGGATCGGGCCAGGGAGGTAGCGTCACGCACGTTGGCGCAGGTGTACGACCGGGTGGGGTTTCTGACTCCGCTCTCCTGATCTTGCTCTCACCGATGGTCTGGGGGACCGGCAGCGAGAGCCCGACACCGAGAGGGTGATTGTCGTTCCTGATTTCGGCGCAATATTGCAGGAGCGTAGAGACCGGTGGCCGTGGTTCGATCACACGGTGCGCGCTGCGTCGCGTTATCAGGCCCAGAAGGGCGACTACTACGCCGCGGGCATGACCTACTTCAGTGTCCTCGCGTTGTTCCCCTTGTTGATGGTCGCATTCGCGGCCGCTGGGTTCGTCCTCGTCGGCCACCCGGAATGGCTGGACCAGATTCGCGAGCAGATCGCGCAGAACGTCCCGGGCAGCCTGGGCGAGACCATCAATTCGCTGATCGATACGGCCGTCCGATCCAGGACGAGCGTCGGCATCATCGGTCTTCTCGGCGCGCTGTATGCCGGGCTGGGATGGGTCGCGAATTTACGGGAAGCACTGACGGCGATGTGGGAGTCGGTCCACGAACCCAGTGGTTTCGTCGCGACCAAGCTCAAGGACTTGGCTGCGCTCGTCGGACTCGGTCTGGCGCTCGCTGTATCCCTCGGTTTGTCGGCATTGGCCGGCGGGTCGGTGATGCGGAGCCTGCTGGAACTGGTCAACCTCGACGAGGTGCCCGGCGTCGGTGTTGCGCTTCGTGCGGTCTCGGTGGTGTTGGCGCTCGTGGCGACATGGGCTGTGTTCACCTGGGTTATCTCGAGACTCCCGCGCGAACCCGTGCCGTTTCGAAGCGCGCTGAAAGGCGGCCTGATCGCCGCCGTCGGCTTCGAAATCTTCAAACAGATCGCTGCTGTCTATCTCACTTCGGTGACCAGCGGCCCGGCGGGCGTAGTGTTCGGCCCCATCATCGGTCTTCTCGTCTTCGTGTTCACCACATCGCGATTCTTGTTGTTCGCGACGGCATTTGCCGCGACCACGCGCGAGAGCCTGGCACTCGCTTTCGTGGCCCCGCCGGAACCTGCCGTCATCTCCACTCGCCTCGAGATCAACGAAGGTCCGTCGGTCGGAGGCGGAATCGCGCTCGTCGGTGCGGGGGCTCTCGCAGCCGTCGGACTCGGCTTTCTCGTCCGCAGGCGCTGACGCTCAGCGCTTGCGGCCGAGCTGGCGAGCCCACAGCACCAGCCCGATGACCACGAGCAGACCGATGACACCGATCCCGATCCGAATGGCGTTGTCGCCGCTCGATTCCAGTGCCGACGCTCGCTCACTCGAACCGGAGGGTGCGCTGGACGTGGGCCCACTGTTCGAAGGAGCGGCGGTGTTCGGAACAGCTGTGCGTGTGCTCGTCACATCCCCGACGGAGTCCGGCTGAACCAGTGTTCCCACACTCGTCGCCGGAGGAAGCGCGAAACCGTAATCGAGGAGCCTGGCGGCTTGCTCCCACGGCCGAATCGGCAACACATCACCCTTCATGATGGTGACGGCCAGGCGGCGGCCGTTCTTCTCGGCGCCGCCGACGAATGTCTGCCGCGCATCGTCGGTGTAGCCGGTCTTTCCGCCGAGCGCTCCGTCGTAGTTGTACAGCAGCTGGTTGTCGTTGGACAGTGTGAAGCCTGGACGATCGACGTCGTCGGGAACGGTCGGGTCCTTGGGGAATCCGGGAAACTGCACCGTCTCGGTAGAGATGAGCTGGGCGAACGTAGGATTTTGCATTGCCGTGCGGAAGAACAATGCGAGATCGTAAGCCGAACTGGACATTCCGGGTCCGTCGAGTCCGGACGGTGTCGCCGTCCTTGTATCGAGTGCGCCGAGTTCCTCGGCTTTGGTGTTCATTTTCTCCACCGTGGCCTCGGTACCGCCGAGTTGGGCTGCCAGTGCATGGGCGGCGTCGTTTCCCGAGGCCATGACGAGTCCCTGCATCAGTTGGAAGTTGCTGTACACACCGCCCTTGCCGATCCCGACTGCACTTCCTTCGGCGTCGGCGTCCTCGGCCGTCGCGACGATGGTCGTGTTCAGGTCCAAGTTCTCCAGGGCAACCAGTGCAAGGAGGATTTTGATGGTGCTTGCCGGGCGGTACCGTCCGTGTGGATCCTTGGCGGCGATGACTGCACCGGTGTCGAGATCGGACAGCACCCAGCCGGTCGCCGAAATGTCCGCCGGCAGCGGTGGGGCACCGTCGGGCGTGATGGTTCCACAGCGAGAGAATGCCGCGCCGCCGACCGCGTCTGCCGGCACCGGCAGCGGATCCGGCTCGCTCTCACCGGGTTCCGGGACCTCGGACAGGTCGATGGCGGGAGGCGGTGAGCTGGCATACGGGCAATTGTCGGTGTCCGGCGTCGCGAACGGCGTGGTCGTCGTGGCGGTCGACGGGTCCTCCGGTTGCGCGTGTGCGGGGCCGGCCGAAGTGAACAGGACGGCCGTCGCCGCGAGCGCAGCAGCCACCCGAATAATCGTTTTCATCGCGAATCACCTTAGGCGGTGACGAGACCAGCGCCTGGTAGACCCACCGCGCACGGACCGATGCTTCTGCAAAGCACCACGCCTGACATGGGCACGGTGGGTTCGCTCCCGACAGGACACTGCGCCGCGGCGGCTGCATGGGATAGCGACGCTCGAAACGCGGACACCCCCACGCGAACGCTCGTGCGTTTGTGTGGGGGTGCGGCGTGGGGTGGTGCTGTTGGGCAAACGCTCGTGCGTTTGCGCGGGGGTGCGGCGTGGGGTGGTGGTGTTGGGCAAACGCTCGTGCGTTTGTGTGGGTTGGTGGTTCTAGTTGTTTTCGGGGAATCCGAGGTTGATGCCGCCGTGGGAGGGGTCGAGCCAGCGGCTGGTGACGGCTTTGCCGCGGGTGAAGAAGTGGACGCCTTCGGTGCCGTGGGCGTGGGT
>NZ_JAHFVG010000071.1 GCF_023264675.1 Rhodococcus sp. (in: high G+C Gram-positive bacteria)
CACCGAGAACATCCCGGTGGCCGTTCGCCTCACCGGCGAACTCGACTTCGAAGCGCTCACCTCGGCAGTGGACGACGTGATCTCGCGGCACGAGACTCTTCGGACCGTCTACCCCGAGGTCGACGGCGTCGGAAGTCAGCGGATACTCGGCCTCGACGGCGTCTCGGTAGATGTGGAGCCCCACCCGACGTCTCTCGGATCGATCGAAGAGGCGCTCGCCCGCACGGTCGACGCTCCGTTCGACCTCGAGATCGAGGTGCCGCTCCGAACCCGTGTGTTGCGACTCGGGGAGAACGACCACGTCCTCGTGCTCGTGACTCACCACATCGCCGCCGACGGATTCTCGATGGCACCGTTGGCTCGCGATGTCATGATCGCCTACGCGGCACGCACCGTCGGAACCGAGCCTGCATGGGCGCCGTTGCCTGTCCAGTACGCCGACTACACCCTGTGGCAGTACGAGGTTCTCGGGTCGCCGGACGATCCGTCCTCGACGATGTCGATCCAGGAACGCTTCTGGCTCTCCGAGCTGGCCTCTCTGCCGCAACAATTGGAGCTGCCGACGAGCTTTTCCCGCCCGAACGTGATGTCGGGCCGTGGTGGTTCGACCACGTTTTCCCTCGACGCCGACCTCCACGGCCGAATCGCGGCACTGGCCAGGAGTCGTCGATCGACACCGTTCATGGTCGTGCACGCAGCGCTGGCCGTGATGCTGTCCAAGCTCGCCGGCACGACGGACGTGGCCGTCGGGACGCCGACGGCAGGCCGAGGTGACGCCGCTCTCGACGATCTCGTCGGGATGTTCGTCGGAACACTGGTCCTTCGAACTACCATCGCCCCGGAAGTTTCCTTCTCCGCACTGCTCGACGACGTGGCACGGATCGACCTCGCAGCGTTCGGCAACGCCGACGTACCTTTCGAGCGAATCGTCGAGGTCGTAGACCCGGCGCGGTCGCAGTCCAGGCACCCGCTCGTGCAGGTACTGCTCGCATTCCAGAACGTCGAGCAGGCGACATTCGAGCTGCCGGGGTTGTCGGTGTCCGCGGTGGACATCGACGGTGCAACAGCGAAAATGGACCTCCAGTTCACCTTCGTCGAACGGCGGGCGGCCGACGGCACCGCCGAAGGCTACGACGGCACCGTCACCTACGCCCGAGATCTCTTCGACGAACCTGCGGCAGAGCTCCTGGGCGCCAGGTTGGTGCGCCTGCTCGACACTCTCACCAGCGCACCCGACACGGTCGTCGGCGACGTCGCGCTGCTCGACGACGTCGAACGGCATCGGATTGTCGTGGAGTGGAACGACACCGAGCGCATCGTGGAACGGGCGGAGACGGTGGCGTCGATGCTGGCCGATCGGGCGGCTCGAAGCCCGGACGCGAGTGCGGTGTCCTTCGCAGGGCAGTCGCTGACGTACGGACAGTTCGCGAGGCGTGTGGCACAGACGGCGAGGTGGCTTATCTCGCTCGGTGTCGGTCCTGACGAGCGAGTCGCGGTGTCGATGCACCGATCCGTCGATCTTCTCGTCGTTCTGCACGCCGTTGTGGCCGCCGGCGGCGCGTACGTACCGGTGGATCCGGGCCAACCCGACGAGCGCACGAACTACGTCCTCGATGTCTCGCGGCCGGTGCTCGTGGTGTCCGAGATCGACCACGGCGCCGTTGCCGGATTCTCCGAGGCGTCGCTGTCGGATACGGATCGCCTCACGCCGCTGCGTCCGAGCAACGCCGCGTACGTGGTGTTCACGTCGGGTTCGACGGGTCGTCCGAAGGGTGTGGCGGTCTCGCATGGTGCGGTGGTGAATCAGTTGGCGTGGTTGATCGCCGAGTATGGTCTCGGTGCGGGTGATGTGGTGTTGCAGAAGACGCCGTTCACGTTCGATGTGTCGGTGTGGGAGTTGTTCGGGGCGTTGGCGTGTGGTGCTCGGTTGGTGGTGGCGGAGCCGGGTGGTCATCGGGATGTGGAGTATCTGGGTTCGGTGATCGAGTCCGAGGGTGTGACGGCGACGTCGTTCGTGCCGTCGATGCTGTCGGTGTTCGCCTCCGAGGTTGCTGTCTCGGGTGCGGATGTGTCGTCGTTGCGGCACGTGCTCGTTGCGGGAGAGGGATTGTCGACGTCTGTGGCAGACGCGGCCGCTCGTGTGTTGCCGGATGCTCGGATGCACAATTTGTATGGTCCGACGGAGTTCACGGTGCATGCTGCTGCGTTCTCGCTCGAGGGTGTGAGTGTTCACGGTGTTGGTGTTCCTATCGGTCGGCCGGTGTGGAATTCGGCGGTGTTCGTGTTGGATTCGCGTCTGCATCCGGTGCCGGTGGGTGTGGTGGGTGAGTTGTATCTCGCTGGAACTCAGTTGGCGCGTGGGTATTTCGGGCGAGCGGATCTGACGGCGGATCGTTTCGTGGCGAATCCGTTCGCTTCCGGTGAGAGGGTCTATCGGTCGGGTGATCTGGTTCGGTGGAGCTTTGAGGGCGAACTCGAATTCGTCGGTCGGTCGGACTTTCAGGTGAAGTTGCGTGGTCAGCGCATCGAACTCGGTGAAATCGAGAATGTCCTCGAGTCCGAGGTCTCGGTGTCGCGGGCTGTGGTGGTGGTTTGTGACGACCGGTTGGTGGCTTATGTGGTCGGTGATGGTGTGGATGTCGATGGGTTGAAGGGTGCTGTGGGGGAGCGTCTTCCGTCGTACATGGTTCCGTCGGTGGTGGTGTTGTTGGATGTGTTGCCGGTGGGGGTGTCGGGGAAGTTGGATCGGGCGGCGTTGCCGGTTCCGGTGTTCGAGGTTCGGGAGTTCAGGTCTGCGGTGTCGCCGGTGGAGGTGGTGGTGGCGGGTGTGTTTGCGGAGGTGTTGGGTGTCGAGCGTGTGGGGCTCGATGACGATTTCTTCGAGTTGGGTGGTAATTCGTTGGTGGCGACGCAGTTGGTGTCGCGGGTGGGTGCGGTGTTGGGGGTTCGTGTTCCGGTGCGGGTGGTGTTCGAGGCGTCGTCGGTGGAGGGTGTGGCGTCGTTGGTGGAGGGTGTGGTGTCCGGTGGTGGGGGTCGGTCGAGGGTTGCGTTGGTGGGGCGGGTGCGTTCGGGGGTTGTGCCGTTGTCGTTGGCGCAGCAGCGGATGTGGTTCTTGAACAGGCTCGACCCGGGCTCCGCCGTCGACAACATTCCATTGGCTATCCGGCTGCGCGGCGAACTCGATGCCGCTGCGCTGAAGTCTGCGATCGACGATGTCCTTACCAGGCACGAGAGCCTTCGCACCGTCTACCCAGAGGTCGACGGCGTCGGACACCAGGAGGTTCTCGATCCGGACGGTGCATCGATCGAGTGGGGCTCGCGTTCGGTGACCGAACCCCAGATCACCTCGGCCGCACTGGAATTCTTTGCCAGAGGATTCGACGTCACCACCGAGCTTCCGGTTCGGGCCGCACTGCTCGAACTCTCCGAATCCGATCACGTACTGCTGGTCGTCGTACATCACATCGCCGCCGACGGATTCTCGATCGCTCCGCTCACGCGCGATCTCGTGATCGCGTACGGGGCTCGTGTCGCAGGCGCGGCGCCGATGTGGAATCCGCTGCCGGTGCAGTACGCCGACTACACACTGTGGCAGCGAGAGATGGTGGGCTCCGAGGACGATCCCTGCTCGATCGCTGCCGGCCAGCTCGCGTACTGGACTGCCCGGCTGGCCGGGCTACCGGACCAGATCGAACTGCCGTCCGACAGAGCGAGGCCGGTAGTCGCGTCCGGCCGCGGTGCCATGCACACGTTCTTCGTCGACGCCGATCTGCGGACGGCCGTCGAATCGCTTGCCGGTGAGCGCCGCTCGACACCGTTCATGGTGGTGCACACCGCGTTGGCCGTCCTGCTGTCGCGGCTGACCGGGGTGGAGGACATCGCTGTCGGCACCCCGGTCGCAGGCCGCGGCGACGAAGCGCTCGACGATCTGATCGGAATGTTCGTCGGCACCCTCGTGCTGCGGACGGCAGTTCCGCGCAACCTCGAGTTCGGTGAACTCCTCGACGCCGTTCGAGCCACGGACCTCGACGCCTTCGAGCATGCTGACCTGCCCTTCGAGCGCCTCGTCGAGGTGTTGGATCCACCGAGGTCGCGCGGGCGGCACCCGCTTGTCCAGGTGCTTCTGTCCTTTCAGAACCTGCCGGTGAGCACGACCCGCATACCAGGCCTCGAGATCTCCGGGGTCGACTTCGACGCGTCGACGGCCAAGATGGATCTCGCCATCACGGTCGCCGACGATCTCGACGCCGCGGGCGCACTGCGGTACCGCTGCGACATCACCTATGCCACAGATCTGTTCGACGGCCCGACCATCGAGGTGTTCGGACGTCGATTGATCCGAGTGTTGGAGGGCGTGACGGCGAAGCCGTCGTCGGTCGTCGGCGACATCGATGTGCTGGAAACAGACGAGCGGACCACTCTTCTCACGCGCTGGAACGAGACCGAACATTCCACAGCGTCGTGGGAGAGCGTGCTGGACGAGTTCGACCAACGGGTCACCCAGACTCCTGACGCAGTGGCGTTGGTATACGCCGGACAATCCTGGACCTACAGCGAATTCGATGCCCGCGTCAGCGTCCTCGCACGCGGTCTGGTGGCGTCGGGCATCGGGCCGGAGAAGATCGTCGCAGTGTCCCTGCGTCGATCGGCAGACATGGTCGCCGCGCTCTACGCCATCTTTCGAGCAGGCGCGGCCTACGTGCCGATCGACCCGGATCAGCCGGAGCAGCGCACCCGCGCCATCGTCGACGACGCGTCTCCCGACCTGATCGTCGTCTCGGACACCGAGGGAGAGTCGCGGAGTCGAACGGTGACGGTCCGTGATCTGGTCTCGGTCGGATCGACCGCATCGACTCCTCTCGTCTTCCAGCGTCCGCAGCCGGACAGCCTTGCGTACGTGGTGTTCACGTCGGGTTCGACGGGTCGTCCGAAGGGTGTGGCGGTCTCGCATGGTGCGGTGGTGAATCAGTTGGCGTGGTTGATCGCCGAGTATGGTCTCGGTGCGGGTGATGTGGTGTTGCAGAAGACGCCGTTCACGTTCGATGTGTCGGTGTGGGAGTTGTTCGGGGCGTTGGCGTGTGGTGCTCGGTTGGTGGTGGCGGAGCCGGGTGGTCATCGGGATGTGGAGTATCTGGGTTCGGTGATCGAGTCCGAGGGTGTGACGGCGACGTCGTTCGTGCCGTCGATGCTGTCGGTGTTCGCCTCCGAGGTTGCTGTCTCGGGTGCGGATGTGTCGTCGTTGCGGCACGTGCTCGTTGCGGGAGAGGGATTGTCGACGTCTGTGGCAGACGCGGCCGCTCGTGTGTTGCCGGATGCTCGGATGCACAATTTGTATGGTCCGACGGAGTTCACGGTGCATGCTGCTGCGTTCTCGCTCGAGGGTGTGAGTGTTCACGGTGTTGGTGTTCCTATCGGTCGGCCGGTGTGGAATTCGGCGGTGTTCGTGTTGGATTCGCGTCTGCATCCGGTGCCGGTGGGTGTGGTGGGTGAGTTGTATCTCGCTGGAACTCAGTTGGCGCGTGGGTATTTCGGGCGAGCGGATCTGACGGCGGATCGTTTCGTGGCGAATCCGTTCGCTTCCGGTGAGAGGGTCTATCGGTCGGGTGATCTGGTTCGGTGGAGCTTTGAGGGCGAACTCGAATTCGTCGGTCGGTCGGACTTTCAGGTGAAGTTGCGTGGTCAGCGCATCGAACTCGGTGAAATCGAGAATGTCCTCGAGTCCGAGGTCTCGGTGTCGCGGGCTGTGGTGGTGGTTTGTGACGACCGGTTGGTGGCTTATGTGGTCGGTGATGGTGTGGATGTCGATGGGTTGAAGGGTGCTGTGGGGGAGCGTCTTCCGTCGTACATGGTTCCGTCGGTGGTGGTGTTGTTGGATGTGTTGCCGGTGGGGGTGTCGGGGAAGTTGGATCGGGCGGCGTTGCCGGTTCCGGTGTTCGAGGTTCGGGAGTTCAGGTCTGCGGTGTCGCCGGTGGAGGTGGTGGTGGCGGGTGTGTTTGCGGAGGTGTTGGGTGTCGAGCGTGTGGGGCTCGATGACGATTTCTTCGAGTTGGGTGGTAATTCGTTGGTGGCGACGCAGTTGGTGTCGCGGGTGGGTGCGGTGTTGGGGGTTCGTGTTCCGGTGCGGGTGGTGTTCGAGGCGTCGTCGGTGGAGGGTGTGGCGTCGTTGGTGGAGGGTGTGGTGTCCGGTGGTGGGGGTCGGTCGAGGGTTGCGTTGGTGGGGCGGGTGCGTTCGGGGGTTGTGCCGTTGTCGTTGGCGCAGCAGCGGATGTGGTTCTTGAACAGGCTCGACCCGGGCTCCGCCGTCTACAACGTGCCGATGGTGGTCTCGCTGTCGGGTGATCTCGACACCGCTGCACTCGATCATGCAGTGCGCGATGTAATCTCACGACACCAGACCCTTCGCACCCGGTATCCGGCCGTCGACGGCGTCCCGGTGCAGCAGGTTGTCTCGGTGGACGACGTCATCGTCGACATGACGCCGATCCCGGTGACGGAGACCGAGGCCCGACACCGAATCGCACACATCGTCGGTGGTGGTTTCGACGTCGATTCCGAGGTTCCGGTTCGCGGTGCGTTGTTCGAGATCGGCCCGCGCGAGCACGTACTGGTCGTGGTGATCCATCATATTGCGGGCGACGGATCGTCGATCGCTCCGCTGGCGCGAGACGTGATGACTGCGTATGCCGCGAGGTCACGCGGTGACGCACCGGCGTGGGCGCCCCTACCGGTGCAGTACGCCGACTTCACACTGTGGCAGCGTGAGGTGCTCGGTGCCGTCGAGGATCCGAATTCCGTTGCGCACGAACAAGTGGAGTTCTGGCGTGATGCACTCGGCGGTGTGCCCGATGTGCTCGACCTTCCGCTCGACCGTCCCCGTCCGGCGGTGCAGTCGATGGCGGGCGCAACGACAGGGTTCGAACTCGACCGCGCCGTTCACGAGGGAATCGACCGGCTTGCGCGCGAATCCGGCTCGACCCGATTCATGGTCGTGCACGCGGCCCTGGCCGCTCTGCTTGCACGCTGGTCGGGTGGGTCGGACATCGTCGTGGGTACTCCGGTCGCCGGCCGAGGAGAACGCGAGCTCGACGATGTCATCGGAATGTTCGTCAATACTCTCGTGCTGCGGACTCCGGTAGATCCTTCGGCGTCGTTCCGCGACCTGATCGATTCGGTGCGCACCGGCGACATCGCCGCGTTCGGGCACGCGGATCTACCCTTCGAATGGTTGGTCGACGAGCTGTCGCCCTCGCGATCGACAGCACATTCTCCGCTGTTCCAAACCCTGCTCGTCTTCCAGAACTTCGCCCGCGAAGCTTTCGAACTCGATGGTCTCACGGTCGCTGCCGTCGACGCGGACACTGGAACCGCCAAGTACGACCTTCAGTTCAGCTTCATCGAAAAGTTCGGCGAGAGCGGTGAACTCGATGGAGTCTTCGTCTCGATCACGTACGCGACGGCCGTGTTCGACACGAGTACGGTCGAGGCCGCGGGCAACCGACTCGCGGCGATTCTCGACGCAGCGATCGCGGACCCGAGCCGACGAATCGGATCGATCGACCTGGTCGGAGAAGCCGATCACGCGACGCTGCGGTCGTGGAACGAGACCGGGCATTCGGTCGACCCCGACGCGACGCTCGTGTCCTTGTTCGACGCGCAGGTCGCCCGAACGCCCGACGCGATCGCACTCGTCGACGGCACGACATCGCTGACCTACCGGGACTTCGATGTGCTCGTCAACCGCACCGCACGTCTGCTCGTCGGGAAAGGCCTTGGCCCCGGCACGACAGCAGCGGTGGCCATGGGCCGATCCATCGAGATGGTCACGTCGATGTATGCGGTCGTGAAGACCGGCGCGGCCTACGTTCCTCTCGATCCGGATCAGCCGACCGAACGTGTACGGCACGTACTCGAAGTCGCCGATCCTCTGCTCGTGCTGACGTCGGGCTCGGGTACCTTCACGCCGCCGGCCTCTACAGCCGAGGTGATCGATGTCGATGCCCTCGACCTGGCGCGTTACTCGGGCGAACCGATCACCGACATCGACCGACTGCTTCCGCTTCGCGGCGATGAACTCGCGTATCTGATGTTCACCTCCGGGTCCACCGGCCTGCCCAAGGGGATCGAGCTGACGCACGCGGCAACGGTGAATCAGTTGGCGTGGGCGCAGTCGACGTACCCACTCGATGCGTCCGATGCGGTGCTGCACAAGACTCCGATCACCTTCGACGTCTCGGTGTGGGAACTGTTCTGGACGTTGCAGACCGGTGCACGACTGGTGATCGCCGAGCCCGGTGGGCACCGCGACCCCGCCTACCTTTCGACGGCCATCGACCGCTACGGCATCACCACGATTCACTTCGTGCCGTCGATGCTGAGCGCCTTCGCGCTTGCCCAGGGAGGGCTCGGCAACACGGTGCGCCGAGTGTTCGCGGCAGGCGAGGCGTTGACTGCCGCTGTGGCCGAGCAGTTCCTCTCGCTCAACACCGCCGAGCTGCACAACTGGTACGGCCCGGCGGAAGCAGAGGTGGTCACCGCATCCGAGGTCGTTCCGCACGCACGGGCGGTGACGATCGGGTCACCGGTGTGGAACACCACGGCCCGCGTCCTGGACGAGTGGCTGGAGCCGGTGCCGATCGGAGTGCCCGGGGAGCTGTATCTGGGAGGAGCCCAACTCGCCCGGGGATATCGAGGCCGGTCGACTCTGACCGCCGAGCGATTCGTCGCCGATCCTTCCGCTCCCGGTCGTAGGATGTACCGCACCGGTGATCTCGTGCACTGGACGCGCAACGGGGAGTTGGTCTATCGCGGCCGCAGCGATTTCCAGATCAAGCTGCGTGGTCAACGAATCGAACCCGGGGATATCGAGGTTGCGCTCGCGAAGCACCCCGACGTGCACGCCGTTGTCGTCGTGCTCCATCACGACGACAGTGTCGGCGACCGACTCGTCGCCTACGTCGGGTCGCCGAGTGCAGTCGAACCGGACGTCCTGATCGACTTCGTGTCGGACAGAGTCCCGTCGTACATGGTGCCGTCGGGAATCGTCGTTCTGGCGGGTCTCCCGCTCGGTCCGACCGGCAAACTGGATCGGCGCGCACTACCGGCACCTGTCCTCCGCGGTGCCGAGTTTCGAGCTCCGGAGACGGACGCGGAACGTCGAGTCGCTGCGCTGTTCGAGGAAGTTCTCGGAGTCGAGACGACAGGCCTCGACGACGACTTCTTCGCGCTCGGCGGAAACTCGCTCATCGCAACGCAGGTGGTTGCGCGGGCAGGCGTCTCGTTCGACAAACGAATCCCGCTGCGGGCGTTGTTCGAAGCATCCACCGTGGAAGGGTTCGCGCGGCGACTGAATACGGCTGCCGACGCCGATACCAGGCCCGCCCTCGTCGCGCAGGTGCGGCCGGACCGAATTCCGCTGTCTCTCACACAGCAACGACTATGGGTTCTGAATCGCCTCTATCCGGACACCGGTGTCCGAAATATCCCCGTGGCAGTTCGATTGACCGGACCGTTGGACGTTTCCTCCTTACGCGGTGCCGCACGAGATCTGTTCGAGCGGCACGAGGTGTTGCGGACTTCGTACCCGGAGTTCGAGGGCAACGGATACCAGGATATTCGCGAGGTCGACGACATCGAACAGTTCGGTGACGTCGGGCTCGATCTCACTCCGAAGGAGATCTCCGAACGGGACGTCGTTTCCACGGTGGAAGAGTTCGTCACCCGGCCGTTCGACGTCACGACCGAGGTACCGCTTCGGGCGATGCTTGCTCGAGTCTCCGTCACCGAGCACGTGATCGTATTCGTGGTGCATCACATTGCGGCCGACGGGTTCTCGATGCGACCGCTCACGACCGACCTGATGGTCGCCTACGCCGCCAGGCTCGCCGGTTCTCCATCGAGCAGGCCGCCGCTGGCGGTGCAGTATGCCGACTACGCTCTGTGGCAACGCACCGTCATGGGTTCGGAAGACGATCCGGCGTCGCTCGTGTCGCGGCAATTGAGTTACTGGCGCGACCATCTGGCCGACATGCCCGATCGAATCGATCTTCCGTTCGATCGTCGTCGGCCTGCGGTGTCGAGTTACCGAGGTGCCACGTCGCGGGTGAGTGTCCCGCCGGAGCTACGCCGAGCGCTCGACTCTCTGGCCCGCTCGAAGAACGCGAGCCTCTTCATGGTCGTCCACGCTGCCCTCGCGGTGTTGATCGGTCGGTTGTCCGCATCGACGGATATCGCGATCAGCGCGCCGACCGCTGGCCGAGGCGAGGCCGAATTGGACGATGTCATCGGCATGTTCGTCAATTCCGTCGTGCTGCGTAGTCGGATAGCGCCGTCGCAGTCCTTCGACGCGGTGGTCGACCATGTTCGCGACACCGATCTGACGGCGTTCGCACACGCAGACGTCCCCTTCGAGCGGGTGATGGACGAGATCGACTCCGGTGTGTCGTGGGCCTCGCGTTCACCGCTCCAGATAGCGCTGAGCTTCCAAAATCTCGGGTGGAGTTCGCTGGAACTGTCGGGGCTCCAGGTCGACCCGGTGGAGTTCGATGTACGAGCGGCGAAGTACGACTTGCATTTCACGGTCGAGGACTCGATCGACGAGAACGGATTTGCCGGCCTTCTGGTGTCGATCACCTACGCAGTCGACCTCTTCGACGCCGGCACCGCGGCGACCATCGGGGACCGATTCCTCCGCATCTTGACTTCGGTAGCGGAGAACCCGCATGCCGTGGTCGGTGACATCGACATCCTCGCCGACGAAGACCGCGAGGCTCTTCTGGAGGTAGACGGTACGAAGGTCGACGGTACAGAGGTAGATGGCGAGCGGGTTGATTTTCATGTGCTGGACGCGTTCGACCGGCGCGTGCAGATCGCTCCGGATTCGGTTGCTCTCGTGTCCGGCGACACGACGATGACCTACCGTGAGTTCGACGAGAGGGTCACCGCGGTATCGCGGGGCCTCGTCGCGTCGGGGGTGGGTCCGGAGACGATCGTGGCTCTTGCGCTTCCACGTTCGACGGAGTCGGTGATCTCGGTCTACGCGGTTCTGCGCGCCGGGGCAGCCTTCCTACCACTCGATCCGGATCAGCCTGCGCGGCGCAACGATCGGGTCGTGGCACTCGCTCGCCCGGCCGTCACGGTCACCACCGATCGGTACGTCGATTCCCTGCCGAATTCGGTGTCCTACGCGGACCTGGTATCCCGCGGCCGGGACGGTACGGTCACCGCCGCGGTCCTGCCGAGCCCGACCAATCTTGCCTATGTGCTGTTCACCTCGGGTTCCACCGGCGAACCGAAAGGTGTCGCGATCTCGCACGCCGCCGTGGTGAACCAGATCGGCTGGATTGCACGGACGTACGAACTCGGTGCCGACGACGTGGTGCTGTTCAAGACACCGTCGGTGTTCGACGTGTCGATCTGGGAACTGTTCGGTCCCCTCGCCACCGGTGGATCCGTCGTCGTTGCCGAGCCACACGGGCATCAAGACCTGCGATACCTCGAACAGACGATTGCCGACTACGGCGTGACAGCCGTCTCCTTCGTGCCGTCGATGTTGTCCGTGTTCACCGCCCAGGCGGACCCATCGAAACTGACATCGCTCCGACGCGTGCTCGTGGCAGGGGAGGTGTTGTCCGCGTCCGTCGCCCGCCGGGCCTCGAAAGTTCTCCCGGCACGAAGTATCCACAACCTGTACGGACCGACCGAGTTCACGGTGCATGCAACCTCGCACCCGTTGACCGACGGCGAAGACCGTGACTCGGGAATTCCGATCGGTCGTCCGGTCTCGAATTCCGTTGTGCACGTACTCGATTCGAGATTGAGTCCGGTGCCGCTCGGGGTGATCGGCGAACTGTATCTTTCGGGAGTTCAAGTCGCGCGCGGGTACTACGGGCGCGGGGACCTGACCGCCGAACGTTTCGTTGCCGATCCGTTCGGAACCCCCGGCGGTCGGCTGTACCGCACGGGAGATCTGGTACGACGACGCGGCGCTGGTGAACTCGTGTTCGTGCGGCGCGCAGATCTGCAGGTGAAGTTGAGGGGACAGCGGGTCGAGCTGGGTGAGATCGAGACAGCTCTCATGCAGTTCGACGTGATCGGCCAGGCAGTGGTGGACGTGTCGGAAGATCGACTGGTCGCGTATGTGACGCAGGCCGACGCTGCGGTCACCGTTCCGGTCGGCCCGATCAGAAAGGAGTTGAGATCGGTTCTGCCCGTCTACATGATTCCGGGAACGTTCGTGGTGCTGGCATCGCTACCGACGACACCGAACGGGAAGGTGGACCGACGGGCGCTGCCTGCGCCGGTATTCGAGAAGAAGATCTACCGCAGTCCTGAGGGTCCGATCGAAGAGACCG
Source organism: Rhodococcus sp. (in: high G+C Gram-positive bacteria) (assembly GCF_023264675.1). Taxonomy (GTDB): domain Bacteria; phylum Actinomycetota; class Actinomycetes; order Mycobacteriales; family Mycobacteriaceae; genus Rhodococcoides. Next base: position 12,351 of record NZ_JAHFVG010000071.1, read on the forward strand.
TGGCACGAGTGTTCGCCGACGTTCTCGACTTGCCGGAGGTCGGCCGTGACGACGACTTCTTCGAACTGGGCGGCAATTCCCTTCTCGCAACCAAGGTCGTCTCCCGGTTGGGTGACGCCGTGAACGCCTCGATTCCGCTTCGATTGTTGTTCGACGTCGCCACGGTGCAGGAACTGGCTTCGGCAGTTCGGTCGCGTGTCGACGACGGCCGTCCGATTCTCCTGGCTCGACGCGAGCGTCCCGACCACGTTCCGCTCTCAGTGCAACAGCAACGAACATGGATGCTCTCCCAGTGGATTCCGACGTCGCCGTACTTCAACATTCCCATCGTCGTGCGGCTGAAGGGCGCCCTCGACGCCAACGCCCTCGACGCTGCTGTCCACGACGTGATCACGCGCCACGAGTCGCTACGAACGGTATTCGTCGGTCGTGACGGAGTCCCCGAGCAACGCGTGCTTGCGCTGGACGAGGTCCGAGTCGACATCGGACCCGTCGATGTCTCGGAACGAGAACTGCAGGAACGCTTCTCAGGTGTCATCGATGTCGGATTCGACATCTCCGTCGATGCGCCTCTGCGGGTGGTCTTGTTCAGGCTCGCCGCCGACGAGCATGTGGTCGCGGTGGTCTTCCACCATATTGCCGCCGATGGATCGTCGTTCGGACCGTTCGTCCGCGACCTGGCTCGCGCCTATTTCGCCCGACTTGCCGGCGATGTTCCCGATTGGGCACCACTGCCGCTCCAATACGCGGACTTCGCACTCTGGCAACGCGAGAGACTCGGCGAACTCGACGACCCGTCGTCGACGGCGAGTGCACAGCTCGAGTTCTGGAGGGAACAGTTCGCGGGACAACCCGATCTGCTGAACGTTCCGTTGGATCGTGCACGCCCCGAGATACGGACGATGGAGGGCGGATCGATCAGTATCGGCGTCGAACCCGACCTGCACGCAGCCATCGACCGATGCGCCCGAGCAGCGGGGACGACACGTTTCATGGTGGTCCACGCCGCAATGGCGGTGATGTTGGCTCGATCGTCGGACAACCCGGACGTCGCGATCGGAACACCCACTGCAGGCCGCGGAAACGAGATGCTCGACGACCTCGTCGGGATGTTCGTCAGTACGGTGGTGCTGCGAACCGTCGTCGACATGTCCTCCACGTTCACCGACCTTCTCGCCGATGTCCGTCGCCGAGACATCGACGCGTTCGAGAACACGGACATCCCGTTCGATTGGCTCGTGTCCGAGTTGCTGCCGCCGCGTCCGGTATCGCAGGCGCCGTTCTTCCAAGTGCTGATGGCATTCCAGAACTACGAGCAAAATCTGCCCGCACTCGGCGACATGCAGATGTCCTTCATCGACACGACGTCCGACACAGCGAAAGTCGACCTGCATTTCACGTTCCTCGAATCGACCGACCTCGATGGCTCGTGCAGCGGAATGGCGATCCGAATCGCGTACGCCGCCGAATTGTTCGATCGGTCGACGGTGCAGGCACTCGGGGACCGTCTTCGGCGAGTGTTCGCGGCGATCGCCGGCAATCCCGACGTCGTGGTCGGCGACATCGACCTTTCCGGTGATGCCGTCGACATCGTCGGCACCGAGTTCGCCCTCGAGTAACGAATGTCGAGACTGTGTCGATCTTCTACTGCCAGGTAGGGTAACGCCGGACGACCGGCGATCGGTCCGCCCGGCACACTTTGGGGAACCGCAGAGAATGGTGAAAGTAGAACTTATGCGTCGATCGAAGCCACGTACGTTGTCCACCGTCGTCAAAGGATTGGCGATCGCGTCCGTCGCGCTGGTCGTGCCGTTCACTGGTGTCGCGGCCACTGCCTCTGCCGATCCGGTAGTGGACAACGCAGCGCCCCTCAGCTCGGCTACATCGCCGAACGGTTCGACGATCACCAAGGTCGAGGTCAAGAACGACCGTGAACTGACGCTGTACGTCCACTCGGCTTCCATGGACAAGGAAGTTCCGCTGGACGTATTGCGACCGGCCGATACGAGCGCTCCCCGCCCAACCCTGTACATGCTGAACGGGGCCGGCGGCGGAGAAGACTCCGCTACCTGGCGTGCGCGCACCGACGCCTACGACTTCTTCGGCGACAAGAACATCAACGTCGTGTCGCCTATCGGTGGCAAGTGGAGCTACTACACCGACTGGAATCAAGCAGACCCGGTGCTGGGTCTCAACAAGTGGAAGACCTTCATGACGGAGGAAATCCCGCCGCTGGTGGATGCCGCGCTCGGTACCAACGGTGTCAACGCCATCGCCGGTCTGTCGTCGTCGGGAACGTCGGTTCTCCAGCTCGCCATCAGCAACCCCGAGTTGTACCGGGGTGTTGCGGCGTACAGCGGGTGCGCACAGACCAGCGATCCGATCGGTCAAACCTTCGTCAAGCAGGTCGTCGAGCTGTACGGCGGCGGAAGCACGCTGAACATGTACGGGCCCGACAATGACCCGACGTGGGCTCAGAACGATCCGTACGTCAACGCCGAGGGCCTTCGCGGACTCGACCTGTACATCTCCAACGGCAACGGATTGCCTGGTATCTACGACAACCTCGACGGCCCCGACATCGACGGTCGCGTGCCTACCCTGGCCAACCAGGTCATCATCGGTGGCGTCATCGAGGCCGCAACGAACTACTGCGCCCACAATCTTCAGAACAAGCTGAACCAGCTCGGGATTCCGGCCACCTACAACTTCCGCGACAGCGGAACTCACTCGTGGGGGTACTGGGACGACGACCTGAAGAACTCGTGGCCGGTGCTGGCACACGCGTTGGGTATCTGAAAATCGTCGGTGGTCGACGATAGTTGAGAGTTCTCACAAATGCTCCCCTCGTGTTCGGAGGGGAGCATTTGTCGCAGTAGCCTTGTTTCAAAGTAACCGCTCTTGTTCGTGCAGCCCGTCGTGACTTCGGGCAGCCGAGATTTTCGGGGTGGGGAGGACGTTTTACATGGTTGTCGGTCAAGGCGCAGATTCTGCGCCCTCGATCAGCGACGTCCCACGCCTCGTCGCGGACGTAGCGGCAACCGAACCGGAACGTGCGGCACTGACGTTCGATGAGTTGCAGATCAGTTTCGGCACCCTCCACGACGAGCTCACGCGTCTCGATACTGCGATGGGCGGCGCACTCGGACCCGACACACTGATCCCGCTCGTGCTCAGTGAGCTGGCACCTGCCGAGTTCGCATCCGACGCCGGAGCGCTGGAACGCACGATCGCGGTTCTCTTGTCCGATATCTCCGAGTTGGTGGAATTCGCCCCACAGTTCGGCGACTACGCCGACGGCCTGCTGCTCGACGCATTCGAACGTCTCGCGGACGCCGATCCTGAGCGGGTGGCACTGGAGTCCGGCGGGCTGATGATCACCTACGCCGAACTCGATCGCCGCTCCAACCGCGTTGCGCGCTATCTGGTCTCGAAGGGTGTCGGACCGGACAGGACCGTCGCTCTCGCGATGAGGCGATCGGTCGACCTCGTCGTAGCCATGTACGCGGTGGTCAAGGCAGGCGGGGCTTACGTGCCTCTCGATCCCGATCACCCTCGGGACCGACTCGCCTATGTCATCGAGGTGTCGGCTCCGGTCCTGGTGATCACCGACGAGAGGGTCGGTGACCGCCTTCCCGGCACTGTTGCGCACACCGACCTCGACGCGATCGTCGACGCGAATCTCGACGACACCAGACTGCGAGCGAACGAACGCAGGGCGCTCACCCGACCCGAAAATCTTGCCTACGTCATCTTCACATCGGGTTCGACCGGGCGGCCGAAAGGCGTTGCGGTCTCGCACGCCGCGATCTGCGCCAACCTCGCCTGGCGGCAACGCCACTATCGCCTGTCCGACAACGACATCGTTCTGCAGAAGACGCCGTTCACCTTCGATGTGTCGGTGTGGGAATTCTTCTGGCCACTTCGAGTGGGTGCTCGACTGGTACTCGCCGAGCCGGACGGGCACCTCGATCCCGGATACCTCGCCGATCTGATCCGACGTGCAGGCGTCACCGTCGTACATTTCGTTCCGTCGATGCTTGCGGTGTTCGTCGATGCTCCCGGTAGCGATGATCTTCCGTCGTTGCGCTACGTGTTCTCCTCGGGTGAGGAGCTGACCGCGTCGACTGCCGCGAGGTTCGCGTCGCGCTCCGATGCCGAACTGCACAATCTGTACGGGCCGACAGAAGCAGCCGTCGACGTCACGTATCACCGAGTGCAGGACATCGGCCTACAGCCTGTCCCGATCGGAACCGCAGTCGACGACACCGGGCTCAGGGTCCTGGGTTCCGGCTTGGAGCTCGTCCCGGTCGGTGCCGTGGGAGAGCTGTACATCACCGGCATACAGCTTGCCCGCGGCTATCTGTCCAGGGCCGGCACGACCGCCGAGCGATTCGTGGCCGATCCTTTTACGGTCGGCAGCCGGATGTACCGGACGGGCGATCTGGTGAGGCAAGCCGGTGACGGAAGCCTGATCTACCTCGGACGGACCGATTTTCAGGTCAAGCTCCGCGGCCTCAGAATCGAACTCGGCGAGATCGAATCGGTTCTGAACAACCACGATTCGGTGTCGCAGTCGGTGGTGGTTCTGCGCGGCGATCGTCTCGTCGGATACGTGGTGGCCGCACACGGCCACACGGTCGAAACCGGCGAACTGTCGGAGACGGTTCGCCGGACGCTACCGGGCTACATGGTGCCGTCGGCGCTGGTAGCGCTGGAAACCATGCCCCTCGGGCATTCGGGAAAACTCGACCGGCGAGCACTCCCGGAGCCTCCCGGTATGCGCCGGCGGTTCCGTGCCCCCGGTACCGATACGGAAGTGGCGGTAGCCGATTCGTTCGCCCGGGTGCTCGGCGTCGAATCGGTTGGGCTCGACGACGATTTCTTCGAACTCGGTGGCAATTCGCTGACGGCGACGCGGCTCGTTGCCCGAATGAACGCAAGCTTCGGAGTCAAGGCCGCGGTCCGCGATTTCTTCGACGCCGCGACCGTTGCCGAGTGGGCCGCCGTCGTGGATTCGGCGGAGTCGGATGTGGAGTCGACGCGACCGACACTCGGTTCGGTGCCGTGGCCGGCGCAGATCCCGTTGGCCCCTGCGCAACAGCGGATGTGGTTTCTCAATCGACTGGATCCGGATTCGGCGATCGACAACATCTCGTTGGCGATCAGACTGTACGGACGTTTGAAGGTCGAGGCATTGCGGGCTGCCGTCGGCGACGTGGTGTCGAGACACGGATCGCTGAGAACTCGCTACCCGGAAATCGGCGGTGTCGGCATTCAGGACGTGATCTCCGCCGACGAGGTCGACATCGATTGGGTGGCGACCCATACCGTCGACGAAGGCGTCATCGAGTGGATTGCCACCGAGGTGAGAAGCCCGTTCGATGTCGCCGCTGCGCCGCCGTTTCGAGTCCGACTGCTGACCGTTCACGAGAACGAACACGTGCTCGTCGTCGTGGTTCATCACATCGCTGCCGACGGTTTCTCGATGGTCCCGCTGACATCCGATGTCATGGTCGCTTATGCCGCACGAGCCGCCGGACAAGCGCCGGACTGGGCTCCGCTCGACATCGAGTACGTCGACTACACGTTGTGGCAGCGTGCTGCGCTTGGCTCGCTCGACGATTCGGCGTCGCTGATCCGCGCTCAAGAGTCGTATTGGGCTCGAAATCTGGCCGCGTTGCCCGACGAATTGTCGTTGCTCGGAGATCGGCCTCGCCCGACCCATTGGTCGGGTCGCGGACTCACGCACGTGTTGAGACTGACTCCCGAGATGCACCGCGGAACAGTCGATCTTGCGAGGCGGCGCGCCAGCACGTCGTTCATGGTCGTGCACACGGCATTGGCTGTGTTGGCATCGCGATTGTCGGGGTCCTCCGACGTGGTGGTGGGTACGCCGGTGGCAGGTCGCGGCGAAGCAGTCCTCGACGACGTGATCGGGATGTTCGTCAACACATTGGTGTTGCGGACGCCGGTCGAGGGTGGGGCGACCTTCGACGAGGTGTTGGCCGGGATCCGCGAGGTGGATCTCTCGGCGTTCGCGCATGCGGATGTGCCGTTCGAACGTGTGGTGGAAGTAGTGGATCCACCGCGTGTTCAAGGGCGGCATCCGCTGTTCCAGATGATGCTGACCTTCCGCGACGTCGGTGCGACACATCTGGACTTGGACGGGCTCACTGTCGACGCCGTCGACATCGACGTTGCTCTGGCGAAAGTCGACCTCGACTTCACCGTGTCGGAACAGTTCTCGTCGGGTGGTGAACCTGAGGGCGCAACGATCGCGATCACGTACGCGACCGATTTGTTCGACGCATCGACGATCGACGCGATGGCACGGCGGCTGACCATCATTCTGGGGGCCATGATCGAGGACCCATCCGCCGTCGTGGGGGACCTCGACCTGCGAAGCGGCGGCGAATCGGCGCGATCGGACGCGATCAACGCCACCGAGCACCCGGTGGACCCGACTGCGACCCTGGTGACGATGTTCGAGGCCCAGGTGGAGGCGACTCCGGACGCCGTGGCGCTGGTGTTCGCGGACGAGAGTCTCACCTACCGTGAATTCGATCGGCGAGTGAACCGCCTTGCGCGCTATCTGAAATCGATCGGGGTCGGTCCCGAGGTGTGCGTTGCGGTCGCCATGCGCCGGTCGATCGATCTGCTGGTTGCGCTCTACGCGGTGCTGAAGGCAGGTGGCGGGTACGTACCCGTCGATCCGGAGCAGCCCGTCGATCGGATTCGCCACATTCTCGCAACCTCGGGAGCGTCGACGCTGCTGTCGACGTCGAAGGACGCCGTCGGCGTCGATCCGAGCAGAACCGTCGAGATCGACCGCGTGGATCTGGAGACATCGCCGGGTGCCTCTGACAACGACGACGGGCCTACGGCGCGCAACACCGCGTACGTCTTGTTCACCTCGGGCTCGACGGGCACACCCAAGGGAGTGTCCGTCGACCACCGCGCGATCGTGAACCGCCTCGTGTGGATGCAAGCGCAGTATCCGCTGACGCCGTCGGATGTGGTGATCCAGAAGACGCCGGTGACGTTCGACGTGTCGGTGTGGGAGTTGTTCTGGCCGTTGCAGATCGGTGCACGACTGGTGATCGCGAGGCCCGACGGCCACCGAGACCCCGTGTACCTCGCCGGGTTGATGGATTCCGAACGAGTGACCGTCGCGCACTTCGTCCCGTCGATGGCTGCGGTGTTCGCTTCGGAACAAGGCTCGCAGCGTGCCGACGCAGTGAGGTGGATCTTCGCCTCGGGAGAGGCGTTACCGTCCGCAACGGCGCGCGCCCTGAAAAAGCAGCTCCCGTCCGCGAGTGTGGTCAACCTCTACGGACCAACCGAGGCTGCGGTCGACGTGACGTTCCACGAATTTTCGGACGCGGACAGCGCGGGTGTTCCGATCGGTGTCCCCGTGTTCAACACGCGGGTACACGTGCTCGACGGCCGGTTGCACCAGGTGGTGCCGGGAGCGATCGGTGAGCTGTATCTCGGTGGCGTGCAACTGGCGAGGGGCTACGCGTCGCGGCCGGACCTGACCTCGGACAGGTTCGTCGCCGACCCGTTCTCCGAGACGGGAGATCGGCTCTACCGCACCGGAGACCTCGTCCGGTGGACGCCCGCCGGCGAATTGGAGTACGTCGGACGCGCCGACTTCCAGGTGAAGCTGCGGGGCCAGCGCATCGAACTCGGCGAGATCGAGGACGTGATCCGTCGTGAGGCCACCGTCTCCCAGGCAGTCGTCGCGGTGCGCGCCGATCGACTGGTGGCCTATCTCGTTCCGACGGCCGGTGAGTCGATCGAGGTCGATTCGGTGCGAGATGCTGCAGGAGAACGACTTCCGGAGTACATGGTCCCGTCGACCATCTTCGTGCTCGATGAGCTTCCGCTTGGGCCCTCGGGGAAGCTCGACCGGAAAGCACTGCCCGATCCGGTGTTCGAGCAGCGGCCGTGGAGCGAACCCCGGACCGACGCCGAGCGCATCGTGGCCGGCGTGTTCGGCGACGTACTCGGCGTCGACCGAGTCGGACTTCACGACGACTTCTTCGCGCTCGGTGGAAACTCGCTCGTGGCGACCCGAGTCGTGTCGCGGATCGGTGCGTTGCTCGAGGCACACGTCCCGGTCCGCTCGATCTTCGACGGGTCGACCGTGCTCGAGCTGGCCGCCTTGGTGACGACGGCAGAGGGGACGGGTGGGCGAATCCCGCTGGAACCCGGGCGACGTCCGCAACACATCCCGCTGTCGCTCTCGCAGCAACGAATGTGGTTCCTCGACAGGTTCGAGCCGAATTCGTCGGCATACAACATCCCCATCATCGTGCGACTCGGCGGTGGGATCGACGTCGATGCGCTCGGACGCGCGATCGACGACGTCCGGGCTCGACACGAATCGCTCCGCACGGTGTATCCCGAATACGACGGCATCGGATACCAGGTCGTACTTCCCGAAGCGTCCAGTCCTTTCGAGCTCGGAGTCACGGAATGTACCGAGGCCGATGCGTTCGGTGCAGTACGTGACCTCGTGGTGCAAGGGTTCGCGTTGGAGAGTTCGGCACCCTTTCGCGCACACCTGTACCGAGTGGGCGGTGACGAGGACATCCTTGCGGTCGTGGTGCATCACATCGCTGCCGACGGATTCTCGATGGGGCCGCTGATGCGGGACATCGTTCTCGCGTACGGAGCGAGGATCTCCGGGGAGGAACCGGCCTGGTTGCCTCTGCCGATCCAGTACGCGGACTACGCGGTGTGGCAACGCGCGATGCTCGGCGACGAGACGGATTCGAACTCGCTCGCCAGCAAGCAGATTCGTTTCTGGACACACGAACTCGACGGTGTCGCCGAGCACCTGGACCTTCCGACGGACCGTCCTCGCCCGACGGTTCCCACCGAACGCGGCGCAGTTCATTCCTTCGGTGTGAGTGGGTCACTGCATCGGGCGTTGGTCTCACTTGGCCTGAAACTCGGCTGCACGCCGTTCATGATCGTGCACGCCGCATTTGCCGTAACGCTGGCACGCCTGTCGAGCAGCGACGACGTCGCGATCGGAACTCCGGTTGCGGGACGGGGCGACAGTCAGCTCGACGATGTCATCGGCATGTTCGTCAATACTCTGGTGTTGCGCACCAGAATCTCGGACTCTTTCTCGGTCGGCGAACTGCTTGCCCGTGTCCGCGCCACCGACCTCGACGCATTCGCCAACGCCGACATTCCCTTCGAGCGACTCGTCGAGGTGCTCGACCCACCGCGATCCACAGCCCGCCAACCGCTCTTCCAAGTCATGCTGGCGTTTCAGAATCTCGGCCGAAGTGCCGTCGAGCTGCCGGGCATCAGTGCAGAGGGCGTCGAGCTCGAGACCGGGTTGTCCAAATTCGACCTCTACCTGACGATGTCGGAGGAGTTCGATCGCTCGGGCGAACCGCTCGGCATGCTGGCGCAGTTTCTTTATCTCACCGATCTGTTCGACGAGTCGACCATTGCGGCGACTGGCGCGCGGTTCCTGCGGATACTGGAAGCGATGGTGAACGACACGTCGACCATCGTCGGAGACATCGACATTCTCACCGAGAGCGAGACTCGCTCGGTGGTGCAGACGTGGAACCGTACCGATCGTGCGCCCACGAACGAACTTCTCCTCGACCGCTACCGCGAACGGGTGGTCTCGACACCCGACGCGGTCGCAATCACCTTCGACGGCAGATCGATCACCTACGGCGAGTTCGACGCTCGAGTCGAGCGACTGGCGCACTACCTGTCGGTCCAGGGGGTCGGACCCGAGTCCGCCGTCGGTGTTGCGATGGCACGATCGATGGAACTCGTAGTCGGCATCTACGCGATCGTGCGCGCAGGGGGTGCGTACGTCCCCGTCGACCCGGCCCAACCCAAGGACCGCGTCGATCGGGTACTCGAGTCCGCGGGCGTGTCCTTCGTGCTGTCCACCTCGCGAGACCGGTTCGTCACCGACCGAGTCGCCGTGGTGCACATCGACCGGCTTTCGTTCGACGACACTGCTCGGCGCGCCGTGCCGAGTAGTGCTGTGCATCCCGACCACGCCGCGTACGTTCTGTTCACCTCGGGTTCGACCGGGATGCCCAAGGGAGTGGTGATCAGCCACCGCGCGATCGTCAATCGACTCGGGTGGATGCAGTCCGAGTACGAGTTGGGCGCAGCGGACGTCGTCGTCCAGAAGACGCCGGTGACGTTCGACGTGTCGGTGTGGGAGTTGTTCTGGCCGTTGCAGGTCGGTGCCACGATGGTGATCGCGCGCCCTGACGGTCACCGTGACCCGGCCTATCTGGCACGTCTGCTCCGATCCGAGTCCGTCACGGTTGCGCATTTCGTTCCCTCGATGTTGGCAGTCTTCGCCGCCGAGGACGCGGCCGCAGATGTCGTGAAGTTGCGGCGAGTCTTCGCATCCGGTGAAGAGTTGCCCGCAACAACGGCGCGTGAACTCGCGACCGTATTGCCTGGTGTACGGCTCACCAATCTCTACGGTCCTACGGAGGCGGCCGTGGACGTCACCTACCACGAGTATTCCGACGCCGACATCGCCGGCGTACCCATCGGTCGACCCGTCGACGCCACGCGGGTGTACGTCCTCGACGGGCGATTGCATCCCGTCGCGCCGAACGTGGTGGGTGAGCTGTATCTCGCGGGCATCCAGCTTGCGCGGGGATATGCGTCGAGGCCAGGCGCCACCGCGGAACTGTTCGTCGCCGACCCGTTCGGCGACGCGGGTGACCGGTTGTACCGGACGGGCGATCTGGTGCGGTGGACTCCGAACGGCGAGTTGGACTATGTCGGTCGCCGCGATTTCCAGGTCAAGCTGCGCGGCCAACGCGTCGAATGCGGTGAGGTCGAAGCCGCGCTCGTCTCACATCCCGGAGTTCTGCAGGCAGTGGTCGTGCTGCGGTCCGACGACACCGTAGGGGATGTGCTGGTGGGATACGTTGTGCCGGAGTCCGGTTCGACGATCGATCCGGTCGCGGTTCGGACAACGGCAGCCGATCGGGTGCCGGACTACATGGTGCCCACCTCGGTGATCGCCGTCGACGCGTTTCCAGTCGGTCCGAACGGGAAGCTCGATCGACGGGCGCTGCCCGAGCCCGTGTTCGAGGTCAAACTGTTCCGGCCTCCCTCGACGCCGATCGAGGAGCTGATAGCGGAGATCTTCTCGGATCTGCTCGGGGTGCACCGCGTCGGGCTCGACGACGACTTCTTCGCGCTCGGCGGGAACTCCCTCACGGCCACCAGGGTGGTCTCGCGACTCGGGTCGGCACTGGGCACCGAAGTTCCGCTCAGGCTGCTGTTCGAAGCGCCGGGCGTCGAGGTGCTGGCGGGACGAGTGGAGCACGAGAGCGGCTCGGTTCGACGCGCGCCGGTAACCGCACGAGCTGATCGCC
>NZ_JAHFVG010000104.1 GCF_023264675.1 Rhodococcus sp. (in: high G+C Gram-positive bacteria)
TGCACCAACATCGGGCAGAGGACGGCCGACAACCCGAGTCCCACCAGCACGTACCGCAGTGGCCGTGCTGTGTCCTGCACCCCGCGCATCCACCCGTTTCCTGCCAGCGAGACCAAGATTAACGGGACGCCGAGAACCGCGATCCTGAACCAGGCGACGGCTTCGGAAGAGATGTCGCCACCACCGCCGATGACGGAGATTATCGGTCCGCCGAGAATCTGCATGAGTACCACGATCAGCGCCCCGAGGCCGAGCGCCAACCAGGTCGCCTGGATCCCTTCTCCTACAGCGTCGTTCTCTCGTCCGGCTCCGTGCAGCCGAGCAGTCCTTGCTGTCGTGCCGTACGACAGGAAGGTCAGCTGAGTGCTGACCTGCGCCAGAACCAATCCGCCGACCGCGAGCCCCGCCAACGGGAGAGCGCCGAGACGTCCGACCACCGCAGCATCGAACAAGAGATAGAGGGGTTCGGCTGCCAGCACTCCGAGTGCCGGTAACGCGAGTCCGAGAATCTTACGCGGCCCTGCGTCGGGCAGTGCATCGATATCAGGCGAGGGCATGAATCAACGAGGCAACTATCTCGGATCTGGTTCCGTGCGCGGTGAATCCCGCTGCATTACGGTGACCGCCACCGCCGAGGGACGTAGCGACAGCCGAAACATCGACGGCGGTCTTGGACCGAAGCGATACCGCCCATTCGTCACCGCTCTGCTGTTTAAGTACCGCGGCGACTTCCGCCTCGGACGTGGTCCTGACGATGTCGATGACGCTCTCGATCTCCTCGGCCCGAAGTCCGACAGAGTCCTCGCGAAGAATTACCGCGTAGACGAGTCCCAGGCCGCCGACGGCGTCTCGGACGAGTTCGGCCGAGCCCAGTACCGAACCCAGCATCGGCAGCCACCCGAACGGGTGGTTGTCGAGCAGTTTGCGAGCGATGGACGCGCCGTCGATGCCGGTGGCCAACAATCGTTCGGCCAGGAGATGAGACCCGGGCCGAACCCAGCGAAACGAACCGGTATCGGTGACCAGGCCCGCGAAGAGGCAGTGAGCCACATCGACATCGATCTCGACGCCCCAGACATCGAGCAGCCGAGTGATGACCGCAGTCGTGGCCTCGGCCGCGTCGTCGACAAGGTTGTAGGTACCGAACCGTGTATTGGACCGGTGATGATCGATGACGAGACATCCGTCGGCGCCGTCGATTCGATCGGCCAGACCCCCGAGTCGTCCCCTACTACCGGCGTCGACCGTAACGACGAGATCCACCTCGGCGCGCACATCGCGAGCAGGCACCAGTAAATCGAGGCCAGGAAGCTCGTTCATCGACTCCGGCACCATCTCCGGAACACCGAAGGACACTTGGACCGACACCCCACGACGCCGTAACACCATCGCCAAGGCGAGACCACTACCGATCGTGTCCGCATCGGGATGAACGTGGCACAGCACCGTCACCGTCTTTGCAGCCTCCAACAATGCGATCGCACCGGGAAACTGGTCGTCGACGGTGGTGTCGGCGCTCAGGTTTGCAACATTGTTCGGATCTACGCGAGGCGTCGTGGTCACGTCGATCAGTCCACGTCGGTGGACTCGGAATCCTCGGCGGACTCACGTGGAGCCTTGTAGGGATCCGCTTCTCCCGCGGGGCGGGCGGTGGCCGCGACCTTGGCCACTTCGCTGTCCGCATGCCGTGCGCGCTCGAGCAACTCTTCCATGTGCCGGGCCGTATCGGGCACGGTATCGGTCATGAAGACGAGCGTCGGGGTGAAGCGAACCCCGGTGCCTGCACCGACCTTCGATCGCAGCACACCCTTGGCTTTCTCCAGACCAGCGGCTGCTGCCTGCAGATCGGGTGCGGTGTCGAGGTTTTCGCCCATCACCGTGTAGTAGACCGTCGCATCGTGGAGATCCGCGGTGACCTTGCAGTCCGTGATCGTCACGAATGCCAGACGCGGATCTTTGATCTCGTGATCGATAGCCGTCGCAACGATGGCGGCGATCCGCTTTGCGAGCTTACGAGCTCTCGCCTGATCCACCATGATCTTTCACGCTCCTCACGCAGGTCCGAGTCAGTCCTCGGGACCGAAAATTCTTCTTCTGACTGCCAACAGTTCCAGATCGTGACGCTCGGCTACATGCCGTTCGCACTCGTCCAGTTTGTCGTGAAGACCATCCACATCGGACCCCGCAGCCGCGATACCGAACAACGACCGGCGGAAGCGACCGTGCTCCCCTGTCTCCGTTGCCGACACCCCGAACCTCTGCAGTTCGGAGAGAACGGGCTCGACTTTCGTCCGCTTCTCTGCAAGTGACCGTACGTCACCGAGCAGCACGTCCAGTTCGAGAGCACCCAAGTACACGCGGCCATCCTTCGATCGATTCGATCGAATTCCGGCCGGCGGCGGTACCTTGCGGTACCGCCGCCGGCCGGTCCGATCCAGTGCAGTCTTACTCCCCTTGCTCCACTACCGAACGTGCGCGTAAAGCCTGCGAATCAGTCGCGCGGCTTCTCACGGAGCTCGTACGCCTCGATGACATCTCCCACCTTGATGTCCGAGTACGTGACCGTGAGACCACACTCGTAACCCTCGCGCACCTCGACTGCATCGTCCTTCTCGCGTCGAAGCGAGGAGATCGTGACGGTCTCGGCGACCACCGCGTTGTCACGCAGCAACCGTGCCTTGGCATTGCGAC
>NZ_JAHFVG010000105.1 GCF_023264675.1 Rhodococcus sp. (in: high G+C Gram-positive bacteria)
TCTTCGTGACCACGGGGAACCCGGTCGGAACGAAGGTCGCGTCGTTCGTGAGCAGCAGGCGGTCGGCGCGGGCCTGGGCTTCGCGTCCTCCCAGCTCGACCGATTGGAGGCAGGCGGTGAGCGTGTACGAGCGGCCGGCCACCCACTGCCACTGCGCCGTGACCGGGGCGGTGATCAGCGCCCGCGATGCGCCGTTGATCGACTCGTACATGGCATCCGACGTCGTCGTCGGACCGTACATGCGGAACGAGCGCACTTACCAACCGGTGACACGACCGAACCGCCCCTCTGTGACCGCCGATGACGATCGTGTCCTATTGCGGGTTGCGAATTATTGATGTCTAGACCTTGATCAAGCGTAATTCGACAAGATTTGTGAAATGAAAGCACTCGAAACGCCCGCCTGTCGTGGCAAAGTTCGGTCTGCGACAACAACGACGTTTCCCACGCGGAGGGCATTTCGAGTGAGCCAAAGTAGACGACGACTCTTGACGAATCGCAAGCGAAGAATCGAGCGCCGGCTTCGGGACATCCGGTGGTCGGAACAACCCGAACCGATGTACCGGGCGAGCAATATCCACTACGAGCTGAGCGATCGGACACGTGGGATCGAGACAGGAGGAATCGGTGCGATGCATCGACTCGCTCGGCACACGGGACTGATCGAAGAGATCGATCGTCGCGTCGTCGTGTTGAAACGTCACTTGCCGTACCACGAGTCGGATCACGTGTTGGGGATTGCCTACAACATCCTGTGCGGGGGCACCTGTCTTCAGGACATCGAGTTTCGGCGAACCAACGAGGTCCATCTGGATGCCTTGGGTGCACAACGCATCCCCGATCCGACGACCGCGGGAGACTTCTGCCGCCGATTTGAGGAGCCCGCAATCGAGTCGTTGATGATGGCGTTCAACGAGACGCGTCTTCGCGTGTGGCGGCGTCAACCGGCGGCGTTCTTTCAAGAGGCGATGATCGACGCGGACGGCACGTTGGCGGAGACGACCGGGGAATGCAAGGAGGGGATGGACATCTCCCACAAGGGGACCTGGGGCTACCACCCGCTGGTGGTGTCCCTGGCGAACACGGGCGAACCACTCTGCTTGGTGAATCGCAGTGGCAACCGTCCTTCGCATGAGGGAGCCGCGGATCGATTCGATCAAGCGGCCGCATTGTGCCGCCGAGCCGGTTTCCGCCGGATCACCTTCCGAGGCGACACCGATTTCACGCAGACGCGGCATCTCGATCGTTGGGACGCCCAAGGGATCCGCTTCATCTTCGGCAGCGACGCTCGTGCGAACCTGATCGAGCTCGCAGAGTTGCTGCCCGGCAAGGCGTGGACGCGACTGGTGCGGCGAGACAAGTACGAGGTGCGGACCGAAGTCCGTCGTAGTCCCGCCAACGTGAAGGACGTCAAGGTCATCGAGCACGACTTCAAGAACCTTCGGTTGAGGTCGGAGGACGTGGCGGAGTTTGCCTATCGGCCCGTGGCCTGCAAGACCACCTATCGCGTCGTGGTCGTGCGAAAGAACATCTCGGTCGAGCAGGGTGCGCAGCGGCTCTTCGACGACGTCCGGTACTTCTTCTACCTCACGAACGATCGGAAGACTCCGGCTCCGACGATCGTCTTTCTGGCCAACGACCGATGCAACCAAGAGAACCTCCTCGAGCAGTTGAAGAACGGGGTCCAGGCGATGCGGATGCCCGTCGACACCTTGTTGAGCAACTGGGCCTACATGGTCATGGCCTCGTTGGCTTGGACGCTGAAGGCTTGGTTTGCCTTGCTGCTGTCGGAAGAAGGCCGCTGGGCGGCCCGACACGCACGCGAAAAGCGCGACGTGCTGCGGATGGAATTCCGAACCTTCTTGAACGCTTTCATGCGCGTACCGGCCCAGGTCGTGCGAACGGGACGGTGCGTGATCTTCCGGCTGCTGTCCTGGAATTCGTGGCAGCACGTTTTCTTGCGCGGCGTCGATCAGCTTCATGGTCGGATGCTGTGCTGAACGATTCCCGCTCTCGACGACCGGGATAGGGAGGCCCGGATGGTAACAACCGCCTCGATCACGACGGAGGAGACGATCGGAAAACAAGACGGCGACGGTTGGGCAGCGCGAGTCGCGCTGCCACGGCCTCCCGTTTCCTGTCAGACCGTCCCGCCATCGCGCGTTATGTCGCCGTCAAACACGCTTGTTTTGGGGCTAGTCTGATCGCATGTTCGGCGTCTTTGCGGCACTCATGCTCCTCGCGGGGGATCCCGTCGCCGATAAGATAGCGGTACTCGCCGGGTTGCAGGCCTGGCTCGACGGGACGTCGACGCTGGAAATGCGGTTCCGGCAGTCGCTCGTCTCGGGCGCGTTGGGAACGAGTGCGAGCGAGAGCGGACGGATGTACCTCGAGCGCCCCGGGAAGCTGCGGTGGGATTACCTCGACCCGGAGAAGAAGATCGCCTTGCTGCTCGGCGACAGAACGGAGCTTTATCTCGAGGAGGAGCGGCTCATGTCGCGCGGGCGC
The DNA here is from genome assembly GCF_023264675.1 of Rhodococcus sp. (in: high G+C Gram-positive bacteria). Lineage (GTDB taxonomy): Bacteria > Actinomycetota > Actinomycetes > Mycobacteriales > Mycobacteriaceae > Rhodococcoides. The sequence continues at coordinate 2,509 of NZ_JAHFVG010000105.1, forward strand.
CTGAGCATGGAGCAGGGATTGTTCCCACGGTTGCTCGCGGGGAGCGACCGCGTCGAGGCTTTCTTCG
>NZ_JAHFVG010000022.1 GCF_023264675.1 Rhodococcus sp. (in: high G+C Gram-positive bacteria)
CGGGCCATCCACGCTCGGACGGCACCGGATCCGCCGGCACCGCCGCCGGCCACACTCGATCGGCTCACAATCCACCTCGGTACACCGAGAGCCCACCCGAACGCGAGAGCCCACCCGAACCCGGCGGGCCGTAAAACCCCCTGCGCCCCCGGCGGCCCGGCGCGAGACTCACCACCCGATCGAAGGGTGGTGAGTCCCACCCAACCCCTCGGCGCTTCAGAGTCCGAAGTTATGCACGCAACCGCCGCGGCAGGCAATAATCGATACCTATGCAGGCGATGGGCCGGGCGGCGTTCCTCGTAACGGCGACGCTTGCTGCGTCCGCGCTCGCCGCGCCTCTGGCTCCGCTCTCACCGGGAGTACTGGTCGATTCCACGGCGCCCGCCGCCGTGGCGTCAGCGCCCCAGCCCCAGCCGTTCCAGCCAGTGCCGATTCAACCCCTGCCACCACCGCTGACTCCTGAGCAGATAACGGCGCAGGTCGATCCCATCGTCGTCACGATTTCTGCCGACTGGGGGCTCACCGGTGTGGCGGGTACGGGCTTCGTCGTCGACCCGGAAGGCCTCGTGGTCACCAACTTCCACGTCGTCGAAGAGGCTTCGGCGGTGACGGCGGTGCATATGGGCAACGGACTGATCTACGACGCGACGGTGCTGGGGTACGACAAGTCCCGTGACCTCGCCGTTCTGCAGCTTGCGACGGCATCCGATCTACCGGTGGCGACGCTCGGTGGAACACGGGCACTGGGCGTCGGAGACCCGGTGACGGCAATCGGAAATGCCTCTGGCGGAGGAGTTCTGGTTCCGGCACCGGGCAAAGTCGTCGCTCTGGACCGGACCATCACGGCACAGAATTCGGTCGACGGATCGACGAACGAGCTGACGGGCGTGATTCAGATCGATGCGGATGTCCGTCCGGGCGATTCGGGAGGCCCCCTCGTCGACGCGTGGGGAACTGTCGTCGGCGTCGACGCGGCCGGCCTCTCCGACGACGCACGATTGTCGCAGGCTCCCGAGGCGTATGCGATTCCGATCGAGTCGGCGATGGCCGTCGTCGCACAGGTCAGGACGGGTCGATCCGACGGGACTGTCCATGTCGGCCCGACGCCCTACCTCGGGGTCGCCGTGCGCGACGTGTCCGCTTTCAGAACGGCGGGCCCATCACAGGGCGCAGCCGTTGCATCCGTCGAATACGACTCTCCTGCAATGCGCACCGGACTCGTGAGCGGTGACGTGATCGTGGCATTCGACGGCAAGCCGGTACGGACGTCCGACGAATTGGCCCAGGAGATGGTCGGACGTGTACCGGGCGACGCCGTTCGGCTGCAGTGGGTGACCGAGGGAGGCGCCCGTCAGGAGCAGACGGTCACTCTCGAACTCGGCACACCGACTGCCTGATCACGCCTCCAGTACCGACAGAACGTTTCCTGCCGGATCGGTGAACCACGCGATCAGTGGACCACCGTGACGGAAGATGCCCTTCTCGTCGGTACCCATGTCCGGGTACTGCTGGAAAACAATGCCTTTCGCGATCAGAGCATCCACGGCAGCTTCGATATCGGCGACGGGGAAGTTCAGGATCGTGTACGGGGCGGGCGCATGACCGTCGCGGGGATAGATCAATACCTCGTGCGACTCGTCGATCTTCAGATGCAGAAGCCCCATCTCGCCGTCGACGATGTTCAGTCCGAGCGTGTCGGCGTAGAACGTTCGCGCTGCGTCGATATCGTCGACGGCGAATCCGGAGAACGGTGGTCGGGTCAGTTCGAGTGTCGGCATGACCCGATTGTTCACCCGTTTCCCCGACCCCGCACCTATATCTGGACCCGCTCCAGGATCGTCGCGTTCGCCAACCCGCCGGCTTCGCACATCGTCTGCAGCCCGAACCGTGCGTCGTTCTGCTCCATCGCGTTGACCAGAGTCGTCATGATTCGGGCGCCACTCGCACCGAGCGGATGCCCGATCGCGATGGCACCGCCGTTGACGTTGACCTTCGTCGGGTCAGCTCCGGTCTCCTTCTGCCATGCCAGCACGACCGACGCAAAGGCCTCGTTGACCTCGAACAAGTCGATGTCGCTCAACTGCAAGCCTGCACGCTGCAACACTTTCTCGGTGGCGGGGATGACGCCAGTCAGCATGTAGAGCGGATCGGAGCCGACGACGGCAAAGCTGTGCAGACGGGCCAATGGACGCAGACCCAGCCGCTTCGCGATCTCACTGGTAGTGATCAGCAGTGCAGCACTGCCGTCGCTGAGCGGGCTACTGTTGCCCGCGGTGACCGACCAGTCGATCTGCGGGAATCGTTGCCCGACTGCCGAATCCACGAAAGCAGGCTTCAACCCGGCCATCGATTCCAGCGTACCTCCACTGCGGATGATCTCGTCGTGATCGAGCTCGGGCAGCGGAGCGAGCTCCTTGGCGAAATTACCACCGGTTGCGGCGGCATACGCCTTGGCGTGACTGTTCAGCGCGAACTGATCCTGCGCGGTTCGGTCGAATCCCCACTTGGCTGCAATCAATTCGGCACTGTGCCCCTGGGCGATCAAGCCGTCGGAGTATCGGTCGGTGAACGCGACGCCACGAGGATCGGCACCCGGCCTGATGTTCGAACCCATCGGCACCCGACCCATCGACTCGACCCCTGCCGCAACGACGATGTCGTACGCACCCGACATGACACCCTGCGCCGCGAAATGGACTGCTTGCTGGCTGCTTCCACATTGACGGTCCACGGTGGTACCCGGCACCGACTCGGGATAGCCCGCCGCGAGAAGTGCGGTACGGGCAATATTGAATGCCTGTTCGTCGACTTGGGTGACCGCGCCGGTGATGACGTCGTCGATCAGTGCCGGATCGATTCCAGTCCGCTCGACCACGGCCCGCAGACTGTGAGCAAGCAGATCGGCTGGGTGAACTCCATGGAGTGCGCCGCTCGCTTTGCCTTTGCCGACCGGCGTCCGTACCGCCTCGACGATGACTGCGTCGCGTCCGAATGTGTGTGACATGGCAAGACCCCTTCGTCTGGCTCTGCTAAACCCTAGCTAGCCTGACTATAGCTCGCACTAGCCAACTGTTCCAGGTGGCATACGTCACCGACGGGAGTAGCGTTGAGCGCGTGACTATTCGTCTCGGTTACCAGATGCCCAACTTCAGCTACTCGGGCTCCGTCAAGGAGCTGTTCCCCAAGGTCATCGCGCAGGCGCGTGAGGCCGAAGCCGCGGGATTCGACACCGCGTTCGTCATGGACCACTTCTACCAACTGCCGGGAATCGGCAAGCCCGACGAGCCGATGCTCGAGGCCTACTCCGCACTGTCGGCGCTGGCCACGGCCACCGACACCATTCAACTCTCGGCCCTCGTCACCGGCAACACCTATCGCAACCCGGCGATTCTCGCCAAAACCGTCACTACCCTCGACGTCGTCAGCGGCGGTCGCGCAATCCTCGGTATCGGCGCAGGCTGGTTCGAACTCGAGCACCAGAGCTTCGGCCTCGAGTTCGGCACCTTCACCGACCGATTCGAACGTCTCGACGAAGCGCTGCAGATCATCGAACCGATGCTTCGCGGCAAGCGCCCGACGTTCGACGGCCTCTGGTACCAGGTCGAAGACGCGATCAACGAGCCCCGCATTCGCGACGATCTGCCGATCATGCTCGGCGGCGGCGGCGAGAAGAAGACGTTCGGCCTCGCGGCTCAGTTCGCCGATCACCTCAACATCATCTGCGACGCAAAGGAATTGCCGCGCAAGATCGCAGCACTGGAAACTCGGTGCGAGGAAGTCGACCGCGATCCGAAGGATCTGGAAACCAGCTTCCTGGCGTTCGTCATCATCGACGAAGACGGCGACGAGGCCAAGAAACTTCAGGCTGATTTCCTGTCGAAGCAAGGCGTGGATCTGTCCAACCTCTCCGAGGAAGACGCAGCAAAGGCCACCGACCGTCAGTTCTGCGGTACTCCGGACGACGTCGCCGAGCAGGTACAGCGACGCGTACTCGATCAGGGAATCGACGGCATCGTGATCAATCTCGTCACCAACGGCCACCAGCCGGGCGCCGTCGAGCTTGCCGGCAAGGCACTGAAACCCCTCGTCTGATCTCTCGACACACGAGCTGCAGGAAACCACCATCGGTTCCCTGCAGCTCGTTCTCGTTTTCAGCCCTGGCACACTCGCGCCGCGCATGACATAGTTCCTCCGTGGCTCAGCTGACAACGAACGGGCACCGAGTGCTCGTCGCGAATCTGACCGGTGATTCGCTGCGTGCGATTTCCGGATCGATGGTCGCGTACGAAGGCGACGTTGCTTTCAAACACGCAGGAATGGGCGGTGGCGGAGGTCTGCGCGCCGCACTCAAACAGAAGGTCACCGGCGAATCCCTCTCTCTCATGGAGGTTTCCGGTAAGGGCATCGTGTACTTCGCTGTCGACGCGCAGGACATCACCATCGTCGAGATCGCGAACGACATGATGCACGTCGAAGCATCACAGCTCCTGGCACTCACCGGCCAGCTCAAGACCGAGGTCAAGTTCTCCGGTCTTCGCGGCGCCACGTCGGGACAAGGACTCTTCACGACGGTCGTCAGCGGATCCGGCACCGTGGCGCTGCTGTCGAAGGGCGGTCCGCTGATCGCACTCGCCGTCGATCCGCAGTACCCGCTCGTCGTGGACCCGGACGCATTCGTCGCGCATCGCGGTCAGTTGAACCAGAGTTTCGTCACCGACGTCACCTGGCGCTCGGCCATCGGCGGTGGCAGTGGCGAGGCGTTCTCGCTCCGTTTCGACGGCCAGGGCGTCGTCTACATTCAACCCGAGGAGCGCTGACGTGCCGCTCGAACTCGTCAACAGCAAAGTCGTCAAGTCGTCTCTCGCGCCCGGCCAGAATGTGTTGGCACGCAAGGGTTCCATGCTGTATTACACCGGCGACGTCCACTTCATCCCACACTCCATGGGCGGGTCGGCAGGCGCGATGCCCTCCATGGGCGGTGTCGCCGGGATGGCCGGGCGGATGATGTCCGGTGAGCACGTCGCGATGATGGCCGCGGAGGGCCAGGGCGAGGTGTTCTACGGGCACGCAGGCCTGTACGTCGAGGTGATCCATCTCGACGGTTCGTCGATGCTGACGGTGGAAGCCGACCGGCTCCTGGTCCACGACGGTTATCTGCAGAGTTCCATCGTCGCGTTGACATCGCAGGGCGGTGTCCGCGGCGCCGTCCGCGGAGCGATGACCGGGCAAGGTCTGTTCACCACGCAACTCACCGGCCAGGGCAGCGTCGCCGTCCTCTCCCACGGTGGAGCCATTCCGTTGCAGGTGGGCCCGGAGCACCCCCAGGTCGTCGTCGATCCGCAGGCCTACGTCTGCCACATCGGCAACATCACCGTCGACATCTCGGCCAACGTCGGGTGGCGCGAGGCCGTCGGGCGGGGCAGCGGCGAATCGATCCAGCTGAAGATGACCGGCATGGGCACCGTGTGGGTCCAGGCATCCGAGCAGAAGTTCTGAGGACGACCTGATGACCCTCGACATCCACACCCCGCACACCCTCCCGATCAACGACAACGTCCCCGGCAACGACTACGCCTTCTGCGTCGAACTCGCCGGCCAGCCGTGGTTCACGTCGAAGGGCGCGATGATCGCCTACTACGGCAACGTCCGCTTCGAACCGCTCGGCCAGACGTCGATGCCGGCGATCGTCGCGGCACGATTCAGCTCGCCGCTGTACTCGAACGACTGGGTGCTCGCCCAGGGCCAAGGCAAATTGATCCTCGGTGACCGCGGATTCAACATCAATTCCTACGACCTAGATGCCGGCAACCTGACGATCCGAGCGTCGAACCTGCTGGCGTTCGAGCCGACGCTGGATCTGAAGCAATCAATCGTCCCCGGCTTCCTGACGCTGCTGGGCACGGGCAAATTCCTGGCGTCGTCCAACGGGACGGTCATGTTCGCCGAACCACCGCTGCGAATCGACCCCGAAGCGCTCGTCGGCTGGGCGGACTGCCCGTCGCCCAGCCACCACTTCGATGCAGGGTGGATGCAGAACTTCCTCGGCGCCGCCCGCGGGTTCCTCGGCGCCAACAGCGGCGAAGAGCGTCAGTTCGACTTCACCGGAGCTGGAACGGTTCTCATCCAATCGAGCGAGAAAGTGCTCGACGACGGCCATTTGCTCAAGCACATCGAGTCGCAGACCGTCTCGCTCGGGCAGAACAGCCTCCGTGCACTGCACAGCACCATCGGCTCACGGCTCCAGCAATAGAACGCTCCAGCAGTAAACGCCCGAGAAGCGCACTATGGAGAGATGACCAACAACGGACCGTTCAACATCGACCCCGAGGACTTCGATCGCTTCGCCAAAGAGGCGAGTGACGGACTCCGCGACGTCGTCGACCAGGTAGGCAAGATCATCGGGCAGTCCGGTGCCGTCGGGCCGTGGGGCGCATTCTTCGGCGACGCAGCCACCGCGAAGCCGAAGCCAACGCCTGCGGCTCCCGAGCCCGAGACCACCGGCGCGAAGGGCGACGGCGTGTGGGCCGTCTACATCGTGGACGACGAGGGCTCGGCGAGCATCGACCAGGTCTTCGCCTCCGAACTCGATGCGCTGCGCGCTCACAAGGACAACATCGACCCGGCCCGGAAGGTGCGTTTCCTGCCGTACGGCCTCAGCGTGAGCGTGTTGGAAGGCTGAGCTCCACGGCGTCGGCGGCCTTGTCGATTCCGCCGCTGGCACGCACCTCGGCACCGACATCGGCGAGACGTGCCCTTGTCTCGGCTGAGGTCGCGACACCGTCGACGGCCGATCGCAGAGCTTCGGGCGTCACATCGGCATCGGCCAACTGAACCCCGACGCCGAGTTCTTCGAGCAGCGCTGCATTGCCGAACTGGTCGACCGCCTGCGGAATCGCGACAGTAGGTACCTCGAACCACAACGACTCGGTGCAGCCGCCCATCCCCGCGTGCGTCACGAACGCCGACGCTGCCGCCAGTACCGCGAGCTGCGGCACCTGCCGATGAATCTCGATGTTCGGCGGAATCTCGCCCAGTTCCGAGAGATCGACGCGATAGCCGACGGCGATCACGACGTGCCAGTCCGGGCCCCCATCATCCGAACCCCCATCGTCGAAGGCTCCGAAGGCCTCGATGCAAAGCCGGTAGAAGTCCGGTCTCTCGTTGAACCCGGTGCCGAAGGAGACGAACAGAATCTTCTTTCCCTCCGGTGCCGCCCAGCAGGCGTCGGCCAACCGAGCGGGATCGAGGCACGGTCCGACGAACTGCACCGAATCGGGCACTCGATCGGCGTTGGGCTGCATAGCGCGCGGAATCAGCGACAACACCTCACTCGGGTGCGAGATCCAATTCCACGGATCAGCATCGATACCGTTGCCGTGCAACCACTCTGCGTACGCCGAGCGGTAGTCGCGGCCGGAATCGGACTCCCGGATCGACACGAGCATCTCGCCCATGTCCTCCTCGTAACCGTCCCACGCCACCAACGTCGGCGAAAGCTGCACGGCGCGAACGTCGTACCTAACGCCGAGGACCGGGGCTGCGAGGCCTCCGATGTCGTACAGAAGCAGATCGGGGCGATTCTCGTCGTAGAAAGTGGTGAGTGCCGGAAAGGACTGGACAGCCTCGTCGAGAAACACACGCATCGCCGACGCGGGATCCTCGGGCCAGTCGGCCTCACCCTGCGGCAGGATCGAGTCGAACGACACCACCTCCACTCCGGCGGGTTCGACCAGATCGGCCAGCGACGCCCCAACCGCGTAGGTGACGCGATGACCCCTCGTCACCAATTCGGCGATCAATCCGAGTGACGGATAGATGTGGCTGGGCGCGGTACATCCGATCATGGCAATGTGCACGGTTTCGACGCTAACCCCGACTCGATCAGCGGGCCAGCGAATTTATGGGTTCTCGTTCGCGATCAGGTCCAACAGGCCGGGGAACCGATCGTTCAGCTCGTGCCTGCGCAGTGTCACCTTTCGACTGTTTCCCCGGTCGACCTGGAACACGAGGCCCGCTTCGCGCAGAACCCGGAAGTGATGCGTCAGAGTGGACTTGGTGACACCGAGCTCGAACGACATGCACGTTCGTTCGGCGCCGTCGTCGTCGCCGACCAGCTCGGTGACGACCTTGCGGCGCAGCGGATCCGCGAGAGCCGTCATCACCTTGCCCAGTTCCATCTCCGTGACCTCGGGATGCCCGTTTTCGTCTGCCATGGCGCCTCTCCGCTGGGGGATGCGACTTCGTCGCATGTGAGTGCGAATACATAGCGGGTCATGTATTCGCACGCACATGGGGCGAAGCCCCACAAGGTACGGGTTGCATCGTACCTCGATCTCTGCTCTTGTAGATACGACATTCATCGTACCTAGGGGGACCGGTGCACTCCAAGCTCATCCTGCCCGTAGTACTGGCGGCGCAATTCGTCATTCCCATGTCGATCGCAGGGACGGCGATCGCGCTGCCACGCATTGCGCACGACCTCGGCGACAACCCCGGCCAGCTGCAGTGGGTCGTCAACGGGTTCAACCTCGCGTTCGCTCTGTTCACAGTCGTATGGGGTGCACTGTCGGATCGCATCGGCCATCACAATTCCTTCCGCATCGGGGTCGCGGTGAACGGCATCGCGGGCGCTCTCAGCGCGGCAGCACCGACGCTGGCGATTCTCGACGGCGCCCGGATCCTCGCGGGAGTCGGCGCAGCGGCGGTGCTGGTGGGGTCGACGTCGATCCTCTCGAACGTCTACTCGGGCGCCGCGCGAGGAAAGGCATTCGCGGCCTTCGGCACCGTCAACGGCCTCGGCCTTGCCCTCGGTCCGTCCATCGCCGGAGCCCTCGTCGACGGAATAGGCTGGCGCGGAGTGTTTCTCGCCCAGGCTGCCGTACTCGCCGTTGCATTCATCGGGACTCTCGCACTGCCCGTGATCAAACCCGAACGTCACACCGCCGAACCTCTCCTCGACCTCACCCTGCTTCGCAACAAGAGATTCCTCGGCCTGTGCCTCGTCCCGGTGGCGGGAGCAATCGGCTTCGTCACGCTGCTGACGTACCTGCCGGGCGCTCTCAGCGGCATCGCGAACATCGGGGCAGGGCCCGCGGGGCTGGTGATGCTCGCCATGACGGCACCGGTCCTCGTCGCGCCCGCTGCGGTTGCGAAATTGGTCACCACCGGAAGAATCCAGTCGACAACCGTGATCTACCTGAGCCTCGGAGCGCTGGTGATCGGCGATCTCGGGATGCTCACCCTGCGTCCGGACGGTTCGCTGTGGTGGATCATCGCTCCGATGGCACTCGTCGGACTCGGCTTCGGCCTGCCGATCGGGCTCGTCGACGGTGAAGCGCTTGCATCAGTACCCGCCCAGGTCAGCGGAACGGCGGCGGGCCTGCTCAATCTCTTCCGGATCGGCGGTGAAGCGCTTCTCGTCGCCGGATATGCCTGGCTGCTGTCCCTGTTCGTTCACGCCTCGATGGCGGGAAACCCGAGCGCCGACGCCACCGCCGCAGGCCTACCGGGCTTTCCCGACGAATACGCCGACGCGTTCCACAGCGTCGTCACACTTCTCGCCGCCCTCACGGCGCTGACTGCCGTGGCCGTCGTGCTGCTCGTCCGGGTGCGAGGAAAGACCATGCAACCGCTCGACGAGGCTGAAGTATCGTCGGCCACGTGACTTTCCTGCGCCCGGTGACCCTGACCAACGACCTCGTGACGTTGGAGCCACTACACCCCGACCACCTCGAGGGCCTGTGCGCCGCCGCGCGCGACGGTGAGCTGTGGAAACTCTGGTACACGACGGTGCCGAAACCCGAGGACATGGCAGCCGAGATCGACCGGAGGCTCGGCCTTCTCGATGTCGGCAGCATGCTTCCGTTCACGTTGAGACGCAACGACTCCGAGCAGACCGGACGCCCGGGCACCATCATCGGAATGACTACCTACATGAACGCCGACGCCGCCAACCGGAGGCTCGAAATCGGTTCGACGTGGAACGCGGCTTCCGCGCATCGCACCGGCACCAACACGGCAAGCAAACTGTTGCTGCTCACTCACGCGTTCGAGGAATTGGACTGTATCGCAGTCGAATTCCGTACCCACTGGATGAACATGCAGTCACGCAGTGCCATCGGCAATCTCGGTGCGAAACAGGATGGCATTCTCCGCAATCACCAACGGATGCCCGACGGCTCCCTGCGCGACACTGCAGTGTTCTCGATCATCGAATCCGAGTGGCCTGCGGTGCGCAACGAACTTCGGCGCAGGCTCGCCCGATAGCCAGGGTGGGCGTGGTGTACCGATTACGGATTTCTGACGCGGGTTCCCGCGTGTGCCGAGCGTAATCGGAACACCAGGCCCACCGACCCGGTGAACAACCATCTCCAGCACAATCGACACACGGTAAGTTGACGCAGTGCGAGTAGACGGGCGGGACATTCCGGTAACGGGGTCTCTTCTGCAACCGCTCGTTCGACGTACGAGCGACATACTGCGCGTCGTGGTGTCGCTGCTGTTGCTCGCGGCGGTCGTCGCGGGCTCCCTCATCACCCGTAACCAGTGGGATGCGCTGGAAACGTCGGTGTCGAACATCGTCGGAGTGCTCAGTCCCGACCAGTCGAACCTTGTCTATCTGCTGTACGGCGTCGCGATTCTGGCGCTTCCGTTCGGCATTCTGATCGGGCTCGTCGCGGGTCGGAAGTGGAAGCTTCTCGCGGGCTACGCCTCCGCTGCATTCATCGCCGGCCTCGCACTCTCGATCACCGGCAACGGCATCTCGACTCCCGCATGGCACCTCGACGTCCCCGAAAGGCTCGATACCTTCAGCTCCCAGTTCCTCGACGATTCACGGTGGATCGGAATGCTCGCCGCTGTGCTGACGGTGTCCGGTCCGTGGCTTCCTGCTCGCTGGCGACGAGTGTGGTGGGTGCTTCTCCTCGCCTTCGTTCCCATTCACCTGTTCGTCAGCACGGTGGTTCCCGCTCGATCGATGTTCGGGCTGTCCGTCGGCTGGTGCGTCGGCGCACTGATCGTGCTGGTGGTGGGCACTCCCGCGCTCGAAGTCCCGCTCGATGCTGCGGCTCGGCTGCTCGCCAGACGTGGCCACACCGTCACCTCGTTCACTGTGCTCGAGCCCGCGGGCCCCGGCCCATTGGTGCTGGCGGCAACCACCGAGGGTTCCGAGCCGAAGATCATCGTCGAGATGTACGGCCAGAACCAACGCAGCGGCGGCGCGCTCCGGCAGATGTGGCGATGGTTGTCGTTCCGGAGCGAAGAATTCGTTCCGCTTCATGCGTCGATGCGCCGAGCCGTGGAGCATCGGGCGTTGATGGGCATCGCGATCGGTGACCTCGGCATCGCCAGCAGCAAGCCACTGGCCGTGTCCGCACTCGAGCGCGGATGGGCGCTGTACGCCCACAGTGCTCCTCGCGGGGTGGCCGTCGACGAGTCCTCACCCGACGAGTTGGCGACGAAGATCTGGAACGGCCTGCAGATCCTGCACGAGAATCAGATCTCGCACGGCGATCTGCGTATCGCCGAAATTCGCGCCGACGACGGCAACGCGCTGTTCGGTGGTTTCTCCAATTCCGAGCTCGGTGCGTCGGATGCGCAAATGCAGTCCGATGTCGCTCAATTGCTGATCTCGACGTCCTCGTTGTTCGGCAAGGATCGGGCGGTGCGCATCGCGATCGACACCCTCGGAGCCGACATCGTGGTCACCGCGGCCGGCAGGCTTACCAAGTCTGCGATCCCGTCGCGTCTGCTCAGATCCGTTCCCGACAGTCGCGGCATCATGAAATCGGTGCGCGAGGAAGTGGTGCGCCAGACCGATACCGACAAGATCCAGACCGAGCAGGTCACCCGGTTCACGCGCAACCAGATCATTCAGCTGGTTCTGCTGATCGGCCTGGTCTATGTCGCGTACCCGTTCATCAGTGCTGTCCCGACGTTCGTCACCGAACTCGGGAGCGCCAACTGGTGGTGGGCGCTGCTCGGGCTCGCGGTCTCGGCACTGACCTACGTAGGCGCCGCGGCCGCGCTGTGGGCGTGTGCCTCGGGGCTCGTGAGCTTCAAGAACCTGACGATCATGCAGGTCGCCAACACGTTCGCCGCGACCACGACACCGGCAGGCGTCGGCGGTCTCGCTCTGAGCGTGCGATTCCTGCAGAAGGGTGGCCTCGGCGCGGTTCGCGCGACAGCTGCTGTGGCACTACAACAGTCGGTTCAGGTGATCACCCACCTGAGCCTGCTGGTCTTCTTCTCCGTCGTCGCCGGTACGTCGGCGGACTTGGCCCATTTCGTTCCCGATCCGACGGTGCTCTACCTGATCGCGGGCGTCGCCCTCGGCATCGTCGGAACGGTGCTGTTCGTCCCGACGCTGCGGCGGTGGCTGCGCAACGCGGTACGTCCGCAGCTCAAGGAAGTGTTCGGTGAACTCGGCGATCTCGCCAAGGATCCCAAACGATTCTCGATCATCGTACTGGGCTGCGCTGCAACCACTCTCGGTGCTGCACTGGCACTGTGGGCGAGCATCGAGGCATTCGGTGGCGGCACGACGTTCGTCACCGTCACCGTCGTGACGATGATCGGCGGCACCCTCGCGTCCGCAGCGCCGACGCCCGGTGGCGTCGGCGCCGTCGAGGCTGCACTGATCGGCGGACTCGCGGCATTCGGACTGCCCGCGAGTGTGGCGGTTCCGTCGGTTCTGCTCTATCGGGTACTGACATGTTGGCTTCCCGTCTTCTGCGGATGGCCGACGTTGCGCTGGCTGACCAAGAAGGACATGGTCTAGATGCCGACCGCTGACGAGCTTCTCGGCGCAGGCGTCGTCGACGATCTTGTCGCCTGCCTCGGCGGACGGATGCCCGAAACAACCGCGACGACCGAACGCTTCACCGGACTGAGCCTCAGTGATCGCGCCAGAGAGGTTCGCGACGCCCTGCTGACCGAGCTTCCGCAGAAGTACGCACCGTTCGAAAAGAAGATCCGCGCCGCGTCGAAGAACAACAGCTTCACGGGGTGGATGATCTGGCCGGTCACCGAAGCGCTCGCCATCCGCTCGACATCGGAAGGCCTCCGCGAATTCGACGCGGGGCTGGCACTTCTTTCGGAACTGACATCTCGCCTGAGCGGGGAATTCGCGATCAGAAGGTTCATGGACACCGACCTCGACCGCACGCTCGACGCTGCCCTCGCGTGGACGAGCCACGAGGACGAGCACGTACGACGGCTGGCATCCGAGGGCACTCGTCCATTCCTGCCGTGGGCGAGGCGGGTACCAGCACTCACGGTCAGGCCCGACGCCACCACCGCCATCCTCGATGCCCTGTACCGCGACGAATCCGAGTACGTCCGTCGGTCGGTCGCCAATCACCTCAACGATCTGAGCCGCACCGACCCGGCACTCGTCGTCGACCAGGCGCGAAAATGGACCGCCGAGCCCGATGCGAACACCCCGAGACTCGTCAGGCATGCGCTGCGCACGTTGATCAAGAAAGGCGACGCCGACGCTCTGGCGTTGCTCGGATTCGGCCCACCGGACGCGGTGACCGTGGAAAACCTGGTCGTGACCCCGTCGGTTGTCGACATGGGTGGCGAGATCTCGTTCACGTTCGAGTTGGTGAATGCGTCCACCGACCAGTCGCTCGCCGTCGACTACGTGATCCACCATGTCCGCGCGAACGGCGGCCGCAGCCCGAAGGTGTTCAAACTGACCTCGAGGGTGCTCGCCGCCGGCTCGCGGGAGACGATCGCACGCTCGCATTCGTTCCGGCCCATCACCACTCGACGCTATTACCCCGGCGAGCATCTCCTCGAGATCCAGGTGAACGGATCTACCCTGGCACAGGCGGTTTTCGCACTGGGCTGAGCGACCGATACCATGCTGGCGTGACCAAGGTACTGCATGAACTTCCCGTCGGTGAACGCATCGGCATCGCATTCTCCGGCGGCCTGGACACCTCCGTCGCCGTAGCGTGGATGCGTGAGCACGGCGCCGTCCCGTACGCGTACACCGCCGACATCGGCCAGTACGACGAGCCCGACCTCTCCGACGTGCCGGCTCGCGGTCTCGCCTACGGCGCCGAGCAGGCCCGCCTCGTCGATTGTCGCGAACCGCTGGTCGAGGAAGGCCTCGCTGCGCTGACGTGCGGCGCCTTCCACATCCGCTCGTCGGGTCAGACGTACTTCAACACCACCCCGCTCGGCCGCGCCGTCACCGGAACCTTGCTGGTGCGCGCGATGCAGGAAGACGGCGTCTCGATCTGGGGCGACGGCTCCACGTACAAGGGCAACGACATCGAGCGGTTCTACCGCTACGGCCTTCTCGCCAACCCCGAACTGCGGATCTACAAGCCGTGGCTCGACAAGGCGTTCGTGACCGAGCTCGGTGGCCGCCACGAGATGTCGGTGTGGCTGACGCAGCGGGATCTGCCTTACCGCGACTCGGCCGAAAAGGCGTACTCGACGGATGCCAACATCTGGGGTGCGACGCACGAGGCCAAGAGCCTCGAATACCTCGACACGTCGCTCGAGATCGTCAACCCCATCATGGGCGTGCGCTTCTGGGATCCCGAGGTCTCCATCGAGACCGAGGACGTCACCGTCGAGTTCGAGCGCGGACGGCCGGTCGCCATCAACGGCAAGCGCTTCGACAGCCCTGTCGATCTGGTCATGGAAGCCAACCTCATCGGTGGTCGCCACGGGCTCGGCATGTCCGATCAGATCGAGAACCGCATCATCGAGGCCAAGAGTCGCGGCATCTACGAGGCGCCGGGCATGGCATTGCTGCACATCACCTACGAGCGTCTCGTCAACGCCGTTCACAACGAGGACACCATCGCCTCGTACCACAACGAGGGCCGCCGACTCGGTCGCCTTCTGTACGAGGGACGCTGGTTCGATCCGCAGGCGTTGATGCTGCGTGAGGGCCTGCAGCGGTGGGTCGGCAACGTCGTGAGCGGAAGCGTCACGGTTCGCTTGCGCCGCGGCCAGGACTTCACCATCGTCGACACTCAAGGCAGCAACTTCAGCTACCACCCCGAGAAGCTGTCGATGGAACGCGCGAAGGACCAGGCGTTCTTCCCCGGAGACCGCATCGGTCAGCTGACGATGCGCAACCTCGACATCGCCGATTCGCGCAGCAAGCTGGAGCAGTACGCCGCTCAGCATCAGCTCACCGCGTTCGAGGAACTCATCGGCGAGGTGCCCGCGGGCGGCGCCGCAGCGATCGCCGCCGGCAGCACGGAAGGCTCGGCGGTCAACTCCGATGCCCTCGATCATGCAGCGATCGAGTCGGGTACCGACTGATTTCGGACCTCGATGCCTTGCGCAGACTCATTTTCCCGTAGGAGAACCCGGCCGCTGGTACGGTTTCCTGACAGGAAGAGCTGGCCGGGTCGGGGCCCGCGAACGATCGCAGGGCGCGTGAAGTAGTCGCACGCTGCGTGTTCGTTCCATGAAGAGAGGTCCGATGCTGGTGGATGGACCTACGGCGCCGACACCGAACACCCCGATCCGCCGATCCTCGGACGGCGGCCGCCGATTCCCGGACCCCACGGTGGCGTCGGACAACGGCGTCGATGCCTACGGACTCAACACGTACGACATCGACAGTGCCGGGTCCGTCGTCCAGGACGGTCAGCGGTGGGGTCGGCTCCTCATCGGGTTGCTGACCTTGTCCTTCGGTCTGGCCGGAATCCTGATGATCCCATCGGGGCAATTCTCGACCGTTCAATCGGTAGTCGTCGGATGCGCATCGCTGTCGACGATCCCCGTTGCGGTGTGGTGGTTCGTCGGAGGCTGGCCCAGCCGTGCTGCATCCAATCTGTATGTGCTCTATGCCGATGTCGGTGTCATGCTCGTCCTCTTCTCGTTCGACTCACCGTTTCTGGCGATGCCGGGTTGTGCGATGTTCGCCATCGTCGCCGTATTCGCGATCGCCGGAACATCGCCGCGTCTGCTGACGGCTCACCTCGCGGTGGCAACGATCGTGCTGTTCACCCTCGCGATCATGTCCGTCCAGGCAGGCGCGAATCCCTGGTCGGTCGCCTCGCGTGCCACCACACTCAGCTCCCTCTTCGTGGCACCGTTCGCGCTGCGCCCGTACATCCGGTATCTCCGAATTCGCGCCCACATCGCACAACGCGATTCGTTGACAGGACTACGGAATCGACGTGGGCTTTTCGAGGAGGTGGAGAAGCTCAATCTCGTCGGAGCAGGCATGAAAGCCGAGGCGCGCTTCGTCGGGATAGTGGTCGTCGACATCGATCTGTTCAAGTCGATCAACAATCGGTACGGCCACCCGTCGGGTGACGCGGTACTGATCGAGGTCGCCGATCGGCTGCGTAACGTCGCCTCCAGCGAGTCCGTGGTCTCGCGGATCGGCGGGGACGAGTTCGTCTGCGTACACATCGGGACCCGCAGCGAAGTGGACGACGCCGAACTTCGGATTCGCTCGGCGCTGGAAGAATCCTTCGAGGGGCCGCCGTTCACCACGAGCGTGGGCACGGCAGGGGACTCGATCATCCGTGGCGACTCCACCGGCGCGCTGGTTCGTCGCCTGATTGCACTCGCCGACATCGATCTGTACCGCAACAAGACCGAACCCGCCGACGACACCGTCCCGACATCCGGCGATCCGCTTCTCGTCCGCGACCGTATCGAGGGATTGATCGACGGCGGTGGACCGACGGTGGTGTTCCAACCGATCTGCGCCACGGCGACCAAGAAGGTAGTCGGCTACGAGGCGCTCTCCCGCTTCCCGTTCGGCCATGGATCTCCGCTGATGTGGTTCCGCGATGCAACGCTGGCCGGGATCGGTCCACGACTGGAGTTGGCGGCGATCGACAACGCGTTGGACACGATGGGGAATTTGCCGGCCGACGCGTTCGTGTCCGTCAACGCATCGGCGGCGGCGATCAGGTCGACGGATCTGATCGCTCGATTGCGCCCCCACCTTGCTGTCCGCACGATCTATCTCGAGATCACCGAACACGAACGGGTCGACGACTACCGCTCGGTCGCTCGAACCGTCGAAGGGCTTCGTGCTGCCGGCGTACGTATCGCCGTCGACGACGTCGGCGCAGGTTTCTCCGGTCTCCGTCAAGTGGTCGAACTGAAGCCGGACACGCTGAAGGTCGACTATTCGCTCGTCCACGGAATCGACACCGACCCCAGCCGGCGAGCCGCGGCTGCGGCACTGGCCGCGTTCGCCAAGGAGATCGGTTCGACGGTCATCATGGAAGGCGTCGAAACCGAGGGCGAGCTACGCGTGGCCACCGAGCTCGGGTTCGAAATGGTGCAGGGATTTCTCACCGGACGAGCCGAAGCACCGGCTGCCTACGCGATACGTTGATCGGAGAGAAAATCAGACGTCCGCGACGGTGAACTTCGTCAATCCTGGTGCGCCCGTGAGAAGCGGTCCCAGCTCGGTGGTCTTTCCCGGTCCCGCACGGAACTCGCGGTACTTCGCATCTGCCTCGGCCGATTCCCAGCGCTCGTAGGCAATCCAGTGAGTTTCGTCGTCGGCATCGACGAGCACGTCGACTCCGAGGCAGCCGTCGAATGCGCGGGTGTCGGCCAATACGCGACCGAGAACGACCTTCGCGTCGTCGAGCACATCGGCTTTGAGCTTCAGATCTAGCAGGGCGATGATCGCCATTCGGGTCTCCTGAATCAGGGGTCTTCTGGATCAAGGGTTTTCGCTTACTCGTTCACCCTAGTGATCGGCGCCGGGGAAGGCCGACGCTCGGTCACGGGATGTCCGTCAGGATCTTCTGCCCCCGCGCGAAGGTACGGACCTGCTCGTCGAGCCACACCTGCGCCGGTACCGCGCCGCCGAGGAGTTCGCGAGCCAACCCTGGATCCTGACCGAGCGGTATGTCGCTTCCGGCAATGACGACATTGCCGTAGCGGCGTCCCTTCAGCATTGCGGGATCGGCGATGATCACAGTGTGCGGAAAGACGCTGCCGATGGTGGCGGATTCGCGTTTGGCCAACGTCAGGTCGCGGGTGTCGCCGCAGTTGACGACGTAGATACCGCCGGGCGCGAGGACCCGGCGAACATGTTCGGTGAACTCCGCGGTGGCCAGCGCAGGCGGAGTCACGGCTCCGGCGAACACATCTCGGACGACGAGATCGCGACTGTCCTCGGTCAGGGTCTCGGTGACGGCCCGCGCCTCGCCCACTCGGATCCGCAGCAGTGGTGCACGCGGGAGGTCGAACCACTCGCGGACAAGTGCAGCGAGAGCGCCGTCGAGTTCGACCACCACCTGCCTGGAGTCGGGGTACGTCGCGTCGAAGTAGCGGGCAAGGGTGCACGCACCGCCCCCGAGATGAAGCGCGCGAAGCCTCGCCCCGGGAAAGACATGGTGCCGAACGAGGCCGGCCATCCACCGCATGTACTCGAAATCGAGCTGGGTCGGATCGTCGACGTCGATGTGCGAGCTGGGCACACCGTTGATTTCGATCGTCCAACCGTCGGCGGTGAGCGTGTCACGGACGAGTTCGCATGTACCGGTGTCGATGTCGTAGATACCGGCGACGGGTCCCCCGGGATCCTGCTGCTTCTGTTGCTGCTTCTTCTTAGCCATCGGATGTGGGAGCCGCCGGTTCGAGGGCGAAGTCGGCGAAATCGAATCCGGGGCTGACGATGCACGACACCAACGACGGCTCCTCGGCGTGCCCGTCCGCCGCGCCGAGTGGCCGCGCACGCTGCCAGTGCGAGGCAGGCACGAACTGCTGCGGTGACTGGCCTGCCAGAACGTCGGGACCGACGATCAGCGATGTCGGCGCCCCTGGACTCTTCTGGTCACCGCCGAGATCGAGGACCACCGGACTGCCGCGGTGGTACAACCAGATCTCGGTACCGCGGACCGTGTGCCACGCCGATTGCTCGCCGGGCAGTAGGAGGAAGAGAATCGCGGTGCCCGCCGGGCGCGGTGCCGGATAGCCGTCGGGAAGCGCCCCGAGTGGGACGGTGACCTCGCTTCGCCAGGTCTCGCTGTACCAACCGCCTTCGGGATGCTTGACGAAGCCCAGGCCTTTGGCCCAGTCGGGTAGGCCTTCGGCCCTGTCGGGTAGTTCGCTCACCTGGCCAGTATGCGGCCATCGCGAGCGTGCTCGTCGACCAGCTCCACGGCCCGAGCGTGCACGGACTCCAACTCCCCGGACCACCCGAGCACACGGACGGCGGATTCGGCGATCACGCGTGCATGATCGCCGTGCGGCGCACTGTGCCCGGCCTCGATATCGGCCCGACGGTTCACCACGGTCTCGACGAGCCGGAACGGCAGGTCCTCCGCACCCGGCATTGCGGTGAGCCTCTTGTCCGCGAGCATGGACGACGCGATCTCCCGGTACAGATCCATCAGTGCATAGCGATGACCCCTGAACGTCTCGAATCGATCGTCGCGGAGTTCGGGTAGTAGATACAGCGCACCCAGGTTCCAGCGGGATCGGCCGAGCTGGTCGGCGTCGAACAACGCCAGCGCGTACATCTTCACTTCGGGCCGCGCATCGGAGTCCCGGAGCGCCTGCGCTACGGCCAGGGGCTCGTCGACGGTTCCGCTCAGCAGCGAATCCAGCAGCTCGTCCTTGTTGGCGAAGTGGTGATAGAGCGATGCCTGACGCATACCGACCGCCTCGGCGATCATCCGCGTCGAGGTGTTGGTGTAGCCGCGGGTGGTGAAGAGTTCGGCAGCGGCGTCGAGGATTTCCTCGCGTGCTGTCTCTCCCTGCCGCTTCTTGGTGGTGAGCCTCGGTCGGCCGGCAGTGGTCATGACATCCATCCTGACACCGAACAGCCCTCGGTGATATTTCTGTCACTTGATAGAAATAGACGAAACATGTTTGTTTCACGAGGGCATCGGTTCGATACACAGGCGTCACCAACCGGGCACGTCGGCGCGGAAAACTATCAATCGACAGAAACCCCGCACCGGCAGCGCAGACGGGCGGCAACTCTCATCGCCTCAGGAGCCAACCATGAGCTCGACCACCCTGCCCGCACCCGAAGGTTCCAGCTCTCCCGTTCCCCGCTCTCCCAACGGCACTGCACTGGTCTCCAGCGACCATTCGGATCTCGCCGAGCTGGGATACGAACAGCAACTGCACCGTTCGCTCGGCAAGTTCGCCTCGTTCGCCGCCGGTTTCTCGTTCGTTTCCATCCTGACGACGATCTTCCAACTCTTCGCCCTCGGTTTCAGCTTCGGCGGGCCCGCATTCTTCTTCACCTGGCCGCTGGTGTTCCTCGGCCAGTTCATGGTTGCTCTCAACTTCGCGGAACTCGCTGCGCGATATCCCATTTCGGGGGCCATCTACCAGTGGGCCAGACGGATGGGTGGTGAGATCGTCGGCTGGTTCGCCGGATGGTTCATGATCATCGCGCAGATCGTCACCGCCTCGGCCGCCGCGATCGCCCTGCAGGTGGTGCTTCCCAGCGTGTGGAGCGGATTCCAGATCGTCGGCGACGACCCAGCACTCACCTCGTCCAGCGGTGCCACCAACGCCGTCGTGCTCGGCTCCGTCCTGCTGGTCATGACCACCACCATCAACTCCATCGGCGTCAACTGGATGTCGCGAATCAACAGTATCGGCGTCACCTGCGAGATCGTCGGAGTCGTCGCCCTCGTCCTGGTCTTCTTCACCCACGCCCAACGCGGTCCGCAGGTAGTGCTCGACACCGGTGCAGCAGGCGCCGAGCCCGGCTACATCTGGGCCTGGATCGTCTCCGGTCTGATGGCCGCCTACGTCATGGTCGGCTTCGGATCTGCCGGTGAACTCGCCGAGGAGACCCACAACCCTCGGCGTGTGGCTCCGCGCACGATTCGCCTCGCACTCTCCGCATCCGCTCTCGGCGGCGGCTTGATGATCGTGGGCGCATTGATGGCGGCGCCGTCACTGACCGACGGAAACCTTGCGACACTGGGCCTTCCGTACGTCATCGACTCGATCCTCACCTCGCCGTGGGGCACCGTCTTGCTGATCGACGTGGCGATCGCGGTCTTCATCTGCACCCTGGCCATCCAGACGGCCGCCTCCCGCCTGATGTTCTCCATGGCACGCGACGGACGCCTTCCCGCCTCCCAGATGCTCTCGAAGGTCAACTCGAAGACCGGGACACCCATCGCGCCTTCGGTTCTCATCGGTCTCGCCTGTGTCGCGGTTCTGGCCGTCAACGTCGGAAACGCGGCCATCTTCACCACACTCTCCAGCGTGTGCATCGTCCTGATCTACCTCGCGTACATGATGGTCACCGTGCCGCTGCTACTCCAGCGCCTGAAGGGCTGGCCGCACGGTGGTGGACAGGTCGACGCCGAGGGCAAGAAGCTCTTCACCCTCGGCAGGTTGGGCGTCCCCGTGAACGTGCTCGCCGTGCTCTACGGCGGAATGATGGTGATCAACCTGTCGTGGCCACGTGCCGAGATCTTCAATCCCACCGGGGAGTTCCCCGTCCTGCAATGGGCAGCACCCATCACCGTCGTCGCCGTGGTGATCGTCGGCATCGCATGCCTGCCCCGCGGAAAAGCGCACCCCAAGCCAGTCACGATCGGAGCCTGAGACTCATGAGCACAGCCACCGCGAACACCGCGACCACGCACTCGGCCAAGGAACACGCACGTTCACAGGCAATCTCCGTCTCCGCCCCGGAAGGTCCTGCCGGAGTCGAGCTCACCTGGGCGACGACGGTTCCGGGTGGGCGATACACCTCGGCTGTGCTGGCACGAGGTACACGGCTCCGCCTGCGTGACGTCGACGGTGCTGCGTGCGCCAACATTCTTCTCTATCGCGCCGACGCACCGTGGGAGAGACTGAACGCCGCCGATACCGTCAAGGTCCCGTGGCAGGCCTACCTCCGCACCGGCCACCCACTGCTCTCCGACCAGGGCCGGGTGCTCGCGACCGTCGTCGCCGACTCCTCGGGACACCACGATGCCCTCTGCAGCAGCACCTCTCGCGTGGTCAACGAAGCCAAGTACGGCACCGGCGCACTGCATTCCGACTCTCCCGCAGGCCGCGAACTGTTCACCGTCGCCGCCGCCAAGAACGGCCTCGAACTCCGAGACCTCCCACCGTCCATCTCGTTCTTCCACGGCGTTCGCGTCGAGACCGACGGCACCCTGATCAGCACCGGTACCGCCGGCGCAGGCACCGAAGTGGACCTGCTGATCCACCTGCCGGTCATAGTTCTGCTGGCGAACACCGCACACCCGCTCGACCCGTCGCCCGAATTCACGACGACATCCCTCGAAGTCCTGGCCTGGGACGCCAGGGCCGAGCTCGAGTCGCTCGCGAACACCGACCCCGAGTACCAACGTGCCGTGTGGAACACCGAATCCGCTTGGACAGCAATGACTCCGAAGGACGCACGATGACCACGACGCTGGACAGCACGACAACCCACGACACCCTACTCGACGAGATCGCCGATGCCCGCGCCCCGTGGTCGACGGTCGTGAAGGCCGGTGACATCCTGACGATGATCGACCTGCACGGCAACCAGGCTGTCGACACACTTCTGTACGCAGCGCACGACCACACCGTTCGCTACAGCGCCGCCGCAACCGTGACCGCCCAGCGAAACCTGTTCCTCACCACCGGAACCGTTCTTCGCAGCGATGATTCGACTCCGCTGATGACCATCGTCGCCGACGAGGTGGGCAACCACGACACCGTCGGCGGCGCCTGCTCTCAGGAATCGAACACGCTTCGCTACGGCCATCACACCCAACACCAGCACGCCTGTGTCGAGAACTTCCTCATCGAAGGCGCCAAGTGGGGACTCGGCAAGCGCGACATGGTATCCAACATCAACTTCTTCATGAACGTTCCGGTCGACGCCGACGGCACTCTCGGCATCGTCGACGGCCTCTCCGCCCCGGGAAAGTCGCTGTCGCTGCGCGCCGAGATCGACACGCTCGTACTCGTCTCCAACTGCCCGCAGATCAACAACCCCTGCAACGGATTCGATCCGACGTCGGTTCGCATGGTGGTGACACGGCCATGACCATCACGTCGTCGTCGCAGACCAAGATGACCGTGGTCCGGCCGGGCATGCTGACCACGGTGCAGGACTGGCCCGGGCGGATCGGGTACTGGAAGGTCGGAGTCCCCCCGTCAGGACCGATGGACGATCTCTCGTTTCGTCTCGGCAATGTCGCTCTCGGAAATCCCGAGGGAGCGCCGGGACTCGAGTCGGCGATGGCAGGTCCGGCACTGACTTTCGACGCCGACACGTTCGTGTGCGTCACCGGCGCGGACGTGCCCGTCACCGTGGACGGAGTCGACGCCCCGCAGTGGCGGCCCGTGCTCGTCCCCGCCGGAGCGGTCCTCGATGTCGGCACGACGAACGGCGCCGGGCTACGTGTCTACGTGACCGTTCAGGGCGCAGTCCGAGTCGACGAGTACCTCGGCAGCGCAGCAACATTCACCCTCGGCAAGTTCGGTGGGCACCGCGGCGGAACGCTGAACGCCGGAGACGTGCTCGAAATCGACGGTGCGAGCGCACCGGAGAAGATCCGTTCCGTCCCGATGGAACACCGCCCTGTGCTTACCTCGTCCTGGAACATCGCCGTCACCGAAGGTCCCCACGGCGCTCCGGAGTTCTTCACCCGCTCCGACATGGACACGCTGTACGCCACCGAGTACGAAGTACATTTCAATTCCGATCGCACCGGCGTACGGCTCATCGGTCCTCGGCCGGAATGGGCACGTGAAGACGGCGGCGAAGCCGGGCTGCATCCGTCGAACATCCACGACAATGCCTACTCGGTGGGTGCACTCGACTTCACCGGGGACACACCGATTCTCCTCGGTCCCGACGGGCCGAGCCTCGGCGGCTTCGTGTGTCCGGTGACCGTGGTCGCCGCCGAACGCTGGAAACTCGGCCAGCTCAAGGCAGGCGACACCATCCGCTTCGTCGCCGTCAAGGCAGCGCACGCCGCGGCACTCGGCGCTCTCGGGCTCGAACGACGCGCATCGCTCCCGGTCGTCTTCTCCAGCGGGGGAGACGGTGACGACGGGGTCATCGCGCGGCGCGACGCCGAGACTTCCGTAACCTATCGCCGCTCCGGCGACGACAACGTGCTGGTCGAGTACGGGGACATGACGTTGGATCTGTCGCTGCGCGCTCGGGCTCACGCATTGCACCAGCGCGTGGAAGCGTTGGCGCCGAGGGGATTGCTCGACCTGACGCCGGGAATCCGTTCGCTTCAGGTCAAGGTCGACCCCGACGTCCTACCGATCGCACAGCTGATGGGCATGCTGCGCGAGATCGAGGACGATCTGCCTGCCGCATCGGAACTGGTGGTGCCGTCGCGAACCGTCCGGATGCCACTCTCCTGGGACGATCCGTCGACGAGGGAAGCGATCAAGCGCTACATGCACGGTGTCCGCGCCGATGCGCCGTGGTGCCCGTGGAACATCGAGTTCATTCGGAGAATGAACGGGTTGGACACCGTGGCAGACGTTTTCGACACCGTGTTCGCTGCCGACTACATGGTTCTCGGGTTGGGCGATGTGTACCTCGGCGCCCCGGTCGCCACGCCACTCGATCCGCGGCACCGCCTTGTCACCACCAAGTACAACCCGGCACGCACGTGGACGCCGGAGAACGCCGTCGGGATCGGTGGCGCCTACCTCTGCATCTACGGCATGGAGGGACCTGGCGGCTACCAGTTCGTCGGCCGCACGACTCAGGTGTGGAACCATCGGTACCCCGAGAGCACGGCCGGCTCCGCCTTCGAACCCGAAAGCCCCTGGTTGCTCAGGTTCTTCGATCGAATCTCGTGGTATTCGGTCGAGCCGGAGGAACTGATGGATCTGCGCGCCGACACCGCTGCCGGGCGCGGCGGGGGCGTCGAGATCACCGACGGCGAGTTCTCTCTCGCCGACCACGAGGTGTTCCTGGCCGAGAACAGCACTTCCATCGAGAGTTTTCGTGCCACCCAGTCCGTCGCATTCGATGCCGAACGCGCCGCGTGGTCCGCCGCAGGCGAGTTCTCCAAGAAGGGCACAACCGATGCAGCAGCATGACAGCATGCAGATCGCCGAGCGTATTCGCCAGGCCTACAAACGAATCGCCGAGGTGGACCGCCCCGAGGTCTGGATCACCCTGCGCGACGAGGACGACGTTCTCGCCGAAGCCGACAGGGTCGACCCGGCGCTTCCGTTGGCGGGCATGCTCGTCGCGGTCAAGGACAACGTCGATGTCGCAGGCCTGCCGACAACCGCCGCGTGCCCCGAGTACTCCTATGTTCCCGCGGTGAGTGCCACCGCGGTGGACCGTCTGCTGGCACAGGGAGCGATCGTTCTCGGCAAGACCAATCTCGATCAGTTCGCCACCGGACTGGTCGGCACTCGCAGCCCCTACGGCGCGGTACGGTGCGCCTGGAATCCGGATCTGGTGTCCGGCGGCTCGAGTTCGGGTTCTGCCGTCGCGGTGGCACTGGGCATCGCGGACATCGGAATAGGAACCGATACTGCAGGTTCCGGACGTGTTCCTGCCGCGTTCCACGGTCTCGTCGGCATCAAGACGACACTCGGAATCATCCCGGCGACCGGAGTCGTGCCCGCGTGCGCCGACTACGACTGCGTGACGGTTCTGGCGCGCGACCTCGACACCGCAACCCACGCGACGCGCGTGATGGCCGGCTACGACGACGCCGATCCTCGCAGCCGCACCTGGCCCGCCGACGTGCGCCTCTCCGCGAGTCCTTCTCCGCGCGTCGCTGTGCCACGTGCCGAGGATCTGGTTGCCCTCGCCCCCGAGTACCGTGCCGCGTTCGATGCCACGGTCGCCGAGCTGGAATCGCGCGGCATCTCGTATTCGGAGGTGGACATCTCCCCGTTGCTGGACGTTGCCACACTGCTCTACGACGGCGCCATCGTCGCACAGCGCTATTCGGCGATCGGCGACTTCCTGGCAACCGAGCCTGCGTCGGCGGATCCGGCGGTGGCCCAGATCGTTCGAGGTGCACAGTCTCCGACCGCTCACCGCTACGTCGACGATCTCGCCACCATCGCAGCCGGAAAGCGCGCTGCCGAGAAACTGCTCGACGGTGTCGACGGGCTCCTCCTTCCCACTACCACCGAGCATCCCACTATCGCTGCTGTGCAGGGTGATCCGTTGTCGATCAACCGTCGACTCGGCACGTTCACCAACTTCTGCAACCTCCTCGACATGGCGGCGGTGGCCGTTCCCGGCACACCGACGACGGCGGGTCGTCCGTTCGGTGTGATGGTCGTGGTTCCCACGTTCGAGGACCAGATCGCCGTGGACGTGGCCGCGAAGCTCGTCGGTTCGGACTCCCCGGTACTGGTCGACGAGGGCCTGGAGGTACTGGTCGTCGGCGCGCACCTGAAAGGCTTCCCTGTCCACCATCAGCTGACCGATCGCGGTGCTCGGTTCCTCGGCGACGTCGTGACGTCCGACGCCTATCGCTTCGTGGACCTCGGCACCACGCCGCCCAAGCCAGGCCTCGTGCGCCATGGACCCGGGCTCGGTGCACCGATCGCCGGTGAGCTCTACCGGATGTCGGCAGCGGGGCTCGGGACGTTCCTCGCCGGGTTGCCGGTACCGATGGGCTTGACGTCCGTCGAACTGTCCGACGGCCGGTGGGTGACGGGGTTCTGCTGCTCGTACGACGCGGGCGAAGCGGGCGTCGACATCACCGAGTTCGGCGGTTGGCGCGCCTACCGAGCGGCCCAGTCGGGCGCCTAGTCGACATCACCCCTTGCCATGCACGGGTCGCGGACTCCATACTGACTTGCATCATGCAAGTTACTAGGTGCCGCGGCATCGTCAACGAGGGGTAGCCATGCTCACCGAGGAACACCAGCGTTCGCAGACCTTCTCCTGGGTCAGCCCCAAGGAGGTCCTGCGCGAGGCGTCGCAGATGAGCGGGCTGCAGGTCATGCAGGCCCTCGCCGCAGGTGAACTGCCTCCACCGCCGATCGCCGTGCTGATGCAGTTCGCCCCGGTGGAGGTCGAGAAGGGGAGGGTGGTGTTCCAGTGCACTCCCTCCGAGGCGCACTACAACCCCATCGGCACCGTGCACGGCGGGCTGGCCTGCACCTTCCTCGACACCCTCGTCGGCTGCGCGGCTCACACGACGCTTCCTGCCGGGACGGGTTACACCTCGATCGATTTGAACGTGAGCTATCTGAGGAACATTCTCGACACCAGCGGGCCGTTGACCGGAACGGGAACCGTCGTCAAGGCGGGATCGCGGGTGATCTTCGCCGAGGGTTCCATCGTCGACAAGGACGGTAAGCTCGTCGCCACGGCCACCAGTTCCCTGCTCGTCATAGCTCCGAGGTAATCCATGCACCGCAGCAGTTTCGACGCCATGGGATGCCCCATTGCCGGCGCTCTGGAACAGGTCGGCGAATGGTGGTCGCTGCTGATCCTCCGCGATGCCCTCGACGGCTATTCGCGGTTCGACGAGTTCGAGCGCAACCTCGGAATCGCGCCGAACATGTTGACGCGCAGGCTCACATCGCTCGTCGACGCCGGACTACTGGAACGACGGCAGTACAGCGACCGCCCGCCGCGATACGACTACGTGGCGACGACACGAGCACGGGAGCTCAGTCCGGTCATCGTTGCGCTGTACGTGTGGGGAAACAAGCATGTCGACGAAAACGATCGCCAGGTAGTACTCGTCGACGACGCAGGCGAGACCATCGACCCGGTCCTGGTCGACCGCCGAACCGGCCGCACCCTCGCCGAGAGCAAGGCCCAATTCATACCTGGGCCTGCAGCGTCGGAACCGATGCAGCGACGCCTGGACCCGGATCTTCGTGCCGATCGACGCTTACGCCGGGCTCGGGCGAGATCCGTCGGTCAACAACCGAACGGCCAGTAGCCCCAGGACGGTCCCCATCAGATAGCGCTGCAGTTTCATCCACGTCGGACGCATCGCGAGAAACTGTGCGATGGTTCCGGCACCGAGCACGATCAGCGCGTTGACCGTCACACCGACGAGGATCTGTACGCCACCCAGCAGCACGCCCTGCAGAAATACCGATCCGCGGTCGGGGTCGACGAACTGGGGAATTATCGAGATGTACATGACGGCCATCTTCGGATTGAGAAGGTTGGTCAACAGCCCCATGGTGAACAGCCGCTTGTTCGAATCCTGTTGCATGCCGGATACTTCGAACACCGCAGTGCTACCGCGCAGTGCCGACCAGGCCAGCCACAACAGATAGCAGGCACCGGCGATCTTGATGGCGAGATACAGCGTCGGAACAGCGGCGAACAGTGCGGCAAGTCCGAGGTTGGTCGCGATCACGTACACGACCAACCCCACCGCGACGCCGCCGAGCGAGACCAAGCCGGCACCGCGCCCCTGGGAGATGCTGCGCGAGACCAGATACATCATGTTCGGTCCCGGTGTCAGCACCATCGCCAACGCGACGGCAAATACTCCGGCGAGTGCAGTTGTCGATGTCATGGGATCAAGACTGACACCGCTCTCGGCGGTTGTATCGGGCCAGTTTCGCGATCCTGGCCCTGCTACTTCTTGCCGCCGCCGAGCAAGCCGCCCAGCAGATCCCCGAGACCGCCGCCTGACCCGCCGCCGAGAATTCCGCCGAGCACACCGCCGAGGCCACCGCCGGACGCACCACCGGCATTACTCGCAGCGCCGCCGAGAACGCTGCCCAGCAGATCCCCTAGACCGCCGCCGGATCCACCGGCGCCTGCCGCACCCTGACCGCCGGTGAACTTCTTCGCCAGGTAGGCCAGCACGATCGGGGCGAGCAACGGCAGCACCTTGCTCACCAGGCCACTGTCCGCACCTCCACTGATACCACCGAGCGCACTCGCGACGTCGGACTTCTTGTCTCCGAACACGTTCGAGACGATCTTCGCTCCGTCGGCCTCGTCGACCTGATCGATGTCGACGCCGCCGTCGAGCAGCGACGAGGAACTGTGCTGCTGCAGAGCATTTTCCAGCGACGCAGCGCCTGCCGGATCCTGGGCGTTGGCTTCGAGACCGCCGACGAGCGTCGGGAGCGCGCGAGTGACCGCGGACTTCGCCGTCTCCTCGTCCACGCCGAGTTTGGACGCGATCTGTGCGATGGGAATCTGTGCCAGTAGTTCGTCGAGCGATGCCATGGAAGACCACCTACCGAGAATGAGCGCACCCCCCGTTGGGTACGACGCTCTAGAGCCTAAGCGAATCGGCGACAACCTGGGCGAATGCAGCCATGCCTGCCGCATTCGGGTGCAGGGGAGCGGCCGGGTTCGCGGGCACCACACCCTCGAGGTACCGCTGGTCCGGATCGGCGCACGCATCGTGGCCGACGCCGACCGGCCGCACGTCGACGAAGCTCGCGCCGTGCTCCGACGCCTCCGCGGCCAACGCGTCGTTCATCCGGTCGACGCTCGCCTGCAAGTAGTCGGCGTCGCGCGCCCACACCGGCTGCGTGCCGTAGCACCCACCAGGACGTACATACGTGCCGTAGCCGACCACGACCACTTTCGCTTCGGGAGCGCGGGCGGCGATGGCGTCGAACACCGCACCCCAACCGGGCGCGGCCGCAGCGACAGCGTCGCCGATCACGTCCGTACCTCCTGCGGTCAATGCATCGGCGCACGACGAACCGTCCGGCTCGGCCGAAAGATTGACGCACCCTCGGGCGGTCGAGACCAGGTCGACGTCGTTGCCTCCGATGGTGATCGTCACGAGGTCGGTGTCCGAGGACACCGCGTCGAGCTGCACGGGGATGGGGCCGCTGTTGGTCGACTGAGGCTCGTCGAGGATGTTCTCCGAACGCGCGCCGGAACACGAGACGTCCGTGAACGTGGCAGCACCGATCAGGCCTGCCAGTACGTGCGGGTAGTTCGAATCCGACTGCAGGCACCCTGGTGCGCCGGTCGACTTCGGAATCAACGGGCCGGACGCACCGGAGTCACCGAGAGCCACGTAGTCGACCGCCGGTGTGTCCGCCGGGTCGATGCCGCCGGCATGTGCTTCCGCGGAGGGCTCGGGTCCCGCGTCCGACGGCGGATCGGTGGAACATCCCGCCAGCACAGCGGCGATCACCACGGTCGTGGCCACAAGGATCCTGGCCACAGAATTCCTGGCCACATGGGTCGTGGTCGCAAGTGAAGCCGCTGAGCCGCGCATGGATTCGACGCTACGCGCGTGCAACGACTTCCCTGGTCGTGTCGGCGACCAAGGAGTTCATCGCTGCCGAATCAGAATTCTCCGTTGTCGTCGTGGACAGCACCACCAGCAGAATCTCGCGACCGTCCGGCCCGAGCAACAGTCCCGCATCGTTGGACACCCCGTAGGACCCTGTTCCGGTCTTGTCCGCCGATGTCCATCCGGCCGGAATGCCGGCGCGAAAGCGCATGTCCGACGTACGGGTATCTCCCATCCAGGCGAGCAGCTGATCCCGCGACGAGTCCGCCAGCACGTCACCGCGGAGCAGGGATCGATATCCCGCGCCGAGGCTCGCCGGAGTCGTCGTGTCGCGGTCGTCGCCCGGAATGGCTGTGTTGAGCTCCGGTTCCGTCCGATCGAGGCGAAATTCTTTGTCCCCCAACGATCGAGCGAAGTCGGTGACGGCCGCGGTTCCCCCGGCGGCGTCGATCAGAAAGTTTCCCGACGTGTTGTCGCTACGGCCGAGAGCCGCGGCGCAGAACTCGCCCAGCGTCACCGCCGAGTCCACCGGCCAGTCGATCGCCGACTCCGCGACCTTGCTCGCCGCGGTGACCGTGCGCGTATCGGTCAATGCCAGCTGCCCGGAATCGACCGCGACCAACACCGCACCGGCGGCGTAGACCTTGAACGTCGAGCAGAAGGCGAACCGCTCGTCGGACCGGTAGTCGATCGTCGCGCCCGAATCGAGATCGATCGCATACACGCCGAGCCGAGCTTGCTCGCGTTGCTCCAACTCGCCGAATACGGCGAGATCGGGAGCGGCCGGTTCGGGGATCTCCTGCTGCGGAACGGTCTGCTCCCCGTCTTTGCTGCAGGACACGGCCAGCGCTGCGACACCGACAACGGCCATGAACTGTCTCCGCGAATGTGTTGGCACCATGCTCCCCAGCTCACCACAGCATCGAGTCCGCACAGCACCTGCGCCGGATTCTGGAGAACTCACAGGGATCCAACAGGTAGGAGGACTGCCCATCGGCCTCGATCGCCGGTACCCTCGACCGGGTTCACCATGCATACATACGAAGGACGAGAGACTTACATGATCACCAACTTCATCAACCTCATTCTCGGCAGCGTCGGATCCATCTCCGCAGGCAGCAGCGGCTTCGAACTGGCTCCGGGAGTTCTTCCTTTCGGCCTCTGACAGTTCTTCGCCCTCCTTCATGGGTGAGACTTTCCCGATCTGCGTCACCTGCGGCGTCCAGTACTCGTTACCGGACGCCGCAGGCGGCCAGCTGCACTGCATGATCTGCGACGACGAACGCCAGTACGTCGGCTACGACGGCCAGCAGTGGACGTCCCTCGACGCTCTTCGCGACGAGGGTTACGGCGTCGACATTCGCGAAGAAGTTCCCGGGCTGTGGGGACTCGCCACCAGCCCCGAGCTGGCCATCGGTCAGCGAGCACTCCTGATTCCCGGCGACGGTGGGACCGTCATGTGGGACTCCATCACCTATATCGACGACGCCGCAGTGGCTCGTGTCTCGGAACTGGGCGGCATCACGGCGATCGCACTCTCTCATCCCCACTACTACAGCTCGATGGTCGAATGGTCTCGCGCTTTCGACGATGCACCCATCTACGTGCACGAGCGGGACCGCGAGTGGGTCACCCGCAACGAGAACGTCGTCCTGTGGTCCGGTGACACCCGAGAAATCCTGCCCGGACGAACATTGATCAACGCCGGCGTGCATTTCGCGGGCGGCACCGTGCTGCACTGGCAGTCCGGCGTCGACGGGCGTGGCGCCCTGTGCTCCGGCGATATCTTCACCGTCGTCGCCGATCGCCGATGGGTCGGCTTCATGTACAGCTATCCCAACCTGATCCCGGAACATCCGGACACCATCCGCAAGGCGGTCGAGTTGGTCCGGCCGTATCGATTTCACTCGCTCTACGGCGCGTGGTGGGACCGAATCATCACCCGCGACGCCGACGCTGCCGTGGTGGCGTCGGCCAGGCGCTATTTCGACCACATCGGCCGCGCCCGGGACTTCTAGGTACGACAAGGTCCCATACTCGACGCGCAGCCCTAATATGTGACGATGCACATGCTGCGGCAGTTCGGCCGACGACTCGAACCCGCGGCACTGTTTCTTGCCACAGTTTTCTTCGCCCTGTCGATGACGCCGTCGCTGCTGCCGCGGCCCTGGTACCTGCAGGGCGTTGCGACAGGCATCAGCGTCGCCACCGGATACGGTCTGGGCTGCCTTGTCATCTGGATTGCGCATCTCTGTGGCATTCGTCCGCGCTGGCTACCGGACACACGACGTTTCGGCTGGTGGACGCTCGCCGTCACCGCCGTCGTCGTGATCCCCCTGTTCCTGATTCTCGGGTCGTGGTGGCAGGAAACCGTCCGACAGC
Organism: Rhodococcus sp. (in: high G+C Gram-positive bacteria); assembly: GCF_023264675.1. Classification (GTDB taxonomy): domain Bacteria; phylum Actinomycetota; class Actinomycetes; order Mycobacteriales; family Mycobacteriaceae; genus Rhodococcoides. Next base: position 32,526 of record NZ_JAHFVG010000022.1, read on the forward strand.
TGGTCGAGGTCGACGTCGAGGGACCCGGGCGAATCCTGTATCTCGCCGTCCTTGTCGTCGCACTCCTCGTTGCCGTCCTCCTGCTCGGCGCAGCGCGCGGATTGCGCTGGTGCGCTCGCCGTCTCGCAGTGCTGTGTACTCGGTTCGTTCCGATTCCGGTGGCCAAGGGAATCGGAATCGCCGTCGTCGCGCTCCTCACTCTCTTCGTGATCAACGGCGCGGTCAACCGAGTGCTCATCGCCGCCGTCGCAAGTTCGTCCGAAATCGCCGACAAGGGAAGCCATCCCGGCGTCGAACAACCCACCACGCCCGAGAATTCGGGCTCGCCCGAATCGAACGAGGCCTGGGACTCACTCGGCATGGAAGGTCGCCGCTTCGTCTCCTCCGGCCCGACCGCGCAGGACATCGAGGCCTTCACCGGCGAGCCCGCACTGACACCCGTTCGCGCGTACGTCGGTGCCGCCGGTGCGGATTCGATCGACGAGGCCGCGGACCGAGTCGTGGCCGAACTGCGACGAACCGGAGCATTCGATCGTGAGGTCCTCGCCGTCGCCACGACGACCGGCCGCGGGTGGGTCAACGAAGCAGTCGCCGGATCACTGGAATACATGTACGGCGGCGACACCGCCATAGCCTCGATGCAGTACTCGTTCCTGCCGAGCCCCATTGCGTTTCTCGCGGACCGTGATTCGCCGCGCGAGGCCGGACGAGCGCTGTTCGACCGGGTGTACGACGCAGTACAGGACCTACCGGCGGAGTCGCGGCCGAAGCTCGTGGTGTTCGGTGAAAGCCTCGGCGCCTACGGCGGTCAGGACGCGTTCGGCGGCGGCCGCGACATGGTGGCGAGAACGGACGGCGCTCTCTGGGTCGGCAATCCGAATTTCACGAAACAGTGGTCCGAGATCACCGCCGATCGCGACGCCGGATCGCGCGAGATACTTCCGGTGGTCGCGGGTGGCCGATACGTGCGCTTCGCGGGTCGACCCGACGAGCTCGAACTCGGCTCCGCCTGGGACGCCTCCCGCGTGGTGTACTGGCAGCACGCGTCCGATCCGATCACCTGGTGGTCACCGAATCTGGTTCTGCACCAGCCGGACTGGCTCCGCGAGGAACGCGGCGTCGACGTCGACCCCGGCGTCCGATGGTTTCCGTTCGTGACCTTCTGGCAGACCACGTTCGACATGGTGTTCTCCACCGATGTACCCCAGGGGTACGGCCATAATTACGGAGAGGACGCCGTGGACATGTGGGCCGAGATTCTCCAGCCCGACGGTTGGGGCGCGGAGGACACCGAACGCTTGCGCAATATCATCGCGGGTTGAGGTCGTCGCGGGTTGAGCACGCCGGTTTCGGGTATGCCGTCCCGCATGAGCGGACAACACGAGAAGCCACAGACCGAACAGACCGGAACGGGCGCCGAGGGCGCCAAGGAAGATGTTCAATCCGACCCCGCTGCCGGCGAGCAGTCCGGTGACTGGTCGGGTGAGGGTGGCGCAAGCCCCGACGGCCCGGCCACCGACCAGAAGTAGCTACTCAGCTCAGAAGTAACAGCTCACAAGGGACAGCTCAGCGGCCGGCCATGTCGCGTTCGACACCTCGGATGAGTTGAAGGTCGCAGGCGGCGACGACCTTCTGGACCGTGCACCGGCCCTGAAGCCAGTCGCCGCCGAGCGTGAACTCGACGCGCAGATCTCCGAGCCAGTCGATGTCGACCACGACACCGACGGTTCCCGCGGGAACGCCTGCTCGCCAGGCACGCTTGCCCAAGTGACGGACTGCCGTCACCGCGTCTCCACGCCTGTATGCCCGCGCCTCGTCGACGCCCCGTCGTACCGCTGAATTCATACTTCCCCCACCCCGATCGCCTCTGCCGACAAGTCAACACTGACCTCGGGTTGCCTTCAAGTCGTGTGCAGTCCGCTGAGCTGGTGATTCACCATCGATCGGTTCGGTTCAGCCCGCGAAACCGGGCCGTTGCCCGAAGAACTCGTCGAGTGAGAACTTGATGCCTTCGGCGTCGAGTCCGTGCGCGTGTTCGTGGTCGCCAGGCGAGCCGTATCGCCTCAATTCGCCCCGGCCGACGCCGAGTCCGATCACCCGGTGTCGGATGCCGGACAACGCGGCGGCAATGTGCGGGACGGACGTTCCGGCGAGGTACGGCTCGACGACCGCCACATCGGGCGCCGTCAGGGTGGATCGCAGTGTCCGCGCGTCGAAAGGCCGGATCTGCTCGGCGTAGAGAACTGTCAGATCACGCCCTTCGGTGGCCGCGAGGACCGCGTCGGCCATCGGGCCGACAGCAATCACCGTGCCCGACGAGCCGGTCCGCAACACCGTGAATCCCGGGCCCTCGGCGTAGCGCCGACGATTCGAAATCCCGTCGAGTCGGATGTACACCCGTTCCTCGCTCTCGAATCCAGCGCGGAGTGCGTCCTCGGCTTCGTCGGCGCTTCCCGGCACGTGCACGATCCAGCCGTCGAGAGTGTCGAGCAGCGCGACGTCGCGAGGCCCGAAATGCGTCTCACCGCCTGCGGCCATGGAGTAGGAACCGCCCGAACCGACGAAGATCCCGCCGACCCCCTGGTGCCCGAAGTCCAGCTTCACCTGCTCGAACGGCCGCTCGAGCAGGAACGGTGCGAAGGTGTGCACGATCGGTCGCATTCCGGCGAGCGCCAGGCCTGCCGCGAACGATACGAGAAGTTGCTCGCGAATACCGACGTTGATCACTCGATCTTTCAGAGCCGTGTCCATGTCCGGATCCAGATAACCTGCGCCGATCTCGGCGAGCACGAGTGCGGCGTCGCTGTTGTCGCGTAGAAGTTCCGGGATCAACCCGTAGAAGCGTTCGCGTTGGTCCGTGGTCTTTTCCGATATCGATGTCATGGCTAGCCGTCCTTTCGCTCGACGTGTGCAACGACGACGTGCGGGGTGTTCGGCAGCCCGGCGGCGAACGCTCGTCGTAGCGCCTCGTGGTCTCGGCCGTCGACGTCGGACGAGGTCCAGCCCTCGACCTCGAATCGCGCCGAGATGCCTCCTGGCCAGCCGAGTCCCGCCGACTCGTTGTCGATCACCACGGCTGTCAGATTCCCCAGTCCCCGGCGTCCGGCGAATGCGATGGCCTCGCCGTTGCTGCCTTCGTCCAGTTCGGCGTCACCGAGGAGAACTACCACGCGTGCGTGGCCGGGCCGTAGCGACAACGCCGTTGCGGTACCCACGGCGATCGGAAGTCCATGTCCGAGAGAACCTGCCGAGATCTCGACTCCCGGCACCAGCATTCGATCCGGGTGATAGCCGAGGGGAGAGTCGAATTCACCGAAGGTGTCGAGTAGGTCCTCGGGGATGAACCCGTGCGCTGCGAGCACGGCGTAGTACGCCATCGGACCATGGCCCTTGGAGACGAGAAATCGGTCGCGGTCCGGGTCTTCCATGTCGATGCGGAGAACGTGGTGGTAGAGAACCCAGATGACATCGAGGGTGGAAGTTGCACTTGCGCCGTGCTTCTCGTCGCCGGTCATGCGAGTCATGAGATCGGTCAGGTCGTCGTAGGTCGCTGTCATTACTCCACGATGCAACCTCAACCATTGTTCAGGTCAAGAGCCGCGTTACAGGTCGATCCAGAAGCGGTCTGCGGGAGCTCAGATGCTGAAGCCCCAGTTGTACGGGTTGACCACGACCCGATACCAGACATCGCCGTCCCGGGTGCATGGAACCAGAACGATCGACTGCGAAGACTGCTCCAGCGCTTGGGCTTTGGAGCAGAAGTACTGGGCGCCTTCGCCGGTCGTCTCCGCGCGATAGACCGGACCGACATGCCACGGCGCAGCGTCCGCCGAGGCCGAGCCGATACTCACGCCGAGGGCCACCGGGGCGGCGACGATCGTGGCCAATACAGCAATGCGTTGCGCTGTTCTCTTCATCGTCCGCATCCTCGGGTTCGCAGTAGGGGTGACCGCAGTGGGGGTGACACAGGTAACTTCGGCGGCGGTACTCGAAGTGTTACCCCCGCACGCCCTGACGAGACCCGAAGCGGTCGCTCGTCTTCCCCCCTTCACCATATCGCGTGCACCGGGGCTTGCCGCAAGACCCGGGTCATGCTGCACACTCGCTCATCGTGATCGATGTAATCGTTGTCGGAGCAGGCCCGACCGGACTGATGCTGGCCGGTGAACTTCGCCTACACGGCGTCGAAGTAGTTGTGGTGGAGAGGGACGCGGAACCGACGACGTTCGTGCGCGCCCTCGGAATTCACGTGCGCTCGATCGAGATCATGGAACAACGCGGCCTGTTGGACCGATTCCTAACACGTGGCCGGAAGTATCCACTCGGCGGATTCTTCGCGGGCATCTCCGGACCGGCACCCACCGATCTCGATACCACGCACGGTTATGTGCTGGGGATACGTCAGCCCGAAATCGATGCGATTCTCGCCGATCGTGCCCTGGAACTGGGCACCGACATCCGGCGAGGAACGAGCGTCGTCGCAGTCCATCAGGACGCCGACGCAGTCACCGCCGAATTGGCCGACGGCTCGGCACTTCGGGCTCGCTACCTCGTCGGCTGCGACGGCGGCCGGAGCACCGTACGCACGCTGATCGGTGTCGCATTCCCCGGCGAGCCGTCGACGGCGGACACGCTGATCGGGGAGATGGAGGTGACGATGCCCGCCGACGAGTTGACCTCGATCGTGACCGAGGTACGACACACCCAGCGTCGGTTCGGAATCGGACCTATGGGCGGCGGCATCCACCGCGTGGTCGTACCTGCCGCGGACGCGGCGACCGATCGGCGAGATCGCGGTACGCCGGTCACGCTGGAGGACATCAAGACCCGGCTCGTGGCCGTCGCAGGCACCGATTTCGGAGTGCACTCCCCGCGTTGGCTTTCACGTTTCGGTGACGCGACTCGGTTGGCCGAGCACTACCGTCGGAATCGGGTGTTTCTCGCGGGCGACGCCGCGCACATTCACCCGCCGATGGGTGGTCAGGGTCTCAATCTGGGTATTCAGGACGCCTTCAACCTCGGATGGAAACTCGCTGCCGCGGTCGATGGCTGGGCACCGGAAGATCTGTTGGACACCTACGAATCCGAACGACATCCGGTCGCCGCGGACGTTCTGGACAACACCCGCGCTCAGGCCGAGCTGATGTCGACCGACGCGAAGCCTCAGGCAGTGCGGCGGCTACTGGCCGAGCTGATGCAGTTCGAGGACGTCAATCGGTACCTGATCGAGAAGATCACCGCCATCTCGGTGCGCTACGACTTCGGCGGCGATCAGGACGAACTGGTGGGCAGGCGGCTGCGGAACGTCGACCTGGCCGACGGCAGCCTCTACGACGGGATGCACCGAGGCCGGGGACTGCTCCTCGACCACACCGGTCGATTGGCGCTCGGCGGATGGAGCGATCGCGTCGACCACATCGCCGACACCGGCTCCGAGCCGGACGTTCCTGCCGTGCTGCTTCGTCCCGACGGCCACGTGGTGTGGACCGGCACTGCTCAGTCGAGCGTGGATGTCGCGCTGACGAGATGGTTCGGCCGCGAGGCTGCCACGGCGTGACGCACTCCCCGCGCTGATTTTGCTGTTTCAGCAATCAATATTGCCAATTGCCGAGTCGGCACGCACAGTAGAGCAATGACATCGAACTCTCGGTACGACGTGATCATCATCGGCGGCGGCGCCGCAGGCCTTTCGGGAGCAGTCACGCTCGCTCGCGCACGCCGGTCGGTCCTCGTCGTCGACGCCGGACATCCACGCAATGCGCCTGCCGCGCATGCTCACAACTACCTGGGACTCGAAGGGATCCCGCCGCTGGAGCTGGTGGCGAAGGGTCGCGCCGAAGCACAGTCCTACGGAGCCGAGATTCGCGAGGGCACCGTCGCATCGACGTCGGGACGCAGTGGAGACTTCACCGTCGTCCTGGACGACGGAACCACACTGACCGCTCGGCGGCTACTCGTGACCACCGGCCTCACCGACGAACTGCCGGACATCCCCGGACTCGCCGATCGCTGGGGCCGCGAGGTTCTGCACTGCCCGTTCTGCCACGGCTGGGAGGTACGCGCGGACACCGTCGGAATCATCGGCAGTGCGATCGGCGTTCACCAGGCTCTGATGTGGCGCCAGTGGTCCGACAACATCGTGCTGTTCACCCAGGGACACGAGCCGACGAACGACGAGTACGAGAAGTTGGCGGCGCGCGACATCGGGGTCGTGACCGACGCCATCGACTCGATCGTCGTCGACGGCGGCGTGCTCACCGGTGTACGTCTGGCGTCGGGCACCACCGTTGCCGTCCACGCCGTGGTGGCGCGACCGAACTTCGCTGCCAACGCCGACATGCTGAAAGGGCTCGACCTCGCGGTGTCCGACGTACTGATGGGCGACATCAAGATGGGTACGGCACTGACGATCGATACCTTCGGTGCCACGTCCACCGCCGGCGTCTACGCAGCAGGCAACGTCGCTTCGGTCACCGAGAACGTGATCGGCTCGGCCGCCGCCGGGGGGCGTACGGCCGGGGCGATCAACGCGAGCCTCATCGACGAGGACGTTCAACTCGCCGTCGACGCGCGAGCGCGAGCATGAGGAACGACGCGCGAGCGCGAGCATGAGCAACGACGCGCGAGCGCGGGGCTAAGCCTGTACGCGCAGCTCGTCCATCAGCAGTGCCAGTGCAGGCGCTGCCGAGACGAGCTGCGCTGCAGCATCTTCGGGTAGTCGTTCGAGCGCTTGGTTGATGCGTGAGGACCACGCTGCTTCGATGCGGGTGCGATTGCGGACCATCTGCTCGGTCACCGTCAACTCGGCCACACGCCGGTCCGCGGCCGACGGGGTGCGCTTCAACAAGCCGCGATCCACCAGGCTGCGTACCGCTGTGCTGACGTTGGACGGCTGCATCGCGAGCAGTTCGGCCATGACCCGCACACTGATTCCCGGGTTCCGATCGACCTCCTTCAGGATGGTCAACTCCGGCGCCGGGATGCGCTCGATTCCGAGGTCCTCCACGGGGTCGAGGCGCTGAATCGTCCAACTGAGATCGTGCAACACCGACGCGAGTGGCGCCGATGCCTGGGATGAGTGGTGGATCACGTCACCACAATACATATATTTTTATATGTTAAGTTTCGTTACGATGACTACCACCGACACCACAGCCGTACGTGCCTCGCCGAGCGCCGTGCTCATCGGCGTGCTTGCCCTGCTCACCGCCGTCCCGCCTCTTGCAACCGACATGTATCTGCCCGGGTTCCCCGCCATGGCGACCGAACTCGACACCTCGGCCAGCAGCATCCAACTGACACTGACGACCTTCCTGATCGGTTTGGCTCTCGGCCAGTTGGTCATCGGTCCGCTGTCGGACAAGCTCGGCCGCCGAGTTCCGCTGATCGTCGGCGCCGTCGTCTGCCTGGCGGCAGGTGCCGCAGCGGCGCTTGCACCCTCGATCGAATTCCTCATCGGCGCTCGGTTCGTGCAGGGATTCGCCGGCGCAGCGGGGGTCGTGCTCTCGCGCGCGATCATCGCCGATCGCACGAAGGGCAGCCAATCCGCGAAGCTCTTCGGCCTCATGATGATCATCGGTGGCGTCGCCCCCGTCATCGCCCCCTTGATCGGCGGAGCGGTCGTGGACTCGATCGGTTGGCGCGGTGTCTTCTGGATCATCACGGCTCTGACGGCGGTCATGCTGGTGTGCGCCATCTCGTTCGTCCCCGAATCGCTTGCCCGCGAGGATCGACGCGACGGCGGTCTGTCCGACATGATCGAGGGCATCGGGACCGTGGTGCGCAATCCGCGCTACGTCGCCTACACCCTGACGTTCACGTTCGCCTTCAGCGTCATGTTCGCCTACATCTCGGCGTCACCGTTCGTTCTGCAGAACATGCTCGGCCTGTCCGCGGGGCAGTATTCGGCGGCATTCGCGGTCAACGCCCTCGGTCTGATGATCGGCAGCGCAGTCACCGCGAAGCTCGCCGACCGAATTTCATTGCACCGCATGATGTCGGCTGGAATCGGCGCCATCGTGGTGACCACGACCCTGCTGCTGATTCTGGGTATCGTGGGTATCAGCCTGTGGCCGACGCTGATCCTGCTGTTCCTCACTTTGCTCAGCCTCGGATTCGTCTACGCGAACGCAACGAGCCTCGCCGTCGCCCAGGTTCCTCATCTCGCCGGCACCGGCTCCGCAGTACTCGGGGCACTCCAATTCGGCCTTGCCGCAATCATTTCGCCCCTCGTGGGCCTCGGCGGCGAGGACACCGCGATACCGATGGTGACCGCCATGTTCGTCGGAGCTCTCGTTGCCGCCGCTGCCTGCATTCGAGCAAGCCGGGTCACCGCATCACAGCGCAAAGATATGGACCCGGCGTCCCTATGACGTGAGCTGAGAGGTTCACGGCTGGAACTGGGCCAGAGCCTCCACGAGTTCCGCCTCGACCGCAGCCTTGTCCAGCCCGAGACCGGACAGAACTCCCTGCCCGTCCTCGAACTCGAGCAGTGCCAGAAGGATGTGTTCGGTACCGATGTAGTTGTGGCCGAGGCGCAACGCCTGCCGAAAGGTCAGTTCGACGACCTTCTTCGACTCGGCGTCGTACGGCACGAGCGCCGGGAGTTCCGACGCCGCCGACGGCAGCAGTGCAGTGACCGCCTCGCGCACCGACTGCTCGGTTCGGCCGTGAGAGAGCACGAGCTTCGAACCGAGCGACTCGGTGTCGCCGAGCATGCCGAGAACGAGGTGGGCCGGGGTGATTTCGGCGTTTCGCGCGGCGTGGGCTTCGTTCTGCGAACCCACCATCACGTTCTTGGCGCGGGGGGTGAATCGCTTGAACCCCTCGCTCGGGTCCATCGGCGATTCGGATCCCTTGGCGACGAAGCGCTTCTGGGCAGCTTGCTTCGACACACCCATACTTCGTCCGATGTCGGTCCACGATGCGCCGCTGCGCCGAGCCTGATCGACGAAATGCCCGATCAGATGATCGGCGAGATCGCCGAGCGAATCTGCCGCGATGACGGCGTCGGACAGTTGCTCCAGTTCGTTGTCGTGCACTTTCTTGATGGCGTCGATCAGGTCGTCGAGGCGGACTGGGACGGACACTTTCGTAGGCTCGGTCATGCGTCAACCATAGGTTGACGTGTCTCGATCGTCAACTATTGGTTGACGATCTTGCTCCATGCTCGAACGATCCACGCCACGTCCGCCGCCTTCTCGTTCACCGCCGCCGAATCCACGAACTCGGCGGTCGCCCGGATGTCGGAGCGCCAGGAAAGCAGGCCGGTGCTGTCCTGCAGCACCGGCGCCCCCTTCGTGTCCTCCCGAACCTCGGTGCCCGTGTGAAACACCACAAGCACCGGCTTTCCCGGGCGGACCGACAACGTGATGCAGTCGCGACCGTCGAGCGCGTAGCTCGGGGAGTTCCATTTGATCCCCTCCGTCAGCGCCGGTCCGGCCTTCGACATCACTGCGCGAAGCGCTTCGACCGTCCCTCTCGGTCCTGCCTCTTGCGCATCGAGAAACGCCTGAACCGAGGCGAACGGTCGACTCACGGAGTGATCACGCCTCGCCGGCGGCGGTAATTCCCCGGTGCATCGCTTCCAGCCCCGCGGGAACCACCACGGCGATGACCACGTGCATGAGCGAGAGCGCAGCGGTGCTCGCGGCATCGAAGTCGGCGGCAACCGTCATCGCAATCGTGGCGAGTGGCGCGACGAAACCGATCACCTGCGCGATTCTCACGATCGGGAGCCAGCGCAAGGACACCAGCGCCGCAATACCCATTCCCACCATCATCGGCACCACGGTCAACATCACCACACCGCCGGGAGCAACAGCCATCGTCGTTCCGGCGTCGGTGAGCTCGAACGTTGCGCCGGCAGCGAGTCCGATCAGCCAGAGGACAAGGTTCACCACCAGCGCGAACAGCGTCGAGAAGAGAACAGCGCGAGGACGACTCAGAGTGACGCCGGACAGTGTGCGCGGCGGTGAAAACGTGTGTTCGGTCATGGTCGACTCCAGATGTTCGCTGAGGAATTTGCGCGGTCTCCAGGGTCGACTCGCCGACACCGAAAAACTAATCGTGCGCTGTCCCCAGCAAAGTTGGGCCTTCCTGCAGTAATCTCGCCGGAGAGCGAATCTGACGAGCGGTTCGTGTACGACACTGCGGCAGCGACAAGGGGGGCCTTCGATGGATACGGAGGTCCAACCGATCCACCGTGTGCTCGCCAGTGCTCCCCGATTCGTGGCGATGGCCTCCGTCGTCGTGGCTACGAGCGTGGTTTTCTACATCGGCGGCAGCTCCATCCGCTCGGTCGTCCTCGCGATGTTCGCGCTCGTATCGGTCGTGGCGATCAGCGTCGGCATCCGCCGGTTCAAGCCCGCAGACTCGACGTCGTGGTGGTGCCTGTTCGGCGCCGCGGCAATGTTCCTCATCGGAGTCGGACTGCGCGGCGACCCGACGATGTATCCCGTCGGCGTCACGGCGCTCTCCAACGCACTGACGCTCTCCGGCTACGCCCTCATCGGCACAGCTCTTGCGCGCTGGATCCTCGAACGGAGATCCCGCGACGACCTCACCCCGCTGATCGACGCGGGCCTCATTGCACTCGGCGGCTTGTTCCTGTCGTGGGTATGGCTGATCTCCCCGCTGCTGAGCAGCAACATATCCACCGTGGTCGCTGTCATGAACGGCCTGTATCCGGCGATCGACGCCGGAATGATCACGCTCGTCCTCTACCTGTTGATCTCCTCGGAGCGCCGCAATCGATCGCTTCGCCTGCTCCTGGTGACACTGGTGTCGATCCTGGTCGGCGACGTCGCCTACGCGTTCTTCCTCTCGCGTGATTCATCGATCTCGCCTGGATTGCTCGACGGCATCTACATCCTCGGGTACGCCTCGCTTGCGCTCGCTGCCCTCGATCCGCACATGGCAACGATGGCTCATCGCCATCGCGCTGCTCCGCGGCACCGTCGACGACGAGTCGCGTTCGTCATCGTGATGTTGGCCGTCTGCGCCGCGATTCTGGTGCTTGGATCGGCCGCATCCACCGCGGATCTCATCGTCAGATCGTCGCTGCTGTCGGCAATTCTCGTCGGCAGCTCACTGCGCGGCGAGCGTGCGATGAGCCTCATGGAACGAAGCGAGGACGACGCGCGCTACCGAGCCGCGCACGATGCGCTCACCGGGCTCCCCAACCGGACGATGCTCCCGTACCAGTTCGGGCGCCTGGCGTCGTTGGACACCGTCGGCCGAATCTTCATCCTGTTCGTCGACCTCGACAACTTCAAGATGATCAACGACTCCTACGGCCACCGCGTCGGCGACGAGATGATCGCTGCGGCCGCACACCGCATTCGGTCCACCGTCCGGCCGTCGGACACCGTCGTCCGCTATGCAGGTGACGAATTCATCGTGATCGGCCGTTGCACGCGACCCGAGGTCGAAGAATTGGCACGATCGTTGATCGACCGAATCGCCGAGCCGTTCATTCTCAGCGCTGCCAGCGCCTACATCACCGCATCGGTGGGAATCGCGGCGACGGAGAGCCGAAGCCGCGAGCTCGACGACCTCATCCGCGAAGCCGACACCGCGATGTACCACGCCAAATCACAGGGCGCCTCGCGATACGCGTTCTTCGACGAATCGCTTCGTGCATCCTCGACGGCCGCCATCGAAACCGCAACGGCTCTGCGCGGCGCCGTCCGCCGCGGCGAGCTCGAGGTGCACTACCAGCCCATCGTCATGACCTCCACTCGCGACACCGTCGTGTACGAGGCACTCGTGCGATGGAATCACGGTGGACGACTTCGCAACCCGGGCGAATTCGTCGGGATCGCGGAATCGACCAATCTGATCGGTGAAATCGGCAACGAGGTACTGCGTACTGCGCTGCGCGACCTCGCCATCCTTCGCGAAGCCGGGCAAGACGTCACGATGTCGGTCAACATCTCGCCGATTCAGCTGCGCGACGATTCGCTCCCCGGGATCGTCGCCGAACTCCTTCTCGATTCAGGGCTTCAGGGCTCCGACCTTGCTCTCGAAGTCACCGAGACCGCACTGATCGACGATGTGTTCGCTGCCAAGCGAATCCTCGACCGACTCGCCGCGATGGACGTGCTCATCGTCCTCGACGATTTCGGAGTCGGCTACTCGTCGCTGAGCCGACTGCGCGAACTTCCCATTGCCCTTCTCAAGATCGACCGCTCGTTCATCTCGGAGATCGGCCGAACCGAAGGCGGCGACTCGCTGGTCAGCGCGATCACCGCAATGGCACGAGCCCTCCCGGTCTCCATCGTCGCCGAGGGTGTCGAGACCGAGCAGCAGGCTCACGCGATCGAGGCACTGCACTGCAGGTTCGCCCAGGGTTATCTGTACGGGCGACCCGCGCCGCTCGAGCACTGGCTCAAGCAGGGCGCGCAGTCCGCCGCGCTGCGGTAGCGTCTGGCCGGTGGGCCCGAAACGATGGACCGTAGCTGCCTGTGCTCTGGTGCTGATTCCGATCACAGCATGCGGGCAATCCGACGACGACGCCGATGCGCAGGCGTGCCTGACCGGGGGTACCTCGGCTTCGGCCGCCACGTCGACCGCCGGCACTGACCGAACGGGCAGCAGCGACGGAACGGGCAGCGGCGACATAGCGACCAATCCCGAAATAGCTACGGGCTATCGATCGGGCATGGAACCCGTCGATACCGCGAACTATGCCGTCTCGACGGCGAACCCGGTGTCGACCAAGGCCGCGTGCGACGTTCTGCGCGACGGGGGAACGGCGGCCGATGCACTCATCGCCGCACAGACCGTGCTCGGCTTGGTCGAACCGCAGTCTTCCGGCATCGGCGGCGGCGCCTTCCTGCTCTACTACGATGCAGCCTCGGGCGATGTGCAAGCGTACGACGGCCGAGAGGTGGCACCCGCCGCCGCTACCGGTGACTATCTGCGGTGGATCGACGACACCGATCGGACTGTGCCGCAGCCGGATGCACGATCGAGTGGACGATCCATCGGGGTACCGGGTGTGCTGCGAATGCTGGAGCAGGCGCACACCGAGCACGGCAAGCAGGACTGGTCGACACTGTTCCAACCTGCAGTGTCCATAGCCGACGACGGATTCGCGATCAGTCCGCGCATGGCGCAGTCCATCGCCGAGTCGGCCCCGAAGTTGGCGCTCGATCCCGAGTCGAAGGACTATTTCCTCGAACCGGACGGAACCCCGAAATCCGCGGGTACCGTCCTGAACAATCCGTCGATGTCGAAGACACTGTCCACCATCGCATCCGGCGGCGCCGACGCGTTCTACACCGGCGACATCGCTGCGGCCATCGTCGAGAAGACCTCCGACACCACTGCCGGGCGCACACCCGGTCTGATCACTCTCGACGACCTGGCGGGGTACGAGGCACGCACACGAACCGCCATCTGCACGCCGTACCGCGGCAGCGACATCTGCGGGATGCCAGGGCCGTCGTCGGGCGGCATCGCCGTCGCCTCGACGCTGGGCATTCTCTCGAACTTCGACCTCGCGCGCTATGCACCGTCCGCCATGGACGCGAACGGCGGAACCCCGAGTGCCGAGGGCGTACACCTGATCTCGGAGGCCGAGCGACTTGCTTACGCGGACAGAGATTTCTACGTTGCCGATCCGGATTTCGTACCGCTTCCCGGAGGATCTCCCGATGCCCTCCTCGACCAGAAGTACCTGGCCGAGCGAGCCGCTCTGATCGATCCACAACGCAGCATGGGTACAGCCGTCCACGGCGATTTCGGGCCGGTACAGTTCGCGTCGTCCACCGACCCCGAGCACGGCACAAGCCATATCTCCATCGTCGACAGCTACGGCAACGCTGCGTCGATGACCACCACCGTCGAGTCGGCATTCGGCTCGTTCCACATGGTCGACGGCTTCCTGCTCAACAACCAGCTCACCGACTTCTCCGCCGAACCCGCAGCGCCGGACGGCACTCCGCTCGCCAACCGCGTCGAACCGGGCAAGCGCCCACGAAGTTCGATGGCGCCGACGCTGGTGTTCGACACCGCCGACGACGGCACACGCGGCGACCTCTCCCTCGTCGCCGGGTCACCGGGTGGATCGGTGATCATTCAGTTCGTCGTCAAAACGCTCGTCGGGATTCTCGACTGGGGCATGAACCCGCAGCAGGCCGTGTCGATGGTGGACTTCGGTGCCGCCAATTCGCCCTCCACCAATTACGGCGGCGAGCATCCCAACGTCACGGGCCCGGACGATCCCGTCGTGAAGCAGTTGGAGCAGTGGGGACACCAGGTGTCGACGGCAGATCAGTCGAGCGGACTCAGTGCGCTGCAACGAACCGGCGACGGCTGGACCGGCGGCGCGGATCCGCGCCGCGAAGGCATCGTGCTCGGCGGCTAGACGAGCCGGTAGCCCATGCCCGTCTCGGTCAGCAGGTGCCGCGGATGCGAGGGGTCGTCTTCGAGTTTCTGGCGTAGCTGACCGAGATAGATGCGCAGGTAGTGCGTCTCGCGCTCGTGCCGTGGCCCCCACACGGTCTGCAGTATCTCCCGCTGCGACACCAACTTTCCGCGATTGCGCGCCAGCAACTCGAGCACGCCCCATTCGGTGCGGGTGAGGTGTACGTTCTCGCCGCGGCGGGTGACGGTCTTGGATGCCAGGTCGATGGTGAACGAATCCGTCTCCACCACAGCCTCGCCCGCCGCGTGCGGGCCGCGGCGCAGCGCTGCACGAAGCCGAGCCAACAGCTCGTCCATCCCGAAGGGCTTGGTGACGAAATCGTCCGCCCCGGCATCGAGCGCCTCGACCGTGTCCGCGGAATCGGTTCTCGCCGAGAGCACCACGATCGGAACATCGGTCCACCCTCGAAGTCCGGCGATCACGTCGATCCCGTCGAAATCCGGCAGACCGAGATCGAGGAGAACGATCTCCGGGTGAAAGTTCGCAGCACTACGCAGCGCCTCGGCGCCGGACGCTGCCGTCGCCACTTCGTAGCCGCGAACGTTGAGATTGATCCGAAGCGCACGCACGATCTGCGGTTCGTCGTCGACGACGAGGATGCGGATCTTCGGTGCCGTCACGGTACCTGCAACTCGGCGGCGCTCAGTTCGACGGTGACGGTCAATCCGCCGCCGGGGGTGTCCGACGCTTCGACGGTCCCGCCCATCGCCTCGACGAAGCCGCGAACGACCGAGAGCCCCAAACCGACACCGACCGAGGTATTTCGGTCACCGAGGCGTTGGAAGGCGTCGAACATGGTGGCCTTGGCACCCGCTGCGATACCCGGCCCACCGTCCGCGACAGCGATCGAGACGCGCTCGCCGAACTGTGTTGCGCTGATCCTGATCTCGCTGGCCGGTGCGTGCCGAACGCTGTTGTCCACCACGTTGGCAATCACGCGTTCGAGTAGGCCGATGTCCGCGAGCACCGCGGTCTCGCCGACGTCGATCCGAACGTTGTCGGCCGTTGCCGTGCTTCCGACCAGTGCTCGCTGCACCGCGTCCTCGACGTACACCGGTTGCAGCGTCGGCCGCACCGCGCCCGCCTGCAGGCGCGAGGAATCGAGCAGATTGCCCACGAGAGAGGTCAACTGATCGGTCGACTCGTCGATGGTCGCGACCAACTCGGCGGTGTCCTGCGCCGAGAACTCGACGTCGGTACTGCGAAGCGAGGACGACGCCGCTTTCACCGCCGCGAGAGGAGTGCGCAGATCGTGGCTGACCGCGGACAGCAGTGCCCGTCTCAGTACGTCCGCTTCCGCGAGAGCGCTTGCCCGGCTTGCTTCCTCGGTAAGTCTCGACTGGCGCACCAGCCCCGCGGCCTGATTGGCAACCGCCGTCAACACTCGGCGGTCGTGGGCAGCGGTGGCTGCGCCCGCAAGCAGCATCGTGAACTCACCTCCGGGTGCGTCGATCGCCGTATCGGCATCCTCGGCGAGGGCGGGTGGCGATTCCCCGACGGCGCCGACAGTCTCACCCGTCGACTCCTCGACGAGAGCGACGGCCCGCTGCCCATAGGTCTCGCGCACCCGGCCCAGAAGTGCGTCGAGATCACCTCCGCGCAGGACGGTTCCGGCGAACAGTGTCAGCAACTCGGCTTCCTGGGATGCACGCCGAGCCTCCCGCGCACGCCTGGCCGCGGCGTCGACCAGTGCTGCGACGGCGACGGCGACGATGAGCAGCACTATCGTCACGACGAAGTTCTCGGGCTCGGCAACGGTGAGACTGTAGCGCGGGGCGGTGAAGAAGAAGTTGAGCAGGAATCCGGCGATCAGCGCCGACAATGCCGCGGGTGCAACGCCGCCCAGCAGCGCGACACACAGCACGACCATGAAGAACAGCGCACTTTCGCCACTCGAATCGAACTGTGGATCGACCAGCGCCAGCACCGCCGACGCCCCGCACGGGACGAGGACGGCGGCCAGCCACGCGAGAATGCGTCGTCGGCCTGCATCGACCTGAAGTCGAACGCGACGAGCACGCTCGTCGTGGGTGACCATGTGGACGTCGATCTTTCCCGAGTTCTGGACCACCGCGGCTCCGATCCCCTCGTCGAGGATCCGCGCGGCGCGTGAGCGTCTGGAGGTACCGATGACCAACTGCGTCGCGTTCACTCCGCGGGCGAAGTCGAGCAACGTCGCGGGCACGTTGTCGCCGACCACGCTGTGCATGCTGGCGCCGAGAGAGACTGCAAGCGTGCGCACGTTGCCCATCTGCGGCGCGGACACCCCGGCCAATCCGTCGCCGCGCACGATGTGCAGCACCATCAGTTCCGCACTCGACCTCGACGCGATGCGGCTGGCGCGCCTGACCAACGTGTCCGACTCGGGGCCACCGGTCACTGCCACCACCACGCGTTCACGCGCCTCCCACGTGTCGGTTATGTGATTGTCCTTGCGATACTTCACCAGTGCCGCATCGACCTGGTCGGCGATCCAGAGCAGCGAGAGCTCACGCAGCGCGGTGAGGTTGCCGGGTCTGAAGTAGTTGCTCATGGCCGCATCGATCTTGTCGGATGCATAGATGTTGCCGTGGGCGAGTCTGCGTCGCAATGCTTCCGGAGTGATGTCGACGAGCTCGACCTGGGCTGCGGCGCGAACGACGCTGTCCGGAACCGTCTCTCGTTGAACGATCCCGGTGATCTGTTCCACTACGTCGTTGAGCGACTCGAGATGCTGCACGTTGACGGTGGAGATCACGTCGAGGCCGCCCGCGAGAAGTTCCGCGACATCCTGCCAGCGCTTCTCGTGCCGCGAGCCCGGGGTGTTGGTGTGCGCGAGCTCGTCCACCAGAACCAGATCAGGACGCCGGCGCAGCACTGCAAGCACATCCAGTTCACGGTTCACCGTCCCGCGATATTCGATCTCGAGAGGCGGGACCGGTTCGATTCCTTCCAGAGCGGCAGCCGTCCGCCGGCGACCGTGAGTCTCGACGAGCGCCGCGACGACGTCGCAGCCTCTGCCACTGCGCCGGTGGGCCTCCTCGAGCATCGCCAGTGTCTTCCCGACGCCCGGGGCCGCGCCGAGATAGATCCGCAGCTCACCCTGTCCCATGCGTCGGTCCTCTCTGATCCACACGGCGGTCGATCACACGGCGGTCAATCACACGGAGGGCCGGTGAGGCCGAGAGCTACGTTCAGCTCCGGTACATCGACCACCGTTTCCCCGAGTACACCGTACTGCGGCCCGTCCGTGTGCTCGCTCACCAACGCCTCGACCTCCGATTCGCTCATCCCGTTGACCTGCGCCACCCGCGCTACCTGAATGGCAGCGTAGGCAGGGCTGATGTGCGGATCCACGCCCGATCCTGACCCGGTGACGGCGTCGACCGGCACGGCGGCGGGGTCGACGTTCTCGCGCGCTGCGATGTGAGCGCGCCGCTGCGTCACGAACGACGCCAGCAGTTCGCTGCTCGGACCGAGATTGGTGGGAAGGGCCGCTGACGGGTCGCCCGGCGCGAACGCGTCGTCGTCGGCAACGGACCCCGTCGTGCGAAGGTGAAAGTACGGATCGGGTTGCCCCTCCGGAACCTGTGGATCGACGCCGATCAACGAACTCCCGACGACGCAGCCGTTCCGGTCCACCAGCGTCGAGCCCTCGGCCGAGTGCGTGTCGAGTCTGCTGATGGCCCAGACGGCGGCCGGGTAGGCGATCCCGAGGATGACGGTGAACGCCGCGAGTACGGCGAACCCGGCGAGCATCTGACGTAAGAATCCTTGTGCGAACCGCATGTCAACCTATTCCTGGAATGTGACGGACTACCTGATCGATGAGCCAGATCCCGACGAAGGGTGTCACGACGCCGCCGACCCCGTAGATCAGCAGGTTGCGGCGCAGCAGCACCGCAGCCGATGCAGGCCGATAACGAACGCCTTTGAGCGCCAATGGGATCAAGGCGACGATGACCAGCGCATTGAAGATCACCGCGGACAGGATCGCAGACTGCGGGGTGGCGAGTCGCATGATGTTCAGTGCATCGAGCTGGGGGTAGAGAGAGCTGAACATCGCCGGAAGGATCGCGAAGTACTTCGCGAGATCGTTGGCGAGCGAGAACGTCGTGAGCGCCCCGCGCGTGATCAGCAACTGCTTGCCGATCTCGACGATCTCGATCAACTTGGTGGGATCCGAATCCAGATCGACCATGTTGCCCGCCTCCTTCGCTGCCGAGGTGCCGGTGTTCATCGCAACGCCGACGTCGGCCTGCGCCAGTGCAGGCGCATCGTTGGTTCCGTCGCCCGTCATGGCGACGAGCCGCCCACCTGCCTGTTCCTTGCGGATCAGTGCGAGCTTGTCCTCCGGTGTCGCCTCGGCGAGAAAGTCGTCGACGCCTGCTTCGGCGGCAATCGCTTCGGCGGTCAACGGGTTGTCCCCGGTGACCATCACGGTTCTGATTCCCATCGCCCGTAGCTGGGCGAACCTCTCTGCGATGTTCGGCTTCACCACGTCGGACAACTCGACGACGCCGAGGACTCTCGCCGAGCCGGCAGAGCACTCGGCCACCACGAGCGGCGTGCCGCCTGCCTGGGCGATATCTCGAACGCTCGTGTCCTGAACGGAACGACCAGGGGCGATCTCGGTTCCACCGTTGTCCCTGACCCAGCCCGCCACCGAATCGGCGGCGCCCTTGCGCACCGAACTGCCGCCTACGTCGATACCGCTCATGCGGGTCTGGGCGGTGAATGCGACGAACTCACCCGCCAGCTCCGATGCATCGGCCCGATCCGACAACCCGAAGTCTCGAGAACACAGTTCGACGATGCTCCGGCCCTCGGGTGTGCCGTCGGCCAGTGACGACAACCGCGCCGCCCGAGCCAGTTCCTCGGCGTCGACACCGGGTGCCGGGTGAAGTGCCGTTGCCTGCCGGTTTCCGTAGGTGATGGTTCCGGTCTTGTCCATCAGCAGAGTGTCGATGTCGCCTGCAGCTTCGACGGCCCGGCCGGACATCGCCAGCACGTTGCGCTGCACCAGTCGATCCATGCCGGCAATTCCGATGGCGGACAACAACGCTCCGATCGTGGTGGGGATCAGGCATACCAGCAGGGCGATGAGCCGAATCGGATTCTGCTGTTCCCCGGCGTAGGCGCTCATCGGTCCGATGGCCACCACGGCGAACAGAAACACGATGGTCAGCGATGCGAGCAGAATGTTCAGCGCGATCTCGTTGGGAGTCTTGCGCCGGGAGGCACCCTCGACGAGTCCGATCATTCTGTCGACGAACGTCTCTCCCTGCTCTGCGGTGATCCGCACGACGATCTCGTCGGAGAGCACCGTCGTACCGCCGGTGACGGCCGATCTGTCTCCGCCGGACTCTCGCACCACCGGGGCCGATTCGCCGGTGATGGCCGATTCGTCCACGCTGGCAATGCCGTCGACGACGTCGCCGTCGCCCGGGATGACCTCGCCTGCGGTGACGATCACGTCGTCGCCGACTCTCAGGTCGGTGCCGCGCACGTCCTCGATCGACCCGTCGGGCAACCGCCGTCGAGCAGAACTGTCCTGCTTCACCTTGCGCAAACTCGCTGCCTGCGCTTTGCCGCGCCCCTCGGCTACGGATTCGGCCAGATTGGCGAACAGCACGGTGAACCAGAGCCAGCCGGTGATGGACCAGGCGAACGCACTCGGCGACATCACGGCCAGCACCGTCGTGACGAGCGAGCCCACGAACACGATGAACATGACCGGATTTCGAGCCAGATGCCGCGGATCCAGTTTGGCGAACGCGCCGACTATGTTGTTCACGACAGTGCCTCTGCTATCGGACCGAGGGACAAAGCGGGGAAGAAGGTGAGTGCAGCCACCAATACCGCTGTCCCCAAGAGCAATCCGCCGAACAGCGGACCGGTGGTGGGAAGAGTGCCTGCATTCGGCGGGGTTCGCTTGGACGTGATCAGCGAGCCTGCCAGAGCAAGCACGAAGACGATGGGCAGGAATCTACCCAGCAACATCGCCAGTGCGAGCGAGATCTGGAACCAATCGCTGGTGGCGGTGAGCCCGCCGAACGCGCTGCCGTTGTTGTTCGCCGCCGAGCTGTAGGCGTAGAGAACTTCGGTGAAGCCGTGGATCGAGCCTGGAGTGCCAGGATCCCCTGAGTTGCCCTGGAATGCAGGCGTGGAATCCAACACCACCGAGATGGAGGTGCCCACGAGGACGAGTACCGGCATCACGAGCACCGACAGTGCTGCCATGGTGATCTCGCGGCGGCCGAGTTTCTTGCCGAGGAACTCCGGTGTTCGCCCGACGAGGAGCCCGCCGACGAAGACGGCGATGATCGACAGAACGAGCAACCCGTAGAGGCCGGTGCCAACCCCGCCCGGTGCTATCTCGCCGAACAACATGTTGGTCAATACGGCTCCGCCGCCGAGGGGAGACATGCTGTCGTGGGCAGAATTGACTGCACCGGTGGAGGTTCCGGTAGTCGATACCGCGAAGAGCGCGGATCCGGCGATGCCGAAGCGCGACTCTTTGCCTTCCATCATCGCTCCGGCGGCCTGCGCTGCGACGCCGCGTGTGCCGAACTCCGCTGCCAGTGTGATCGCCAGCAGGCCTGCCCACAGCGTCGCCATCACGGCCAACAACGTCAGCCCTTGCTTTCGGCTTCCGACCATGGTTCCGAAGGTCCTGGTGAGACACACGGGGATCAGGAGCAGCGCGATCACCTCGACGACATTGGACAGCGGTGTCGGGTTCTCGAACGGGTGCGCGGAGTTGGCAGCGAGGATTCCGCCTCCGTTGGTTCCCAGTTCTTTGATGGCTTCCTGAGAGGCGACGGGCGCCAGGGCGAAGTCGGACGATGCCGAGAAGGACTGAATGACGCCCTGAGTCAACAGGATCAGAGCGATCACGAACGAGAGCGGCAACAGGATGCGAAGTGTTCCGCGGGTGAGGTCGACCCAGAAGTTGCCGAGTTCGCCGCCGCTGCGAACGGTCACGAAACTTCGAACGAGGGCAATGGCCACGGCGAGCCCGACTGCTGCAGAGAGGAAATTCTGTACCGCGAGCCCGAGCGGTTGCGTCAGATCGGTCATCGTCGTCTCGGGGACATACGACTGCCAGTTGGTGTTGCTGACGAACGACACGGCTGTGTTGAACGCTACGGCGGGACTGACGCCGGGCAGACCGTTGTTCATTGGCAGAACACCCTGAATGCGTTGCAGAACATAGAGAAAGACAATTCCGGCAGTGGAGAAGCCGAGCAGGCTCGTCGTGTAGCCGACCCAGGTCTGTTCGGCACGCGGATCGATCCGGCACACCCGGTAGAGCATCGATTCGAGGCGCCAGTGAACCGGACGCCCGGGTTCCGAACCCACCTCGAACACTCTGGCCATGTAGTCGCCGAGAGGCACGTAGGCGATGGCGAGTACGGCGATCACCGCAAGGATGGAGCCCATCAGAATCGCTCGGGATCGAGTAGTGCAACGAGGAGGTAGATCGCTGCGAGCCCGGCCAGCGCCACCAGAACAACTTCGGTCATGCCGAAAGCGTGGTACCGCTCAGCAGACGCGGCGGCGTTCCTTACGCGCTACTTACGCTGTGACCTGTGCATCCTGACGAGACTCTTACGCGCCTCACCCATCCCCGCACCTCAGACGTCGATGTCGTCGACGCGCACGTCGACGTCGTCGCGAGTGAGCGCAAGCCCGAGCAGATCCTCCACGACGCCGAGAGCAATGGTGGCCAACTCGTCGCCGACGGCTTGTAGGTCGCTCCCGTACGCGCCGACGACCGTGAGGGAAAGACCGGTGCACCGGTGGTCGTCGAGATACAGCGAGATATCGGTCGGCTGTGATCCGTGCACGCCCTGCAGAGAACGCAGGATCGCTGTACGAACCACGAGATCACTGACGCGAAGGGTGTCGGAGTCCCGACCGGCGGGAGCCGTCGGGAACTGTCCGTCGACGGGCCAGCTGCGCCGAGTGGTGGAACGGACCCGGGAGATGATGGAGGAGCTGATGTCGAGCCAGCGGGGCTCGTCGGGCGCATCCTTCAGTTCGCGAGCGGCGCGCGCGAGAATCGAGTCGGGGTCGGACGTCATCGCCACATCACTGCCATGCCGCCAACCTTTCACTCAGAGTTGCTCGTGCGCGCACCAGTTGTCCGCGAACCGCTCCAGCCGACAAGGTCATGATCTGCCCGATTTCCGGATGTGTCATCCCCTCCACTTCCCGTAGCAGCCAGCAGGCGCGCTGGCGATACGGCAGTTCGGACAGTGCCAGCCCCAGATCACGCATGAAGTCGTCGTTCGTCGCTCGCTTCTCGGGATCGGCGTTGCTGTCGGTGCTACGGCGCTCGAAGACCCAGTCCTCGGCCGGTGCCATCGACTTCCGTCGACGGTGATCGACCACCTTGTGCGAGACCATCGAGAACAGCCACGTTCGCAGTTTCGAGTCGCCACGAAACGAGTCGAGACCCTTCCACGCCGCGACGAAGGCATCTTGAACAACTTCCTCCGCCGCACCTTCATCGGACAACATGTTGCGTGCATAACGCAACATTTCCGGTCCGTAGCGGGAGACGATCTGCTCGAATGCGTCGGTGTCTCCCAGCGCGGCGGCGCTGACGAGAACACGATCTGCAGGCCACGTCCCCTCGCTCACATCACAGGTCTACCAGAGCGTCGGCGGTGTGATCCGCTTCACATATGGACCGGCGTGCGCTTTCGGGAATCGGGTACGACCTACTTGCGACACATTCCGAATACGAAAGGTCATCCATGAGCGCCCAGACGCTGGACAAGTCGGACTCCACCACCGCCGTTGCCCCGAAGACCACCGACTCCGCCCTCGTCGGTTCCACCGGCCGCACCACCATCGCCGACACCGTCGTATCGAAGATCGCCGGTATCGCGACGCGTGAGGTCGAAGGCGTGCACGACGTCGGCGGCGGCACCTCCCGCGCGATCGGCGCACTCCGTGAGCGCATCCCCGGCGCCCGCGTCAACCAGTCGCAGGGCGTCTCGGTCGAGGTCGGCGAGCGCCAGGCCGCAGTCGACATCGACATCGTCGCCGAGTACGGCGTCTCGATCGCCGATCTCGCCGCAGGCATCCGCCGCAACGTCATCACCGCCGTCGAGCGCATGACCGGTCTGGAGGTCACCGAGGTCAACATCGTCGTCCACGACGTGTACCTCGACGAGGGCGACGACGACAACCAAGAAGTCGCAGGCACCCGGGTCCAGTGAGTCCGCAAACAGGACCGGAGACACCGCAGGCCGACATTTCCGAGGTAGTTGCCGAGGCCGTGCTGGCGACCGAAGGTGTCGCCGCACTGCACGGCGGGATGTTCGGCGAAGCCGCCACCTACCTACCGGGCCGGCGAGTATCCGGAATCCGAATGGACGAGCGCGGCACCGAAATTCACGTGAGCTTGACGATGGGCACTCCCATTCGCGAGACCGCCGATGCCGTCAGGCGCGTCGTGGCGGCGCTCACGCCGGGACCCGTTCACGTGATCGTGGAGGATGTCGTTCGCGCATGACGCGATCCGCGGAACACACTGCCGCACGGCGCGCCGTTGCCCGCAAACACCATCCGGATCTCGGGGGAGACCCCGAGGTCTACGCCGCCGAACTCGCAGCGGTGGAGCGGCGGTACAACCGGCTGACCGAAGCGCAGGCTCCCACCACCGCATTCCGACGCGAATCGGCTGCCAAACGGCGCGCCCGGGCAATGTTCCGAGCGATCACCCGCACCAGAAACACCCGTTACTTCGACATCTGACTCACACCCAGGAGCACTTTCATGACCACCTCGACCATCGGTCTCTTCGTCGGGTTGCTGTTGGCAATCGCCGCAGCCGCAGGCGGATTCACCGGTTTTCTCTTCGCAGTGATACTGGCGGTCGTCGGTTTCGGCGTCGGGCGGTACATCGATGGTGAACTCGACGTCGCGGCATTCTCCCGCGGACGCCGACATGACCGATAACGAACGCGGCACGCTCGACGTTCGAACCCGCGCTGTGGCTCGCATGGCCGAGATCGCGGCGACGAACGTGGCAGGCGTCGAACGCGTGACCGGCGGAATCACATCTCGCTCGTTACCCCGCGTCGACGCGATCGTTCGCGGCGGCAGGATTCGAGCAACGGTCGAGGTCGCGACGGCGTGGCCGACACCTATCGCCGATGTTGCCGGCCGTGTGCGGTCGGCCGTCGAGCAAGATCTCACCCGGAACAGCGGTCTCGCAGTCGATTCCGTCGATGTTCGAATTCAGTACAGTGCGCCCGAAATCCGCAACACCAGATCGAGGAGAGTCGAGTGATCCCCAAGGCCGCACCGAAAGCGACGGGAATCGCCGTCGTTCTCGCACTGCTGCTGTGCGTACTGGGCGTGATCGTCGGACGAGACGCCCTCATCGCCTTCGGCGCGGTGACGGGATCACCGTGGATCGCTCAGGCGATCGACAGCGTCGTCGATCTCACGGTCGCCACCTGGATGCTCCCCGCAGGTATCGCGGTGGGCGTTGTGGGTCTGATTCTTCTCGTTCTCGCTCTCGTGCCCCGATCGCGGACGCATCGCCGCTCCGATACCGAGGGCGTGTGGCTCAGTCGACGGCCGCAGCGCACACACGTGTCGACGATGGGACGCGCTGCAGCGGTTGCCGATCGACTGGGAACGGCGGTGGTCGGGCTCGCGCTGATCGCGCTCGGCGTCGCCGCTGCCGCATGGCAACGGGGCGTGCTACCCGACGGAATCCACGACGCGCGAAGGACATTCGACACCTGGTCACCCACAGAGTGGGACGAGCAGGGCTGGTGGCAGTGGACACTGGCAGCAATCGCCGTCGTGGCCGTGCTGCTCGGTCTTCGGTGGCTCTATGCCCACCGACCTCGCCGTCAACCGGCACAGCTCACCTCCGACACCGACGAACACGCCAGCGTCGACCTGTCCTCGGCGGCGCGGCACGCCGCGGCCGAGTTCGCTGCGGCTCCAGGAATCGGTTCGGCTACCGCTCGGGTCGTTCGTGTGAAGGGTGCCCGTGTGGTGCGCATCTCCGGCGTCGCCGACGACACGGAGACCCCGACCGCGGACCTCGTCACCTCCGCTGAGCAGGTGCGCACGATGTGTTCGTCGGCTCTGGCCGGACTGACCGTCGACACCCAGGTGCTGGTGGATCTCGCGCGTCGGCCCGCGAAGTCCACCCGATGACGGATCTACCCGCCGTGGTGTGCTCGACCTGAGAAACGATTCCGGCATTTCGGACTCGTTCTCAGGTTCAGGCCGTAAGGTCGCGCCAACGACCGATTCGGCCGAGCAGAAAGTTCTCGCTATCAGTTATTCGAATTCTTCACACAACCTGCGCCATGCTGCGGCGGGAACAGCCTGGGTTCTCTGTTTCGCCTACATGCTGGCCGAGATGTTCACCGCGGCTGCCTGGAGCACTCCGTACAGCTTCGCCCGTGACTCGATCAGTTCCCTCGGAGTCACCACATGCGAGGTCGGATCCTGCTCGCCGATGCACGACGTCATGAACTCGTCGTTCGTCGCGCTCGGTGCGTTGACCCTGATCGGGGCGTTGTTCCTGCACCGCCACATCAGGAGCGGTCGTGAGAAGAAATGGATTCTGTCGCTGGCCGTGATCATCGCCGTCAGTACCGCGGCAACCGGCCTGTTCCCGGCGAACGACGGAACCTTCGTCCACTGGACGGCGGTTCTGCCCGGGTTCGTCGCGCGGCACGTCGTTCTTGCCCTGATCGCATGGCACCTGTGGCACGAGAAACGAATCGTTGCGTTGTGGTCGGCCCTGTGCGCCGTCGTCGGCGTGGTCGGCGCGATCTTGATGCTCGCGCAAACCCTTCACTTCGGTCTCGGTGAGCGGCTCGCCCTGTATCCGATGCCGACGTGGATGGCCGTCACCGGCACCGCTGTCCTGCTCGCTCTTGCCAGGCGCACCGTGCTCCGCCGGTTCGACTTCCCGGTTCCGTTCGTCTTCCGCATGCCGAAGCCCTTTCAGGTCACCCCGCCGGCGACCGAGAGCATCGCACCGCTGCGCGCAACCTGAGATCGACTCAGCGGAGAGGGAGCGAGAAGTCCTCGCTTGCCTTCGCTCGGCCGAACAACCAACCCTGCCCGAGCGTGGCGCCGAGTCGGACAGCGCGTGCACGATCGGTTTCGGTTTCGATCCCTTCCGCGAGGATCACAGCGCCGGACGCCCGCACGTACCGCCGCACCGACCAGACCGTCCACACCGTACGAATCGATCTGCGGTTGCGAAGAACTCGCGCGTCGAGCTTGACGATGTCCGGTCGCACGATCGGCAATGCGCGCAGCGTGCTCGGGTTCGAACCGACGTCGTCGAGTGCGATGGAAAATCCACGACGCCTCGCCGACGCCACCATTGCTCGCAGCCGACCGGGATCGGCGTCTAGTCCGCGTTCGGTGATTTCCAGAACCACGTCGACATCACATTCGAGAGCGTCCAGATGCGACTCAGTACGAGCTACGTCCGAGATTCCCGACGGCTCGTAGTTGAGGTAGAGCGAGAGACCCTCGGTCAATTTCGCCGAGCGCGCCCGGTTGACCGCAGCGGTGCGGCAGGCGAAATCGAAGTCCGACACCACCCCTTGTGCCCGCGCAAGCGCGAACACCTCTGCCGGGTTCACGTTCTCGACCGTAGGCCAGCGGGCGAGGGCCTCGATTCCCACGACGTCGCCCGACCGCAGGTCCACGACGGGCTGAAAGCACGGAACCATCGAGTCGATGGCAACGAGCGCGGCCTCTGCTGCAATCATGCAGATCTCTTCGGATCCAGGTGGTCGGCGATCAGTGCAGCATGCAGCGAACGCAGTCCCGACGACTTCATCGGATCGATTCCGGTGATCTGCTCGATGCGCTTGAGGCGGTAGTCGACTGTGTTGGGATGCACCACAAGCTGTTTCGCGGCCTTCTTACGATTGGCTTCGGTGTAGACGAACGCCTCCAGGGTGGGGAGCAGGTCCGGAATGCGCCGCAGTGGGTCGAGCAACCGTTGAAGATGCCGTTGCCCGACGCCCGGCCGCGCTATCTGAAACTCCAACGCGAGATCTGCGATGCGGTACACGGCAGGCTGGTAGTTCAGGCGCTGGGCTAGGCGTAGCAACTCGTATGCGTTGTCGGCGGCGTCGCGTACCCGCTCGGGAAGGCACATCACCGCGGAGGCCGAGATCTGCTGTCCGGCAGCGGAGGACAAAACGGTGACGAGTTCCTCGACCGAGGTTGCCGTGGGATCGGGAATCAGAATCGTGCCCCCGGAGACTCCCAGGATCGCCAGCGGAGGCGCGGGAGCGGTGAAGTCCGTCAGCGCAGTGTGGATTCTCTGCAGCGAGAGTTCTGCATCTCGGTTGGGGTGAGGCGGGAAATGAACCGCCACGACCTCATATCCCGATGCAGGCTCGATCCCGACCCGCTCGGCCATGCCTGCGCCGTCGGGATCTCCCGCCAGCAATGCGGTGACCATCTGGTGTGCGAGATCGTGATTCTGCGACGACACCGCTCGATACTCGTCGAGGTATGCCGAGGACACCGCTTCCGAGACCAGGTCGAGGAGACCGAACATCAGAACCGCACCGTCCACCAGTGCTGCGTGCTCGCCGTCGACCGCGCGGCCTGCGACCATCCGAAGACCGACGGAGAATCCTTCGTGGAAGGCGTGCTGAATCGGGGCAAGCGGCACACCTCGCCGTGCCCATTTGGTAGCGGAGTGTCGAAGGCGCGCGAGATCGGACGACGACGGCTGACGCCCACTGTCCAGCACGTCGGCGGCAAGCGCCACGCAGCTTTCCGTGATGTCGGCAACGGCACTTCTGCCTGCGTCGTCGGTGAGGTCTCGACACTCGGTGGTGGTGAGGACGTGTTCGACCAGACGTGAGGTCGTGTCGCGGGCGCTACGCAGATTATGCGAAGCGGGCCTGCCCCCCAAGCTCAAAGCCTCGACCGAGCGTGGGGACGCCACCGTTGTTGCCATGGAGGATCACCTTTCGTTCCCGTACCGGTTCTGCGAGCGTGCCGGTGAAACGTATCGCATCAAACCAACCTACGTTCACATTTCGTCGTACCAAACATTCTTTAGGTTTGTTTCATCTGTTGGCTTGGTGATTGTTCACCAAAATCGTTTGTCGATACTGCCCTCGCTCGATCGTCATCTTCGTATGACCGCCGCAACCGCGGTATTGAATGGACATACGAACCGAAGGAGCCGACATGCGCTACACACTCGTACTCAACAACGCCGAACCCGCCGAGGGCGTGCTCGATCCCGACGCCGTCCGCCAGATGCAAGACGCATTCGGGGCCTACGGGCGCGCGCTGGAGGCAGCGGGTGTGCTCGTCGCCGCCGAAGTACTGGCGTCGGGCACGTCGACGAAGACAGTGACGGTCCGCTCGGGCGACCTTCAGATTCAGGACGGGCCGTTCGCGGACACCAAAGAGGCGGTCGCGGGCATCTTCGTCGTCGACGTAGCGGATCTGGACGCGGCTCTGATGTGGGCTGAACGGTGCCCTGGCACGCAGTACGGCGTCGTCGAGGTCAGGGCCGCGGCCACGTCGTTCATCGAAGGATCATGGACCTGACCGACACCGACGCCGTCCTCGAGCAGTCGCTTCGCGCCTCCTACGTCCTCGAGCAGTCGCTTCGCGCCTCCTACGGGCGATTGCTCGCGGTGCTGGCGTCCGCCGACGGCGACATCGTCGGCGCCGAGGACGCGCTGGCGGATGCATTCGAGCGCGCCCTCGCGACATGGCCGGAGCGGGGCATTCCCGCCAATCCCGACGGATGGTTGCTCACCGCGGCACGCAACCGTCGGCGCGACGTCTGGAAATCCGCGGCACACCGAACATCGGTTGCGTTCGATCCGGCGGTTCACGAACCGCCCCCGACGTCCGACCCACCCGAGTTCGATCGAATTCCGGACAAGCGCCTGCAGCTGATGCTGGTCTGTGCCCACCCCGCAATCGACAAGACGGTGAGGACTCCGCTCATGCTCGACGTCGTGCTCGGGTGCACGGCGAAGGAGATCGCGCTTGCCTTCGCGCTCCCCACCGGGACACTCGCCGCGAGGTTGGGGCGGGCGAAGTCACGGATTCGAGATTCCGGCATCTCGTTCGAACTCCCGGACCGCACCGTGCTTCCGAAGAGAATCGATGCTGTTCGCACCGCGATCTACGGCGCGTTCGCCATCGACTGGCACAGCACGGCACCGGAACTGCGGACCTCGCTCACCGGCGAATCGCTTCATCTGGCCGAGACTCTGTGCACTCTTCTTCCCGACGACGCCGAGGCACACGGATTGGCCGCGATGATCTGCCTGTCGATCGCCCGCTTGCCGTCCCGCTACCGCGACGATGTTCTGGTTCCATTGCACGAGCAGGACTTCGGGCTGTGGGACAGCGAACTTCTCACGCGAGGAGAAGTCCATCTACGTCGGGCACATCAGCTTGTCGCGGACGGGCGCGGCGCACTCGGACGGTTTCAGCTCGACGCCGCGGTCGCGGCCGTGCACTGCGCCAGGAGACACACCGGGTCGACGAATTGGCAGTCGCTGCGCGAACTTCACACCGCTGCCCAGGCCCTGTCTCCGACCATCGGTGGGGCCGTTGCGCTCGCGGTCGTCACCGCGGAGGTCGAGGGCCCCGAGGCAGGGTTGGCGATGCTCGACGGCGCCCCGAACGAACGATTCCAGCCGGAATGGGCGGCGCGGGCCCATCTGCTCGACGCTCTCGGCCGACGCCGCGAGGCTGCCACCGCCTACGCGAAGGCGATCTCGCTCTCGCCCGACGGACCGACACGGAAGTTGCTCGAAACGCGGGCGGCCGGTCTTCCCTAGGGAACCGACGGAACCGATCCTCGTTCGAAGATAGGGAACTCGTCCGATGTGCAATCGACGACGAGAAACCACTCTGGACATCATGTACTCCACCTTCGATTCCTTCGCCGAGCACGAACGCCGCGTCGCCGATTCCCTCCAGGCTTACGAGCGCCGCGCTCGCGTGGCGTCGCGCAAGAAGTCCGAACCCCACGCGCACCGTGGCGCTTCACGCGCCTTTGGTTCAAGCTTGAGGACGTGGCTCGCACTCTGATCGGACGAGAATCGCAACTCGATGCTCTCGAGCGCGTCGTCGACGATGCCGCGCGCGGTATCACCGCCGCCGCGGTGATCTCCGGAGATGCAGGGGTCGGGAAGACCAGGCTTCTCACCGAACTGCGACGCCGCGCCGAAGCGCGAGGATTCGACGTGATGGTCGGCCACTGCCTCGACCTGGGTGAGGTCGGCATTCCCTATCTCGCCTTCACCGAGATCTTCGGCCGACTCGATCACTCGTCCCGCGCCGAATTGTTCGACGCCACTGCGGCGGCCCTCGTTGCATCGGCACCGTCGGTGCTCGTCATCGAGGATGCGCACTGGGCCGATACCTCGACGCGCGAACTGGTGACATTCCTTCTCGCGCGCCTCGACGCCGCTCGCGTCGCTCTGATCATCTCCTACCGAAGCGACGACCTGAATCGCAAACATCCACTGCGACAGTCTCTTTCCGAATGGAACCGGCTTCCGTTCGTCCGCCGCATCGAACTGGCCTCGCTGGACGCGGACGCATCGTATCGTCTCCTCGACAACCTTCCCGTGTCGATGGAACCGGGGGTGCGTGAGGCCATCGTCGAGCGCGCCGGAGGCAATCCCTTCTTCATCGAAGAACTCGCTGCCGCCCGCAACCGATCCGGTTCCTCGATACCGCCCGACCTCGCCGAGTTGTTGCTCGTTCGCCTCGACACCGTGACACCCGCTGCCAAAGCCGTCGTCGAAACAATGGCCGTCGCGGGCCCCCGCGTGGCGCACGACGTGCTCGGGACGGTCACCGGACTTGCAGATTCCGAACTGGACGACATCGTCCGTGAGATCGTCGATGCCAGAATCGTGGAAACGGCGGGTTCCTTCTACGTCTTTCGGCACGCCCTGCTCGGCGAGGCGATCTACGACGACGTGATACCCGGGCGACGCAGTCGATTGCATGCTGCCTTCGCGACAGCGCTTGCCGACCATCGACATCGCGGGGCAGCGGCCGACCTGGCACGCCACGCCGAATTGGCCCACGACATTCCCCTGGCCTTCCGTGCACACGTCGCTGCAGGCGGTGAAGCCACCGACCTCTCCGCACCGGCGGAGGCGATGGCACATTACGCCGCCGCGCTCGAGCTCGGGCAGGGCGACTTCGAGCCGTCGGAGACCGCCTTGGTACTCCTGTATGCCGAGGCAGCGACGACCGCAGGCGAGGACCTCCGAGCGCTCACCGCCGTCACCGCCGAACTGGAGAGGGGCGGAGAGGACTTCACGGTCGAGGATCGGATCGCGCTGCTTCGAGCTGCCGCGAGCTCGGCGTTTCTGATCGAGCGTGAGCACGCGGCTCTCGATTCCGTGGAGCAGGCACTGGCAATCGCCTCGGCACCACTTCATTCCAGGTGGCGAGTGCATCTGACCGGCCTTGCTGCGCGGATAACCGAGTCACTCGGTCGCCACGACCAGTCTCTCTCCTGGGCGAGGGAATCGGTGTCCATCGCCGAGCAGACGAACGATCCCGCAACGTCGGCCGATGCACGAATAACGTTGGCTCGCATGGAGCAACGCCGAAACGATCCGGCAGCCTCACGTGTGCTGCTGGCCGAGTCGGCCGAACTCGCGCGGCGCAGCGGCGACACTGCCAGTGAGCTCCGCAGTTTGTTCAACCTCGGCATGCTCGAGTTCGACGAGGGCAATCTCGTCGAAGCGCAGCGGGCGTTGGCCGCCGCGACCGACCGTGCCGAGTCCACGGGACGACGGTGGGCGCCTTACGGAAGCGGTGCACGGTCCCAATTGGCCAATGCCCTCTACTATTCGGGGGACTGGGACGCTGCGCTCGACATCGTGCACGCGGTCGGCCCGGCGGCGCCCCCGCTCGGTTCCGCCGTCCAACTGTCGGCGGGCTTTCAGATCCGTGCGGCCAGAGGCGACTACACCGTTGCCACCGACATCGAACGAGTGCGTCCGTACGGCACCCAGGATGGCTGGATCATCCTGATGTCCAGTGCTGCAACGGCATACACCGCCGTGTGCGCCGAGAGCTTCCAGGATGCAATCACGTGCATGGACGATGCCGTGTCCGCGATCGGAACACAGTGGCACAACGTCTGGTTCGGCGCGCGCATCAGGATGTCGGTGCTGGCACTGGAGGCTGCCAGGCGCGGCTCCGACCGGATCGGGGCGCACGAGGCCATGAGTATCGGCGCTCGGCTGCACGACGATATCCTCCGCACCGCGGCGTCGACGCCCGCGAGCGGCTGGGAGACGAACGCGTGGATGCTGCGCGGCGCAGCCGAATTCGCGTACCTGAACTTTCGGTGCGGTACCGGAGACATCGGTTCGGTGGTTGCGGCCTGGCATTCGGTGGCCGACGCTTTCACGGCCCACCCGTTCGAACGCGCGCGGAGCCTGCAGGCGCTGTCGGAGGCGCTGATGGACGCCGGTGACCGCACCGGGGGCGCACGCGCGGGCGAGAGTGCTGCCGCGATCTACGATCGCCTCGGCGTCACCGTTCGGCCTGGATCGACCGCGATGACCCGAGCACGCAGGCAGGAGTCACTGACCCCGCGCGAGCACGACGTTCTTGCACTGCTCGGTGAGGGCCGCACCAACAAGCAGATTGCCGAAAATCTGGTGATCAGTGTGAAGACCGTCAGCGTCCACGTATCGAACGTATTGACCAAGCTGGGTGCGGCGAATCGCACGGAGGCAGCGCAATTCGCCGTTAACCGCTACCGGCTCGACCGCTAGCGGCTGGACCGTCCGGGGAGTCTGGCCCCGAGGACCGCGGCGAGGAGGGCCGTGCCGGCGAGGACGGTGAATATCGTTGCAAACTGCGATGTTTCACCTGGATCGAGCAAGGTACCCATGACGGTCACTCCGACCGAGGCGAACAGCTGAACCACGATGAACAATGCCGTCGTTCCCTGCGCCGCGGATTCTGCCGGTAGCGTCCGATAGACACTGGCGAAGCTCGGTGACGCGACGCACCCGAAACCCAGCCCTGTCACGACGTAGAGCGCCAGCAGCGCGGCCAGGGGCCAGGTGTCGTACACCAACGACACCGCCCCGAGCCCGGCTGCCGTGACCAGCGAGCCGGCGACGACGAGGGGCCGCGGACCGATTCGGTCGCTTACCCGGCCTGCATTGGCCATCGAGAACAGCAGACCGACTCCGAGCGCGGACGTGATCGATCCTCGCGCGATCCCGTGGAGGTCGAACCTCTCCTCGGCGAGCAGAGGAAGCACACCGAGCTGGGAGAACATGAGAAAGCCCACGGCGGCCATCACCAGCAGCGCGGCGGCGAACGCCGGTACTCGCAGCAGCCGAAGATCGAGGACGGGCAGGCGCGTGGTGCGCAGTGCACGAACCGCGTACGTCACCAACAGAGCCGCACCGACAACTGCGAGCGGAAGCACAAGCGCGGCAGGCGATCCCGCTCCCCACCGATTGATGGTCATCAGCAGGAACACGAAGCCCGGTGCGAGCAATGCCATTCCGAGAACGTCGGGCGCGGCCTGTGTCCTGGTTCCTGCCGATGCGGGAACCCAGCGCAACGCCGCGAGCACGATGATCGCCCCGAGGGGCAGGTTGAGCAGAAAGATCCAGCGCCAGAGCCCGTTGTCCGCGAGCAACGTACCGAGCAGGGGCCCGGCCACCGGCGCGATGTTGATGATGAGGGAGAACCTCCCCATGACTCGCCCGACGTGTTCGCGCGGCGCCGCTGCCGCTGCCACGGCGATGGACGCGGGTTCGACGAGGCCACCGCCGAACCCCTGCAGTACGCGAAAGAAGATGAGGCTGGGGATCGACCAGGCCAGCCCCGTCAGAACCGATCCCGCGACGAACCCGGTCAGGCCCGCCAGGAAGACGGCTCGACCTCCGAATCGGTCGATCGCCCAACCGACCAGGGGAAGCACCGATCCGGCCGCGAGTAGATAGCCGGTGGTCACCCACACGACCACCGGAAGTGTGGCGTCGAACGTCGTGGTGAGGGTGCCGAGTGACGCGGTGACTGCGGTGCCGTCGAGAACAGCGACGAAGGCTGCAGCTCCCAGGACCGTGACCAGGATCTGCGTCCGAGAATCCAGCCGACCGGAAGGGGCATCGGACACCTTGTTTACCGTCATGGCAATATAATTTACTACACGGTTTAGTTTTGTCCAGTGCTTTATGATTCAAAGATGGTTACCGCGGGAGTTGCACGTCGCCGGAGCATCGACAAGCGAAGAAGCATCCTCGACGCAGCCGGACCGGTATTCGGCGACCTCGGATACGAACGCGCCAGCATCGAGACCATCGCAGCGGCGGCCGGAGTCTCGAAACCCACGATCTACAGCTACTTCGGCGGCAAGGAAGAACTGTTTCGCGAATCGGTGGCAGATTCGGCTCGCACCATCAACGCAGATTCCATCGCCGCGGTGCAATCACTCGATATTCGTTCGACCAATTGGCGAGCGAGCCTCGTCGAGACCGCAGTGGCACTGACGGCGTGTCAGCGAAGCGACTGCGCGAGTGCACTTTCCCGCTTGGTCAATGCGGAGATCCGCCGCGACCCGAGCGTGTTCGAGGCGGTACGCCGCGCCGGCTACGACCCCGTGATCGAGGCACTGGCCGGGAGGTTGGCGATGCTCGCGAACACCCGTGTCCTCGAGATCGAGGACACGGTGCTGGCCGCCAAGCAGTTGATGGCGTTGGCCATGGTCGAGCTTCCGGATCTCACCGCGCTCGGAACCAAGCCCGTATCGGACGACGCACTGACGCATGCGGTCACCCTCGGCGTCGACACGTTCATCAGAGCGCACCGCCCCTCGTAGTGCACGAGTGGCGGTGCCCCGCTGCTAAGCCGCTCGTCGGTGGTCCATCTCGTCCAGCGGCTCGGTGCGGTCCGCCCACTTGTCGGTGTACTGGAAATGCGGGCGACGGTCACCGATGTACGAACTCAGCCACGACAACACTGCGACGTAGCGGTTGCGGAAGCCCACCAGGTACATCAGATGCACCGCCAACCACATCACCCAGGCGATGGGGCCGGACATGTCCACCTTGCCGAAGAGCCTGGCAACAGCACTGAATCGGCCGACGATCGACATGCTGCCCTTGTCGGTGTACCGAAACGGTGTACCGAAATCAGTTTTGCCGACGATCATCTTGGCAACGTGCCTGCCCTGCTGCATTGCCACCGGCGACTGACCCGGAAGCTTGTTCAGCGACGTCACGTCACCGATCGCGAAGATGTCCTTCTCGTTGCCGACCGTCAGATCCTCGTGCACCAGAAGACGGCCTGCGCGGTCCGTCTCACACCCCGTACGTTCGGCGACCTTCGCGGCCAAGTCGCTGGCCTGCACCCCTGCCGACCAGATGACAGTCTTGGCCGCAATGCTGCGCGAGGCCTTCGTGTCCACGTCCTGGACGGTGACGGTGTCGTTCTCGATGTCGGTGACCAGTGCACCGGTCACGACGTCGACGCCCGACTTCTCGAGCTTCGCGCGGGCGTAGGCACTCAACTTTCCGCCGAACGCGGGGAGCACGTCCTTGACACCGTCGACGAGAGTCACCGTCACATCGTCCGGCGCGATGTCCGGGAACGATGCAGCGAAGTAGCGGTGGGCGAGATCTCTGATCTGACCTGCGAGTTCGACGCCCGTCGCACCTGCGCCGACGACGACGAAGCTGAGCAGTTCCTTCCTGACGGCGGCATCCGTCGTCAGATGAGCGGTTTCGTAACAGCTCAGGATCTGCTCGCGAAGAGCAATGGCATCGTCGACGGTCTTCAGCGCGAACGTGCGGTCCTTGAACTCGTCCCGGCCGAAGTAGGCCTGCGTTGCACCGGTGGCGACGATGAGACGGCCGTATTCGATCGTGTGCGAGACCCCGGCACCGGTGTAGGTGACCTGGTGGCGTTGCGGGTCGATGTCGACAACCCGTCCCAATCGCACGTCGGCGGAGTCGTACTCGGCGAGGATCCGGCGGATGGGCGGCGCGATCTCACCGGTCGAGATCATGCCGGTCGCAGCCTGATAGAGCAGAGGCTGGAACAGGTGCTCGGTGGTGCTGGAGATCAGCGAGAACTTCACTCCGGCCTTACCAAGAGACTTGGCAGCAGCAAGTGCCCCGAATCCCGAACCGACAATGACGACCTCGAACGTTTCCATGCACTCCATGGAACTCCTGAAACGGTTCGCTATCAACGGTGAAGATGAAATAGTATCCATGAGAAAAACTCATGGATGGAGGCACAGGTGGAACTGCGGGAACTCAGGTACTTCCTCGCCGTGGCGGAGGAACTCAACTTCTCCCGCGCTGCCGAACGCTGCTACGTATCACAATCTGCAATCAGTCTGCAGATAGCCAAGCTCGAACGCGAGATGAGCGAGCCGTTGTTCGAGCGCTCGTCGCGGTCCGTTCGATTGACCGTCGTGGGAACACAATTGGTGTCCATCGCTCGGCACATGCTCGAACTGGAGCAGTCCGCCCTTGCGCTGACGGCGCGCCGCCAGAACCAATTGCGCCTGACCGGCAACATGACGTTCGCCGCGAATGCGCTCGCGGCAATCGTGAGCGTGCGTGAGCGACACCCGGGCGCAGAGATCGACTTCGTACTCAAGCGATTTGCCGAACAAATCGACGCGGTCACGTCGGGCGACTGTCAGGTGGCACTGATCCGCGGGAGTGTCGAGCGCTCGAACCTCCACGTCACCGAACTGTGGACCGAGGATCTCGTGGTGATCCTCAGCGAGGGACATCCGCTGGCGGGCGCCGACAATCCGAGCCTCGAGCAACTCGCCGCCTATCCGCTGCTGCTACCGAAGCGCAGCGAACAGATCCTGCTGCACCGGGTGATCGAGCGCGAGATGAAGCGAAGCGGCCTCGGGCTGACGTTCGGCCCTCCCGTCGCACTCGACCACACGGCGAGCGCCGACCTGCTCAATCACCCCGACTGCTGGTCCATCGTCTACGCCAGCACCGCCGAAAGCACTCCGAAGACCGGTTTGGCGTTCCGTACCGAGGCCGGGCATCGACTCCAACTTCCCGTCTCGGCCGTCGTGGACGCCACGGTCCCGGCAACCGACTTGCAACGAGACCTCATCGACGCGCTCGCGGCGACAGCGCCACTCCGGCCAGAATGACGGCCACCGTCGCCACCACGACGGCGACGAACAACGGCGACACCGTCGCCACCACCGGAGACCTGGAGCCATCGGTACCGTCCGTCCAGTAGAACGACGGCGGAAGCTGCGGAGCCGACACCGAGAACAGGGTCATCGACAGGGGGATCGTCGGGGCAAGCACCGATCCGCCGATCCCCACCGGGACACACGATCCGATGCAGAACCCCACCGCTGCCGGAAAGAGCACGGCGTACGCGACGGTGGGGACGGCGTCGAACCAGGCTGTGCCGGTGAGGATTCCAGTTGCCGTCACCACCGCCAGAATGCACACGCCGAGCCTCGGACGCGGCCAGCGGTAGCCGAGGAGGACACCGATCACCAGAACCAGCACACCCACGGCGGCCACCCACCACGACCGCGTCGACCAGGCCAGCCCGCTCACCGTCGTCGCTGCGATCGCGAACCCGACCAGAACCGCGTTACCGTCGCGACGATCGAGCAAACGCGTTGCGACGAGTGTGAATCCGAATGCGAGGACGACCGCGAGAATCCACATCGTCGTGGTCGATACGGAAGATCCGACATAGACGTACACCAGCAGGTACGCGAACGGCAGCGCCAGCAGCACGACGACGTCCTGTGCCCTCCATTCCCCCACCGAGGGAACGGTTCGAAACGCGACGAAAGCGACGAGCGCCGCCGGAATCACCAGGACCAGAGGGTGGATCACGGCATCGACGTAGTTCGGACCGACGGACAGCATCCAGCGTCCGTCGTCGTAGGGCAGATACGTGCGTACGGCCTGGCCGAACACGACTGCCCCGAGCACGCCGACGAGCAAGCCTGCCTGGGCTCGCCGATGACCCGACGCGAGCGCCGCACACGCAGCCAGGAGAAGCCCACTTCCGACAGCGGTGACGGACACGGCCAGATGGGCGGCGACCGGGACGAACGACGGCAAGGCGATGACGGCAGGACCGACGACTCCGGCGACCGCAACCGTCGCGGCCGATCGGCGGGCCTGCAGGCCGAGCAGGGCCAGCACGGCAATCACCACCGTCACCGAACCCGACCACTGCGGTGTCACGAACTGCGCGAACCACTCTCCGGACTGCTCGGCGTACGCGGAGTCGTATCCGAGTGAGAGCAGTGAAGACAGAACGGCGACGAACGCACCCGATGTTGCTGCGATCAGCGAACCGTGTCGGTCGAGAAGGTGCACATCCTCACGGTAGACGACCGTGCCCGCGGCCTGATCCGCTCGTGCTCTCCTATCGCCGGTGACCGCAGATCTGTGGCATGGTTGGACCCCTACAGGGCCGCACAGGCCGTCTTCGGGTCGAGGGGAGGCCCGGTGTCGAGTTCGCGAGGCATCGACAGCAGAGTGATCGTGGTCGGTGGCTCCGCCGGGGGCCTCGACGCTCTCAGCGCGATGCTGGGGGCAGCCGAGCCCGGTCTCGGCTGGTGTTTCGTCGTCGCCCAGCACATGGCACCCGCCGGATCCAGTGGCCTCGTGAGCATTCTGAGCCGGGTGTGCGCCCTCGAGGTCGTCGAAGCATCGGACAAGGACCTTCTCGCACCGGACACCGTGTTCATCGCTCCGCCAGGTCGCGACATCGT
Source organism: Rhodococcus sp. (in: high G+C Gram-positive bacteria) (assembly GCF_023264675.1). Lineage (GTDB taxonomy): Bacteria > Actinomycetota > Actinomycetes > Mycobacteriales > Mycobacteriaceae > Rhodococcoides. Next base: position 71,747 of record NZ_JAHFVG010000022.1, read on the forward strand.
CCTCGACACCGAGCGCATACGGATCGAGACGCCGGACATAGAGCAGCGCCCGTGGCCGAGCATCGACCGTCTGTTCGTCTCGGCAGCCACCACGTTCGGCGAGAATTCGATAGCAGTCGTTCTCTCCGGCACCGGCAACGACGGTGCCTCCGGGGTCGAAGCGATCGAGTCGGCCGGGGGCGTGGTCGTCGTGCAGGACCTGTCGACGGCAACGTTCGAGTCGATGCCGTCGGCGGCGTTCGCCACCGGTTCGGTCGACATTCAGGCTCCAGCCGCCGACATTCCGGGCGAGCTGGCACGTTTCCTCGGAACGGTACTGCCCCCGAGCGCCTCCGCGGCCACGACGGAACACGCCGACATCTTCGAGGCCGTTCCGCTCGGCGACGTGATCGGTGTTCTGCACGAAGAGGCAGGAGTCGATTTCTCCGGGTACAAGACCTCGACTCTTCAACGCCAGATTTCGCGTCGCCTACGTCTTCTCGGGCTGACGGAGATCGACGCCTATGTCACCTACATTCGCGAAACACCCAACGAGGCAGCAGCATTGGCGCGCGCACTGCTGGTGACAGTCACCGCATTCTTTCGCGACAAGAATGTGTGGGACGGTCTCCGCGGCTATCTGGACGCAGCGATAGCGGATTCGGACAACGACCAGTTCCGCGTGTGGGTTCCGGGCTGCGCGAGCGGCGAAGAGGCCTACACCGTGGCAATGCTGGTGGCCGACGCGTTGGGGATCTCTCACGACGATCTGTCCGGTCGGATGAAGATCTTCGCCACCGATCTGGACGAGCGCGCTCTCGATCATGCACGGACAGGCCGATTCAGCGCGAGTGAGGCCGACGCGATTCCTCCTCGTCTACGTCAAACGTGGACGAGGCCCGTCACCGACGGCATCGAGATACTGCCGGCGCTTCGAGAGGCCATCGTCTTCGCTCGGCACAACGTCGCCTTCGATCCGCCGTTTCCCAATCTCGACCTCGTGTCGCTGCGCAACACCCTGATCTACTTTCAACCGCGGCTTCAGGAACGCGTGCTGCAGCTGTGCCAGTTCGCGTTGGTTCCCAACGGTCTACTTCTTCTCGGCCAGAGCGAACGGGTTCCGCGGGACGACGAGATGTTCGTCGTCGTCGACAACGAACACCGCCTGTACCGTCGGCGTCAGCATTCGCGTCTGCTCGGGCTGCCTCTCGGGCGAATGATCGCCACCGTCAAACCAAGCAGGCGAGCCGAGCCTTTCGATATCAGATCGCGGAACTCCACGGCGGACGGTCGGTTCTACCGCGACATCGTCAAGGCGGTAGCTCCGTCGGCGCTGATTCTCGACGACCGGTCGGTCCTGATCGAAGTGATCGGCGACGTGGGCCAATGGTGCATCGTGAGCGAGGGCGCGCACAGCGGCAACGTCGTGGACTTGCTGAAGGACGAGTACCGCTCGGCGGTGCGGGCCATGCTCAGTCAGCTACGCCACAGCTCTCCCCGAATGGCGACCCGCAGCATACGAACGATCGACGGCGTCACTCAGATCTCGGTCACCCGTATCGAATCCGCCGTCGACGGGGCAGGAGGTGGAAGCACTGCCGGCGCAGTGGTCACCTTCGATTCGGGACCGACCGTCGACGACTCCGTCCCCGTCGACACCGGTCGTGGCGATGCGGACGCGGCGCAGGTGAGCGCCGAACTGGAATCGGTCTACGAGGCCCTCCAGTCCACGGTGGAGGACCTGAGCTCGTCGAACGAGGAACTGCAGGCCCTCAACGAGGAACTGCAGGCATCCTCGGAAGAGCTGCAGGCATCCTCCGAGGAAGTCCAGGCGTCCAACGAAGAGCTTGAAGCGACGAACGAAGAACTGACGACCCTGAACCAGGAACTCGGGGTACGAGGCACGGAACTCACTCGTGCCAACGTCGACCTCGAGAACATCCAGTCCTCGCTCACGAACGGACTCGTACTTCTCGACCTGGAATTACGAGTGACGCGCTATACCGCACTCGCGGTACGCCTGTTCTCGCTCATTCAATCCGACGTCGGTCGCGAGTTGGCTGCTGTCCCGACCACCATCCCGGTGCCCGATCTCGCCGATGCCCTCCAGACGACGTTGGCCGGCGAGAGTCGAATCATCGAGTTGGAGAGTGACGATCGCGACCTGCTGGTTCAAACACAGCCGTATCGTGGTGAGCGAAACGATATCCTCGGCGCGATCGTCGTCGTCATCGACGTCAGCGAGATCACCGCAGAACGCCGTTCGCGCGAGCGGGCGCTCGCGAACCTCGAAATGGTCACCGAATCGATCAAAGCGACTGTGTGGCAACGAACTTCCTCCGGCGACATCAGTCTTCTCACTCGACGTGTCGAGGATCTGTACGGCCTCGAGCGCCCGCGGGTCATCGCCGACCCCTCCTTGCTCGTCTCGGCGGTGCATCCCGAGGATCGAGATCGGGTCGCGTCGATCTCGGCGTCGGCCGAAGACAGTTGGGAGATGCGATACCGAATAATCCGCCCCGACGGGACGATTCGATGGATCGACGAGTCGGCGACCCTGATGCACCCCCTCGACGGATCGTCACCGGTGCGAGTCGGTAGCGCAGTCGACGTCACCGAACAGCAGCGCTTGAGCGACGAAATTCGAGCTCAGTCGACTCTGCTCTCGACACTCTTCGACAGCGACTCGCTCGGCATTCTGTTGGTCGACGGGCAGGGTCGGATAGTGCGGGCCAGCGCCGCCATCGCAGACATGACCGGCTTTCCCTCGGGCTCGCTCGTCGGGCGGGAACTGCGAAGTTTGTTGAGCCCCATCAGCTCCGACGGCACGGCGACCGAGAACTCGAACTGGCTGCTCACCAAGGCAGACGGACGAGGTGTCCCGATCGCTGTCGAGCAATTGACCGACGGTAGTCACCACGACGGCACGGTCATGGTGGTGCACGACAGCACCCGGCTGCGCCGGCTGTCGGCGGAACTGGCGGCATTCGAACAGTTCGATCAGCAGACCGGTTTGCTGACGAGATCGTTCTTCCGCAGCAGTGCAATCGAATTGGTCGAGTCCGTGCAGAACAACGTCGCTGTTCTGTGGATCGATCTGGACGGATTCAAAGAGGTGAACGATCGACTCGGGCACCGAAGCGGTGACCTGGTGCTCGGCGTCATCGCAACGAGGTTGAAACGTGCGGTACGTAAGAACCACCTGGTCGGTCGGCTCGGCGGAGACGAATTTGCCGTTCTGGTCAATGCCATCGACGATCTCGACGCGCTCGACAATCTGGTCCACCGCATTCTGTCGTCGATACGGGAGCCCGTAGTCATCGACGACACACAAGCGTTCGTATCGGCATCCATCGGCGTTGCAGTGCAACCGCAGGACGGCACCACCGCCGAGGAACTGCTCCACAATGCCGACGTCGCAATGTATTCCGCGAAGCAGGCCGGCCGAGACCAGCACATCTACTTCACGGCCGAAATGGACCGTGACGCCGATGCCAGGGCAGCGATGAGGCATCAGCTGGCCGCCGCCGTCCGCCATCGCGACTTCGAGCTGCACTACCAGCCGATCCGCCACGCCGACACCGGTGAGATCGCGATGATCGAGGCGCTGATTCGCTGGCGCCGCGATGGTGAACTCGTCACGGCAGGCCAATTCATCGATCTTGCAGCCGACACCGGGCAACTCAGAGCACTCGGTCACATCGTCCTCGACTGCCTCATTGCCGACGTGGAAACCTTGTACGAGGCAATCGGACCGGATCACCCCCAGGTCGCCGTCAACATGTCGGCGTCCGAACTGCGCGAGCGCGATCTGATGGACCGACTCCTGTCGTGGCATCCGGCTGCGGGCTTCGAGAAGATCGTCATCGAGGTCACCGAGCACGTCACGCTCGTTCCCGGTGACCGAGCCTTCGAAGCTCTCGCCCTCCTGCGACGACTCGGCGCGACAATCAGTATCGACGACTTCGGGACCGGGTACTCGAACCTCGAACTGCTGGGCCAGCTGAAGCCTGGAATCATCAAGATCGACCGATCGCTGACGGAAAGCGCCGCCGTCGACGAGCGCGGATCGCGGATCCTCGACGCCGCCGTCGGATTGGCCCATGCACTCGAGACCATCCCGGTCATCGAAGGCGTCGGCAGTGCGGAGTTGTCGGCGGTCGCCGCCCGCACCGGAGCCGAGCTGGTTCAGGGGTACTACCTCGGGCGGCCGATGCCGCTCGGGCGGATCATCGACTCACTGACCGAACGGGTTTGACGGGCTGAGGGGCTAGCGGGCTGGTGGGATCAGCGCAGCCAACCGCGGTTCCCATTCGCTGCGCTGGCCATCGAAGCATCGACCGAGTACCTCGATCATCGCCGCCGGAGCCACCGACGCTCCGGGGGAAGCGCCGAGGAGCCCGGCGATGGATCCCTCGGCGCCGGTGACGATCTCGGTGCCGAACATCAGCGTTCCCCCGGTGCGCGAACGAGGCTTGATCAGTTGCGCTCGCTGTCCGGCGGTGATCGGGTACCAGTCCGCCGGGTCGGCATCGGGGTAGAACTTCTGCAGTTCCGCGAACTTCGCCTTCTTCGAGCTGAGAAGCTGTCCGATCAGGTAGCGCACCAAGGGAAGGTTCTGCAGCCCAACCGACATCAAAATCGGCAGATTCGCCGGGCGTATGGTCGCGAACAGGTCGGAGAGCCGCCCGTGGCGGAGCAACCTCGTGCTGAACGTGGCGTATGGGCCGAACATCAACGACTTCGAACCGGCAACCACCCTGCTGTCCAGGTGCGGCAGCGACATCGGCGGGGCGCCGAGTGACGGCTTTCCATAGACCTTCGCGTTGTGCCGATCCACCACGGACGGTGTGTCGGTCCGGAGAAACTCGGCGCCGAACGGAAAGACACCGTAGCCACGAATTTCACGGATCCGCGACTTCTGTAGCAGTCGAAGCGCGTATCCTCCTGCGCCGACGAACACGAACCGAGACCGCACATCGAATTTCTCTCCGGTGGAACGGATTCGGCCCTTCACCGTCCAGATTCCGCGGGCGTCACGGCTGAGATCCGTCACCTCGTGGCCGGTGCGAATCGACGCACCGCCACTCGCCATCGACTCGGTCAGGTGAGCGGTGAGTGCACCGAAGTCCACATCCTTCCCGCCCTCGTTCCTGGTGGCCGCGACCCGCTGACGGCGATCGCGCCCCTCCATCAGCAGCGGCGCCCACCGGCGTACTACCTCGTGGTCTTCGGTGTACTCCATCGAGCTGAACGCTGGACTCACTCGCAACCTCTCCCAACGCCCCCGAAGGTACTCGATGTCCTTGTCACCGAAGACGACGTCCATGTGCGGGGCCGGCGTCATCGGTTCGGTGACGCCGAGAGCCGACCAGAACTCCAGCGACAGCTGGAACTGGGCCGCGATCTCGTGGGTCCTCGCCGGGTCGCCCGGATCCGGCATGTAATTGAGCTCGCACAGTCCCGCATGGCCCGTTCCGGCGTTGTTCCACGCGCCCGAGCTCTCGCCGGCGAGATGGTCGAGCCGTTCGAAGAGCGCAATCGATCTGTCCGGCAGGACCTTTCCCAGTATCGCACCGAGCGTTGCGGACATGATCCCTCCACCGATCAGTACGACGTCGAGGATCTCCGAGTGCGCGTGGGTCGAATGTGAGGTCATGATCGAATCGTGTCGCATCCCCATCGATCCGTCCAATGAAATCTTGGCTCGATTATCATCCGTTTATGGATGAATCGGTAGTTCACCTTCTGTCCGCATTCGACGCCGTCGCCACAACCGGACACGTCACCCGCGCTTCGGAGATGCTGGACGTCCCGCAGTCGTCGGTCAGCAGGCGACTCAAAGCACTCGAGAGAATTCTCGGAGTCGATCTGTTCCATCCGGTCGGACGTGGAGTCGCCCTCACAACGTCCGGCCGCGAATTTCATTCGCGAACCCACGATGCCGTGCGTGCCCTGGAAGATGCGGCGGCTGCCGTCAGATCGGACGCCGATCCAGACGGAGGTCTCGTCCGATTCGGCTTTCCACTGACACTCGGCTCGCTCGCGATCTCGAAGTTGTTGGCCGACTTTCACAGTGCTGCCCCAAGGGTACGAGTCCACCTCGTCCAGGCACACGGCGAGGCCCTCGGAGACATGCTCCGTGACGGCAGACTCGATCTTGCCGTCATGATCCCGCCGCCCGACGACCTCGACACCACGATCCTCGGTAGCCAGCGAATACTGCTGCACGTGCCGACAGGCCATCGGCTCGCCGGCCGCGACGAGGTAGACGTCGCCGAACTGTCCGAATTTTCCTTCGTAGCAAGCCCGAAAAGCTTTAACCTGCGCTCGATCCTGGACGACTGGTGCTCCGATGCCGGATTCGTGCCACGAGTTCCGTTCGAGATCAACGAGATCGACACGATCCGCGCGCTTGTCGGAAGCGGGCTCGGTATCGCGCTACTGCCGGCGGGAGATTCGGCGAACGGTAGCGTCGTGGCCGTTCCGCTGTCCGGACACCGAGCCCGCAATGTGGGTCTCGCCTCGGGTCGATATCGCGCTACCGCCGCAGTCGCGCGCTTCAGGAAGCACGTCGTGAACTACCCCATGCGGCTCGATTAGTTTTCCATACTTCCCTATTGCCGGATTATGCGGTACTTTAACGAGTATTACGGAGGTAGCAGATGACGCGCATCTACACATCGGACAGGGGCGCTGCGGCAGTGCGCGAGCGCTATCGGCAGATACTGAGCAGGTGGCCGGTCCCGATGGAACAACTGCGGATCGACACCCGGCACGGTGCAACGTTCGTGGTGGCTTCCGGCCCTGCAGGTGCTCCACCTCTCGTGCTGTTGCACGGCTCGGGAGCGAACGCCGCCACCTGGTCTGCTGATATCGCCTCGTGGGCAACGCGATTCCGCGTCTACGCCGTTGACCTACTGGGGGAGGCCGGCGGTAGCGACCCCGTACGTTTGCCTCTCGATTCCGACGACATCGCATCATGGTTGGACGACGTCCTCGACGGACTCCACATCGACGAAGCATCCTTCGTCGGAATGTCGCTGGGTGGATGGACCGCGCTCGACTACGCCGTTCGGCGGCCATCGAGGGTGACGCGCCTGTCTCTGCTGTGCCCCGGGGGCATCGGCCGACAGACCATGGGATGGCTGCCGAAGGTGATGCTGCTGAAGATGTTCGGCACGCGAGGCAGGCGACGTACGGTTTCCCTCGTCACCGGGCTCGACGACGCCCGCCACTCGTCGATCCTGGACGAGGTCGTGCTGGTCTTCGAGCACTTCAGGCCTCGAACGGAGAAGCTACCGATCTTCTCCGACGACGACCTGCGTGGGCTGCCCATGCCGGTCCAACTGATCGTCGGCGATCGTGACGCGATGATGGATTCTGCCGAAACGGCTCGTCGAGTGAGCGCGTTGGTGCCGAGTTCCGTCGTCACCGTCCTGCCGGACACCGGCCATGCCATCCTCGGCCAAACGGCGGCGGTGCTGGAGTTCTCGGTGTCGACACGGAAGGCGTGAAGTCCTCACCGCTGAAGCCGCAATCCCGACGAAAGTTTCACTTGCACAGCACCATCGGATCTGACGACCGAGACAACGGTTTCACGCAGAATGAGATAGGCGTCGTGCAGCGGCACCTCGATCGGCAGCACGGATCCGTTGGAGAACTCGATACCGCCTCCGCGCCCCACTGTCAGTCGAACGACGGTCGATCCCTCGGCTATCGCCCCCGGGACCGGGCTCGGAGGCGACGAGTGCGACGTTGCATCATTGGTTTCGACCTCGCCGCCGGCAAGACAGACCACGAGAGCGCCGTCTGCTCCGGTGAACTCCCATGACTCGACCTCCGCTCGCGGGGCTGCCGAGACCGAGGTTCCGTCGTCGAATTCGATCAGTAGACCACCGTCGTTCGAGATCTCGGCCGAAGTGCAAGCAGCACCGGATAATTCGACGACGCGCCTGAGGCCTTCGAACTGATTGTCCTCGTCGTACACGACCCCGTCGACGGAGAATTCACTGAACGCGACGGTCGAGCCGTCATCGAACTCGAGGCTCAGATCGAAATCGAGGTGGATGCGTCTCACGTGGCGAGAACGTAGATTCAGTTCCATCGTCGCTCAGGCGAAGAGGAACTGTAGTTCGACGGCTCGGGCGAACTGCGCCCCCAGATCGATCTGATCCGGAGCAGGCTGCAGCACGATGGTGGTAGCACCTGCATCGACCCAGCGCTTCAGGTGATCGGCCGTCGCCGGTGCAGCGGTGGGGCTGTCGACATAGACGACGATGTCGTGATCGGAACCGGCTCCGATGTGACCGCGCGCAATGCCCACTTGTTCGGGGCTGGTCTCGCTGGTCAATATCGTCCCGGAACTGATCTCACCGCTCAGCGCAAGCGTTTTCGGTCCGGTCGCGCCGACCAGCAGAGGTGGGGGTGTCATCGGAGGCCAATCCAATCGCACGTTGCTCAGTTTCACGTAGCGGCCGTCGACATCGACCGTGCCACCGTCGAGCAGGGTCTCGAGCGCCGCCATCTGCTCGCGCAACAATGTCAGCGGAGATGCGACCCGCGCACCGACCTGTTCCATCCAGTTCTGGACGCCGTGTCCCAGACCGACCCTGATCCGCCCCGGGTACAGACGGGCGAGCGTGGCGATCTCCATCGCCGTCGAAGCGATGTTACGCAACGGAGTCGGCAGCACTCCGATACCGACCCGGGCTCGGTCGGTGACGGCGAGAACGGCAGCTGCCGTGGCAATTCCACCGGAGAAGAAGCAGTCCTCCCACAACCACAGCTCATCGACTCCTACATCATCCGCTTCGCGTGCCGCTGCAACGATGCTTTCCGGTGGGAGTTCGGGACGCAACACGACGCCGATGCCAGTCATGTACCGAAGTCTAACGAAACCGGTGGACAGGCAGAGTCAGACCGACGAAGCTGGAGGTGAGCGCCCCCAACCTCCGGAAACGAACTCCAGACGAAGAGGAACCACAGTGCCAGCACCGAGCGGACCGCGAGTGATACTTCCCGTCGAACCGGTCGAGCCGGTAACCCGCGGAAATCTCGACCTCTTTCTACCGGACGCAGAACTCCCGGCACCGAGCGTCCTCCTCGTCCACGGCATGTATCCGTCGAAACCCGCAGTGACGCCTCGTTACTCGAACTTCTATCACGACTATGCAAGTCATCTCGCACGGCGGGGAATCGTCGTCGGATTGTTCGATCACGAGCTCACCGACGGCCCACGGTACGACGAAGCACTCGCCACCGTCGACTCGGCCGTGGAACACTTCCGTTCTCTTCCCGAGACGGACGCCGACGCCGTCGGGCTCTGGTTCTTCTCCGGCAGTGGACCACTGGTCTACCCGTTTCTGGCCGACCCTCCGCCGTGGCTTCGATGCGTCGAGCTGACCTATCCGGTCCTGCCGGGAGCCGGGACCCCCGGTTGGCTGCCGCCCGAGGCCGTGGTGCCTGGAATCGCGGTCGTCCCCACCTACCTCACGCTGGTGGAGAACGAGATTCCGGTGTACGTGTCGGGCCAGCAGGAATTCCTGGCGCGTGCCGCGGAGATCGATGCGCCCCTGAATGTTCGAACCCTGAGCGGTGCGGGCCACGGATTCGACCTGCTGCTGGACACACCCGCCACCAGAGCCGCGGTGGCCGATGGACTCGACTGGATGGCCGACACAGTGGCCTCCCGCGAGTAACGTCCGAGGGATGGACGCGAACAACTTCCTCGATGTCGTTCAGACCAATCCGGTGATCGTCGGCATCCTCGATCGAGCCGCCGAGCTGGAGCTACCGGACTGGTATCTGACCGCCGGCGGACTGTTCCAGACCGTGTGGAACCATCAGGCCGGACGTGACCCGCAGGCCGGTATTCGCGACTACGACTTCTTCTACTTCGACGACTCGGATCTCTCCTACGAGGCCGAGGATGCGGTAATCATCCGCGCGGCATCGGTTTTCAGTGATATCCCGGTCGACATCGAAGTGCGCAACGAAGCACGCGTGCACCTGTGGTACGAGGAGCATTTCGGCTCACCGCTGCGGCCTTTCATCAGCACCGAGGATGCCATCGACCACTTCGTGTCCACCACGTGCTGCTTCGGAGTACGCACCGAAGCCGACGGCACTCGGCGCGTCTACGCGCCATACGGATACGACGACTTGGAGTCCGGAATCGTTCGACCGAACCCCCGATTGCCGATGCGCCACGTCTACGAATCCAAAGCGGCCCGGTGGACGTCGGAATGGCCTGCCCTGACCGTGCTGCCCTGGGAGTAGAACGTCGCGGGATCGATGTCGGCGAGCGGGATTCGAACTGCGGTGGATCCATATCCGGGATCGAACCCCCTCAGGGCCAATGCCAACCGTGGATTCTCGTCGAGGCGCCTCGCGACCTCGAAGTAGGTCGCCAGGATGTGGACACACGGGCGCGTGCGCTGGGCGCAGTCGCACGTCGGGGCCACGTCGTCGGCCGACGGTGCAACGGGAACGCCTCGCTCGAGCAGCTCGGCGTGCAGCGCATCGGGCAGGTCACCTCCGGCTGCGCCGACCACCTCCGCCGCCGCCGCCGATTGTCGAGCATCCCAGAGCGGGCACGTCAGCGTCACGTGGCTGATCTTCCGTCCCTCGAACGACGCGGTCACCGACCCCGCCGTCAGGACCAGATCGCCGACGCCGTCGTTCCTGGCCAACGACCGGGCGCGAGGGACAGCGGGATTCGGCCGAGTGATCGATGTCGGCTGGGCGAGTCGGATCCACTCTCGTCCCCATGCCGTCACGCCGAATTCGTCGGTCATCGGCCGACCCCGATGTCGAGCAGTTCGCGAAGCTGATCATCGGACAACCGTGCGAGATCGGTTTCGACTCCGAGAGACTCGGCGGTGGTGGCGATGTCGGCAAGGTCGCTCTTGTGTCGATGCATGTCGTCGATCGCAGACTCCAGCGTCCGTTCGGTGAGCAGAGTGTGGACCGTCACGGTCTGGGTCTGCCCGATGCGATGCGCACGATCGCTTGCCTGATTCTCCACGGCCGGGTTCCACCACCTGTCGTAGTGGACGACATGGGACGCTCGCGTGAGATTCAGGCCGAATCCCGCGGCACGCAAACTCAATACGAAGATCGGCGGCCCGTCGGACGACTGGAACGCATCGACCATCTCGTCCCTGGCAGCGGGGGACAAACCACCGTGAAGAAACGGCACCACCGATCCGGTGACCTCGTCACGCAAATGACGCGCCAACAGTTCACCGGTGTGGCGATACTGGGTGAACACCAAGGCGGCGTGACCGTCGTCCACCACCTCGGCGAGCATCTCCGTGAGCCGATCCAACTTTCCCGATCGCCCACCGAGTGGTTCGCCGGTGGCATCGACCAAGTCGGGATGATTGCAGATCTGCTTCAGTCGAGTGAGGAGCGTCAGCACCCGTCCGCGACGCCCGATGCCGCTGCCGAGGCCGTCGCGCAGGGAGCGGTCGAGGTGATCTCGATACAGTCTCTCCTGCTCACCGGTCAGTGTGCAGATCACCGAGTTGTGCACTTTGTCGGGTAACTCTGGCGCCACATCTGTCTTTCGGCGCCGCAGGATGTGTGGGCCCACCAACTCTCGTAGCCTTCCAGCGGCTGCCTCCGAGCGCTTCTGTTCGATCGCCACGACGAATCGACGGCGAAAGCGAGCGCGTGCCCCGAGCACGCCCGGCGTGCTGAAGGCCATCAGGGACCACAGCTCGTCGAGTCGATTCTCCACCGGCGTACCGGTCATGGCGATGCGCAATTCGCCACGAAGGGCACGTGCGACCTTGGCCTGCTGCGTATCGGAGTTCTTGATCTGCTGCGCTTCGTCGAGAACCACGGTGTCCCAATCGATTGCCGTCAGTACGGTCGCGTCACTCCGCAGTGTCGGGTAGCTGGTGATCACGACACTGCCGGGCGTGACTCCGGTCAAGTCCGGCTTCCGTGTCGGACCGTGGTGGACCACCACGCTCAGGCTCGGCGCAAACTTGTCGATTTCACGGACCCAGTTGCTCACCAACGACGTCGGACACACCACCAGGTGCGGGCCGCCGGAGCGGACGGTGAACACGGCGATGGCCTGGAGCGTCTTGCCCAAACCCATCTCGTCGGCGAGTATCGCGCCGCCGTGTGCTGCGGCGGCGTCCAGCCATGCCACTCCGGCCCGCTGGTAGGGCCGGAGTTCCGCTCGGAGAACGGCGGGACCGCGGTTGCGTGTGCGCAGCGCTGCATCGACCGTCGCCGTTGCGGACCAGATCGTGGTCTCGTCCATGCCCAGCGCGGCGTGTCCTGCAGTCGGCATGGCCGCGACGAACTGCGCGGTCGACGAATCACTCTGTGTAGCTGACGCTATCGCGGACCATGCATGCAGGGATTCGCTGGTGCCGGCGCCAGGCGCCCAGGATTCGAGCGCACTCCAGCCGTCCGACGGTTCGACCATCGACGCCGGAACCGATGCTGCGACGACACCGTCCAGAGTGGCGGTGGGCAATGCCACCGTGACTGTCGTCGACTGGCCTCCGGGTAGACCTGCCCGGGCGGCATCCGACGAGGGGTCCTCGGTACCCCACCAGACGAATTTTTCCGATTCGATCGAGTAGCAACCTTGAAGGCTGCCGGGGAGCGTGGTGCTCACGTCGGTCACTTTCCCTTCAGTCCGGTCAGTTCTGCGGCTGTGTTCACCGTGGATTGGCGAAGGAACTTGGCGACGGTAACGAGTTCGGCCGCTGTGAAGTCCGACAAATCCTCGCGTGTGGCTTTCGTGAGCTGGACGTAGAACGCGGCCACCCTGTCGAGTCCGATTGCTGTGGCTTCGATCACAACACGTCGACGGTCACTGGAGTCCCGGACGCGACCGACGAATCCCGCCCGTTCGAGTCGGTCGATCATGCGCGTTGCCGATCCGGAGGTGAGCCCGACATGACTGCCCAAGTCGCTCGCTGTCGTCGGCCCCTGCCGCCCGAGTGCATAGAGCGCATCCAGATCTCTGACCGAGAGTCCCATTCGCTCGGCTATCACTGCATTCAGCTGCGCGATCGAATGTCCCCAGTCGGGGAGAATATCGACGACGTCGTCGATGGCTCGCTTTTTGTCCTTGTGCATCCCGGTACCTCTCGCTCGAACGCGGGCACGAGGGTAGGCGAAATACCTGCGTCGCGCAACTACTGCGCAAAGCAGGAATGTGTGCCTCGGTTTACCGGCATCTCACAACGTTGCCCTCTTCCGATTTACATCACTGCCCGCTCCCCATATAACTTCTCGTATGGAAAACCCGTACACACCCGGACCCGGCGCCGTGCCGAGGGAACTGGTCGGGCGAGACGGAATCCGAAAAGCGTTCAGTTCGTTGCTCGAAGGTCTCGAGCGAGGTCAGCCCCAAAAGTCGCAACTCGTGAGCGGGTTACGCGGCGTCGGCAAGACCGTCCTGCTGCGGGAGTTCGTCACGACGGCGCGATCACGTCGCTGGGCGATCATCGACATCGATGCGGCCAGACGCGACGACCAAGGATTCCGACGCCAGCTCGCGTTCGAGTTTCGCAGCGCCCTCCTCGCCGTGTCGCCGCGCTCCAGGTGGAAGCCCAAGGCAATTTCAGCGTCCGGAGTTCTCGGCGCCTTCTCGTCGTCGCTGGGCGTGCACAATCCGCTCACCGCCGAGTGGACAGAGTTGGCCACGGGGACCGCCGACACCGGAACGTTGTCGACCGACCTCACAGCCATGATCCTCGCGCTCGGCGAAGCCGCACAGGAGCACGGCACGGGCGTCGTACTCGTCGTCGACGAGGTGCACCGTCTGACGATTCGCCAACTCGGAGCCCTGATCGACAGCCTCCATCGCACATACCTTCGGGAGCTACCGATCACGCTGGTCGGCGCGGGGCTGCCCAGGTCCGACGCCATCGCGGCCGAAACCCAGGTACGGGCGAATCGACTGTTCGAGTTCCCGGTGCTCGGTGGCCTGCCCGAGACCGACGCCGCAACTCTGCTGCGTGGCTCCCTCGAGTGGGACGACGACGCCATCGCCGCGGCAGTGGCGATCACGGGCGCAATTCCCTCGTTCCTGCAGACGCTCGGCCATGTCGCCTGGGCCGACGACGGCGACACTCGGGTCACCTCGCTGACGGTGGAGAAGCTACGCCAGACGTACGAGCACAGCGTCGATACCGACTTCTTCGGCAAGAAACTCACTCGCGCCAAGGAATTGGAGCTCGCCTATCTCCGTGCCATCGCCGACGCACCCGAGGAGGCCGAGACGGCCCGGCTGCTCGGACGGACGTCCCACCAATGCGCGGACACCAGATCGGACCTGATCGAGAAGGATTGGATCTACCTTCGCGCCGACGGCGCAGCCGCGTTCACTGCGCCAGGTTTCGAGGAGCACCTGAGGCGAGCGATGCCGTCGCTCGTGGTGCCCGCGCAGAAACAGAGGCGTCGTCGGTACGACCCGTAGGGTCAGCGCGGCCGCACAACCGCCACGATGAGCTCGGCCAGCTGTTCGCGGGCTTGATCTGCGCCCAGCGCCGTCGACACCGCTGCCCGCGAAAGTGCCTCTGCCGCACCGAAGATTGCCGTGATCGCAGGCCGAGATATTTCCTGCGCCTCGGCGAACGGCGCAAGGATGCCGCGGCAGATTTCGGTGTACGCTTCGTCGGATTCGCGCTTGACCTCTTCGAGTTCGGGTGATCCCTGCAGTGCCGCAAGCACTCCCGTCAGTTCGCGTCCCTGCGCCAGCGCGCATCCGACATAGGAGTTCGCAATTGCGGACGCGCGACCGGCGAGCGTGGCATCCGCCGCCTCCAGGTACTCGTCGAGCATGCGCGTCTGCCGGTGATCGAACTCGCTGAACAGTGCAGCCAGCAGGGCATTCCGCGACGCAAAGTGGCTGTAGACCACCGGCTTCGCGACGCCCGCGTGCTCGGCGAGGCGTCCGAGTGTGAGCGCGTCGGCGCCTTCCTCGCGCACCAACGCCCACGCGACATCGACCAACTGGCTGTACCTGTCCGCACGCGACAATCTGGTTCGAACCATCGAGCACCTCCCTTGCGCTATGTACCAATAGTAACCTACTGTTCGTACATACCTCGAACCTATCTGGAGGAAGATCCTATGAACAGCCTTGTTGTCGTCTCACACGCCGATTCCAACTCCCTGACCCACCACATCGCGCGAACGACAGTGGAGGCACTTCGGCGCTCCGGCGGAACCGCCGACCTGGTCGATCTCGGCGCCGAAGGCTTCGATCCGCGCTTCGGCGACGCAGATCTGCGGTTCTATCGGGGGACCGGGCCCGCCCCTGCCGACGTGGTGGCCGAGCAGGAACGCCTCGACACCGCGGACCAGTTGGTCCTCGTGTTTCCGATGTACTGGTGGTCGATGCCAGCCCTGCTCAAAGGATGGATCGATCGAGTCTTCGTGAACGGCTGGGCCTTCGACTACACGCCGGGCAGCAATTTCGAAAAGAAGCTGAGCAGACTCACCGTCCATCTCGTCCCGGTGGCCGGAGACGACGCCGACAGCTTCGAACGCCATGGTCTCGACGTCGCTTTCCGCAGTCAGATCGAGAGCGGGATCTTCGAGTACTGCGGCGCAGTAGTCGGCTCCACTACCTTTGTGTACCAGTCGGATACAAGTTCACGGGAAATCCTCGCCGAAAAGATAACCGCCGTCGCCGACGGTATCTCGGCCCGCATCTTCGAGCCTTCCTTCGGCTGACGTACCCGGCGGGTAACTCGGCCCTACGGGGAGCTGCGCTCGAGATTGGACCGAACAGCGGATATTCGTTACTCCGCCACGGTGCGACGATTGTCTCCGACGGACATTCCATCTCGCCATGAAGCAATCATTCTGAGCAGTAATGCAATACGAAAATCCATCGCTGTTGCCAATGCAGTGGCGGCGGTACCGCTCGCGCTGCCCGGTCCCGGTCTCTTCGCGCCGTGACAGTCATGCAAATCAGGCCACACTCGCGGGCGGCCCCGGAGTGACCCAGATCCAGCATGACCTGGGGCGCAGAGGACCCGCATCGTTCAACCTCAGCTGGGAAACGTACAACATCCCCGACAACAACGACGTCTACTACCAAGGCGGACTCGTGTTCAGCACTGGCTACGTGGAAAACCAAACCAACGAGGGCACGGGCTCCGCCGTGATCAACCTTCCAACCGCCTGACACAAGCGTCCTCGTCAAAGTGATCGGCCCCGGCGGAACCGAGTGGGACTACAACGTCGGATGCCCATTCGCTTAGAGCGTGACTCCCAGAATCGGGTGTGGTGGCGACCGAACTGTGGGTCGCCACCACAACCATCGCGCGGTTGCGTTGTACCGGTACAACGGGTTCGTCCCCGACGTACTGCGGAAGACTTCCCGGGAATCAGTGGGTTCGTGACGATCAGAATGATGCGCTCACCAAGCCACCCTGTTCGAGAGTGTTGCAGTGCAACAGATTTGCTCTTGACGCGCCGTTTCTTGTGCACTACTCTCGAACATACGTTCTAGTGCAAGAGTTCGAGCGGCCGGGGGGCAACAGTGCGAAGAAGTCTCAGAGGTGCATTCGCGGGCTACACCGGCCCACAGAACAAGCCCGTCATCGACCAGACGCTCCTCCAAGAAATAGCCGACGTCGCAATCCTCGAAAACCAAGCATGCGCCCGCAAAGTAACACTGGCAGCGCGCATGTGGGACTCCTGCATTCACCAAACCATCCAGGTCGGTGAACACATCACCGACGCCGGCAACTACGCAGCATCCGAGACAGCCGCAGCCCTCGGATGCTCCAAAACGGTCGCCGACACCC
>NZ_JAHFVG010000023.1 GCF_023264675.1 Rhodococcus sp. (in: high G+C Gram-positive bacteria)
CACAGTAGCGATAAGGATTCGACCGGCCCCTTGGTCACGGAACTGCTCACCGAAGCCGGATTCTTGGTGGACGGTGTCGTCGCGGTCACCTCGGACGAGGTGGACGTGCGCAACGCGCTCAACACCGCGGTCATCGGTGGTGTCGACCTGGTCGTGTCGATCGGCGGCACCGGCGTCTCACCTCGCGACGTCACCCCGGATGTCACCGCTGAGGTGCTCGATCGGGAGATCCCGGGCATCAGTGAAGCTCTGCGGTCTTCGGGCCTCGCCGCGGGCTCGTTGGACGCGGGTCTCTCTCGCGGCCTGGTCGGTGTCTCGGGAAGCACGCTGGTGGTCAACCTCGCGTCCTCGCGTGCCGCGATTCGCGACGGCATGGCGACGCTGACGCCGCTGGCGAGTCAGGTCATCTCGGAGTTGTCCGGTTTGGACGCCTGAACTCCGACGATATCTACGGACGAATTGATGTCTGAGGACGAACAACAGCAGCACGACGACGCGAGCCGGGCCCGAGAACGACGGACCCGGCTCGCTCGTATCTTCGGCGATGTTCTGCCCGAATCGACGGGGGACGACGCCCCTGACGGTGCTGAAGGGCATGGCGGGGTGGGCGGTCGCCCTGACGAGTGGTTCACCAGCGAGCGGCCCCCTCATCACTTCTGATGTGATCCACAACACATTTATTTAGTGTGAATCACAGTTTTGTTAGTCGATCGTTTACCCACCGTTAGCGCACGGGTGCCCGATACGCGGCATTGCCGAGTTCGGATCATCTGGATTTCAAACCTGGCTCGTGCGGTCGGTTCTGGTGCGGGTGTGGCATTGGTTGAACATCGTCGCATTTCAGGGTGCCTTTACGCCTCTGTGAGGTTTGTAACGGATCGGCTACGGTGCGGTTTTGTGTGATCGGGGTTACCGCGCAGTAAGGTGTGAAACCCGTTCACACGCACGAAACACATCACAATTCGGGCACATACGACGACCAATCGTAGGGATTGTCACGATCGGGTATCTCCTCTAATGTTCCCCTCAGCTTCCGACACCGAGGGCGTGGATCGACACGCTCCAGCCCGCGTTGATCGGAACTGAACACGAACATGATCCAAGGATCTAGTTCTGCTCGGGGATCTTCGGCAAAGCTGCCAGAGTGACGCGAGGGTGAAAGCCACAAGCTTCCCGTGCGAACGCGCTGGGACTGAACATGATGAGGAAGTAAATGACGGAGATCCAGAAGCCGCGGCGTAGCCGTGGACTGAAGTCCATGGGCGCTGCAGTTGTAGCCGGCGCTTCGGTTGTCGGCCTGGTGCTCGGTACGGGTACCGCGTCCGCCGCTGTCGACAGCACCAACACCGTCGTCGATGCCAATGGCAACGTCATCACGGTGTCGCTGTCCGACACCTTCATCAACAGCGTTCCGCCGCTCGACGGAAACCCGCTCACCCGTGAGTGGTTCGCCAACGGTGTTGCAGGCTGGACCGTCACCGGTCCTGACGCTGACGACTTCGAGGGCACCGTAGCCATCGGCTACCAGGTCGGCTACCCGATGAGCCTCGGTGGATCGATCACCTTCGGCTACACCACCCCGAACATCAGCCTCGGTGGTTCGCAGACCTTCGGCGCCGACTCGGGTGGTTCACTCAACACAGGTTCGGAAAGCACCTACAGCACAAGCGATCTTCTTCCTTCGCTCGGTTTCTCGGCTGAGATCGCTCCCGGACCCGGCATCGTCGACGCCACCGCTGCCTCGGGCAACGTTCAGGGCACCGAGGGTGACGCTGCAGGCGCTTCGGGCACCATCCAGATCGCCAACGCTCACGGCACCGCGACCGGCATCCTCGGCAACGTTCGCGTTCGCCCGTACGTCTCGGTCACCAGCTCCACCGGCGACGTCGCAGTCACCTACGGCAACCCCTGGGTCTTCAACTGATCTCGATCAGTTGATCCACGCTTCATCCCAGCGTTAATGCGCTGAAGTAGATCGGGCCCGTCCGGAATTCTCCGGGCGGGCCTGATCTGCGTCTCCATACCCTTCACGATGCGTGCACTCGCGGCCTTCGAGCCCTGGTTGCGCGAGAAATGGCTGAAACTGATGCGTTCCATAGTGATTCCGGTTGTCGCGTTCTCTGCGTTGGTGGCCCTGGCTGGCTGTAGCAGCGACTCCGGTGGCGATTCCTCCGGCGCCAACGCGGACGCGTGCACCCAGTTCGCCGCAATACACAACGAGCTGACCGCGTTGACGGTTGCCGGCCCGAACGGCGCTGCCGATGTGGAAAAGTGGACGTCCGACAAGAATGCCGCCATCGCCAAGTTGTCGCCCTTGGCCGAGCAGGCCACCGACTCCGTCAAGGAGTCCATTCAGACTGTCGTCACAGCACTTCCGGCGGATTCGCTCGAGCTGACAGAACCGGACAGCGAGTCCGGTCAAGCCTTCGTCGACAATTCGTCTGCGGTGGCGTCCTCGTGTGACAGTGATGGAACAACCATCACGTTGGCCGACTTCCCGCTTCAGGCATTCTGAGACCTTCTCCGAAACCGGTCACAATCCGGATACAGCAGTTAAAACCGTCTAATTGACTGTGATCTGCATTACAATAGTTGCCATTCCGTAGTTCGATCCGGGTTCGGCGACTATTGGGGCAATCATGTTCAGACGCAGTGTGATCGTTGTGGGTTTGGTGTGTGGCGCAGGATTCGGCTTCAGTTCGACGGCGGCGGCGTCGATACCGTCGGTGCCGCCCTCGTCCACCGTTGGCTTGTCCGAGTCGGCGGCCACGGATGAGTTGTCCGACGGTGGGTACAGTCCGCGGGTTATCTCACGCAATGGTGGTGGACCGGACTGTGTGGTGTTCAATCAAAGCGCCGTCGCCGACTATGGGCAGTGGGTGGAGGATTCCGAAACGTCGGGAACCTACACCGACGATGACGAATATTCGGTCTTTTTGTCGGTGAACTGCACGAATTGATCGACCTAGCATTACGGGCACTCAACAATTCGGCAGCTATTGAGACAACAAAATGCCCGTTACTGCCTGATTTTCAGGCGGTAACGGGCATTTTGTCAGTTGACGATCAAGCCTTGGAATGCTGGCCGCCGCTGGAATCGTCGGAATCTCCGATGGCCTCGCCGCTGCCGCCGGTGTCATCGGCAGGCGTCGAAAGCTTCTGTCCAGGGTCTGTTCCGCCCGCCAGGATGTCGCGAATCTGCACCAGAACGTCGACGTCGCTCAGCTCCTTGTCGGGCTGACTCACGAAGCGCTTCTTGGCGGTATTGACCGGCAGGATCAGGACGAAATACACGACAGCCGCGATGATGATGAAGTTGATGATCGCGGTGATCACAGCGCCGACATTGACGAAACTCTCAGCGCTCGAGGTGATTTGGAAGCCGAAGCCGTATTCGTTCGAGCCGCCGATTGCGGCGACGAGTGGGTTGATGATGTTGGTGGTGAAGGCAGTCACGATCGCTGTGAACGCTGCACCGACGACCACCGCTACAGCGAGATCGACCACGTTTCCGCGTAGCAGGAAGTCCTTGAAACCCTTGAGCATGAGCCCTCCTCTAGTTTGTTCCGTCCAGCTGAAACCGGCGTCTGGTTCGAGGCTAGTCGAGATGGCTGCGATCGCCGGGGAGGCGGAATAGTTGAAAATGCGTGTATGTGAGAGGTACATACAAGATTCATTCGACCTTGTTAATGACTACGGACCATTCGTCCCGTATCCTTCCCCGAAGAATGAGTCTCGGTGACACCATGTCGAGGCGTCGGATGCATTGCTCCACGAGGGGAACCATGAACAAGTCTCGCTTTTCCGCGCTGCGTAAGGTCGGGCGGATTGCCGCGCTCGGTGCCGCTGCATCCATGGCGATCGGCCTGATGTCCACCGGTGCCGCGAACGCCGAAACGTTTGTCCCGCTCCCCAACGGTGAGAAGGTCGCGGGCCCGTACAAGATTGCGCATTTCGACGAGTCCGCCAAGGTGGCTCCGCAGATCGCGTTCAACGGCCTCAACCGCAATGCCTGGGCAACCGGGACAGCGCTCTCCGAGGTTCCCGAAGGGGCTACCGGAACGCTCAAGACCGGCTACCTCGTTGGTTGCCAGTTGGACATGGATGACCTGAGCTTCGGATTGGACCTCGGCGCCGGGATCGAAGGCGGCAACACCAACATCATCACGTTGTTCCCCAACCTCTTCAACATCGGCGGTGAAGGCGAGACCACCAACAAGATCGAGGGTGGAGTTTCCTTCGACGTGCCGTTGAAGGACCGTGAAGTTGCTGCTGTCGAGATCGCGTCCAAGGACGTGGCAGGACCGATCACCGCTGTGCAGTACCAGGATGTTGCAATTTCGGTGACGAACTGCGGTGGCTATGCGCAGGCACGCTCGTACACGACGCTCGAACTCACCGGCAATTACCGCTACAAGGGCACGCTGTACGGCGCGCCGTTCAGCATCGGCTGACGTCATGCCGTCCAACACGACTTTGCAGGACCTTACGAGGGGAACAAGTAAGTTGAAGAGCAACAAGACTGCCGCGGCCCGTATCGCCGCGCTCGGTGCCGTAGGAGCGATCGCGCTGGGCTTCTGGTCGGCAGGCGCGGCCAGCGCCGATACGTTCGTGCCGCTGCCGGACAACGAGATCAGCAAGACTCTCATCGACGGAACTGTGGTGACGGTCAAGGGCTTCGGTCAGAGTGGCCTCATCTCGCCGTCGATGGGTGCGACACCCACGCAGCGCAACGTCTGGGTCACCGGCAATTACACGGTCGAGACGTCCAATCCCGGTGGGGGATCCATCGAACCCGGCTTCCTTGTCGGCTGCCAGGTCGATTTCGCGGCCGGCGTCACCGGCGGCCTCGAAGGCTCGTTCGGCCAGGGCAACACCGTCGAACTCGAGCCCGGCACCACAAATCTGAAGATCAATCGCACGCAGCCCAACACCTACGACATCGGTGCGGGCGTCAATCTGGATCTCGCGCCCGGTCAGCTCAACGACATCAAGCTCGTGTCCGACGAGACCGACGCCAAGATCGACGGCGTCACGGTGGCAACGGACACGTCCAACAGCTTCGACTTCTCGGGTAACGGCGGCGGATACACCTACGCCGACGAGACACTGAGCGTGTCCGGCTGCGCAGGGTTCGCCGAAGCGCGCTCCTACGTCAACGTGACCATCGAGAACGACGCGGTGACATCCACTGTCACGCTGTGGGGAAACCCTTTCAGCATCGGCTGATTCGGATCATTCGGGCACTATCGGCGGTGGCGCATGCTCAATGCGTCATCGCCGATTGTTATTGTTTGACTCTTTAAGTACATTGTGAATCGTCACATGGTTAGTTCAAATCAGCCTGGCGCGATACCATGATCGTTATGGGCCGTCACAGGGTGGGAGATGCAGCGCCGTCGAGCGACTGGATCGAATCGGTATTGGGTGCGCGGCACCGGCTGTCGCTTTACCACGATCCAGCAGCGGCCCTTGCAGACCGTTCGGCGTTGCTGTGGATGTTCCCCACGCAGGCGTCCGTCGAGGACTACGCCCACCGATTCGAGGCCTACCGGAACCTCGGGACGTCGGCAGCGCTCCACGTAGTGCGGGATGTGTTCGCGGACTTCGACTCCTACGTACTGCGGTTGTCGGATCAGCGCGTGGTCGAGCATCGCCCGATGCGGACGGACGACACTCTGCACAGCGACGTGTTCATCGAAACCCACGAATCTGCCGACGACACAGATGTCTTCGGCATCCGAATCGTGTTCACCGACACCATCGGCGCGCTCGTGTTCACCAACTTCGCGACCTTCGTCGGGCATCTCGAGGTGCCCGAAATCGAGGTCGTCGTGGAAGAACCGGTGGAGACCAACGGAACCGGGTTCGCCGCCAGCAGTTAATGCAGCGTCACCGTCAGCGAATCGATCAGCGAGGACGCCGCCACCTCCGTCGCATCCTCCGGTGACATCGCGACCAGCACCACCCGATCTCTTCGAGCACCCCGCGCTTCTTCGGGAGAGACCAACACCACGACGGCCTTCGCTGCCAGCATCCTGGCGCTGCGATCCTCCTCGCCTGCGCCCACCGTCAGGACGTCGACGGTGTCCCCGGCACGCAGCAGGTCCGTCATGCCGGCGTCGGTCAACCTGATGGGCACTATGCGGGCATCCTGACCGTCCATCGCGGCCTCGGCGAGGCGCGACGACAGTAGGCGCAGATCGGTCAGCGGCTCCCCGGCACGTATCGGTCCCGCGACGGTGTGGGCGAGAACCTCGTCCACATCGAGGACAGCGCCGTCGGGAACGAGGGCGGGGGAGTACTCGGCGATACGCACATCCGCTGCATCCAGCTTGATTCCCGGCGTCAGATCTCGGGCGGCGACGACCACCCGAACATGGTCGGTGGCCGCGGCGTCGTGGGCGAAGAGCGCGACACCGGCCAGCGCGAGCAGTCCGGCTCCGACCCGCCGAAGCAGAACCATCCTGTTCCGGTTGGGGCGGACGGCTATTCGGTCGAGCAGCGTGGAGTCGAGTCGAGTGGGTCTGCGTGGCATGAGAGCACGCTAGCGCCGACGACACCTGCCGCAGACGCAGAACAAGCCCCGGCTGTGGATAACGCCGGGGCTTGTGGACAACTGTGAAATCAGGAGCTTGCAGCGGCCTTCGACGGCGTGGAACTGGAGCTGGACGAGTTGGTGCTCGATGTCGAAGAACTGCTGGTCGAGCTGCTCGAATCGGTCTTGGCCGGCTTCGAGTCGGTCTTGGTCTCGCTCTTGGATTCGCTCGCGCTTTCGCTGACGGTGCTCGAGCCGCCGCGGCTGTCGGTTCGGTAGAATCCACTGCCCTTGAACACGATGCCGACGGAGTTGAACAGCTTGCGCAGTTTGCCGCTGCACTGAGGGCACACAGTCAGCGAGTCCTCGCTGAACGACTGCACGATGTCGAACTTGTTGTCGCATTCGGTACAGGCATACGAATAGGTGGGCATCGATGTTCCTCCGCGCTGGTTCACTGGTCACCAAGGAAGATTTCGCCGCGGGGTACTACTCGGGTCGAGATCGCTGGTGCCAAACAAATCTGTACAAAACTTCACTGATAAGAGAGAGCATTAGCACTCTACAGTCATGACTGCCAACGTAGCCATTCGGACAGCTATTCCCGACGAAGCTCAACCAGACCGCGTTCCGGCGTCAGGGCATGCGAAGCACGACGATCGTGCGGCTCCTCGGGAAGTTTCTCCACCAGTTCCCCGTCCCGCACGATCGCGACGATCGGAATATCGGGTTCCACGAGATCGAGCGTCCTGTCGTAGAAACCAGCACCCCGTCCCAACCTCACACCCCGAAAATCGACCGCGAGAGCGGGGACGAACACAACGGAACACTGGCTGAGAGTCTCCGGGTCCAGTACCGCTCCGGTCGGCTCCGACAATCCATAGGGAGCTGCCCGAAGACTGTCCCGGCCTGTGTACTCTGCCCAGTGCAACGGGCCTGGTTCGCGCGCTACGGGCACAAGCACCAGGGGGGTCTCCAGTCGAAGCGCGTCGAGCAGATCGAGTGATCCCGGCTCGCTTCCGACAGGGATGTACGCCGCGACAGCGCGAGTTCCCCGAGCCGATTTCGCTGCGGCATGACACAGTTTCAGGGATTCCTCGGCGCGCTCGGGCGCACCGACGGAGCGACGCTCGGCAAGGATGCGGCGCCGCCACTCCGGTTTGGAGAACGGCGCCGACGAATCACCGGGTGTCATGGTTTCGAGCTTAAGCACCACAGGGAACAGTCACCACACGCGGAGAGGATCCGCAGCGAGCATGGATAGGGTGGGCACATGACAGAAGCCGTACGGCAATTTCGCACCGCGATCGTTCCGGCAGCGGGTATGGGAACCCGTTTCCTGCCGGCGACCAAGACGGTTCCGAAGGAATTGCTGCCGGTCGTCGACACACCGGGGATCGAGCTCGTGGCAGGCGAAGCCGCCGATTCGGGTGCTCAGCGACTGGTCATCGTCACCTCGCCAGGAAAAGACGGCGTCGTCGCACACTTCGTCGAGGATTTGGTGCTCGAGACCAAGCTCGAGAAGAGCGGCAAGCTGAAGATGCTCGAGAAGGTCAGAGTTGCTCCGGCTCTCCTCGACGTCCAGTCCGTGGTGCAGGCCGAACCACTCGGACTCGGCCATGCCGTCGCGTGCGCCGAGGAAGTGCTCGACGACGACGAGAGCGCCGTCGCCGTTCTTCTCCCCGACGATCTGGTGCTTCCGCGCGGAGTGCTCGACGTGATGTCCCGGGTTCGGGCAAAGCGCGGCGGATCGGTGCTGTGCGCATTCGAGGTGCCCGAGGAAAATGTTTCGGCCTACGGAGTCTTCGAAGTCGAGACGGTCCCCGATGCGGTGAACCCGAACGTATTGAAAGTCACCGGCATGGTGGAGAAGCCGAAGCGCGAAGACGCCCCGTCGCTCTTCGCTGCTGCAGGCCGCTACCTGCTGGACCGGGCGATATTCGATGCTCTTCGCAAGATCGAGCCCGGCGCGGGCGGCGAGCTGCAACTGACCGACGCCATCGCACTTCTCATCGAAGAAGGCCACCCCGTCCACGTCGTCGTTCATCGCGGACCCCGACACGACCTCGGAAATCCCGGGGGATACCTGCGCGCTGCGGTTGACTTTGCACTCGAACGTGATGATTACGGTCCGTCGCTGCGTGAGTGGCTGACCGAACGTCTCAGTGACGATTGGGCGCCGCAACTGACCAAGTACGAATAGGCCCGACGTGTGAAGAGTTAGAGGAAGGGCCAGATGCGCTCGGTTGAGGATCAGCAGACCAGGGTGACTGCTGCCGCAGTTGCACCACGGCCTGTCCGGGTCGCGATCTCGGAAGCACAGGGATTGCTCTGCGCGGAAGAGGTCGTCACCGAGCGACCGCTGCCGGGGTTCGACCAGGCCGCCATCGACGGCTACGCCGTGCGCAGCGTCGATGTGGCCGCCGCGGGTACCGACCTGCGCAACGAGGACGACGAGCGCATCGAGCTCACCTTGCCGGTCGTCGGCGAGGTCACTGCCGGATCACGGCAGCCCATCCGGCTGCAGCCACGTCAAGCCGTGCGCGTCGATACCGGTGCTCCGCTGCCGACCCTCGCCGACGCCGTCCTTCCGCTGGATCGCACCGACGGCGGACGTGCTCGCGTCAAGGTCTATCGGCCGGTGCGCTCGGGCGACTACGTACGCAAGATCGGTGACGACGTTCAGCCAGGCGACGTCGCCGTCCGCTCCGGAACGATCATCGGCGCCGCTCAGGTCGGTCTGCTTGCCGCGGTGGGACGCGACAAGGTGCTGGTGCATCCGCGTCCACGGTTGTCGGTGATTTCCGTCGGCGGGGAACTCGTCGACACCGATCGCACCCCCGGTCCTGGGCAGGTCTACGACGTCAATTCCTATTCCCTCGCTGCTGCCGCACGCGATGCGGGCGCCGACGTGAACCGCGTCGGAATCGTCAGCACCGATCCGAAGCGACTACGAGAAGTGGTCGAGGGGCAGCTCATTCGCTCCGAGATCGTCGTCATCGCGGGAGCTGTCGGCGGCGGCGCGTCCGACGGAGTCCGTGAAGCACTGTCGGATCTCGGTGACCTCGAAGTCGAGCGGGTTGCCATGCACCCCGGGTCGGTACAGGGTTTCGGTCAACTCGGTCGTGACGAGGTACCGACGTTCCTGCTCCCGGCCAATCCCGTCAGCGCGTTGGTGGTGTTCGAGGTCATGGTCCGCCCGCTGATCCGTATCGCCCTCGGCAGGCGCCAGCCGATGCGTCGTACCGTCACCGCGCGGACCGTCGCACCCATCACCTCCATCGAGGATCGCAAGGGATACCTGCGCGGCCAACTGATGCGCGACGAGGAAACCGGTGAATACCTGGTGCAGGCCCTCGGCGGTGCTCCCGGTGCGTCGTCCCACCTGCTCGCGACGCTGGCCGAAGCCAACTGCCTCGTCGTCGTCGATCCCGATGTGACCGAGATCAGGACGGGCGAGGAAGTGGACGTGTCGTTCCTCGCGCAGCGCGGATAGTGGCCCACTCGAACTTCCTGTGGGGCGCTTTGTCGTTCCACCGCACCGCAGACGCTAATCTCGTCTGATGTCGCGAACGTGGTCGAGCCACCCTGGGTGGCCGGCGAAGTTGGGCCCGCTGACCGTTGCAGGCGGCAACGTCACCGTTCGGCCCGTGCGTCTTCGCGACGGTGCTGCGTGGAGTCGGATTCGTCTGGCGGATCAGCTGCATCTGGAACCGTGGGAGCCCACCGGCGAAGGTTCCTGGTCTGCGCGCCACCACATTTCCTCCTGGCCGGGCCTGCTGTCGGGTCTCAAGTCCGAGGCGCGTAAGGGCCACATGCTGCCGATGGCGATCGAGGTCGACGGCGAGTTCTGCGGGCAGATCACCGTCGGAAACATCGTTCGTGGTGCTCTCCGGTCGGCGTGGATCGGATACTGGGTGGCCAAAGAGGTCAACGGCCGCGGTGTTGCGACGGCCGCGCTCGCGCTCGGACTCGACCACTGCTTCGGCGGAGTCGGCCTGCACCGAGTGGAGGCAACGGTCCGTCCGGAGAACCTGGCGAGCCAGGCCGTACTGCGCAACGTCGGGTTCCGCGAAGAAGGCCTGCTCAAGAACTACCTCGACGTCGACGGTCGGTGGCGAGATCACCTCCTCGTCGCGATGACCACGAACGACGTACAGGGCACCGTCGCCGACCGACTGGTGCGTACCGGTCGCGCTGCCTGGGCTTAGCTCGTCTCCCTCGCCCTCATCCTCGAGACGCATGTGACTAAAGTGACGTGTGTGTAATTCGGGTCGGCGCGTCTACGCGGTTCGGCAGCACCTTCCGCATAGCCTGATCACGTCACCGATGTACGCAGCCCATTCGGAAGGAGAGCCCCGAGATGCCCAACTCGATCATCTGGATCGGTCTGGTCGCAGTCTGGGTGTTCGTCCTGCTCCCGATGATGATGAGCAAGCGTCCACGGATCATGCAGACATCCGATATCGCCCTCGCTACCCGCGTACTTCATCGCGGCGGCACGAAGAAACCCGTGCGTGGACCGGCGTCCGGGCATGCGAGCGATCCTGATTGGCGACCCGAGTACGACGAAAGGGTGTCGGCGCCTGCCAGCGTCGTCTTCGGACGTACAGAGCCGAGCACCGATCGTGCCGGGCGCGAAGCGTCGAACATTGACGAGGCTTCGAAATTCAACGCGGAGGACCCGATGGACACTCACGCAGAGACCGACACCGAAACGGCCGATCGGGACGAAAAATTTCAGCGGGACGAGGCCCAGCGGGACTACGTGCCCAACCGTCGTGGACGCGGAGGATTCGACCCCGAAGCCGATGCCATCGCACGGGCGGCTCGGTACTCCTTCCGGCAGCGTGCGGTGCTGGCGCTGGTGTTCGCGGCCATCACTTCCGCTGCCCTGGCTGTCATCCTGACCCCGATGCTCTGGTGGGTGTGCGGACTGTCCGTCGCCGCCCTCGCGGGATACATGTACTACCTGCGGCGGCAGGTTCAGATCGAGCAGGAAATTCGCCGCAGGCGCATGACCCGCATGGGACGCTCGCGCCTCGGCGTCGAGTCGCGCACCGACGACGAGCTCGAACTCGTACCGCAGCGGCTTCGGCGTCCGGGTGCCGTCGTGCTCGAGATCGACGACGAGGACCCCGAATTCGATCACCTCGACCACTACGAGGAGCCGTTCCAGGCATCGGTCCCGACCGACAACGACGTCCGTCGCGCATCGGGGGCCTGAGGTTCGGAGAGCGCCTGACCCTTTGATAGGGTTTGCGCAGCGGTTCGAAGGCATCTGCTCGAACAATCGCTAGGGGCTGTGGCGCAGTTGGTAGCGCGTCTCGTTCGCATCGAGAAGGTCAGGGGTTCGATTCCCCTCAGCTCCACCACCGAAAAGGCCCGGCCGACAATGTCGACCGGGCCTTACTGTGCCCCTGGGGCCAGCTGATCAAGCGGAGAGCGATCCCAGCAGCTCGAGGATCGGGAAGTCGGTGACCGAGCTTCCGGTGGTGCTTCCGGTGGAGAGAAGGCTGGAGATGAAGGCTGCGAGATCCATTGGGGAAACTCCTTGTTTCAAGGGGGTGGCCTGGTTTCGGTGGCTGCGTAGCGGAGTGCTGCTCAACCGAAAGTATTTTTACCGGACGAAAGCCAACTCCGTTGGAGTTTCGAACAAAATTTTCCGGCAATCGTCCAAGGGCATCCCCGGACCCGCTCGACCGCCCTCTCGCGACGAATGAGGCCCGGCCGACAATGTCGGACGGGCCTCATTCGTACGCTGTCAGGGTCAGAGACGCCCGAAGATGCTGTCGATCAGCGAGCTGCCTGCGGAGCTACCGGTGGTGATGATGCTGTCGATCCAGGCGAAGATGTCCATTGCGGAGAAGCTCCTTGATGCGTCGGCGAAGTCTTGTACAAGACAGGTGGCACCGCTGATTGCCGAACCACCGTATGTATTGATACTGCATCGAACCAAGCTTCGCCACCGGTCCGTTCGGCGCAAAGCGAGACTCCGACGGTATTCGACGAGAGATTTCAGCAATTCGGTAAGAATTCGTGCCGTCGAATCCTCGATTCCACCGAGAAGATCGCCGATAACTGGGTGCGGTCCGCGGGCTCCGCAGTATCCGACCGCGGATTGGGTATTGCATCCCGAATTTCGTCCGCGGAATTGTTTCGTCGAGCCCGCAATGCCGGTGGAGCATCGATCATCGGGACGCCTCGTCGAACGTGCCGCGGGCCTCCGGCAGACGGATCGGCGACGATCCGACACGGGTATGTGAGCCGAGGCCGTCCCTGACCGGTAGTCTTGCCATCTAGTTGGTCATCTGGTCGTAGGTCGGCGTCTACTGGGGAAGCGTCACCCCGGCTGCGGAGAACATCGCTGCAGCCCCGAAATTTGTGGAGTGGTGAATGTCGTTCGAGATTGTCGACCTCGAAGAAACGTGGGTCGCGGGTCTTCCCGTTCGTAGCCCCAAGCGCGCGCTCGGTCGGCTCAACGACCCGGCGCTGGACCAAGCATGGTCTTCGGTTCTGAAACAGGACATCGGCGGCCCACTGGCCTCGGTGTACACCGATTTCGCGCCCGGTATCGGGTCCTACAACACCCAGATCGTCGGGTACCAATGCTCGGCGTTGAACCAGGTCACCCGGGGTCACCTCGTCGCGAAAGTGCCTCGCGCGCGCTACGCCAAATTCTCCGCCGTCGGCTACTTCCCCGACGTCATGACGCGGTTGTGGCAGCAGATCGACCACGCTGAAGAGCAGCATGAGATCACGCGAACGTTCACCGCTGACTACGAGTGTTACCCGCATGCCTACAAGATCGATCTCTACCTCTCGGTCGAGCAGTCCGCGTGACACACAGGGTGACGGCGCGAAGCGCTGAGCTGTTCGGTGGTCTCGTGGCTCCGCGGATCGAACCGGGTGCCGAGACGAGCACCAGCGAGCTCTTCCGGTTCCTACGCGAACGTATCCGCGACCATTTCGCCGACACCGTCGAGGTGAGCACCGTGTTCGTCCCGGACGAGCACGGCATCTACAACGCCTTGGTGGCTACTCCGTACGCATCGCCGGCCGATGTTCCTGTCGGCCAGGTATTCGTATCGGTGCCGAGCGGGGTGTACGCGGTGTTCGTCCCCGACGGCAGTCTGCGAGACCCCATCGAGGACGTCTGGACGCAGGTCGAGGAAGCCACGGCAAACGGTGAGTTATTTCGGGCTTATAAAGAAGACATCGAAGTCGTTACAATATCCGGCGAAGTGGAACTTTATATTTCGATAGTTATCTGATCCGACTGAATGCGTCACGCATTTGTCACTCGAAGATCACAATACAGACAAACATAAGGTTAGTATTATCCTGCGCAACCGGACCGACGGCGGGTTACAGGGAATTCGAGACGACGGATTTACCCGTTCGAGTTGGTCGTACACGGCGGCGTCGGTGTCAGGTAGGCAACTGAGCAGGGGTGATCATTCATGGTTAGGCAACTGAGGGCGGAAGCCACGCGCGCCGCAGCATTGCGTGCAGCGGCGGATCTTTTTCTCGATGTCGGGCACGCAAATGCAACATTGAGCCAGGTGTCAGCACAGTCCGGAGTCACGAAGGGCGCGCTGTACTTCCATTTCGCATCGAAGGAAGAGCTCGCGCGCGCCATCGTCGACGAAGGTCACGAACGCGTCTCCACCGCATGTGCCGGACTGGTGGACAGTAGGTCGCCCGCCCTCGAATCGGTCATCGGGATCTCGTATTCGGTGCTCGAGCTCGCTGCCTCCGATCCTCTGGTGCGCGTGATGTACCGCCTCCAGATGGAAATCGACGGGTCCGAGACAGCTCGCGGCAGCGTGTTCGGTACCTGGGGGAACATCTTCGAGCACCTGTTCGACCGTGCCATCGAGCACGGCGATGTGGCCGACCACCTCGACTCCGGCAACGCCGCGCTTCTGGTCTGCGAGATGCTCGCAGGGGTCCTGATGGTGTCCGAAGCACAGTCGACCCTCGAAAGCGCGCCGTCGCGCATGGAGAAGGTCTGGCACACCGTCCTGCCGTCTCTCGTGCCGCCGAACAAGCTCGGATACTTCCGGGAATTCGCCGCGCGCAGCCTGTCGAGTTTCGTGCCCTCCTCGGAACTGACCGCGGAGTCCGTGCACGTCTAGACACTTCGCCGATGACGCCGCTTGCGGAGGTCCGGTGCCGCGTGGACACTGTGTGATATGAACCACACAATCACGCATCACCGTATGTCCGACACCGAACTTCGCAAGGCCATCGGAACACTGCAGAGCCGGGCCGACGACGCGCGCCGACGCGGAGCTGAAGACGATGCAACGCGCATCGAGCGGACCGTCGCCGACTACCGCGACGAGATGACGCAGCGGCACTGACGTCTCGGCAACTCCGATCTCAGCCTGCCGGGCCGAATCGCTCGGTTTTGATGCGAGGCGGCAGGTGACCCTCGGAGACGAGGATGTTGGCGACCGCCTCGACGAAGCCCGTCGGTCCGCAGACGAAGCAACTCGGCGCGAAGTCGGGTGGCCAGCCGCCTTCGACGAGGTCTCGTGTGTTCAACCTGCCCACACGGCCTCGGTAACCGTCCGGGGCTTCCCGTGTGTAGTGAACAGCCACATCGACCCCTCCGGGCAGCCGCCGGAGTTCGGACGCGTACATCACCTCGTCGGGAGTGCGCACCGAATAGACGAGCCGGAACGGTGTTCGACGATCCCCGTCGACCCGGGCGCGCAACATCGACATCACCGGAACGATTCCGGAGCCGCCGGCCACCAGTAGGACCGGAGCCGGGTCGGCACTGTCCCAGACGAACCATCCGCCGATGGGGCCACGCAGTTCTACCTGCTCGCCGACCTCGATCACTCCGGTGAGATAGGGCGATACCTCGCCGTCGTCGACGGTTTGAATCGTCAGGACCACTCTGGAGCCGTTCTGCGGCGTTGCCATCGAATAGCTGCGTTGGGCGCTGTAGCCGTCCTCCGCCGTCAACCGGACGTCGATGTGCTGCCCTGGCTTGTGCCCGGGCCATCCGTCGACGTCGAAGACCAGCGTGGTTGCCGTCGGCGTCTCGGTCCGCTTCTCGACGAGCGTGGCGACACGCCACCTCATGGTCGTTCACTCGAGCATGGTCGTTCACTCGGCATGCTCGATCAGTCTCCCTGGTATCGCTGTTCCTGCCACGGGTCGCCGTAGTCGTGATACCCGTTGCGCTCCCAGAATCCGGGCTCGTCGCGCATCAGCAAGGTCAGCGAGGTCACCCATTTCGCGGACTTCCAGAAATACAGGTTCGGCACGAGAAGTCTGGCAGGCCCACCGTGCTCGGGGTGTAGCGGCTTCCCGTCGTATTCGTAGGCAAGCCAGGCTTTCCCGTGTCGAAGCTCGTCGAGGGGGAGGTTGGTGGTGTAACCGTCGTAGCCGTGGGCCATGACATGTGTTGCGGCCGTGTCGATGCCGTCGAGCAGCGTGTCGAGCGCGACGCCCCGCCAGCGGGTGTCGAGTTTGGACCACGTTGTGACGCAATGGATGTCGACCGTCGGCTTCTCGGCCGGCAGAGCGCGCATCTGCTGCCACGACCAGTGGTGCTTCTCGCCCATCTCGGTGACGATGCTGAACTGCCAGCGATCGGTGTCCACGCGCGGCGTCGGTCCCGCGGACAGTACCGGGAAGTCCTGTGTCAGGTACTGGCCCGGCGGGGTCCGCGACTCGTTCCCGCGGCGTTTGCCGGTGAAACCTCTCGACACGATGGCCATCGGACCTCCTCGTTGCTCCGCTGCACAGTCTCTCGCGTAACTCCGGCTTGGACAACTCGGTGTCCGCGTAGGGTGCGAGGAAGACCTTTTCGAGACCTGGGGGACGAGAACTTCGATGGCGATCAAGGATCTACGCGGGAAAAAGACGTTCATCACCGGTGCGGGCAGCGGGATCGGCCGTGCCACGGCGCTCGCCGCAGCGGCGGCAGGGGCAGAGCTCTACCTGACCGACATCAACGAGGCAGGACTCGCCGAGACCGTCGCGGCGGCGGGCTCGGCGGTGGCTCGATCGGCGGCGTTCGACGTCTCCGACTACGACGCGGTGACGGCCTTCGCGAACGAGGTGCACGAGGCCGTCGGCAGCCTCGACATCGTGATGAACGTGGCGGGCATCGCCGCCTGGGGAACCGTCGAGAATCTGGAGCATCGGCACTGGAAGTCGATGGTCGACGTCAACCTGATGGGCCCGATTCACGTCATCGAGAATTTTCTGCCGCCGATGGTCAAGGCAGGCAAGGGTGGGCACCTGGTCAACGTTTCGTCTGCGGCCGGCCTCATTCCGCTGCCGTGGCACGCTGCCTACAGCGCCAGCAAGTACGGCCTGCGGGGCGCGTCGGAAGTACTGCGCTACGACCTCAAGCGTCACGGCATCGGTGTATCCCTCGTGGTTCCAGGCGGGGTGAAGACGGGGCTGGTGAACACCGTCGAGATCGCGGGCGTCGACCGTGAGGACCCGCGAGTGCAGAAGTTGCAGCACCGTTTCGAGGAGCGAGCCGTCGAGCCGGAGAAGGTCGCCGACGCCATCCTCACCGGCATTCTCAAGAACCGGTACCTCGTCTACTCCTCCAACGACATTCGGTTCGGGTATTGGTGGGCGCGGAAGTTCGCTCCGCCGTACGAGTTCGTGCTTCAGAAGGCCAACGATCAGTTCAGCAAGTTGCTGCCTCGC
Organism: Rhodococcus sp. (in: high G+C Gram-positive bacteria); assembly: GCF_023264675.1. Taxonomy (GTDB): domain Bacteria; phylum Actinomycetota; class Actinomycetes; order Mycobacteriales; family Mycobacteriaceae; genus Rhodococcoides. The sequence continues at coordinate 17,231 of NZ_JAHFVG010000023.1, forward strand.
TAGTCGTGTCTTCGGCCCGTCAATTCTGTAGATCGACTCAATTCTGTAGATCGACATCGAGCCTGCGGGCGCCGGGGCCTGCGCCCGCAAGCTCGTCGCCCGGATTCACCAGCGCGCAACTCGACATCGACAGGCATCCGCAGCCGATGCAACCGGTCAGATCGTCGCGGAGTTTGACGAGCTGAGCGATCCTGTCGTCGAGATCGGAATGCCAATGCTGCGAGAGCTTGGCCCAGTCTCGTTTGGTCGGCGTCCGCTCCTCCGGCAGGTCCGCGAGAGCGTCCCTGATCCGAGCCAGCGGGATACCGACCTTCTGGGATATCCGGATGAACGCGACCCTGCGCAGAGTGTCGCGGTGATAGCGACGCTGGTTGCCCGACGTGCGCCTGCTGGTGATCAGCCCCTGCTTCTCGTAGAAGTGCAGTGCCGAGACGGCAACTCCGCTGCGCTCGGAGAGCTGCGCCGGAGTGAGTTCGCGGACTTTCCAGTCGGGCATCGGCATGAGGTCGACGGTAGTGCGCCTGCGGCGCCCGTGTGCGCGTAGTAGGGCCCGGAACCTACTACCCACACACGGGCGCGTCAGCGCATACCGTTGAGCGATGACCCCACAACTCGGCGCAGATTCCGAGGTCGGGACGCTGCGGACCGTCATACTGCATCGCCCCGGAGACGAGCTACGCCGGCTCACCCCGCGCAACAACGACCAACTGCTGTTCGACGGTGTCCCGTGGGTCGACCGAGCGCAGGAGGAACACGACGCGTTCGCGGAACTCCTGCGCAGCCGCGGCGTCGAAGTGCTGTTGCTCGGCGATCTGCTCACCGAGGCGATGACCGCCAGCGGCGCTGCTCGCATGCAGGGGATCTCGGCTGCGGTGAACGAACGACGGCTCGGCCGGGCGCTGGCCGGTGATCTCGCGGCACATCTTCGCGGGGTACCGGCGCCGGAACTGACGTCGATTCTCATGGCCGGAATGACCTTCGACGAACTGTTGGCGGCCGAGCAGGTCGAGCCGGAGGCGAGCGGAGCATCGCTCGTGCGACGCATGCATCACGGCGCGGACTTCGTCATCGATCCGCTGCCGAACCTGCTGTTCACCCGCGACTCCTCGTTCTGGATCGGCAACAGGGTCGCGATCACCTCGCTCGCGCTCCCGGCGCGGCTACGGGAAACTACCCTCACCGACCTGATCTACGCGTTCCACCCGCGGTTCCGCGGCATCCGGCGGGCGTACGAATCACGCACTGCACCAGTGGAAGGCGGCGACGTACTGCTGCTCTCGCCAGGAGTCGTGGCCGTCGGCGTCGGGGAGCGAACGACGCCTGCCGGTGCGGAAGCATTGGCGCGCAGCCTGTTCGACGACGACCTCGCCCACACCGTCCTCGTGGTACCCATCGCGCAGGAGCGGGCGTCGATGCACCTGGACACGGTGTGCACGATGGTCGACGTCGATGCCGTCGTGATGTATCCGGCGATACAGCATTCGTTGTCCGCGTTCACCATTCGCCGAGAGAACGGCACCGTGACCATTCGAGGCGCCGACCCGTTCCTCGACGCAGCCGCGGACGCGATGGGCATCGGAAAGCTACGGGTCATCGACACCGGACTCGATCACGTCACGGCCGAGCGTGAGCAATGGGACGACGGCAACAACACGCTCGCCCTCGCGCCGGGCGTCGTCGTCGCCTACGAGCGCAACGTCGAGACCAACGCGCGGCTCGAGGCGTCGGGCATCGAGGTGCTGCGGATCAGCGGTTCCGAGCTCGGCTCGGGCCGTGGTGGTCCGCGATGTATGTCGTGCCCGGTGGCGCGGGACAGTGCGGCTTCGCCGCCCGTGCGTGCGTAGTAGGGGCCGAGGGCGACTACGCGCACACGGGCGCGTCAGCGCAAGATTTCCAGCACCTTCTCCGCCGGGCGAGCAAGGACAGTTCCCTTGTCCGTCACCACGATCGGGCGTTCGATGAGGATCGGGTTGTTCACCATCGCCGCGATCAGCTCGTCCTCGGACGCATCCTTCAGCCCCAGTTCCTTGTAGACGGCCTCTTTCTTGCGAATCGCCTGGGAGGCGCGCAGGCCTGCGTCGTCGAGGAGTTTGCGCAGACCGTCCTTGGTCGGCGGCGTCTCCAGGTACTTCACGACGGTCGGCTCGATGCCTGCTTCCTGGATCAACTTCAGCGCTGTGCGGGAGGTGTTGCACCGAGGATTGTGATAGATCGTGGCAGTGGCGGTCATGTTTGTAGATTCTGCCAGTCGGGTAGCCGCCAGCAATGACTGATCGTCGAGTAGTTATTGCCGGAGGACACGGAAAGATCGCCCAGCACCTCATCGAGGTGCTCACGGCCCAGGGCGATCGCGCGGTCGCGTTGATCCGAAATCCCGACCACGTCAACGCCGTCACGGCGCTGGGCGCGCTTCCCGAGGTGATCGATCTGGAATCCGCGTCCGTCGACGAGGTCGCCGCACTGCTGCACGACGCCGATGCCGCGGTCTTCGCCGCCGGTGCCGGTGGGTCGGGAGGCGTCGAGCGCAAAGACAGCATCGACCGCGCCGGGTCCGTTCTGCTGGCCGATGCTGCCGAGAAGGCCGGCGTGAAGCGATTCCTTCAGATCAGCTCGTTCGGGGCAGGGGAGCCGGTGGCGGACGACGCCGAAGAGTCCTGGAAGGCGTACATCGCGGCAAAGACCGCAGCCGAAGAGGACTTGAAGGGCCGCACCGACCTCGACTGGACCATTCTGCGTCCCGGCGGTTTGACCGACGACGACGGAACCGGACACATCACGCTGTCCGAGCCTCCGCTCGAGCGTGGCACGGTGCCGCGGGCCGACGTCGCCGTCGTGATCGCTGCCCTATTGGAGTCTCCCTCCGCCGTCGGAAAGACGCTGATGCTGACCTCGGGGGATACGCCGATCAGCGATGCCGTGACGTAGTTTGCTTGCATGCGTATCGAAGTCGACTCCGCGTCCAAGACGCCACTGTTCGAGCAGGTACGTGCGGCAATTCTGGAGCAGGTTCGCAGCGGTGAGTTGATCGCGGAAACTAAGATCCCCACGGTCCGCGGTCTGGCCGAGGAACTCTCCGTTGCGCCGCATACCGTCGCGAAGGCCTACAAGGAGCTCGAAGCCCAAGGGGTCATCGAAGCGCGCGGCAGGCTCGGCACGTTCATCGCCTCCGGCGGCGATCCGACGGAGGACAACGCTGCGCGTGCCGCGGTCGCGTACGTCCACGAGCTCCGCGCTCTCGGGTTGTCGGACGATCGCATTCGCGGTTTCGTGGAGACTGCGCTGGGCTGATGCGGTAAGTTGACGCTTCAACTTAGATATGTCAGGGTTGTCGCGTCCCATTGCCGTGCCCCGAAGGATCCTCACATGAACTCGCCCATCTTCCGTGACATTGCAACACTGATCGCTCGCGTCGGCCTCGGCATCGTCTTCATCGCCCACGGCTGGCAGAAGCTCAACACCAACGGTCTCGACGCCACCAAGGCGTTCTTCGAGAGCGTGAGCGTGCCGCTTCCCGGCATCTCCGCATACTTCGCGACCTTCGTCGAGCTCGTCGGCGGCATCGCCCTCGTCGTGGGCATCTTCACCCCGATCATCGGGATCCTGCTCTTCCTCGACATGCTCGGCGCATTCATCTTCGTGCACTCCGACTTCGGTGTTTTCGTGAGCGAGAACGGCTACGAGCTCGTCCTCGCGCTCGGCGTCGCATCCCTGCTGCTCGCCGCCGTCGGTGCAGGCCGCTTCAGCCTCGACGGAGTGTTCGGCAGCAAGACCAGCTTCGCCAAAAGTCGCGCATAACGTTTCCGCAGGTGAACCCTGGGGTTCTCGCGTTTCGCAGTCGTAAATTACTCGGCCATTACCGGGCGAAGGGTTACCGGTAAGTGCTTTAGTGATTCATGGCAACGAATACCGAGCGACCCCAGGGTTCGACCGGTTCCACGGGTCCGGCACCAACCGACAACTTTCTGCCCGTCGACGGCAAGCCGCGCACGGACTTCCTCGTCTTCGGCGTCTCGGCCGCGATCACCGCAGCGATTCTCGTCTGGGGGTTGCTGGCCGCGGACTCGCTCGAATCGACCACATCGTCGGTGCTCAGCTGGCTCGTGACGAACATCGGCTGGCTGTTCATCATCGCCGCGTCGGCGTTCGTGGTGTTCTCGATCTACTTGGCCGTCAGCAAGTTCGGCAAGATTCCACTCGGAAAAGACGGCGAGAAGCCCGAGTTCAACACCGTCAGCTGGATCGCGATGATGTTCAGCGCAGGCATGGGCATCGGACTGATGTTCTTCGGTGTATCGGAGCCGTTGTCCCACTTCGTCACCCCGCCTCCGGGATCCGACGGCACCGTCGGCGCTGCGATGGCGACGACGATGTTCCACTGGAGTCTTCACCCCTGGTCCATCTATGCCGTCGTCGGTCTTGCCGTGGCATACGGCACCTACCGCCGGGGCCGCAAGCAGCTGATCAGCTCCGCATTCATTCCACTCCTCGGCCGCCGGGCGGAAGGCCCGATCGGCAAGGTCATCGACATTCTGGCGATCTTCGCGACGATGTTCGGTACCGCTGCCTCGCTCGGCCTCGGCGCGCTGCAGATCGGCTCGGGCTTCGAGGTACTCGGCTGGCTGGGCGAATCCGGCACGCTGCTTCTCGTCGCGATCGTCGCACTGCTGACCCTCGCCTTCGTCGCCTCGGCCGTCTCGGGCGTCGCGAAGGGCATCCAGTGGCTCTCGAACATCAACATGGTTCTCGCACTCGTGCTGGCCGTCTTCGTCTTCGTGCTCGGCCCGACAGTGTTGATTCTCAACCTGATTCCCACCACCGTGGGCGACTACGCCAGCCAGCTCGTGCACATGTCGGCGCGCTCGGCGGCGTCGGGCGACGACGGTGAGACCGCCAGCTGGCTCTCGTCGTGGACGATCTTCTACTGGGCCTGGTGGGTGTCGTGGACGCCGTTCGTCGGCATGTTCCTCGCGCGCATCAGTCGTGGTCGCACCATCCGCGAATTCGTCGTCGGCGTCATTCTGGTTCCCAGCACGGTGAGCCTCGTGTGGTTCTCCATCTTCGGTGGTGCCGGAATTGCCGAGCAGGAGAACGGGATAGACCTCGCGGGCCGCGACAGCACCGAATCGCAACTCTTCGGCATGCTCGACAACCTGCCTCTCGCGGGCATTTCCAGCGTGCTGGTGATGATTCTCGTCGCTATCTTCTTCGTCTCGGGAGCCGATGCGGCATCGATGGTGATGGGCACGCTGAGTCAGCGCGGAACGCAGGAACCGAGTCGATGGGTCGTCATCTTCTGGGGCGTTCTGACGGGCGGGATCGCAGCGCTCATGCTGTGGACCGGCGGCGAGGATGCGCTCAACGGGTTGCAGACGATGACCATCATCGCCGCGGCGCCGTTCGTGATCGTGATGATCGGCTTGTGCGTCGGGCTGTACAAGGATTTGTCGAGAGATCCGCTGGTGAGGCCCACTACCCAGGTGAGTGCGAATACATAGTGGGTTATGTATTCGCGCGCACATGGCGCGTCAGCGCCACGATGGCAACCACAACTGCTCCTGCCACAACTCGGGTGTGATCGGCATGGCCGTCAGGATCGGCCACAGCCAGATGAAGTTCGCGACGACCAGGGCGAGGTAGAGGCACACCAGCAACAGTCCGGTGCCTCTACGCTCGGCCGACGCCCGCGCCTTCCCGATGATCTGCCCGAGCACCAGCGCGAAGCCCATCACCATGAACGGTGCGAGCGCCACGGCGTAGAAGTAGTACATCTGACGGTCGAGGGTGGTGAACCACGGCAGGAACCCCGCGGCGTATCCCGTGATCACCACGGCGAAACGCCAGTCCCGCCGGACGAACATCATCCACAGGCACCACAGCAACATCGGTACCGCGAGCCACCACATCGCGGGCGTGCCGATGAGCATGATCGCTTTGACACACGACGTCGCCGAGCACCCTTTGACGTTGTCGCCGTCCGCGAAGTAGTACAGCATCGGCCGCAGCCCCATCGGCCACGTCCACGGCTTCGACTCCCACGGATGACGGTTGCCTGCCGAGTTGGTCAGCCCCTCGTGGAACGAGAGCACGTTGCCGCTGTAGTACCAGAGCGAGCGCAGCGCACCCGGCACGAACGAGAACGTGCCGCCCGTGCCGATCTGATTCCCGACGGCATGGCGGTCGACGCTGTTCTCGCCGGCGAACCACCCCGCGTAGCTGCAGAGATAGACGAACAGGGGGATGACGACGAGCGCGTAGAGCGCCGGACCGACGTCGCGAAGCGCCGTACCGAACCACGGCCGCTCGACGCCGTTGGCCCGACGAGCAGCGACGTCGAAGGCAACGGACAGCAGGCCGAAGAACGCGATGAAGTACACGCCCGACCACTTGGTGCCGCAGGCGAGTCCGAGCATGATGCCTGCTCCGAAACGCCACCAGCGCACCCCGAGGCGCGGACCGAAACTGGTTGCCGCGATACGGCCTTCGGAACGAACGACCGCCATGCGCTTGCGGACGTCGTCGCGGTCGACGACCAGGCACCCCATCGCTGCGGTGACGAAGAACGCCAGGAAGATATCGAGCATCCCGATGCGGGACGAGACGAAGGTGACACCGTCGACGATCAGCAGGATCCCCGCGATCGCGCCGATCAGAGTCGACCGCGCCATGCGGCGAACGATGCGAATCACGATCAGCACCAACAAGGTTCCGGCCAACGCCGACGAGAACCGCCAACCCCAGCCGTTGTAGCCGAAGAGTGCCTCGCCGACCGCGATGAGTTGCTTGCCGACCGGCGGGTGCACCACCAGCCCGTACGCCGGGTTGTCCTCGATGCCGCCGCCGGTGAGCACCTGCCAGCCCTGCGGCGCATAGTGCTTCTCGTCGAACACCGGAGTGCCAGCATCTGTGGGATAGCGGAGCATCGCGAACCGGGTGATCGCCGCGATCGCCGTGATCACGAGAGTGACGATCCAGCCGCGTCGGCGATCGTCGTCTCGGTAGTAATCCGCCGCGGGAGCTGTCGGCCCGGGACTGACTACGTACCGCTCGGTCGTCAAGGCCACGTACCGATCGTAGGCGGCGGCGCGCAGTGCGAGAGCATGGGAGCATGCTGATCCTTGCCGCCACACCCATGGGCGATGTGGGTGATGCGTCGCAGAGACTGCGCGACGCACTGGCCACAGCCGACGTCGTCGCAGCTGAAGACACCCGAAGGACCAAGCAGTTGGCGTCGGGACTCGGGGTGACCATCACCGGCAAAGTCGTCAGTTTCTACGACCAGGTCGAGACGGCGCGCCTGCCAGGACTGGTCGAGGCCGTCCGCGACGGCAAATCCGTCCTGCTGGTCACGGACGCGGGCATGCCGTCGGTGAGCGACCCCGGGTACCGACTCGTGGCGGCGTGCGTCGAGGCCGATCTGCCGGTCACGTGCCTGCCGGGACCGTCGGCGGTGACGACGGCACTCGCGCTCTCCGGTCTGCCGGTCGAGCGATTCTGTTTCGACGGGTTCGCGCCGCGCAAGCAGGGCCAACGACGCCGGTTCTTCGAAACACTGAAGTCCGAGCCTCGGGCCTGCGTCTTCTTCGAAGCCCCTCATCGCGTCGCTGACTGCCTCGCCGACGCCGTCCATGTACTCGGCCCGGATCGGCGGGCTGCAGTGTGCAGGGAGCTCACCAAGACCTACGAGGAGATCAAGCGGGGGACGCTCGGCGAGCTCGCCGCGTGGGCCGCCGAAGGGGTGCGCGGCGAGATCACCGTCGTGCTCGCCGGTGCGATCGCCGTCGCCTCCGATCCGGAGGACTTGATCGACGACGTCGAGGAGCTGGTGGCGTCGGGCATGCGGTTGAAGGATGCCTGCGCGCAACTGGCCGTCGGAGGTGTCAGCAAGCGCGAGCTGTACGAGGCCGTGCTCGCCGCCAGACCTTCGGTCGACTAACCCACAACCTGCTGGCGTAGTCCCTCGGTGGCGGCTTCGAGGACCGTCTTGGTTCCCTTTTTGACGAGGAAGCCGGGGATCGGGATCTTCGGATCGACGGTGAGCGAGAACTTCACATGGGTGCCCTTGTCCGTGGGAGTCAGGGTGTATTCGCCGTGCTGGGACTTCTGCTGCGATCCCTCGATGAGATCCCACGCCACCGTGTTTTCGGACCACGTGTATTCGACGGTCTGATCGTCGTTGATACCGAGGATCGAGACGGCCATCTTCACGTGATGCGGACGGCCGTCGTCGAACCTGTCCAGCACCTCGATCTTCTTGTGCACGGGCGACCACGAGGGGAGCCCTTCGACATCGGCGAGCACGTCGAGAATTGCAGCCGGTTCGGCTTCGATGTCGACTTCTTTGTTTCCGGTGACAGCCATGCCACAGAACGTAACTCAGGCAGTGCCGGAGGCGACGGACATTGCCGTATGTGTCCGAACGAAAGCGCCGATCTTACGGAGAGCGCGGTGGGCCTCGGGGAGGAAGTCGGCGGCCTGGAACACGTGCACCTGGTCGTCCCATACCTGAAGTTCGCAGTCGACACCGGCGGCGTCGAGACGGTCGGCCATGAGTTCGGCGTCGGCGAGCACCATTTCGGTGGAGCCCGCCTGAATCAGCACGGGCGGCAAGCCCGTCAGATCTGCGTCGACGGGGGATACCCGAGGACCGCGAGTGCCCTCGACGACGATGCGAGCATCGACCCTGTCGGCCAGCACCGTCAGGGCAGGTACGGCATCGGCGGGGAAGACGGCACAGCGCGAGGCGTTCTCGTGGGCGAGTTTGCCGCTCGGATCCATGTCGGTCAGCGGTGACATCGTGACGACGCATGCCGGTGTCGGCAGTCCCAGATCACGCAGCATGAGGGCGACCATGAACGCCAGGTAACCGCCGGCGGAATCTCCCGCGATGACGATCTGATCGGGCCGGTAACCGGAATCGAGGAGGAAGCGGTATCCGTCGACACCGTCCTCGACAGCGTGCGAGATGGGGTTGCGCGGCATCATGCGGTAGTCCACCGACAACACCGGGCCGTCGACGCTCTTGGACACACGTGAGGTGAGCCGTCGGTGGGTGTTGAGACCGCAGCAGACGAACGCGCCGCCGTGCAGGTAGAGCACCACCCGATCGTTGCCGACACCATCGGCGCGTATCCATTCGGCCCCGCACTCGGCCAGCATCACGGTGCTGCGCGTGGTCCCCTTGAGCGGTGGCACGAGCAGCCCCGCGTAGTCGACGACACCCATCGGCCACGGGAGGTTCGGCGCTTTGGCCCAGACCGACAGAAAGGGACGGACGGTGAGTTGCAGATACGCGGACAGTGCCCTCGACCCGAGACTTCCACCGGGCATCTCGAGCCTGGTGGACGTGCCGGTGGGCAGTGATTCTGGTTGCTTGACCACGGTGAGCACCCGGTTCATGGCCCTCGCCTCCGTTCGCGTACGTACTTGGAACTCCTAGTAACTCCTGTTAACGGACAATAACCCGTGACTGGGGTCTCTTAAACGTAAGGTCGTGTTCGATGTCACACCGTGATCGAATCCAGACAGAAAGGTAATCGCTCATGGCCCTCATGCCCGTTACAGAATCAATGTTCCTGATCGCGGAGTCCAGAGAGCATCCGATGCATGTCGGTGGGCTGCAGCTGTTCGTTCCACCGGGCGATTCTCACGAACTTGCCCAGCAGATTCACGAAAAGTTCACCACCGGAGAGGTACACGAGCTGTTCCGGAAACGCCCCGGACGGCCCGTCAACGTGATGGGCGCTCTCACGTGGTCGCGTGAGGACGATATCGACTTCGAGTACCACGTCAGACGCGTCGTGCTGCCCTCACCCGGGCGGATTCGCGAGCTGTTCCAATTCCTCTCGCTCAATCACAGCACTCCACTCGATCGCTACCGGCCGATGTGGGAGCTGCACATCATCGAAGGCCTCGCCGACGGCCGCATCGCGCTCTACACCAAGGTCCACCACTCGTTGGTCGACGGCGTCTCGGCTCTCAAGCTGATGATGAACACCCTGACCACCGATCCCGAGGACCGAAACGGCGTCGCCACGTGGGATCCGTCGCTCTTCCGCGCAAAGAAGAAGCCCGCTGCCGAGGCTCCTTCCACGCTGGATCGCATCAAAGGCGGCGCGACGCTCGGCCTCGGTCTCGCCGGAGATCTGGTGGACTTCGTGCCTGCCGCCGCGCGAATCGGTGTGCGCGCCATGCGAAGCGAGGGCGCTCAGCTCCCGCTGCGCGCGCCGCGCACGATGTTCAACGTGCCGATCGGCGGAGCCAGACGGTTCGCTGCCGAAAGTTGGTCCATCGCGCGAATGACCAAGGTCGCCAAGGAATTGAACGTCACGCTCAACGACATCATCTGCGCGATGTGTGCGGGAGCCCTCCGCGGATACCTGATAGATCAGGACGCGCTTCCCGAAACTCCGCTGATCGCCATGGTTCCGGTGTCGTTGCGCAAACCGGGAGAAGACAGCGGCCCCGGCAACTCGGTCTCGACCATCCTGTGCAATCTCGGTACCCATGAATCGGATCCGCTGACCAGACTGGCGTGCATCACCGATTCGACCGCCAAGGGCAAGGACATGATGCGAGAGCTCAACACTCTCGAATCGTTGGCCTTCGGCGCCGCCACGATGCTGCCACTGCTCTTCGGGCCGGTCCCCGGGTTCGTCAACAACACACCGCCGCCGTTCAACGTCATCATCTCCAACGTGCCAGGCACGAAAGAGGACATGTACTGGAACGGCGCGAAACTCGACGGCATCTACCCGGCGTCCATCGTGTGCGACGGCATGGCGCTGAACATCACCGTCGCCAGCAACGGGGATTCGATGAACTTCGGGCTCATCGGGTGCCGCCGGAGCGTCCCGCATCTGCAGCGGATGCTGACGCACCTCGAGAATTCGCTGGAGGAGTTGGAGAAGGCAGTGTCGGCTGCTGCTCCGTCGGCCTGAAGCAGCACTCCTGCAGCATGAATGGACCCTTGTAGCCGTCTAACCGTTGCCGTGGTCCATTGATGCTGGCTGGAACCAGCACTCCTGCAGCATGAATGGACCATCGCAACCGTCTAACCGTTGTGATGGTCCATTCATGCGGTCGTCTTGACCTCGTACTTCGGGAACACCGGAGACGGCGCCGGCAGATCCGTACCGGGCGTCAGACGCGTTGTGATGTCCGCGAACTCGTGCGCCGGGCTGCCGAGGAGTTCCAGGATCCGTGCGGCCGAACCAGGCATGATGGGCTGCACCAGGATTCCCACGACGCGCAGGACCTCCATCGTCACGTACAGCACGGTGGCCATCCGATCCGGATCGGTCTTGCGCAGCACCCACGGCTCCTGCTGCGAGAAGTAGCGGTTGGTCTCACCGAGCACCGACCAGATGGCGTCGACAGCGGAATGCAGTGCCTGCACGTCGAATTCGCGTCGGCAGATGTCGAGCAACAGGTCCGCCCGCGCCAACAAGGCGACGTCCTCGGCCGAGAACTCGCCGGGTGTCGGAATCTTGCCCTCGAGGTTCTTGGCGACCATCGTCAACGAACGCTGAGCGAGGTTGCCCAGCTCGTTGGACAGGTCGGCGTTCATGCGTGTGACGATGGCCTCGGCGCTGTAGCTGCCGTCCTGTCCGAACGAGACCTCACGCAGCAGGAAGAACCGCAGCGGATCCAAACCGAACTCGTCGACCAGAGCGAAGGGGTCGACGACGTTGCCGACCGACTTGGACATCTTCTCGCCCTTGTTGTTGAGGAACCCGTGCACGAAGACGCGCTTCGGCAGTTCGATCGCGGCCGACATCAGGAACGCAGGCCAGTAGACGGTATGGAAGCGCGTGATGTCCTTGCCGATGATGTGCAGATCGGCAGGCCAATACTTCTGAAACTTCTCCGAATCCGTGTCCGGGTAGCCGACGCCGGTGATGTAGTTGGTCAGGGCGTCGACCCAGACGTACATGACGTGCTTGGGGTCTTCGGGAACCTTGACGCCCCAGTCGAAGGTGGTCCGCGAGATCGACAGGTCCCGCAGTCCGCTCTTGACGAAGCTGACGATCTCGTTGCGGCGCGTGTTCGGCGCGATGAAATCGGGATTGGCGTCGTACAGCTCGAGCAGTTTGTCCTGGTACGCCGACAGGCGGAAGAAGTAAGTCGACTCCTCGGTCCATTCCACCGGCGTCTTCGTCTCGGTGGCGACTCGCGAACCGTCCTCGACGACCGTCGTCTCACCCTCGGTGTAGAACGCCTCGTCGCGGACGGAATACCAGCCCGAATAGGTGTCGAGATAGATGTCGCCCCGCTCGACCATCTTGGCCCAGATGGCTTTGCTGGACTCGTGATGATCGGCGTCCGTCGTTCGGATGAACCGGTCGTAGGAGATGTCGAGGGTCTTGTCGAGCTGCTTGAAGACGTCCGAGTTACGCGTCGCGAGATCCTGCACCTCGACGCCTTCCTTGACGGCCGTCTGCTGCATCTTCAGCCCGTGCTCGTCCGTTCCCGTCAGGAACATGACATCGAAGCCGTCGAGTCGCTTGAAGCGGGCGATCACGTCCGTCGCGATGTACTCGTACGCGTGCCCGATGTGGGGGACGCCGTTCGGGTAGGCGATAGCGGTCGTGACGTAGAAGGAGGGCCGTGAGGCATCAGCTGGCGCAGTCATGGTGGCGCCTACTCTATCGGCGTGAGTAGAGAACGTCCCGCGCCGCCATTGCCCGAGCCCCTCCGCAGCCTCGTCGACGCCCACACCCACCTCGACGCCTGCGGTGCCGTCGACGCCGCGAGCGTGGCCACGATCCTCGATCGAGCCGAGTCCGTCGGCGTCGGACGGGTGGTCACCGTGGCCGACGACCTCGATGCTGCGCGCTTCGCCGTCGACGCAGCCCACTGGGACCCGCGCGTCTGGGCGGCCACCGCGATTCACCCGACGCGCGCCAACGTGCTCGACGATGCCGTGAAGGCCGAGATCGAGCGGTTGTCCGCCGATCCGCGCGTGGTGGCCATCGGCGAGACGGGTCTCGACTACTACTGGCCCGGCAAACTCGAGGGCTGCGCGACGGCCCGCGAGCAGCACGACGGATTTCGTTGGCACATCGACCTGGCGAAACGGCTCGGAAAGCCGCTGATGATCCACAACCGCGAGGCCGACGACGATTTGTTGGCGGTTTTGAAGGCGGAGGGTGCGCCGGAGACGGTCATCTTCCATTGCTTCTCCTCGGGGCCGGAGATGGCGAGGGCCTGCATCGACGCCGGCTACGTGCTGAGCCTGTCGGGAACGGTCAGCTTCAAGAACGCCCATGCGCTGCGCGAGGCCGCGGTGTTGATTCCCTCCGATCAGTTGCTGGTGGAGACCGACGCACCGTTCCTGACGCCGCATCCCTTCCGTGGGGCGCCCAACGAGTCGTATTGCCTGCCGTACACCGCGCGGGCCCTCGCCGAGATTCGCGGTGAGGATCCCGTCGAGTTGGCCGGACATGTCACCGCCAATGCCGAGCGGGTGTACTCGCTGGTCTGAGCGCGAGGTTGCGGGATGTCCACCGATTCGTTACCGTACCGTGATCCGACCGACGGGCGTTTCTCGAAACGGTAACGCCATTAAATCCAGGAATCACTTGTGTCCAGTATTGCCCGCCTCAACTCCACCAGGTCACTCACGCTCTACCTGGTGACCGCTGCGCTGCTGGTCACGTTGATCGTCGGGGGCGCCACCGCAGTTCTCCGTCACAAGACTGTGACGGTGGACGTCGATGGCGAAATGATCACGCTCAGCACGATGACGTCAGACGTCAACGGCGCACTCGTTGCGGCAGGCTACGAGCCAGGTGACAAGGATCTCGTGGCGCCTTCGGGTGACTCCGATCTCTCGGACGGTGAGACGGTCGTCCTCCGTCGCGCTCGCGAACTGAACGTGACGGTGGACGGCCAACCTCAGCAGATCTGGACGACGGCACTGACCGTCGACGAAGCCCTGCAGCAGATGGATCTCGCCGAGGACGTGCACGTCTCGGCCTCCCGCGGTGAACGACTCCCGCTGGAAGGCACCGACCTCGACGTCGCACTGCCCAAACAGGTCACTCTCGCCGACGGTGCCGCGCCCGCCGCCCCGATGACCCTGGCAGCACCGACCGTCGCCGAGTTCCTGGAAGAAGCAGGCGCGCCGCTCGAGCAGGCCGACACCGTCTCACCCGCACCCGACGCCAAGGTCGAGGACGGCGTCCAGATCGTCGTCACCCGTGACCGGACCGAGACCAAGACCGAAACGACCGATGTGGCCCCGCCCGAGCAACGCATCGAAGATCCGACGATGAACATGAGCAAAACCGTCGTCGAGAACCCGGGCGCACCCGGCGTCTCCGACATCACCTGGAACGTCAACACCGTCAACGGCCAGGAAGTCGGCCGCGAGCAGGTCGACGAAGCCGTCAAGGTTCCCGCGCAGCCGAAGGTCGTCCGTGTCGGCGCCAAGCCGGGCACCGAGGTCCCCGTGGTGGAGAACGGCGCAACCTGGGACGCGCTCGCGCAGTGCGAGGCAACCGGAAACTGGGCCATCAACACGGGCAACGGATTCTTCGGCGGCGTGCAGTTCGACCAGAACACCTGGGAGCGTCAGGGCGGCCTGAAATACGCCGCACGCGCCGACCTCGCGACTCGCGAGGAGCAGATCGCCATCGCGTCGGTCACCCAGAAGTCGCAGGGTTGGGGCGCCTGGCCCGCCTGCACCGCACGCCTCGGCTATCGGTGACGGAACGGGTGCGTAGAGTTTTCCCAGTGCCAGAACATGTCAGGGAACCCGTTGCGCTGCTCGGGCCGGCGGAAGTTCGATCTCTCGCTGCAGAGCTGGACGTTCGGCCTACCAAGCAACTCGGACAGAACTTCGTTCACGACGCCAATACCGTCAGGCGGATCGTCGCTTCCGCCGGTGTCGGGGGAGCGGACACCGTCCTCGAGGTCGGACCCGGTCTGGGGTCGCTGACGCTGGCGCTTCTCGATGTCGCCGACGCCGTGATCGCTGTCGAGATCGATCCGAAACTCGCTGCCAGGCTGCCGCAAACGGCGTCCGAGCGTGCAGCCTCGCGCGCCGACCAGTTGACGGTCGTCGAGGCCGACGCACTCCGGGTCAAGGCGTCGGACATTCCCGGTGAGCCGTCCGCGCTGGTGGCCAACCTGCCGTACAACGTCGCCGTTCCTGTTCTGCTGCACCTGTTCTCGGAACTTCCGTCGCTTCGCACGGCGCTCGTGATGGTGCAGGCCGAAGTCGCCGATCGACTTGCCGCTGATCCGGGCAGCAAGATCTATGGCATCCCCAGCGTCAAGGCCGGGTTCTTCGGAACGGTCAAACGTGCAGGCTCCGTCGGTCGTTCGGTGTTCTGGCCGGTGCCGAAGGTCGAATCCGGCCTCGTGCGCATCGATCGTTACGACGTCCCGCCGTGGTCCATGGACGACAAGCATCGCCGTCTGGTGTTCGCGGTGGTCGATGCGGCATTCGCTCAGCGCCGCAAGACATTGCGTGCTGCCCTTGCCGGCTGGGCAGGCTCACCCGTCATCGCCGAACGCAGACTGCGTGAAGCAGGAATCGACCCGTCGGCGCGCGGGGAGACCCTCGATGCCGCTGCTTTCGTGAGGTTGGCGGGAACGACGCCCTGAATGGTTCGGGACCCGACTTTCGGCATGAATGGACCATGGCAGCGCCCCACCGGCATGAATGTGACATTCATGCGGGTCAGTAGGGCTGGTCCAGCGAGATCTCCAACGCTCCGCCGAAGGTGATCACCTGCGGATTGATCCAATTGAAGATTGCTCCGGTCGAGACCACGACGTCGTACTCGACCCAGCCGAGACCGGTGTCGATGGTCGCGCCTCCCCACGGGTAGTACATCGCCTGGTCCGACGTGGCCGTTCCCGACGCGCCCGTTGTGGTGTTACGCCAGTGAATGTCGGTGTGCGTCGCGTAATTGAGCAATCGCAACTGCTGGCTGTAGAGCGGATCGGTGGTCGGCGGCTGAAAGTTGATGCCGAGACGGGCGACGTACGGCCCCTGGTAATACGAGATGAGCGAGTTGCCTGCGTCTACGTGCAGCGCGATCGGAGCTTCCCACGGGTAGGGGCTCGGGGTGGTGATGTCCAGCGAATTGTACTGGGGTGCAGCTGAAGCCGTTCCACTGCCGAGCGTGGCGGCCAGTATCACGCTCACGGAAGCCACGAGCAGAATCAGTCGCTTACGCATACGAATCCCCAATCGTCGGTGTCGGGAAATGCTAACGCGACATATTCATAGCACGCGTAACGATCGAGTATCGGTGCATCAGCACGCCCGATAGCGCGCGCTGAGCATCGTGTGGCGCTCGGCCATCCGGAGGCACTCGTCGCGCAGTTCGGGTGGACCCAGCACCGTGAAGTCGGTGTCGAACGCCGCCAACCACTGCGCGATCGACGGCAACGAGTCGCCGCCGAGCAC
Organism: Rhodococcus sp. (in: high G+C Gram-positive bacteria); assembly: GCF_023264675.1. Lineage (GTDB taxonomy): Bacteria > Actinomycetota > Actinomycetes > Mycobacteriales > Mycobacteriaceae > Rhodococcoides. Next base: position 33,654 of record NZ_JAHFVG010000023.1, read on the forward strand.
GATCACGCAACTCCCGCCGTCCTCGGATTCGAGAGTTCCCCACTGCTCGTCGACCATCGGTGCGATCGTGTCGATCGACGCATGTAGCCGCACCCGAACCTGGACTTGATTGAACGCCCGGTTGATTCCCTTCGCCACGAATACCGCCGCGCCCCCTGCCGGTAGCTCACGTGGGGTGAACCGCGGACCGAAAGGAATCTTCGGCTCCAACCGGTCCACCCGGAACGAACGCCAGTCCTCGCGCATCAGATCCCAGCCGAGCAGATACCACCGCGCACCCGAGCGGACGAGGCTGTACGGCTCCACTTCGCGGCGTGCCTCCGAGCCGTCGTGCGTGCGGTAGTCGAACCTGAGCCGCTCATGGGTGTGACAGACGCCGGCGACGGTCGACAGGATCGCAGCATCCACTGCCGACGCCGCGGTCCGTTCGACAACGTCGATCCGTAAAGCGTCGAGGCGATGACGGATGCGCGACGGCATCACCTGCCGCAGCTTCGTCAGCGCGCGCAACGAGGCCTCACCGATTCCGGCAACCGACCCTCCCGCCGCGGACTGCAGTCCGAAGGCCACCGCGAGGGCCTCGTCGTCGTCCAGCAGCAGCGGAGGCATCTCGGCACCGGCGCCGAGCTGGTAGCCGCCACCGACCCCTGCCGTCGCATTGACCGGATAACCGATTTCGCGCAGCTTGTCGACGTCACGCCGAACGGTCCTCGGTGTGACGTTCAATCTGTCCGCCAAATCGGAGCCCGCCCAGTCGCGGCGCGTCTGGAGCAGAGACAGCAACTTGAGGAGGCGTGCCGATGTTTCCCGCATGGTGTGATTCTGGCAGCAATTGCGGACGGTTATTGTCCTGAATTCGGCTGGCGGTTTCTGACCGAATGCCCCCCCTCGGTCACTCAGAGTGACCGAGCGACGCATTCGGTCCGGACCAGGGGGAACACCATCGCCGATTCAGCCCCCGACGACTTCTCCACTACTGTTGACTATCGTGCTCTCAGTCGTCCATAGCCCCGTAGTCGTTCGGGCACCGTCGAAGGTCAATCTGCACCTGTCGGTCGGTGACCTCCGCGAGGACGGCTATCACGAACTCACGACGGTGTTCCAGGCCCTCTCGCTGTCCGACGAGGTGTCGGTGGTGCCTGCTCAGGCGTTGAAGGTGATCGTCAAGGGGTCCGACGCCAAGTCCGTGCCCACCGACGAGCGCAATCTCGTGTGGAAAGCAGCGGTACTTCTCGCCGACGCCGTGGGACGTGAACCGCTCGTCGAGATCACCATCGACAAGGGCATTCCGGTGGCGGGCGGCATGGCGGGCGGTAGTTCCGATGCTGCGGCAACACTCGTGGCGCTCGATGCGCTGTGGAAGCTGGAGTTGTCGCGCAACGAACTGTCCGATCTCGCGGCCAAGCTCGGTAGCGATGTCCCGTTCGTGTTGCACGGCGGCACTGCGGTGGGGACCGGACGCGGCGAGAAGCTGCTTTCGGTTCTCTCGCGCAACACTTTTCATTGGGTATTGGCATTGGCGAAGGGCGGATTGCAGACGCCTGCGGTGTTCGGTGAACTCGACGAGTTGCGGGCCAAGGGCAGCCCTCCTCGTCTCGGTGAGCCCGATGCGCTGATGCAGGCACTGGCCAGCGGTGATGCGCATGCTCTGGCACCGTTGCTCGGCAATGATCTTCAGGCTGCTTCGGTGTCGTTGCTCCCTCAGTTGCGACGAACACTGCGGGCGGGCGTCGCCGCCGGTGCCCTCGCCGGGATCGTGTCCGGTTCCGGTCCGACGTGTGCTTTTCTGTGCGCCGATTCCGATGCTGCGGTGTCGGTCGGTGCCGAGTTGTCCGGTGCGGGCGTCTGCCGCACCGTGCGTGTTGCGAGCGGTCCGGTTCCCGGTGCTCGCGTGGTTACTAGTGAATCGATTGGTTTCTCCTGATGGTCAATCTCGTCAATCTCGAAAACGTCTCCAAGTCTTTCGGTGTCAAGCCGCTTCTCGACGGTGTGTCCCTCGGTGTGCAGGAGGGGCAGCGCATCGGCATGGTCGGCCTCAACGGCGGCGGTAAGACCACCACCCTCGAGGTGCTCGCCGGTATCGAGCCTCCCGATTCGGGTCGTGTGTCCCGCGTCGGCGGACTGCGCATGGCAGTGGTGACGCAGCGCGGTGTGCTGCCGCCGGGATCGACCGTCGGGCAGGTGGTTCTGGATCCACTCGGGATGGCCGAGCACGAGTGGGCCGGTGACTCCCGGGTTCGAAACATCCTCACGGGCATCGGGATTGCCGATCTCGGACCCATCGGAAGCTCGGGGCTCGACGCGCCCATCGACAACCTGTCCGGTGGCGAGCGACGCCGCGTCGCGCTGGCTGCTGCGCTGGTTCAGGACCTCGATCTCCTCGTGCTCGACGAGCCGACCAACCACCTCGATGTCGAAGGCGTGCAATGGCTTGCCGCGCATCTGGTGTCGCGTCGAAGCGCGCTCGTCGTCGTCACCCACGATCGCTGGTTCCTCGACACCGTCGCGAATCAGACGTGGGAAGTTGTCGGCGGCCGCGTCGAAACCTACGAGGGTGGCTACAACGACTGGGTCTTCGCCCGCGCCGAGCGCTCGCGCCAGGCGGATGCATCGGAGGAGCGTCGACGCAACCTCGCCCGCAAGGAGTTGGCATGGCTGCGCCGCGGTGCGCCCGCGCGAACGTCCAAGCCCAAGTACCGAATCGAGGCCGCCGAGGCCCTGATCGCCGACGTGCCTGCGCCGCGTGACTCCGCGCAGCTTGCCTCGTTCGCTCAGCGCAGGCTCGGCAAGGTCGTCATCGAACTCGAAGATGCCCGCCTCGAAACTCCTGACGGCCGTGAGCTGGTCAAGGACTTCACCTGGCGGCTCGCGCCCGGTGAGCGCGTCGGTCTCGTCGGCGTCAACGGTTCGGGAAAGACCACGCTACTGCGCACCCTCGCCGGTGAGCTCGAGCCCGCCGCAGGAAAGCGAATTCAGGGTCAGACCGTGAAGATCGGTTGGCTCAAGCAGGAATTGGACGATCTGCCGAAGAAGCTCCGCGTGCTCGACGCCGTCAAGGAAGTTGCCGAGCGAATCACGCTCGGCGACAAGGAAGTATCGGCGGGACAGCTCGCCGAGCGGCTCGGGTTCACGCCCGCGCGTCAGCGCACCCCCGTCGGCGACCTCTCCGGTGGCGAGCGTCGACGTCTCCAGTTGACGCGCGTTCTGATGGCCGAGCCGAACGTGCTGTTGCTCGACGAGCCCACCAACGATCTGGATATCGACACCCTCCAGCAGTTGGAAGATCTGCTCGACGGCTGGGCGGGCACGATGGTCGTGATCAGCCACGATCGATACTTGATCGAGCGCATCTGTGACTCGACCTGGGCGTTGTTCGGTGACGGCAAGCTCACCAATCTGCCCGGCGGCATCGAGGAGTACCTCCGTCGGCGTGCCGTGATCGCGGCCGAAGCGACTCCGGACGCCTTGACCACCGGTGGCCCGGTGCGGAAGACCGTCAGGGACGCGGGATCCGAGCGAGCGGCACGCAAGGAACTGAGCAAGCTGGAGAAGCTCGTAGTCCGCCTGTCGGATCGGGAGATCGCCCTGCACGCCGAATTGGCCCAGGCGGCAACCGATCCGAGCAAGCTGACCGAGCTCGACACCGAACTCAAGAAGGTTCTCGCGGACAAGGACGTCGCCGAGGAGCGGTGGATGGAGCTCGCAGCGGAACTCGACGGATGACCCCGCTCGCCCCGAACCTCGTGCCGATGGAGACGGGGCGTCTCGCACGGTGGTTGGCGGCAGGGCGCGAGCAGTACGTCGTCGATCGCATCGATGCCGGGGAGAGCCGCACCGAGGCCGAAGCCAATGCCGAGGCGTCCTACGAAAGTACGTTCCCCGGTGGTCGCCCGACGCCGTCGCAGCGGATCTTCGATGTCGTCGACCGCGGCGTCGTGGTGGGAGTCCTCTGGATCGCGCCGCGCAACGACGCCGAGCCGACGCACTGGTGGATCTGGGACATCGAGATCGACGACGAGTTTCGTGGGCGCGGTCTCGGCCGCGCCACGATGCTCCTCGCCGAGGATCAGGCGAAGGTCGAAGGCGCCGTTACGTTGGGGCTCAATGTATTCGGCGGCAACAGCGTCGCTCGAGCGCTGTATGCCTCGATGGACTACCGCGAAACGGCTGTCCAGATGCGTAAAGTTCTGTGAACCGGCAACGGTGAAAGCCCAGGCACGCTAACTTTCGACGATGGACTCCGTCACCGAGATTCAGCGGCTGAAGTACCGGTATGCACGTGCACTCGACACGAAATCGTGGGCCGAGTTCGCCGACACCCTGATTCCGGAGGCCACGGCGACCTACGGAGAGCATCTCGCGTTCGAGTCGAGGGACGCGCTCATCGAGTTCGTGCGGACGACGCTCGGTCCGACGGTCATCACCGAGCATCAGTGTGGGCATCCGGAGATCGAGGTCGACGGGAACACCGCGACCGGAATCTGGTACCTCTCGGACACAGTCATCATCCCCGAGCACAGCGTTATTCTGCGAGGCGCAGCGTTCTATCGTGATCGATACGTACGGTGTAGTGATGGGACCTGGCGCATTGCACACACGGGGTACGAGCGAACCTACGAGTACGTCGTGTCCACCAACGATCTTGCGAGTTTCAATTTGACCGCGAACATGTGGTCCGCGCAATGAGTTCGGTGGTCCAGGCGACATTGGGCGATGCGTTCGCGGGCTTGCACCCCAAGGTCCGCTGGCGCTTCGGGCTGTCCTCCGGCGACGGTGTGGCTCAGCTGGGCGTCGGGGTCATGGATGAGATGACCCACTCGGCGCTCGTTCCTCCGCCGGTGCTCTGGCTCGGCGGTAGGCGCGGTCTCTTTCCTGCAGGCAAGGCCGTGGATGTGCCGTTCACCATCGCCAACTACGCCTACGTCGATGCGATCGGCCGGGAAACTCTCGCGTTCGTACGCCGATTCGCATTCGTCGGGAAGCCGCAGGGCATGAACTCGGTCATGGTGACACCGGCACGGACGCCGAACCCCGATTTCGCGCTCGACTATTTGGGGTACCGCTCGGACATGATCGTGCACACTCGGTGCAGCGTCGACGCCGACGGCGGTCTGGTGCTGGAGAGCGACGCGCCGCGGGTACTGGGCGTGAAGATTCCGCAGCTTGCATCGGCCCTGACCACGGCACGGGAGTGGTGGGACGAGGACGAAGAACGACATCGGATCCAGATCGACGTCACCAGCCCTGTGCTCGGCACATTGTTCCACTACCACGGGTGGTTCACCGCTGAAGAACATCCATGCGCCGTCGCCGACATCCCCGAATATGCAGTGCCGTCGAAACTGGTCGAACGCGAGTGAATGAGCCTGCGGTGACGGCGTTCGCACAGTAGGTTGAGCACAATTCGGTCAGCTTCGTATCGGTCGGCTTCTGGGAAGGGGCGTACGTGGGCGTCGTGAAATCGAGTGTGGCAGCGGGCGTCGGGCATCTGGTGCTCGATCGACCGGAGACACTGAACTCGTTGAACGGCGAAATGATTCGCCTCATGGCGGACGCCCTCGAATCGTGGCGCGACGACGACGAAGTCCAGTTGGTGCTCGTCACCAGCGCGGTGAACGGAGCCTTCTGCGCGGGCGCCGACGTCAGAGTCGTGTACGAGTTCGTGCAGCAAGGCGACACCGACGCGGGACTGCGATTCTTCGCGGAAGAACACGCGTTGAACAAGCTCGTCGCCGAATATCCGAAGCCGTACGTATCGGTGCTCGACGCCGCGGCACTGGGCGGCGGTTTGGGGATTTCGGTCAACGGATCCGTGTGCATCGTGACAGAAAACGCTGTTCTCTCGGTGCCGGAGACCGCGATCGGTGTGGTCCCGGGCGTCGGATCCAGCTATTTTCTCTCGCGACTGCCCGGTTCGATCGGAAAGTTCATCGGACTGACCGGCGCGCGAGTGAGCGGGCCCGACGCGGTCTCGCTCGGCCTGGCGACGCACGGCATCGAAGCATCCGATGCGCAGGCACTGGTCGATGCGATCACCCGCGGCGAGTCTCTGGAGGCGGTATTGGACAAGTACACCCAACCCGTCCCCGAGTCGACCCTGAACACCACGGACATCGACGCAGCGTTCAGCGCGCCATCTGTCATCGAGATCGTGGATCGGCTCGACCGCGGTTCACCGTGGTCGCGTTTGGCGATGTCTCAGCTGCTGACGCTGTCGCCGATGAGCCTCGTTGCGACGGATGCGCTGATCGAGCTGGGATCGGACAGCACCCTCGACGAGTGCTTTTCCCGAGAACTCCGACTCTGCGAGTGGATGATCGGGCAACCGGACTTCGCGGAGGGTGTGCGCGCACTGCTGATCGACAAGGACCGCACTCCGCAGTGGAACCCTCTGGTGCTGGAAATGGTCCAGCCAGAGGTGTTCCAGCACTTGCTCTAGAGGATCAGCGGTAACCCTTGGCCGGGTTCAGCAGGTCGAGGACGATGGTCTGGCCGTTGGACCGGACGTGAACCTCGGGGTTCTGCAATCCACCTGAAACGAGGTACTCACCGAGGAGCTGAAGGAGCTCGTCGGGGCCGACGGAGGTGTCGGGTGTGCGGATGTCGCCGGTGCGGCTGCCCAGCTCGTTCTGCGTGAGGCGGCCGGCGATACGTACCGACGCGACGCCCATGGCGGTGCGGCGGTCCGGTGCTCCACTGCGGCCGGTGCCAGTGGCAGCAGCGCCGGTGGCGGACGCATGAGTGGAACGGCCGTTTGTCGGCAAGCCGTGCTCGGAGATCTGATCGCTTGTAGTCACTTCAACCTCGTTCGAATCCTGGGATGGCTGCTCTGGCGTCGTGCTTTCGGGGTCATGCTTCGTTTCTGCCTTCGATGCACCCTGTTCGGATGCGGCAGAACGTGCCTCGGCCGTGTTCACGGACTCGGCAGTGACGGACTTGGATTCCTCTGCCGAAACAGCGGAATCCGGCTTCGAAACGTCGGGCTTCGAAATATCGGGCTTGGACGTTTCCGACTTCGCCACCTCTGACTTCGATGCGGCTGGCTTCGACACGTCCGACTTGGACACGTCGGACTTGGACACTCCGGGGGCCAGTTTCGGCGTCGGGGTGCTCAGACGATGAGCAGGGGCCTGGCCGATCTTGATGCCCGCCAGCGGATAGCTGGAGCCCTGTGTCATATCGACCCCGTTGTCATAACGACCCCTGTGTCATAGCCAAACCCCACGTCAGATGCAGTGAACTCGTCGGCTCCGAGCCAAAACCTACTCGAAGTCCGTTCGGACCACCGAAGAATAACACTTCGCCCGTTTACGCGGCTATTTTACGGTCGTCTTTCCTGTTCTGAACATGAGTCCAGACGACGAAACCCCAGATCACGAAGGCTGCGTACACGAGATAAAGAAAAGCGGACGGATAGAAGCCTGCTCGGAACAACAAGGGGACGCCCACGATGTCGACACCGATCCAGATGAGCCAGAACTCGGTGATTCCGCGAGCCATCCCGAACGTCGCGAGCAGTGATCCGGTGAAGATCCACGCATCGGCCCACTTGCCGTACGACCCGAGATAGCCGAACAGCTGCGCGAACGCCAGTGTCCCGACGAGCATCACCGCTGCCATCGCGATCCGCTCCCGGTGCGTGGCCCATCGTGGCGCGACGGCGGCCGTGTGCCGACGGGACGTGCGCAGCCAGCGTGACCAGCCGTAGACGCTGACCGCGATGAACAGCAGTTGACGTCCGGCTTGCCCGTACAGATCGAGCGCCTGAGGGGTGTGGAAGACACCGCCGAGAAATACGGTGAACAGCAATGCATTGCCGACGATGCCCACCGGCCATGCCCAGACGACTCGTCGCATTCCACCGATCGCCGACGCCAGGCCGAAACCGTTGCCGACGATTTCGCGCCACAGAACCGGGTGGCCGGCGATGGAGAGTTCGGCGTCGAGAAGGTGGACCAGCACGCCTGCCTACTCGCCTGCGGCGACGAGCGGTTCGAGCGTCAGATCGGGCATTTCCTTCTCGATGTACTGCAGGCGCCACTTGTCGCTCACCAAGGCGAGGAGGGCGCCATCCGTCCGAGTGAAGACCTCGACTCCACGCTGACGGCCCAGTTCGACCGCCGAATCGGCATCGGTGCGGCGTGCCACCGAGTAACCGAGTGGCTCCAACCGGGCGTCGACGCCGAACTCGGTCTTCATCCGGGCGGTGACCACCTCGAACTGCATGGGACCGACAGCCGCGAGCACCGGTGAGGCGTCGCCGCGAACGTCGTTGCGCAACACCTGAACAACGCCTTCGGAATCCAACTGCTCGACGGCGCGTCGGAACTTCTTGTACTTGTCGGCGCTGTCGACGCGCAACGCGGCGAAGTGCTCCGGTGCGAAGGACGGGATCGGCGGGTACTCGACCTTCTTGTCGCTGTAGAGAGTGTGGCCCGGTGCAAGCGCGGTCGCGTTGACGAGACCGACGACGTCGCCGGGGTAGGCGTTCTCCACGGTCGTACGTTCGCGTCCGAAGACGGTGAGTGCATATTTCGTCGTGAACGGCTTGCCGGTCTGCGCGTGCGTGACGACCATGCCGCGCTCGAACACCCCCGACACGACGCGCATGAAGGCCAACCGGTCGCGGTGCGCGGTGTCCATTCCGGCTTGAACCTTGAACACCACGGCGCTGAACGGATCGGTGATCTCGCGGACGCCGCCCTTGACGTCCTCGCGTGGGCCAGGGGCAGGCGCCAGGGCGACGAGGGTGTCCAGAATCTGGCGGACACCGAAGTTGAGCATGGCGGAGCCGAAGATGACCGGGGATGTCTGACCGGCGAGGAACAGCTCCTGGTCGTGTCCTTGCCCGCTGGAGACGAGCAGTTCGCTCTCCTCGAGCGCGGTCTCCCATTCGGAACCTTCGCGTGCGGCTGCGGCGTCGGCATCCATCAGTTCCTCGGGGGCGATGGTCGCTCCGCCCGCAGTTCGAGTGAAGCGAATGTAGTTGCCCTCGCGGACGTCGAGCAGACCGCGGAAGTCGCCCGCGATTCCGACGGGCCAGTACAGCGGAGTCGGAGTCAGGCCGATGCGCTGCTCGATCTCGTCGAGCAGTTCCAGCGGCGACTGACCCGGGCGGTCCCACTTGTTGATGACGGTGATGACCGGGATGCCGAACTGGCGACACACCTGGAACAGCTTGAGGGTCTGCGGCTCCAGGCCCTTGGCCGCGTCGATGAGCATCACCGCAGCGTCGACCGCCGTCAGCACGCGGTAGGTGTCCTCGGAGAAGTCGGCGTGCCCGGGGGTGTCGACGAGGTTGATGACGTTGATCTCGTCGGCGGTCGCGTCTACCTGGTAATTGAACTGCAGGGCGGTCGAACTCACCGAGATCCCGCGAGCCTTCTCCATCTCCATCCAGTCGGAGACCGTGGAGCGTCGGCCTGCCTTGCCGTGGATCGCGCCCGCCTCCGAGATGACACGGGCGTGCAAGGCGAGTGCCTCGGTCAGCGTGGACTTACCGGCGTCGGGGTGCGAGATGACGGCGAACGTACGTCGACGGGCCACCTCGGATGCAAGTTCCTTGTGCGCGTTCTTGGTCCCACCGGAAGGCACATCGGACAGAGCCGGGCTCGTGTCGATCGCAGCGTCTACCGAATCGGGCGTGCTCAAGGGAACCTCTTCTACGTAACAGGAGTGTTGTGGCCGGTACCAGGGTACTCGGACGTATTCCGCGGTAACGGTTACCGTCCGGCTGTGGATTGAATAGCGTGACGGGAGTGACTCGACTTCACAGGAGAAAGCCTTGAGCAAGTTCACCGAAGAAATGTTCGCCACGGCAAGCGAGAGCACCCGGGGATTGGTGACCGGCGAGCCCGACCAGCCGTTGCGTCAGTCGTGGGGCGAGATCCACCAGGTGGCTCGATCGATGGCGGGCGCCCTCGCCGAGGCCGGAATATCGCGTGGTGACGCCATCGGAATCCTCGCCGGGCAGCCCGTCGACATCGCACCGGCATGTCAGGCGACGTGGATGCGCGGCGGCTCGGTCACCATGCTGCATCAGCCGACTCCGCGTACCGACCTCGCGGTGTGGGGTACGGACACCGAGACCGTGGTGAAGATGATCGAGGCGAAAGCAGTGATTCTGGGTGCGCCCTTCGATATCGCTGCGCCGATCCTCGAAGAACGCGGCATCACCGTGCTGAAGATCGAGGACATGCGGGCGGGCAAGGACATCGATCCTGTTCCGACCGAGGAGTCCGATATCGCACTGCAGCAATTGACCTCGGGCTCGACGGGATCGCCGAAGGCCGTGCGGATCACCCACGAGAACTTCTACGTCAACGCATACGCGATGATCGATCGCATCAAGTTCGATGTCGACTCCGATGTCATGGTCAGCTGGCTTCCGCTGTTCCACGACATGGGCATGGTCGGCTTCCTCACGGTGCCGATGCAGGTGGGCGCCGACGTCGTCAGCATCACCCCGCTCGACTTCCTGCGCTCACCGTTGCTCTGGGCCAAGCTGATTCACAAATACAAGGGAACGGTCACGGCCGCACCGAATTTCGCGTATTCACTGCTTGCCCGACGCCTGTCTCAAGCCGAGGACGATCTGGATCTCGACCTCAGCACGCTGCGCTACGCCTGGAACGGCGCCGAGCCCGTCGACCCCGACACGATGGCCACCCTCGCCGAGGCGGGGCGTCCGTACAAGCTCGACCCCCTTGCTTTGGCGCCGGTCTACGGAATGGCGGAAACGACTCTCGCAGTGTCCATTCCGGACCCGGGTCAGGGGCAGGTACTCGACATCGTCGACGCCGACCTGCTCGAGGCGATGGGCCGCGCTGTGCCCGCGACGAAGGGCAACGTTCGCAAACTCGCGACCCTCGGCAAAATGGTGCCCAACCTCGAAGGTCGGGTCGTCGACAAGGAAGGCCAGGTGCTGACCGCGCGCGGCGTCGGGATCATCGAGGTGCGAGGCAAAGCGGTCACGCCCGGTTACATCACCGTCGACGGACCGGTGCAGACCCAGGACGCCGACGGCTGGCTCGACACCGGCGACGTCGGCTACTTCACCGAGGAAGGCCTCGTCGTCGTCTGTGGCCGCATCAAAGACGTCATCATCATGGGCGGGCGCAACATCTACCCGACGGACATCGAACGCGCCGCCGGTTCGGTGCGCGGCGTGCGTCCGGGCAATGCCGTCGCGATCCGTCTCGACGCCGGTGACAAGCGGGAGAGCTTCGCCGTTGCCGTGGAGACCAACGACTTTCAGGATCCGGAGGAGGTCAAACGCATCGAGCACGATGTAGTGCATGCGGTGCATTCCGAAGTCGGGGTACGGCCACGGACCGTCGCGGTGCTCGGGCCAGGATCGATCCCGAAGACGTCGTCGGGCAAGCTTCGTCGGGCGAATTCGGCGTCGTTGTTGGGATAGTGCTGGGCGCCTGATTCCGGTGTTTCAGCCTTCCGGGGAACCCGGTTTTTCAGCCCCCCCCGGGGAACCCGGTTTTTCAACCCCCCCGGGGAACCCGGTTTTTCAACGCGGATGGACCTGGTTCTGCGCCGCTTCGAGGCCGACGCGCAGGACCAACTCCGCGGCATCGGCGGCCTCTTCGCAGATCACCCCGAGGTCCTTGCGTTCGGCAGCCGAGAACGGTTTGAGGACGTAGGCGGCCGCGTCCATACGGCCGGGCGGGCGCCCGACGCCGACGCGGACCCGCAGGTAGTCCTTGGTGGACAAGTGCTGGGAGATGGACCGAAGGCCATTGTGTCCGCCTTCGCCGCCGCCCAGTTTGAGCCTGATGGAGCCGAAGTCGATGTCCAGTTCGTCGTGCACCACAACAACATTGGCGGGTTCGACGGAAAAGAAACGGGCGAGCGCAGCGACGGGCTGACCGGACAGGTTCATGAATGTTCGCGGTTTCGCGACGATGACGGATCGGTCGGCGAGGCGCGCTTGAACGATGTCCGAGTTCGACTTCTTGTGCGAGGAGAACTTGGCACCGATCCGGCCGGCCAGCACGTCGGCGACCATGAAGCCGACGTTGTGGCGAGTCGTCTCGTACTGCGATCCGGGGTTACCGAGACCGACGATCAGCGCAGTGTCCGCATTCACGGTGTTCATGCTCCCATTCGAGTGGCAAACGACAACGCGCCGCTCCCGAAGTGGAAGCGGCGCGTTGCGGATGAAAGAAGTGAGACTAGCTCTCGTCGGAGCTTTCCTCGGATGCTGCCTCTTCCTGAGTCTCGGCTTCGCCGGTCTCGGAAACAGGCTCGGTGCCCTCGCCCTCGGCCTCGAGGTCTTCCTCGGACGGAGCCTCGACGACGTTGACGAGCAGCAGCTCGGCGTCGGACACCAGTGTCACGTTCTCGGGCAGTGCCACGGTGCCTGCCAGGATCTGGCTGCCGGCTTCGAGGCCCTCGACCGAGACGGTGATGGACTCGGGGATCTCCAGCGCGTCGGCGTCGATCTCGATGACGGTCGAGTCGGTGTAGACGAGGGTGCCTGCGGCGGCGTCGCCCTCGACGATGACGTTGATCTCGACGTTGACGCGCTCGCCCTTCTTCAGGACGAGGAGATCGGCGTGCTCGATGCTGCGCTTGATCGGGTGAACGACGACCGACTTGGTGAGCGCGACCTGCTCGTTGCCCGCGATGTCGAGGGTCAGAACGGCGTTGGTGCCGTGGTTACGCAGCACTGCAGCGAATGCGCGGGCATCGAGTGCGAGGTGCTGGGGATCGCTTCCGTGTCCGTACAGAACGGCGGGGACCTGGCCGTCGCGACGTGCGCGGCGAGCTGCGCCCTTGCCGAACTCGGTGCGGACCTGTGCGATGAGATTGTTGACTTCGTTAGCCATAAGAATTGAGCTCCTGGATCTTGGTGGACAAGGCTCGTCGGGGCTGACACGTACGAGCAAGGCCAGGGGCCGAGCCGCGTCGATCACGGTAAGTCCTTCGTGGACCTACCCTCGCCGAGACAACCCGGAAGACTTTACACCATCTCCCGACGCCCCCGAACCATCAGCGATCGCGCGATCGACCTCGCCACGTCGATGGCGTCGTCGCGCCCACCGGCGGTCCTCATGATGACCGCACCTTCGTGGACGAGGGACAGTTCGCCGCCCAGTTCTTCGAAGTTCTCGAAGCCCGCGTCGCCCAGGAGCCCGATGAACAGGTCCCTGGTCCAACCCTTCTCCTCGGCGATCACCTGGAGTGCCGGGTGTCCGGTGCCCCCGAACTCGGCGAACGCATTGACGAACCCGCAGCCGCGGTCGTTGTCGTGCATCCAGGCCTCCAGCGCGTCGTAGACGGCGAGGGGACGGTCCGGGATCGCATAGGTCTCGATGTAGGCCAGCACGAACACGCACCATCGTTCGTATCGTCGCTCCAGATACCGAAGGACCAGGCCGTCCTTGGATCCGAATCGGTCGTACAACGTCTTCTTGGTGGTTCCGGCTTCCTCGGCGATGAGATCCACTCCGACGGCGCGGATGCCGCGTTCGTAGAAGAGGGCGCTGGCGACGGTCAGAATCCGTTCGCCGGCGGGGGTCAACGGCTTGGTCATGTGTGCCTCCGATCACAGGTTCACTGCAAGTATACAGACCGGTGTGGTTACCTGTCGGCATGGCGAAAATCGACAGCATCGCAGCGGTCTCACTGGTCGTTCTGTGGAGTTCGGGATTCATCGGTGCCGAGCTCGGCACCGCGCACGCGTCGGCGCACACGTTGTTGGCGTGGCGGTACGTGATCGCGGCTGTGATTCTCGCGGGCTGGTGTTGGTACCGGGGGTTGCGGCCGACATGGCAGGGGGTCCGGCGCCAGGTCGTACTCGGATTCTTCTGCCAGTTCGCATACCTCGGCTGTATCGTCACCGGCGTCGGGATGGGGGTGCCTGCCGGCACAGCGGCGTTGATCGCGGCAATGCAGCCCCTCGTCGTAGCGGCGGCCTCGTCCCCGGTGTTGGGTGAATCGCTCGGTACCGGCCGCACGGTGTCGTTGTTCGTCGGCTTCGCCGGCGTCGTCCTCGTCGTCGCGGGAGATCTGGGCGGTGCGAGCATCGCGTGGTCGGTCTACCTCCTACCGGTCGTCGGCACGCTCGCTCTGTCGACCGGAACCGTGCTCGAGCGCAAGCTGGCGACGACGGAACCCATCCCGCTCGCGATGTGCATTCAGGCCGTCACCAGCGCAGTTCTGTTCTCGACCTGGAGTGTGCTCGCGGGCGATCCGGTTCCGCAGATGACCGTCGGCTTCTGGGCCGCTGTCGCCTGGGTGATCGTGTTCGCGACGTTCGGTGCGTACGGGTCCTACCTCTTCGTGCTGCGTCGAAGCGGTGCGACGAGGGCGAGTGCCCTGCTCTACCTGACTCCCGCGATGACCATGGTGTGGGCATTCGTGATGTTCGGGGATCCGATCACCTGGACGGCGCTGGTCGGTCTGGCGGTGACGTTGGCCGCCGCATGTGAGTGGAAATCCATAACCCACTATGTATTCGCGCTCACATGGCGCGGAGCGCCGACACCATCTCGTCCAGCTGAGCCAGCGTCACGAAGTAGTGCGGCGACGCTCTGACGACGGCGTCCAGCCCGCGCTCGGTCATGTCGACGAGCGTCGAACGACGATGGCTGACGGTGACGGTGATGCCGTTGCCGGCGAGGAAGTCGCGTACGTCGGTCGGAGTGTGGCCGTCGACGGTGAACGACACGATCCCGCTCTTGTGATCGCCGAGGTCGTGGACGGTCACGCCGTCGACCGTCCGCAGGGATGCGCGCAGGTACTCGGCCCTCTCGCCGACGGCTTCGGCGACGTTGTCGATGCCGATCTCGAGGAGATAGTCGACGGCCGCGCCCAACGCGAGCCTCGCGGCGACGTCGCACTCCCAGAATTCGAAACGGGTGACGTCGGCGGCCAGTTGAAAGTTGGACCGATCGACCCACTGCGCGCTGTGCAAGTCGAGGGCGGGAGGTTCGAGAGAGCTAGCCAACTCGGGGCGCAGGTACAGAAATCCCGTACCGCGCGGTCCGCGCAACCACTTTCGTCCGGTAGCACTGAGTGCGTCGACCCCGAGTTCGCTCACATCGACTCGAATCTGTCCGATGGATTGGCATGCGTCGAGCAGTACCAAGGCGCCGTAGCGGTGCGCGAGTTCGGCGACCTCGCGCGCCGGGTTGATCAGTCCACCGTTGGTGGGCGCGTGGACAAGTGAGACTATTCGGACATTTTCGTCGAGCATCGATTCCAGCGCTGCCAGATCGATCTGCCCGGTGGGATCGCTCGGTACGAATTCGACGATGGCGCCGACAGCCGCTGCGCGCTGCAACGCCGCGATCGCGTTCGACGCGTACTCGACCTCGGACATCAAGATCCGATCGCCCTTTTTCAGAGGGATCGAATAGAAGAAGTCACTCCAGGCTCGGGTTGCGCTGTCGCTCAATGCAATGTCCGACGCCTGTGCTCCGATCAAGGTCGCGATCGAGGTCTTGACGGCAGCGAGATCGGCCATTCTCTCGTTCGCTGCGCGGTAACCGCCGACAACCGCTTCCCGACGCAAATGCTCGATCGCGGTGTCGACGACGGGCGCGGGTGGCAACGACGAACCGGCGCTGTCGAGGAACACGGTGGACACTGAAGCGGGCGTATCGTGGCGGATTCGGTCGATGTCGATCATGGCGGCGCCTTCCCTCGAAATAAATTGTCGGTGCCCTGTGGTTCTCTTGGCTGCCCTGTGGTTCTCTTTGGCTGCACGGTGGTTCTCTCGTAGCTACTCTCGATGCAAGGTTGTCACGAGGTCAGCGTTTCGGTCCGAATACCCCGGGGTAGTTGGGGGCAGCAGCTCTGCGGTGCGGGGCAACAACAAGGAGGCGCATATGTCGTCCAACGAGAAGTCCCTCGAACTGAGTTCGCGCCCCGCTGCCGAGACTTATGTCGCAAGTGTCTGTTTCAAGCTGGGGCCACCGCAACTCATCGGTGCCGAACTGGAGTGGTTGACCCACACCGTCGACGGAGAGAGACCGTCACTGAACAGTATTGCCGCTGCGCTGGGGGAGTACGCACCGCGCAGCATCGCTCCCGATTCACCCGCCCTGTCGTTGCCGGGCGGAAGCGCCGTCACGATCGAACCGGGCGGCCAAATAGAACTTTCCAGCGCGCCTCACGCATCGGTTGCGGAGCTGCAGAACGCCGTGGACACCGACGCCCGCGTTCTCACCACGCTGATGAACGCAGCACATCTCGGCATGGACGCAGTGCCGGCCGATGTCGATCGCGAACCCCTCAGGCTGCTGCGGTTGCCGCGCTATTGCGCGATGGAGAATCGTTTCACCACCATCGGGCCCTACGGCAAGTTGATGATGTGCAACACCGCCGCCACCCAGGTCAGTGTCGACGCCGGAGCCGACCCCGCTCAGATCGCGCTGCGTTGGGAGATGCTCGAGGCCGTCGGTCCTGCATTGGTTGCGGCGTTCGCGTGCTCACCGGCTCTTCGGGGCGCTCCTGACGGCGAATGGGCGTCGCAGCGGATGCGTACATGGCTCGAGCTGGACGGCAGCCGGACCGACGTCCCGAGCACCGGTGACCCGATCTCCGACTACGCCCGGTGGGCGCTCGATGTTCCCCTGCTGTGCATCCGCAGCGACGGTGACAACTGGGAAGCGCCCCTGGGGACGTCGTTCGCGCAGTGGATCGAAGACAACACGCTCATTGGGCGCGTACCGACGATCGCTGATCTCGACTACCACCTCACAACGCTGTTTCCCCATGTCAGAGCATGTGGTCACCTCGAAATTCGGTACCTCGACGCGCAACCGGAAGAGCAGTGGGTGGTACCCGCCGCTGCATTCGACGCGCTGCTCGGAACGGATGCCGTCACCGCCGAAGCGACAGCGCTGACGGCCGACACCCGGGGCCGGTGGATTGATGCCGCGCGTGACGGCTTGGCCGACCCGGCCATGCGCAGCGCCGCCGAACAACTTCTCCGACTGGCCGCCGACCACTCTCCGGACCACAGCGAAATCCTGATCGACGCAGCCGACCGATGTCGCCGCGGCGATCCACCCGCAGCCGCCACCATCAACTCGTCCCGAGCAGACAAGGAAACGGTGTGAGCAGTACGGAGCAACTCAGAAGCAAAGTGGAGAAGACTCTCACCCGCAGCCGGGCGCGCAGTGCAGCGCTGACGGACTGCCTCGACGGCGACGATCTCCTTGCCCAGCACTCACCGTTGATGAGCCCCCTCGTCTGGGATCTCGCGCACATCGGCAGCCAGGAAGAACTGTGGCTTGTCCGCGACGTCGGCGGCCGCGATCCGGTGCGCCCCGACATCGACGAACTGTACGACGCCTTCAAACACACCAGGTCGAGTCGGACCAGCCTGCCGCTGCTCACTCCCGACGAAGCGCGCGCCTACGTGTCGACGGTTCGCGACAAGGTGTGGGACATACTCGATGCAAGCCCACTCGACGGCCGCCGACTCGAGCGCGACGGATTCGCGTTCGGGATGATCGCGCAGCACGAGCAGCAGCACGACGAGACGATGCTGGCCACTCACCAATTGCGTTCCGGCCCCGCGGTATTGCACGCACCACCGCCGCCGCCGTCTCGTGTTGCCGCCCGCGGCGAGGTTGTCATCGACGGCGGCGAGTTCACGATGGGCACCACCCTCGACCCGTGGGCACTCGACAACGAGCGGCCCGCTCACTCCCGATTCGTTCCCACCTTCGCCATCGACATCGCGCCCGTGACCAATGGCCAGTACCTCGATTTCATCGGCCAGGGTGGGTACGAGCGCCCCGAACTCTGGAGCGAACGAGGATGGGCGCACCGCACCAGCGAGAAGTTGCGCGCCCCCCAATTCTGGGAACTCGATTCCGACGGCACGTGGTGGCGTCGAGCATTCGGGGTGACGGCACCGGTCAAGCCGAACCAACCTGTCGTGCACGTCTGCTTCTTCGAAGCGGAGGCCTATGCACGCTGGGCGGGCAAACGCCTTCCGACCGAAGCGGAATGGGAGAAGGCGGCGCGTTTCGATCCGTCGACCGAGACCGTTCGCAAGTACCCGTGGGGGGACGCCGAGCCGACCGATGCCCACGCGAATCTCGGGCAGACACACCTCGAGCCCGCGGATGTCGGCGCTTACCCGGCCGGGGCGTCGCCGCAGGGCGTACAGCAGTTGATCGGCGATGTCTGGGAGTGGACGTCGTCGGACTTCGAGCCCTACAGCGGGTTCGAGCCGTTTCCGTACGCCGAGTACTCCGAGGTCTTCCTTCGCGGCGACTACAAGGTGCTCCGCGGGGGATCGTTCGGCACCGACGAGGTCGCGTGCCGCGGCACGTTCCGAAACTGGGACCACCCCATTCGCCGTCAGATATTCGCCGGTTTCCGGTGTGCGCAAGATGTGTAGACATCTGGGCTATCTCGGCCCCGCGCGCAGCGTCGGTGCGGTTCTGACCGAGGGATCGAATTCGCTGCGTACCCAGTCGTGGGCGCCGAAGGACATGCGCGGCGGCGGCACCATCAACGCCGACGGGTTCGGCGCCGCATGGTGGCGCGAGGACACGACCGTCGACTACCGCAATCCGATGCCCATCTGGTCGGATCCGGCAGTCGACGGTGTTCTCGCCGGTGTCGAGTCGACGGCCGTGATCGCGGCGGTGCGCTCGGCAACCGTCGGGATGCCGGTAGAGCGTGGTGCCTGTGCGCCGTTCACCGACGGCAGGTGGGCGTTCAGCCACAACGGCGTCGTGTTCGGCTGGCCCGGCGTGCTCGTCGATCTCGCATCCGAAGTGCCGGTCGCGGACCTTCTGACGCTGCCGGCGCCGACGGATTCGGCGGCGCTCTGGATCGTGCTGCGGCACCTGATGACTCAGCACGAGCCGGAGAAGGCTCTACGGATGCTGGTCTCCCGCGTCGAAGCCACCTCGCCCGGGCCACGTCTCAATCTTCTACTGAGCGACGGCCGGTCCCTCTACGCCACAACGCTGTATCACTCACTGGCGGTGTTGCGCACCGAAGATTCCGTCACCCTCGCCTCCGAACCGCTCGACGACAATCCTGGCTGGACGGCGATCGACGACCGAAAGTTCATCGTCGCCGTTCCCGGCCACGTCGACATCACCGACCTCGATTGAAGGAGCACCGTGTCCGACATTGCCCTCGATGTGCACATTTCGCCCGAGAAACTCCTCGACGATCTGCGCTCCGATGTTCGTCAAGGACTGACGGCGTCACCGAAGTGGCTCTCGCCCAAATGGTTCTACGACGCAGCCGGTAGTGAATTGTTCGAGCAGATCACCGAACTGCCCGAGTACTACCCGACACGGACCGAGCGCGCACTCATCGAAGAACACGCCTACGACATCGCCGAGAAGACGGACGGCTCCATTCTCGTCGAGCTCGGCTCGGGCTCGTCGGAGAAGACGCGCCTTCTGCTCGAGGCGGGAATCAAGCACGGGTCGCTGCGAAAGTACGTGCCGCAGGATGTGTCGCCGTCGGCGCTCGAAGGTGCTATCGCCCAGATTTCGCAGGAGTTTCCCTCGCTCGACGTGCAGGGCATCGTCAGCGATTTCACCGATACGCTGCACAACCTTCCGGCCGACGGCAGCCGCACCATCGCCTTCCTCGGTGGCACTCTCGGCAACCTGATACCCGAGGAGCGAGACGTATTCCTGGCCGATATCGCCAGTGCCCTCGTCGACGGGGAATTCCTGCTGCTCGGCGTCGGATTGGTCATCGACGAGGACGTCATGGTCCCGGCGTACGACGACGCGGCCGGTGTCACGGCGCTGTTCAACGGCAATGTCTTGTCGGTGCTCAACGCCAGGCTCGGTGCGAATTTCGATCCTGAGCTGTTCGAGCATGTGGCTCTGTGGAATTCGGACGACGAGTGGATCGAGATGCGACTGCGCGCCACGCAGGATCAGCAGGTCCACATCGAGGACCTCGATCTCGACGTTGCTTTCGAGAGGGGCGAAGAGCTGCGGACCGAGATTTCCGCGAAGTTCCGCCGCGGCGGCATCGAACGAGAACTCGTCGATGCGGGATTCCGTATCGACGAGTTCTGGACTGATCCGGACACCCGGTTCGCGCTCGTTCTGGCCCGGCGAACCATCTAGGCCGCGGCGGGAGACAACCTGCCTGCCCGACGAGCCGGTGTCAGCGATGCGACGAGGGCGAGGACTCCCGCGGCGAGCACCGTTCCAGCGACGAGGCCCCAGGGCAGCGTCGGGGCGGTGAGCCCGGTGTTGCCGATGGATCCGAGCAGTGACTGCGCGGCGGCCCAGCCGTAGATCACACCGAGGACGACTCCGAGGCCGACAGAGGCGAGCACCATCTGTGCACTTTCGTAGAAGATCGTCGCGCGCAGCTGCTTTCGGGTGAATCCGAGTGCACGCAGCAGCACCAGTTCGCGGGTCCGCTGCAGCACGCTGAGCGTCATGTTGCTGACCATGCCGACCGCGGCGATGATGCCGGAGAACCCGACGAGTCCGCCGAGCACCGCGGTGGTGACGGCCAAGGCCTGTTCCACCTCCTCGCTTCCCGGCTGGCTGCGCATGATGGCCGAGTACGACGCCGCGGCGACTGCCAGGGTCACCACGAGTGTCACGCCGATGACGAGGCCGATGGTGGTGCGGGTGCTGCGTTCCGGATAGCGGACGGCGTTGGCCGCGGCGAGGCGAGCAGAGGCGCTGGAGCCGAACATTCTTCCGACCAACGACAACGCGGCGGGCATGATCGAGACTGCGCCGAGCACGATGCCGGTGAACGAGATCAGACCTCCGAAGAACGCGACGATCACTCCGGTCGGCGTCACCAGACCGAGCAGAACTCCGAGTCCGAGGACGACGAAGCCTCCGCCGACCGCCACGATCGACAGCGCTGTCCTTACCGGGCGCCGTGAAGCGATATCCGGGGTCTCGACGATCTGGCCGGTCGCCTGGATCGGCGTCACCGCGAGCACGCGTCGTGAACCGACGCGAGCGGCGATCCACGTGGTCAGTACGACGATCACGGCAGGCAGGAGTACGAGCGGATGCACCGTCGTGTAGTCGATGTCCGGCATGCTGCCTCGCGAGACCGCGATGGTGCGCGCGAGAGTGCTGGCACCGATTCCGATGACCAGACCCGATGCCGCTCCGACGAGACCGACGAGCAGTCCCTCGCGTGCAACCGAATTGCGGAGGGCACCGGCACTCGCGCCGATCAGACGCAGCAGGGCGATCGTGGCGGTGCGGCCGGCGACGACGGTGGCGAACGTGTTGGCGGTGACGATGGACGCGACATACATGGACAGTCCGATGAACACGGCCGCCACCGAGAACAACGCGGTGCCGATTGCGCCCTCGGATTCGGAGCCTATGACGTCGTTCAGCATGGCCGTCGCCTGGATGAGTGCGACGCCGAAGGCCGCGGCGAGAGAGGACACCAGCAGGCTCGTCGCGTGATCGCGACTGTTGGCGAGTGCTCTCATGCTGCACGCTCCGCGGCGAGCATGTACGCGCTGATGTCCTCGGCGGACGAACGCGGGAGTTGATCCACGACGCGGCCGTCGGCGATGAACACGATGCGATCGGCGAAGCTGGCGGCCACCGGATCGTGGGTCACCATGACGATGCTCTGCTGGTACTCGCGGGCAGCGGTGGCGAGCAGCGTGAGAACTTCGCGGCCCGTGCGTGAGTCGAGATTGCCGGTCGGCTCGTCGGCGAACACGGTGTGTGGCCTGCGGGCCAACGCTCGAACGATGGCTACCCGCTGCTGCTGACCGCCGGACAGCTGGTGAGGTTTGTGGCCGAGGCGATCGGCGAGTCCGAGCGTCACGAGGAGATGGTCGATCCAGTGTCGTTCGTCGGCGTTCGGTTTACGTCCGTCGAGTTCGAACGGGAGCAGGATGTTGCCGAGGACGTCGAGCGTCGGGACCAGGTTGAAGGCCTGGAACACGAAGCCGACCTTGCGGCGACGCAGGGTGGTGAGGGAGTCGTCGTCGAGGGTGCTGATCTCGGTGTCGCCGAGCCACACTCGGCCCGACGTCGGAGAGTCGAGACCGGCCATGACGTGCATGAGCGTCGACTTCCCAGATCCCGACGGCCCCATCACGGCGGTGAATTCGCCGCGATGGATCGTCAGGGAGGTGTGGTCGAGAGCGAACACGGGGGTGTCGTCGCCGTAGCGCTTGGTGACGTCGTCGACTCGGGCGATGACGGGTTGTGCGGGTGCGTAGGTCATGACAGAAACGCTATGAGTCGGCAGGCCCCGGCGAATCAGGCGGAAGTCTCGTGCTCGTACATCCCGAGGATGATGTTCACGTAAGACCGTGCTCGAAGGCGTAGACCACCAATTGCACTCGATCGCGCAGTTCGAGCTTGGTGAAGATGCGGCTGATGTGGGTCTTCACGGTTGCTTCGCTGAGGTATTCGGCGGCCGCGATCTCGCCGTTGCTCAGGCCTTTCGCAGCCAGCCGGAAGATTTCTTGCTCCCTCGCGGTCAACCGAGTGAACGGCTCCGGTATCTCGGGGGCTGCGGGGGCGTCGGTGAAGTGCTGCAGGAGCGCCGTCGTCGCCGATGCGGCGATCACCGAGTTGCCGGCGTGGACGGTGCGGATCGCGGCAAGCAGGAATTCGGGGTCGGCGTCCTTGAGCACGAAGCCACTGGCGCCCGCTTTGATTGCGCGTGCCGCGCTTTCGTCGAGGTCGAAGGTGGTCAACACCAGGATCTTCGCCGGCTCGGCCGATGCGCCGACGATTGCGCGGGTGGCGGCGATGCCGTCGAGTACCGGCATCCGGATGTCCATGAGGATCACGTCGGGGTTTGCGTGTGCCGCCAACTCGACGCCCTCGGCGCCGTTACCTGCTTCGCCGACGAATTCGAGGTCGGGCTGGGACGAGATCAGCATGCGGATTCCGGCGCGGAAGAGTTGTTGATCGTCGACGAGGGCGACGCGGATCGGGCTCACTCGGGTGTCCCCGGGATTGTCGCCATCAGCGTCCACTCTCCTTCGGTTCGATCGGTGATCAACGTTCCGCCCGACAGCACTGCTCGCTCTCTCATCCCGATGAGCCCGTGGCCACCGGGATTGGCGACGTCGTCGGACCGTACCCGGTTTCGAACTCGCAGCACCGATTCGTGAGGTTCGGATGTGAGGTGGACCGCGACCGGGTGACGCGAATCCCCGTGGCGTAGTGCGTTGGTCAGCGCCTCCTGCGCAATGCGGTACAGCGTCAACTCACCGCCGACGCCGAGCGAGGAAGCGCTGCCCTCGGTGGTCAGCTCGATGCGAAGGCCCGCGGTACGCATGCGTTCGATGAGGGTATCGAGATCCCGCGACTCGGATACGGGGACGTCGTCGGCGCTGTGGCGCAATTGAGCGAGGACGCCCCGGACGTCCCGCAGGGCATCTCGCGCGGTGGACGCGATCGTGCCGAGTGCAACGTCGACGGCCTCCGGATCGGCGGCACGGGCGTAGCGGGCGCCGTCCGCCTGGGCGATGACGACGGCGAGCGAGTGCGCGACGATGTCGTGCATGTCCCGGGCGATGCGGTTGCGCTCGTGTTCGACGGCAACTTCCTGGAGCGCCTGGGCTTGCTCCATCTCGGCGAGCTCTCGTTGATGCTTCGACTCGACGGACGCTCGGTTGGCGAAGGCTATCCGTCCCAGCGCCCACGACAACCCGAGCACGGCCCAGGATACGACCAGGACGATGGCGATCTGCGTTGCGGCATCGCCCGTGGTGCGTTCGAAGTCGTCCGGAACGAACGGCTCTCCCGCCACGAACGTCAAGAACAGAGAAGCGATGATTCCGCCGACGACCACCGACGCCAGCCCGAGCTTGCGCACCAGGGATGAGCCGTATGCCGCCGTCCCGAACAGCACGAAGAGTATCGCGAGGTTACCGGCCAGCAACGGCAGCGACGCCGACATCTGGCCGATCGCGCAGACCCAGGACAAGCCGAGTGCCAGTGCGGGAGAAAGCCGTCGCAGACCGAGCGCGACGCCGAATCCGAACAGGAGGACGACCGCGACAGGCCCGTCCTGCTCGGTCGTCGAGGCGTACATCAGAGCCGTGAACGCGACGGCGAAGACCGCGTCGATGGCGATCTGATATCGCGAGAGCTTCCGGAACACGCCCTTCAGCGTACGGTCGACCCGCGACAAGACCGAAGAATCAACTGGTGCGGCGACGTGCCTTTTCCAGCGCTGCCAGCGTCGTGAGCACCGTTGTGCGCTGCTTCTCCAGGTCTTTCATCCGCGCGCGAGCGGGGAGACCCTGGGCGCCGTCGAGCGCGCTGATCTGTTCGTCGACGCTCGTGAGCTGCGCGAGCAGCTTCTGCACCCGGGCTTCGAGCTCGATCACGTCGATGCCGCTGACGCCTGCCTGTGACTTCTTGGTGGCAGCGGACTTGGCGGGCGCGGCCGTCGAGGTCGACGAAGCGGAACTGGTGCGCGGCGCTG
Organism: Rhodococcus sp. (in: high G+C Gram-positive bacteria); assembly: GCF_023264675.1. GTDB lineage: Bacteria > Actinomycetota > Actinomycetes > Mycobacteriales > Mycobacteriaceae > Rhodococcoides. The sequence continues at coordinate 58,074 of NZ_JAHFVG010000023.1, forward strand.
CGACTGCAGCAGCAGCCCTGGGGCGCAACGCTTTGCGGACGGCTGCCGGATCGGGCAGTTTTTCGAGGCGAATGCGGTTGAGCACCTCGCGGGCGTCACGGGCGGTGACGCGGAACTCGCGCTCCTCCTCGTCGTCGGAGGCGAGAGTGCCGCCGAGGGGCCGTAGGCCGTACATCCCGATGAAGTGCTTCGCTTCGTCGATGATGGCTTCCTGCTCACGGCAGAGGCCGCAGCGTGGCTCGTTGCGATAATCCTCGATCGAGTCGGTGCTGCCGCACCAGACGCACCCACCCGGGGTCCAGCGAGCGATTCGGACGGTAGAAGTAGCAGCCGGGCTGGACATAGTTTGTGCGTCGATCACGACGAGTCATCTTAGGCTACAACGAAACCCGCCCCGCACACCCCCTCCCGTCGTCCTGCAGAAATCGGTCCAAGTAGTGACCAAGTTCATTGACGTGGGGAAGAAGTGGCGGGGCGGGGTAAAGAAACCGAACGGACCGGTAAGGGTTATGCAGAGCCGTCGGGAGTGGAGCCTGCGGAACGACTAAGCAGAGCCGTTGAACAGGCTTGTCACGGAACCGTTTTCGAAGACCTCGCGGATGGTACGCGCGAGCAGCGGTGCGATGGAGAGTTCGGTGAGGGTGTCGAAGCGCTTCTCGTCGGTGATCGGGAGGGTGTTGGTGACCACCACTTCCTTGGCTCCGCAGTTGGAGAGACGCTCGGCGGCCGGGTCGCTGAGCACGCCGTGGGTGGCGGCGATGACGACGTCGCCTGCGCCTGCTTCCTTGAGGACCTTGACGGCGCCGGCGATGGTGCCGCCGGTGTCGATCATGTCGTCGATGAGGATGCAGGTACGGCCTTCGACGTCACCGACGACGCGGTTGGACTTGACCTGGTTGGGCACCAGCGGGTCGCGTGTCTTGTGGATGAAGGCCAGCGGTGCGCCGTCGAAGCTGTCGGCCCACTTCTCGGCGACGCGGACGCGGCCGGAGTCGGGGGAGACGACCGTGATGTGCTCGAGGCTGTACTTGCCGCGGATGTGCTCGGCGAGCTGGCTGTGGGCGTGCATGTGGTCGACGGGGCCGTCGAAGAAGCCCTGGATCTGGTCGGTGTGGAGGTCGACGGTGATGATGCGGTCGGCGCCTGCGGTCTTGAGCAGGTCGGCGACGAGACGTGCCGAGATCGGCTCGCGTCCGCGGTGCTTCTTGTCCTGGCGGGCGTACGGGTAGAACGGCAGGATCGCGGTGATCCGCTTGGCCGATCCACGCTTGAGAGCGTCGATCATGATGAGCTGTTCCATCAACCAGGTGTTCAGTGGGAACGGGTGGCTCTGCAGAACGAACGCGTCGGATCCGCGAACCGACTCCTCGAACCGAACGAAGATCTCACCGTTCGCGAAATCACGCGCGGTCTGCGGGGTGATCTCGATTCCCAGTTCCTTCGCCACCTGCGTGGCGAGCTCGGGGTGAGCTCGACCGGAGAAGAGCATGAGGTTCTTCTGGTTGTCGATCCAGTTCGGGGTGGTCACTGCTTTTCGCCGTCCTTTGATTCGTGCGCGTTTGTCGACTCGGCGGCCAGAGCGCGAGCGGCAGCTTCCGCTGCCGCCGTGCCTGGACGCTTCTTCTCGACCCAGCCCTCGATGTTGCGCTGGGAACCGGCGGAGACGGCGAGCGTCCCCGGCGGTACATCGTTGCGGAGCACTGTTCCTGCTCCGGTGTACGCGCCGTCGCCCACCGAGACGGGCGCGACGAACATGTTGTCCGACCCCGTCCGTACGTGGGAACCGACGACGGTCCGTGACTTGTTCACTCCGTCGTAGTTGACGAAGACGCTGGAGGCCCCGATGTTGGAGTGCTCGCCGATGGTCGCATCTCCGACGTAGGTCAGGTGCGGGACCTTGGAGTGATTGCCGATGGTGGAGTTCTTCGTTTCGACGAACGTACCGACCTTGGCGCTCGTGCCGATTTCCGAACCCGGCCGCAGATATGCGAAAGGCCCGACGGTAGCGCCGGGCCCGATGGTCGACTTCTCTGCCTGAGTACGCACGATCGACGCACGCTCACCGGCGACGACGTCGCGAAGAGTGGAGTCGGGGCCGACGACGGCATCGTCGCCGATATGGGTGTTGCCGAGGAGCTGCACGCCTGGTTCGAGGCGGACGTCCGCACCGACCGTCACATCGATGTCGATCCACGTGGTTGCCGGATCGACGACGGTGACGCCTGCCTGCATGTGCTTTTCGACGATGTGGCGGTTGAGCACTCGGGTCACGTGCGAGAGCTGGACGCGGTCGTTGACGCCCATCACCAGATCGGGGTCCGCCAGCTGTGTGCCGTAGACGTGAAGTCCGCTGCGCTTGCTGATCGAGACGACGTCGGTGAGATACAGCTCGTGTTGCGCGTTCTGCGTGCTCAGCCTGCTGAGGGCCGACCGGAGGGCTGCGGCATCGAAGGCGTAGACGCCGGAGTTGACCTCGGGGATCAGCACCTGCTCGGGGGTGGCGTCGGCGTGCTCGACGATCGCGGCCACCTCACCGTCGTCGGTTCGGACGATTCTTCCGTAGCCGTTCGCGTCGTCGGGGACGAAGGTCAAGACGGTGGCGGCGGCGGGCGACGGTGCGCTGAGGTGCTCGTCGAGCAGCGCTTTGAGGGTGTGCCCGTCCAACAGAGGCACATCGGCCGCGGTGACGAGGATGGTCCCCTCGAAGTCGTCGGGCAATGCTTTCAGGCCGCACTGCACGGCGTGCCCGGTGCCGAGTTGCTGATCCTGCACGGAGGTGGAGATGGTGCGGCCGAGTTCGGCGGCCAGTTCCGTCACGGATTCGGTGACGCGTTCGCGATCGTGCCCGACGACGGTGACGAGGTGGTCGGGACCGAGATCGGCTGCTGCATGCAATGCGTGGGCCAACATGGTTCGGCCGGCCAGAGGATGCAGAACCTTCGGGGTCTTCGATCGCATTCGGGTGCCTGCACCTGCTGCGAGAACGACCACGGCGGTGTGCAACGGCAACGGGGCTCCTCGGCGAAATCACGGACTTACCGGACAGATGTTTCTCGCTCCGCCGCCAGGACTCGAACCTGAACTATCTGAACCAAAATCAGAGGTGCTGCCATTACACCACGGCGGATCGTCGACCAGCGGTTTGTTCGCTGCCGACGTCCGAACAATCAATAGACTACGGCCGCGGCGCTCCCGCCGAGCGCAACGAGTCTCGCATGAGAGGTAGCCGTAGGTCGAACCGCTCCGCCGTTTCGATGACGTACGTCCCATTAGGCTCGTCCGCGATGCCCCATTTCGGTTGCGGGGTGACACAGCAGTGACGTGGGAGGGACCCGACATGACCGAGCCCGAGCGAGTGCCGCGCGTACGAATGACCGGCACTCAGCGCCGTGAGCAGTTGATCGAGATCGGTCGGTCGTTGTTCGCCGAGCGCGGCTACGAGGCGACGTCGGTCGAGGAGATCGCCGTCCGCGCGCACGTCTCCAAGCCTGTCGTCTACGAGCACTTCGGTGGCAAGGAAGGCCTCTATGCGGTGATCGTCGATCGCGAGATGTCGACGCTGCTGCAGATGATCACGTCGTCGCTCTCGCAGAACCGCTCCCGGATACGGGTCGAGCGTGTCGCCCTCGCGCTGCTCACCTATGTGGAGGAACGCACCGATGGATTCCGCATCCTCGTTCGTGATTCCCCGGTCGCTGCCGCCGACGGGAAGTACTCGTCGTTGCTCAACGACGCGGTCGGTCAGGTCGGGCACATCCTTGCCGGCGACTTCACCCGTCGGGGGTTCGATGCAGGCTTCGCCCCGCTGTACGCGCAGGCGCTGGTCGGCATGGTGTCGATGACGGCTCAGTGGTGGCTCGACGTGAGGGAACCGTCCAAGGAGGTCGTGGCCGCCCACGTGGTCAACCTCTGCTGGAACGGGCTGACCAATCTGGAGGCAGCGCCCCGATTGGGTGACGAATGAGCGGTCGATTTCCCCACCTGGCAGAAAACTGGCGGGTATGGTTTGATTTGAAGCTGTGAGACCTACATCACACGGCCTGGACATATTAGTTCAGACCGAAAGCAAGTCGACCAAGGTGTGAATGCCACTGGGTGGTACCGTTCGCTCGTAATTTGCGCAGTGGCAGTCCAGTATTGCGAAGGCGGATCCAATGGTCAGACAGGCCCGCGCTGAAATCACGCGCGACACCGTGCTGTCGGGTGCCGCGAACGTGTTCCTGCGCCTCGGCTACGCGAACGCGAGCCTCAGCGAGATCATCTCCCAGTCCCAGGTCACCAAGGGCGCGCTCTACTTCCATTTCGGTTCCAAGGAAGAATTGGCGCGCGCGGTCATCGACGAGGGAAATTCGCGTCTCACCGCGGCGTGCCAGCAATTCAACGACGGACGCATTCCCGCGTTGGAAGCAGCCATCGGCATCTCCTACATCGTCGTCGACATGTCGGTCAGTGATCCGATGGTGTCGGCCATGCTGCGGTTGAGCCATCAGATCGGCGACTACCGGGGCACGCAGGGCAACGTGATGGCCGGATGGAGCGATTCTTTCGACGCTCTGGCCGCGAAAGCGATCAGCCAGGGAGACCTGGACGCCGACGCCGATCCCAAGACGATCGGGTCGCTCGTCCTCGAGGTGCTCACCGGCGTCCACATGGTGGCCGTCGCGACGAGCACCACCGACGAACTGCCGTCACGCATGGAGCGGCTCTGGTACTACCTGCTGCCGTCCCTCGTCACCTCCGGCAAGGTGGAGTACTTCCGCGAGTTCGCAGCGCGGCGCGTCATTCGCTTCGGTTCCTGATCCTTCGGGGGTAGGTGCTGCGCCCAGCGGCGGCGTTGTCGGTGTTCTCCCATAGAATCGACCGCGACTGCCGGTTACTCCTGTCTGCGTTGATCCCAGCGCTGCGGGATCCAGCCGGCAACCGTCGTGCCGATTTCGCTCAGGAGCCTCGCTGTTGTCTTCCGATTCCTCGCTCCACCTGTCGGGCCTCGCACGCGTAGCCCTCTCGGACTCTGCGCTGGTCTCTGTCTCCGACGCGGTGGGTGCCGCGGAGCGCACACTCGTCGGTCCGAACTCGGTTCGGCCGTTCGTCGCTGCGGCCATCGCGCAGAGCACTCAGGTTCTCGTGGTCACCGCGACCGGCCGCGAGGCCGACGACCTCACCACCGAGCTCGGCCAGATCTTCGGCGACGCCGTTGCTCAGTTCCCGTCGTGGGAGACGCTGCCGCACGAGCGTTTGTCTCCCAGCGCGGACACCGTCGGTCGTCGCCTCGAGGTGTTGAGGCGCCTGGCCCGTCCCGACGACAAGGACTACGGCGTACCGCTGCAGGTCATCGTCACGACGGTGCGTTCGCTGGTGCAGCCGATGGCCCCCGGGCTCGGTGAGATCGAGCCCATCGGGTTGAAGGTCGGCGTCGAGATCGATTTCGACGGCTTGCTGCATCGTCTGGTCGAATTGGCATACACGCGGGTCGACATGGTCGGAAAACGCGGCGAGTTCGCGGTCCGCGGCGGCATCCTCGATATCTTCTCTCCGACGGCCGATCATCCGGTTCGCGTCGAGTTCTGGGGTGACGAGGTCACCGAACTTCGTGCGTTCTCGGTCGCCGATCAGCGTTCGCTTCCCGACGTGGACATCGAGTCCGTCATCGCGCCGCCGTGCCGCGAGTTGATTCTCACGCAGGATGTGCGCGATCGAGCAGCCATCCTCGCCGCCGACAACCAGGCGGACGCCGCGCTGGTGGAAATGCTCGACAAGCTCTCGGCGGGCGTGCCGGTCGAAGGTATGGAGGCGTTGCTGCCGCTGCTGCAGCCCGGTGAACTCGAACTGCTCGCCGATGTGCTGCCTGCGGGCGCGCACGTGCTTCTGTGCGATCCGGAACGAATTCGAACGCGTGCAACCGATCTGGTGCGTACCGGTCAGGAATTCCTGGAGGCGTCGTGGACCGCGGCGTCCGTCGGCGGTGCCGCGCCGCTGGACACCTCCACGCTCAACACCGAGAGTCTGGGCGGTGTCGGCCTCGATCTCGGAGCGTCGGCATACCGCTCGCTGCGGCAGATCCGTGAATCCGCACAGGCGCTCGGTCGGCCCTGGTGGACCATCAGCCCGCTCGCGTCCGGTAGTGACGACGAGGTTCCACTCGCCGTCGAGTCCGTCCCCGAGGTGCGCGGCTCGGAGGAGCTGCTGACGGGTGTGTTCGCGATGCTGCGTGCGCACGTCTCCACGGGTGGGCGCGCAGTCATCGCCGTCGCGGGCGGCGGCACCGCGAAAAGGATCATCGAACGTCTCGGTGAAGCAGAAGTGCCTGCCGTCCAGATCGATTCGGGCGCCGAGCCGCTTCCCGACGTCGTCAGCGTACTGTGCGGATCTCTGCACGAAGGATTGATTCTGCCCGACGCGAAGCTCGTGGTGGTCACCGAAAGCGACCTCACCGGTAACAGGGTCTCGGCCACCGAAGGCCGAAAGATGCCCGCCAAGAGGCGTAATCAAGTCGACCCGCTCGCACTCGTCGCCGGCGACAGCGTCGTCCACGATCAGCACGGCATCGGCCGGTTCGTCGAGATGATCGAACGCACCATCGGCGGTGCTCGTCGGGAATACCTCGTCATCGAATATGCGCCGAGCAAGCGCGGACATCCCGGCGATCGTCTGTTCGTGCCGATGGACTCGCTCGACCAACTGTCGCGTTACGTCGGCGGTGAGCTTCCGTCGCTGAGCAAACTCGGCGGGTCCGACTGGGCCAACACGAAACGCAAGGCGCGCAAGGCGGTTCGAGAGATTGCGGGCGAGCTCGTGCAGCTCTACGCTGCGCGTCAGGCAGCGCCGGGTCACGCCTTCGGGCCGGACACTCCATGGCAGCGCGAGATGGAAGACGCGTTCGGGTTCACCGAGACCATGGATCAGATGACGGCCATCACCGATGTGAAGGCCGACATGGAGAAGGCGGTCCCGATGGACCGTGTGATCCTCGGCGACGTCGGCTACGGCAAGACCGAGATCGCGGTTCGCGCCGCGTTCAAAGCCGTCCAGGACGGCAAGCAGGTGGCGGTTCTGGTGCCGACGACGCTTCTCGCGCAACAGCATCTGCAGACCTTCACCTCGCGGATGGCCGCATTCCCGGTGACGGTGAAGGGCCTGTCGAGATTCACCCACGGTGCCGATTCCAAGACGGTCCTGGCCGGTCTCGCCGACGGCACCGTCGACATCGTCGTCGGAACCCACCGTCTGTTGCAGACGGGTGTGACGTGGAAGGACCTCGGTCTCGTGGTCGTCGACGAGGAGCAGCGCTTCGGCGTCGAGCACAAGGAGCACATCAAGTCGCTCCGAACGCACGTGGACGTGTTGACCATGTCCGCCACGCCGATTCCTCGTACGCTCGAGATGAGCCTCGCGGGCATTCGTGAGATGTCCACCATCCTCACGCCGCCCGAGGAGCGTCACCCCGTGCTGACGTACGTCGGCGCCTACAACGACAAGCAGGTCGCCGCCGCGATCCGCCGCGAGTTGTTGCGTGACGGGCAGGTCTTCTTCGTGCACAACCGCGTCAGCTCGATCGACAAGGCCGCCAAGCGGATTCGTGATCTCGTCCCCGAGGCCCGGGTGACGACGGCGCACGGGCAGATGAACGAGGAGACGCTGGAGAAGACGGTGCAGGGCTTCTGGGAGCGGGAGACCGACGTGCTGGTGTGTACCACCATCATCGAGACCGGTCTCGACATCTCCAATGCCAACACGTTGATCGTCGAGCGCAGTGATTCGCTCGGTCTCTCGCAGCTGCATCAGCTGCGTGGCCGTGTCGGGCGAAGCCGCGAGCGCGGATACGCGTACTTCCTGTATCCGCCGGAGAAGCCGCTCACCGAGACGGCCTACGACCGGCTGGCGACCATCTCGCAGAACTCCGACCTCGGTGCCGGTATGGCCGTCGCGATGAAGGACCTCGAAATCCGCGGTGCCGGTAACGTTCTCGGTGCCGAACAGTCCGGCCACGTCGCAGGCGTCGGATTCGATCTCTACGTTCGCCTGGTCGGAGAAGCCGTCGAGGCCTATCGGGCGGCGGCGGACGGTAAGCCGATCACCACCGACGAGGCACCCAAAGAGGTGCGCATCGATCTGCCGGTCGACGCGCACATTCCACCCGACTACGTCACCAGCGATCGACTTCGCCTGGAGGCATACCGCAAACTGGCCGCCGCCGTCGATCCCGAGGGCATCACCGCGGTCATCGACGAGATGGTCGACCGCTACGGACCACTGCCCGAGGAGGTCGGACGCCTCGTATCCGTCGCGAAGCTGCGGTTGATCGCCAAGGAGTACGCGCTCACCGACATCAACGTCGCCGGCACACAGGTCAAGCTCGCACCGATGGATCTGCCCGATTCCAAGCAGATCAGGCTCAAGCGCCTGTACCCGAACGCTGCGTACCGTGCGACTACCGGAGTGGTGCAGCTGCCGCTTCCTCGTGTCGAAGGCGGAGGCGTCGGGGCGGCTCGTGTGCGTGACGTCGAGCTGGTTCAGTTCATCGCCGATCTCATACTGTCGCTCGACGGCAAGCCGTCTCGGTCGGTGTTGCTGGAGCAGACTGTGGGGGTGTGATGACGGTAGTACTGCTCGATCCGGCGCGTCCGACGATGGTTCCCGCCGAGGCGATCGAACTGCTCAGCGGCGTAGTGGAATTCACCGAGGAGGTTCCGGTTCGGATCCGGTGGCTGTTCTCCGGGACCGCGCGCTCGGAGGTGCTCGTGAGCACCGACGCGCGAAACCCCGACGTTCTCGAAAGAATTCGACGTGGCGATCGCGTGATCTCGTCCCCGAAACTACCGGGGGACGACCTCATCGCTGCAGTGCTGCTGATGGATCGGCTGCGCATCCGCGGCGGATGGGAAGGGCAGCAGACGCATGCGTCGCTGAGTGGATACCTCCTCGAGGAGACCTACGAATTGCTCGACGCGATTCACAGCGGCAACCTCGTCGATCTGCGGGAGGAGCTGGGGGACATCCTGCTTCAGGTGCTGTTCCACTCCCGGATCGCCCAGGAAGCATCCGTTGATGCCTTCGATGTCGACGACGTCGCGGCTGGGTTGGTCGCCAAGCTCACCCATCGGACGCCGCATCTGACCGACGGCTCGACCGGACCGATCGATGTCGCCGCGCAAGAGAAGGCGTGGGAGGACAAGAAGGCGTCGGAGAAGGCGCGCGGATCCTGTCTCGACGGTATTGCGATGTCACAGCCGGCGCTTGCGTTGGCGCAGAAAGTGATTGCCCGCGCCACCAGAGCCGGTCTGCCTCACCAGTTGGTGCCGGAGGAGCTCCGAACCGTGAACATCGGCATCGATCACAGCCATGGTGGCGAGAGCGCCGAGGACCTGCTGCGGCGGGATGTGAAGGCGTTCGCGGCTAGAATTCGCAGCACCGAGGAGTCCGCGAAGTTGCACGGGGCGCAGCCGGGCAAGCTCACCGCTATCGAGTGGGTCGAGAATTGGGGTCGGCGGTAGTTTTCTGTTGCCCCTCTTCGGCGGCATGAATGGACCACCGCAAAGGTTAGACAGTTGTGATGGCCCATTCATGCTGGAGGCCAACCGATCCCGCCCCCGCATCAATGGACCACCGCAACGGTTAGACGGTTGCGATGGTCCATTCATGCTGAAAGGGGGACAGGCAAAGCCGATCACCCGAACAGCGTCGAACCCCAATAGTCCGATTCGCCCAACCCCGGCGGGCACGCGAACACCGCAGATCCGACATGCTGGATGTACTCGTTCAGCAGATCCTTGCGTGCCAATGCCAGTTGCAGGGGTACGAACTGCGTCAACGGATCTCGGCAGTACGCGATGAAGAACAGGCCGGCGTCGAGGTGGCCGAAACCGTCGGATCCGTCGGTGAAGTTGTATCCACGACGCAGGATCTGGATGCCGCCGAGTTCTTCTTTCGACGCCAATCGGACGTGGGCGTCCTTGTCGATCAGTGGACCGTCCGGACCCTTGGAGTCGAGGTCGAGGGCGGCGAACTCGTCTTTCAGGCCCGCTGGCGCGCCGGTTCCCTTGCTACGCCCGATCACTCGCTCCTGCTCCTTGAGTGTGGTGCGGTCCCAGGACTCGATGAGCATCCGAATGCGCCGGGCAACCAGGTACGAGCCTCCGGCCATCCAGGGCTGGTCGTCGCCTTCGTCGACCCAGACGAAATCTTCGAGCAGCGACGGATCCTCGGCCTTGAGGTTTGCTGTTCCGTCCTTGAATCCGAACAGGTTTCGCGGAGTTGCCTGCGTGGTGGACGTCGACGATGTCCGTCCGAAGCCGAGCTGCGACCATTTGACCGACACGGTGCCGAAACCGACACGTGCAAGGTTGCGAATAGCGTGCACGGCAACCTGCGGATCGTCGGCGCATGCCTGGATGCAGAGATCGCCGCCGGAGCGTCGTTCGTCGAGGTTGTCGGCGGGGAAGTGCTGCAGGTCGGCCAGCGACGCGGGTTTCATCGATTCCAGGCCGAATCGTGAGAACAGTCCTGGCCCGAATCCGATCGTGAGCGTCAACGACGACGCGGTAAGGCCGAGTGCCTCACCGGTATCGGATGGCGGTTTGTATTCGCCTGCGCCGACGGCACCGTCGGCGAAAGTCTCGTCTCCCGCGACGAGCCTCTCGGCCATCGCCGTCCACTCTTTCAGTAGCGCAACGAACTCGTCGCGCGAGTCGGTGGTGATGTCGAACGCGACGAAATGCATACGGTCCTGCGCGGGGGTGACGATGCCGGCCTGGTGGTCACCGCGGAATTCGACGACGTCCGACGCCTGCTCCGTGGTGGCTGCCGACGCGACGTAGCCGCCGACGGCACCGGCGCCGACGAGTGCGGCGCCCGCTCCGACGGCACCGAAGAGCCGGCGCCGGGAGAATCCGGTGCCCGATCGATCGGCGGAAGCACGACCGGCCGCAGCCGGAGAGCGTGGCTCTTCGGCTGCGGCTTCGTGGGAATTACTGTCCTGCGACGACACCTTGTACCTGGCTCACTTCTGCTGACAGCGCGTCGATCTTGTTCGAGAGTTCTTGGCGCTGTGGTTCGGTGACGGTGTCGTAGAACACGAAACCGTCGCCACTACGATACTTGGCCAGTTCGGCGTCGATGTCGGCGAACCGTGCGTCGATCGCGGTGCCGAGTTCGGCGTCGTTCTGGTCGATGATCGGGCGGACGGCGGCGACGGCTGCCTGCGAGCCGTCGACGTTGGCCTGGAAGTCCCAGAGGTCGGTGTGGGAGAAGAAGTCCTCTTCACCGCTGATCTTGGTCTTGGCAACCTCGTCGAGCAGGCCCTGGGCGCCGCCGGCGACCTGGATCGGGTCGACGGTGAAGTCGTCGGCCTTCACCTTGTCGGCGAGCTCGGTGATGTCGGCTTCGAGCTGGTCGGCCATGGCGTTGGTGTCGGGCTGCAGGCCCTGGGTCCACAGATCCTTCTCGATACGGTGGAAGCCGGTCCAGGTGTCACCGGGCTCGACGTCGGGCTCGCGGAGGTCGATACGCGGGTCCAGGTCGTCGGGGAAGGATTCGGCGACAGGCTCGATGCGCTCGTAGTAGCTACGGACGACGGGGAACTGAGCCTTCGCGGAGACGATGTCACCGGCCTTGACTGCGGTGACGAATGCGGCCGTGGTCTCCTGCAGTGCATCTACCTGGCTGACGACGTAGCGCTTGTAGCCGGACGCGGCTTCTTCCAGGAGTCCGTTCTCGTCTGCCTGACGGACGGCATCGCCGCTGACGACGAAGTCGGCGCGAACGCCGTCGCCGACCATTCCTGCCTTGCAGGCGGTCTGGTAGGTGCCCGGGTCGGGAAGCGCGACGATGAGCTGACGCGTCAGGCCTGGTCCGATGTTCTCGACCTCGCCCATGACGCGGTCGCCTTCGCCGTAGACGTAGAACTCGGTGACCTTGCTTCCGTTGTTCGTGATCTGGAAGGTCGAGTTGCCGGTTGCGCCTTCGGTGCTCGCGACGTCACACGAAGTGTCGGTCGAGGTGACGGCGATGTCGTCGGCGCTCGCCTCGGACGAGGATTTTTCGGTACAGCCGGCCAGCGCCAGCGGAAGGACCGCGACGGCGGCCAGCGCGAAGGTGGTACGACGCATCTTGTTCGAATGCCTTTCAGGAGTGGGAGACAGCAGGCTCGGGTGTCGCGGGAACGCGGACCGGGCGGAGGAAAAGGAACAGAACGATGACGATGTACGCCACCCAGCCGATGACCTGAAGCAACGTCGGTTCGGGTCGGAAGTTGAAGATGCCGGCGAGCACGGTTCCGTACCAGCTCGAGGCGTCGTAATGAGCGGTGATGTCGAAGGCGACGGAACTGCCGCCCGGCAGTAGGCCGCCGATCTGGAGTGCGCGGATTCCGTACGCGAGGATTCCGGCGGCGACGACGATGAGGAAGATGCCGGTGTATTTGAAGAACACCGCGAAATTGATCTTGATGGCCCCGAAGTAGAGGAACACCGTCAGCACTGCGGCGACGACGATTCCGAGAAGCAACCCGAGCAGCGGCCAGAGGCTGCCGTTGGTGTTCTCGGCGTAGCCGACCATCAGCAGAGCCGTCTCGACGCCTTCGCGGCCGACGGCGAAGAACGAGAGCGTGAGTACGGCGATCGGTCCGACGGTCAGCGCCTTCTCCATCCCCGAGCGCAGTTCGCCCGAGATATTCTTGGCGGCGGTGCGCATCCACAGCACCATCGCCGTCACGATCGCAACGGCGACGAGCGAGGCGATGCCCGCGATGATCTCGGCAGTCAGGCCGGTGACCGTCGAAGTTCCGTAGTGGATCACGAAGAAGATCAGGGCCACCATCGCGACGGCAATTCCAACCCCGAGCCAGACCCACTTGAGGGCGTCCCGGCGTCCGGCCTTGACGAGAAATGCCACCAGGATCATGACGACGATGCCGGTTTCCAGGCCCTCGCGGAGCCCGATCAGCCCACTGCCGAACATCTGAGTGGCAATCGAGGGCGCGGTTCCAGCGGCGGCGAGTACGGACACGGGTGGTGCTCCTGAGGAATAAAAACAAGGGCAGACTGCCCTTGCGAAGGATAGCCGACCCTCATCGAGATGGTCTAGAGCAATGTACACCCTCGCTGCAGGTGTAAATCCGCTTTGACCTGCGTCAGGCAGATGCTTTAGGTTTCTATTACTTTTGATGTGCAGGATGGATGAAGTGAAGACCCCTCCGCTCTTGTTGGTCACCGCGCTGGCCGCTGCATTCTTCGCAGTTGCATGCGGATCGGGCGAGCCTCCGCGCGAGATCCCCGAGGGCATCCCGCCGGGCGCGGGCACACCGGTGCCCGACATCGATTTCAACGCACAGGGCAGAACAGCCGATTTGCTGTTGGCGTGGGCGGACCCGCAGGCAGATGCCGTGAACATCTCCGTTCCCGCCCTCGCCGCCTACGGGCATGCCGCGGCAGTCATGTCCGATACCTCGCCCGGCTGCGGCATCGCCTGGACCACGCTCGCCGGCATCGGATTCGTCGAGAGCAGACACGGCACCTATCAGGGGTCGTCCGTCGCCGCGGACGGCACCGTGTCCCCGCCGATTCGCGGAATTCCGCTCGACGGCGGCCCGGGCGTCGCCGAGATTCCCGATACCGACGGCGGTGTGATGGACGGTGACCCCACCCACGACCGCGCGATGGGGCCGATGCAGTTCATCCCCGAAACCTGGAAGAAGTGGGGTGTCGACGCCAACGGTGACGGTGTCGCGAACCCGGACAATCTCGACGACGCCGCCCTCACCGCCGCCCGGTACCTCTGCGCTCGCGGCGGCGATCTGCTGACCGCCGAAGGATGGGAACGGGCACTGATGGCCTACAACCAATCCGGCGCCTACCTCCGCGACGTGCGCGATGCCGCAGCCGCCTACTCCGTCGGGACAGCGGCCTAGACAGCACTACCCAGATGTCACTCCGCAGGCTCCGCTCCTGCCAACCGGGGTCACTCCGCAGGCTCCGCTCCTGCCAACCGGGGTGCACTCCGCAGGCTCCGCTCCTGCCGACGTACGCGGGAACCACAGGGGAGCGGCTAGTCTTGCACCCGGCACAGTCCGCAGCTCGGTCGTCGGCGATCACAAAAGTGGCGCCCGGCGGTCCCCGTTACTAGGAGAAGCATTCGTGGCCATCATTGAGCAGGTCGGCGCTCGCGAGATCCTCGACTCCCGTGGCAACCCCACGGTCGAGGTCGAGGTCGCATTGGACGACGGAACCCTGACCCGCGCGGCGGTTCCCTCCGGTGCATCCACCGGAGAGCACGAGGCCGTCGAGCTTCGTGACGGCGGCGAGCGTTACGGCGGCAAGGGCGTCGAGAAGGCAGTCAACGCCGTTCTCGACGAGATCGCACCGGCCGTCATCGGTCTCGACGCCATCGAGCAGCGCGCAGTCGATCAGATTCTCCTCGACCTCGACGGCACTCCCAGCAAGTCTCGCCTCGGCGCGAACTCCCTGCTCGGCGTGTCGTTGGCCGTCGCGAAGGCAGCCGCCGAGTCGGCAGGCCTCGAACTGTTCCGCTACCTCGGCGGACCGAACGCGCACATCCTGCCCGTCCCGATGATGAACATCATCAACGGTGGCGCTCACGCCGACAGCGGTGTCGACGTCCAGGAATTCATGATCGCCCCCATCGGCGCGGCCACCTTCAAGGAATCCCTGCGTTGGGGCGCCGAGGTGTACCACTCCCTCAAGTCCGTGCTCAAGGACAAGGGCCTCTCGACCGGTCTGGGCGACGAGGGCGGCTTCGCTCCCGACCTCGCCGGTACCAAGGCTGCTCTCGATCTCATTCTCGAGGCCATCACCAAGGCCGGCTTCAAGCCCGGCGAGGACATCGGCTTGGCGCTCGACGTGGCAGCCACCGAGTTCTACACCGCAGGCACCGGCTACGCGTTCGAGCGTGAAACCAAGTCGGCCGAGCAGATGTCCGCGTTCTACGGCGAACTCGTCGACGCGTACCCGCTCGTGTCCATCGAGGATCCGCTCGACGAGAACGACTGGGACGGCTGGGTTGCGCTCACCGAGGCCATCGGTGACAAGGTGCAGCTCGTCGGCGACGACCTGTTCGTCACCAATCCTGAGCGCCTCGAAGACGGCATCGTCAAGGGTGCGGCCAACGCGCTGCTGGTCAAGGTCAACCAGATCGGCACGCTCACCGAGACCCTCGACGCCGTCGATCTCGCGCACCGCAACGGCTACAAGACGATGATGAGCCACCGCAGCGGCGAGACCGAGGACACCACCATCGCTGACCTGGCAGTTGCCGTCGGTAGCGGGCAGATCAAGACGGGTGCTCCGGCTCGAAGCGAGCGAGTCGCCAAGTACAACCAGTTGCTGAGAATCGAAGAAGCTCTCGGTGACGCGGCGCGTTACTCGGGCGAGCTGGCTTTCCCCCGGTTCAATTACGAGGGATAGTTTTCAGCTCGCACGGTAAAGGCGGATAGATGGCGGCACGACGAGGAAGACCGGGGACAAGTCCAGGCGGACGTGACCCTCGACCTCGGGGCCGCTCGTCCTCTCGTGATCGGGCTACCGGCGCTGCGTCGGGTAACGAACGCAGCGCCGGGCAGCCGGCGCCCGAACCGTCGGAGCAGGCTCGCGACGCGGTGGTCGCAGGCAAGGCAGCGCCGAGGCGCGTCGGGGCCAGGGCGTCCGCGAGCCCGGAACGAACGTTCTTCGGCCTCTCCACCGCCCGCGCGGTCATCCTTGCCGTCGTCGTCTGTGCACTGGCTCTGACGTTGGCGATGCCGCTGCGAACCTACTTTTCGCAGCGCGCCGAGTTGGATCAGGTGCTCGCCGACAGGCAGGACCTGCAAGACAAGGTTGCGGCACTCGAACTCGAGAAGACCCAACTCAACGATCCGGTGCGTATCGCCGCCGAAGCGCGTACCAGGCTTCGCTGGGTCATGCCGGGCGAGACGCCGTACACAGTTCAGCTTCCGGGCGACGAAGGCCCGAGCGACGAAGAAGTGGCAGCAGCCAAGAAATCCGAGGGGCCCTGGTACAAGGACCTCTGGGAATCAGCAGTTCAACCGCAGGAGACTACGGACGCCGGGGCGGCCACTCCGCCCGCGCTCGTGCCGGCTCCTGCACCAGCCATAGAAGGAGGACCTGTCGGGTGAGCTCGTCAGTCTCGCAAGAAGACCTCGATGCGGTTGCGGCCCAGTTGGGGCGCGAACCTCGGGGCGTTCTGGAGATCGCCTACCGCTCTCCCGACGGCAAGCCCGGCGTGGTCAAGACTTCACCGAAGTTGCCCGACGGCACGCCGTTCCCCACCTTGTACTACCTGACGGATCCGCGTCTCACCGCCGAGGCGAGCCGTCAGGAATCCGCAGGCGTCATGCGTGAGATGACCGAGCGTCTCGGCGTCGACGAGGAACTGGCTGCCGGTTACCGCCGTGCCCACGAGTCCTATTTGGCCGAGCGCAACGAGATCGAGTCGCTGGGAACCGATTTCACCGGAGGCGGCATGCCGGATCGCGTGAAGTGCCTGCACGTACTCATCGCGCATTCGCTGGCGAAGGGGCCGGGCGTCAACCCGCTGGGCGACGAGTCCGTTGCTCTCGCTGCAGAGAACTCCTTGCGCGGCAAAGCAATTCCGGCCGACTGGCCCACCATCGCAGAACTTCGCGGAGAGACTTCATGACCAGGGTTGCAGCCATCGATTGCGGTACCAATTCCATTCGACTACTCGTCGCCGACGTCAAAGACGGTGTCCTGACCGATGTAGCCCGCGAGATGCGGGTTGTGCGGCTCGGGCAGGGCGTCGACGCCACGGGTTCCTTTGCGCCCGAAGCGATCGAGCGCACTCGCGTTGCGTTGGAAGAGTATGTCGGCATCATCCGTGAGGCTGGGGCGTCGGCGATCCGGATGGTGGCAACGTCGGCCACTCGCGACGCCTCGAACCGCGACGAGTTCTTCGCGATGACGCGTGAGCTTCTCGATCCGATCGTCGCAGGCTCGGTTGCCGAGGTCATCACCGGTGACGAGGAAGCACGGCTCTCGTTTGCCGGTGCTGTCGGGGAATTGAGTGCTGCTGGTGCACCTTTCGTCGTCGTAGACCTCGGTGGCGGGTCCACCGAACTGGTTCTCGGTGATTCCAAGGGCGTCAAGGCTGCGTTCTCCGCCAACATCGGGTGTGTGCGGCTGACGGAGCGATTCCTGCACAGCGACCCTCCCACGGCAGAGGAAGTATCCGCCGCCCGCGCCTATGCGCGCGAGAAGCTGGAAGAGGCTTTCGAAGAAGTACCCATCGGCGATGCGTCGAGTTGGGTCGGCGTGGCAGGCACCATGACCACCATTGCCGCTATTGCGACAGGCTTGACCGAGTACGACGCCGAGAAGGTGCACCTGTCGCGGGTGTCCTTCGAGGATCTGTTCGCGGTGTGCGATCGGCTCGTGGGGATGACCCGCGCCGAGCGAGCAGCGTTGGGGCCCATGCATCCGGGACGCGTCGATGTCATCGGCGGCGGTTCCATCGTGTGCAGCGTGCTCGCCGAGGAGTTCGAGCGACGCGGCGCTGTGAGCACGTTGATCGTGAGTGAGCACGACATTCTCGATGGCATCGCGCTGTCGGTGCGCTGACGCGCCCGTGTGCGCGTAGTCGGTCCCCGCACCGACTACCCACACACCGGCGTTCTGCAGATTTGCAGGTCTGATCTGCGGTGATGCGCCTTGCATCCGTGTCCGTTTCGGTGAAACCTGTGTCGTGAGACACACGTGAGGGTCACTGACGCCGAAACGAGGATCATCGATGACGACGACGCAGGCACCCAGAGAGAAGGGCCTCGCGCGAGCCGCCCAGGGGTTGGCACGAGCAACCGAGAAGTGGTTTCCCGACGCCTACATCTTCGCGCTGGTCGGCGTCGTTGTGGTCGCCGTCGCTGCGCTGATCAACGGGTCGTCGCCGCAGACCGTCGTCACCGCGTTCGGTAACGGCTTCTGGGATCTGACGGCGTTCACGCTGCAGATGGCGATGGTGGTACTCACCGGCTATGTCGTTGCGACGTCTCCTCCGGTGGCGCGGTTGATCACTCGGCTCGCGTTGGTGCCGAAAACCTCCAGTAGTGCGGTGAGTTTCGTCGCGCTGCTCTCCTGCTCGGTGTCGTTTCTGAACTGGGGCCTGTCGCTGGTGTTCGGCGGCTTGCTGGCTCGGGCAATTGCTCGGCGTACGGATCTGAAGGTCGACTATCGGGCCCTCGGTGCAGCAGCATTCATGGGGCTGGGCGCAGTTTGGGCGCTCGGAATGTCTTCCTCGGCGGCGCAATTGCAGGCGACGGCGAGTTCGCTGCCGGCAACTCTGTTGTCCATCACCGGTGTACTCGATTTCGGCACAACCATTTTCACGTGGCAGTCGCTGCTGATGTGCGTGATCATCATCGTTCTGACCGTGGTGATCGCGCATTTCTCGGCGCCGAAGGGTGCGGCCATCAAGACCGCAGCCGACATGGATGTCGATCTCGACGACACCGTCGCCGAGCCCGCGCCGCGGAGCCGACCGGGAGAGTGGTTGGAGTACAGCCGAATTCTCCCGTTGATCGCCGGCGCGATGACGTTGGGTTGGCTTGTCTCGCAACTGTTGACACTGCCGGTGCTGTCCGTGGTCAGTTCGTTGAACGGCTACCTGCTGGTGTTCCTGATGCTCGGTCTCGTGCTACACGGGACGCCGCGGCGCTTCCTCGATTCGGTCGCCAAGGCAGTGCCGGCCACCGCCGGCATCTTGGTGCAGTTTCCCCTTTACGCCGCGATGGCGGCGATCCTGACCAAGGCAGAGGGCAGGGGCGGGAACACGATCTCCGAGCACCTCGCGAACTTCTTCACCGACGTCGGTAGCGGCGGCGGATTCGCCGTGGTCATCGCGGTCTACACCGTCGTGCTGGGGCTGTTCGTGCCGTCCGGCGGTGGTAAGTGGCTCGTCGAGGCTCCGTACGTCATGCAGTCGGCGACGGATGTTCAGATGAACCTCGGCTGGACCGTGCAGATCTACAACGTCGCCGAGGCCCTGCCGAACCTGATCAACCCGTTCTTCATGCTGCCGCTGCTCGCCGTGCTTGGCCTGCGGGCACGCGATCTCATCGGATTCACGTTCCTGCAGTTCATGTTTCACTTTCCGGCGGTCCTGTTGCTCGTCTGGTTGCTCGGCATGACCTTCGACTTCGTGCCGCCGGTGATCCCGGGGTAGCAGCGGACCGATATGATCGTCACCGCCGGAACCCGAGGTTTCGGCGGTGGCCCCTATAGCCCAATTGGCAGAGGCAGCGGACTTAAAATCCGCACAGTGTCGGTTCGAGTCCGACTGGGGGCACCGGGGTACAGATGGAACCATTCTCGATTGCGGCACAGCGTATTTCGATGGGCGTCGATGTATTGGGTGGACGCTCACGGATGTTCATGGACCTCGTGGAGCAGCGGATTCTGTTCGTTGTCACGGGAATTGTGCGCTTAGATGAGTTTGTGCTGCTCAGAGCGATTTCGTAGCAGCAGGTGTCGCCCAGAGTGTCATGGCTCGGTGTCACAGAGTGTCACAAGTCCTTACAAACTGGACAGGTGCGGCAAGAGTCCGTCCAGGCAAAAGGATTTGCCGGCGACTCGACCTGTCGCGTGGCAACGTCACCCCGGGAGTGTCATTCGATTGAATGATTAGGCCGCCTGCCGGTACCGAGGAGTACCGGATTTGTCTGTGTTGGTCGCTACAGTGCAGGCACTTGCAACGATCAGAACAGAGGTGTCACGGGTGGCGAAACGTCGAGGATTTTTCGCGGAGATGCAGCACCAGAACCGGCTGCGCGAACAACGAGAGCGCCAACATGCACGAGCTAACGCACAGGCGACTGCACAGGCGGTTCGGTTGTCGGAAAAGGCACGGCGCGATTGGGAGCGTGCGTGCGCCTCCGCTGAACGCGCGGCGAATCAAGCGTCGGCAGCTGCGGTCAAAGAACGCACCCGCTTGCACGTGGAGGCACAACTCGCCGAGGTCGAAGCACTCAACGCAACCTTGGCCGAGCAATACGAAGCGATCGACGGCATCCTCGCAGCAACGCTGGAGGTGGACGACTACGTCGACCTGAGCACACTACGGCAAAAGATCGAGCACCCGCCGTTCGATCGACCAGGTCTCTCGACACCGACACCCCGGCCTCTACCCCTACCGCTCCCACCAGAGCCGGCCTACGTCGAACCCGCAGCTCCGGAGGGTCTCGGTTCAATGCTGGGCGGAAAGAAACGCCACGCCGCTGCTGTGGAGCAAGCGAAGGCGATGTACTGGCAGCAGCATCAGGGGTGGCAACAGGCTCTCGCTCAACGTAACCATGCCCAGGAGGCAAACGAACACGCCTACGGGGCTGCCGAAGCGAGGCGCCTACAGGCACTCTCTGTTGCTCAGTCCGAATACGAGGCGGAGTGTGCTGAACGCCGGAAGCAGGTGATGGAGGCGAATGTTCAGTTGGAACGGCTGATGGTCGGGCTACAAGAAGGTGAGCCGAGCGCACTCGAAGAGTACGTGTCCATCGTGCTCGGAAATACGGTGTATCCGGAGTGCTTCGACGTCCAATACGATTTCTCCTTCAATGGCACCGACCGGGAACTCGAACTGACCGTCTCGGTTCCGTCGCCGTCCGATCTGCCGACCGAAAAGTCGTTCAAGTACACCAAGGCGAGCGACACGATCACCAGCACGCCACTACCGCTGAAGGCACGCAAAGATCGATACAGCACCGCCGTAGCGGAGGTCGCGGTCCGCACCGCCCACGAGATTTTCGAGGCGGACCGCGACGGCGTTGTACGCACACTGGCTATGACAGTCGGTGTCGACACGGTGGACCCGGCCACTGGCCATCCCACCCGAATCACCTTGGTCCAGCTGGCCACGGACAGAACAGTCTTCGAACGGCTCAATCTCTCCGGAGTTCAGGCGGCTGCCACTCTTGCTCACTTGAGTGCGGGGGTATCCAAGAATCCCCACGACCTCGTACCCGTGGGCAACACACGGGGAGTTCGCGGGTGAGCACCTATCAGCAGCGTCGGGTCTGCGATGAAGCGTGTAGGACACGATGACAGGACCAGACGACACCATCCGGGCTCTCCGAACCACCCTGGTAGCCAAAGAGCGCGAGCTCAACGATCTGTTGGATCGGCTCAAAGTGGTCGAGCAAGAACGCGATGAGGCACTGTCCCGAGCTGCGAGACAAGGCTCTTCATCGGCCTCGATTTCGGGATCTGCGCCTACTGGTGTGGTGGAGACCGATGATCGGATCGTGTTGCAGGAGGTGGGCATCTACACCTACCAGCATCCATTGGAGAACGCCGAACAGTTCCGCGAACGACTTGCCGTGGTACGCGATGAGATCAAGGCGGTAATCGTTGGGGGAGATGCCATAGTTGCGTCGGACATGTTCAGCTTCAACAATTCTCTGGCCAAAGGCCGCAAGATGACTGCAGATCTTTCGAAGCTTATGCTACGTGCCTACAATGCCGAAGCTGACATCTGCGTTCGTACCATCCGAGCGGGAAACCTTGCAACGGCCGTGAGCCGTCTGGAGAAGGCCGCCGCCACAATCGCCAAGCTCGGAGACATGATGCAGATGCATGTCGCTGATTCTTATCACAGGCTTCGGGTAGAAGAACTCGAGCTCACAGCCGATTACATGATGAAAGTTCAGGAAGAAAAACTCGCTCAACGTGAAGAGCGTGAGCGCCTCCGAGAGGAACGCAAGGTCGAGCAGGAATTGGCTGCGCAGAGAGAGAAACTGGACAAGGAACGAGCGCACTATCAGAACGTGCTCGAGTCCCTTGCCGGCCGCACCGACGATGAGGCTCAACGTATTCGAGACAAACTGGGTGAACTTGACCAGGCCATCGCGCAGAACGACTATCGGCGAGCAAATATACGAGCTGGCTATGTGTACGTGATCAGCAACCGTGGTGCATTCGGACCGGGTGTGGTCAAGATCGGTATGACGCGGCGGCTCGAACCGATGGACCGGGTCCGCGAATTGGGGAGCGCCTCGGTACCGTTCCCATTCGATGTTCACGCGTTGTACTTCTCCGACGACGCCGTTGCTCTGGAGGGAGCACTTCACGCGGCGTTCACGGCGCGTCGACTGAACCACGCGAACCTCAGGCGAGAATTCTTCTTCGCCGAACCCAGCCAAGTCCGGAAAGTGTTGGCTCAAAAAGTGGGGAACCTTTTGGAGTACACAGAGGAACCCGAAGCTACACAATACTTTCAGAGCCGCGGTAACTGGCCGACAAGCGTGTTGTCTCGGCCGGAAAAGTAATTAAGGCTTCGTTAGGACCCAAAGAAACCGACGTCGGTCGATTCGTGCTGACACGACCTGGGGGTCCTGACAATCCAGAGTTTCTTACGTCGCGGCCTGCCGTAGGTGATGGCGGCGGTGCCTAGAAGGTACGAGTCTTATGGTGGGCCCGAGTGACGTTGCAGCTACAACTCGACGACGCAGAGCAGTTGATTCTTGCGGCACATCGCTGGATCTGATGGGTGTGGACTTGGGCGTCGCGCAGTCAGCGAGAATGGGGCTGCTCAAGGTGCGAGGCCGCGCTGATTCGTCGTCGAAGCAACTGAACAAACTTTTGTAGCAGGCTTCGGCCCGGGCTACTGGGCCCGCGTGTCCTGGAGAGCGCCTCGCTCGGCACATCGAGTGACCTTCGAGAACTGTTGTTGAGCAACGGTAAAGAACTCCGCGGACATGTCAGCACACGCTCGCGTACCCTGTTGCTTCTGATCGATATCATCACCTTCACGCCGTAGCGCTGGCCCGTCCGCTCGGTGCCGCGCAGAGGCAGTGTAATGAACACTTGACTCATTGGCGCATTCACCGGGCGCGTGAGATGGTCAAAGTAGCGGAAGGCTCCGTTTACGTCCGTCCCCGTATCGGGTTCTGCACGCGTTGCTGGCTCTGTTTAGAGACACCGATGAGTGCCTTCCGGAGAGGCTCGATCTCGCAACAGGCAGGCTGCTGCCAGTCCTCCCCGCAACCTGCAACGTGCGTGCGTGAGGCCGAGGTATAGCAGGAGCGAACTACCCTTGCGTCATGATTTCAAGGTTGGCCTATGGCCTCGGCGTACGGCGCTATCCGCAACTTCAAAGAATGAAGGATCGGGCGAAGCTGGGTAGCGAATTAATCCAGTGGGCTTTGAATCCTGTCCGAGCTGACGCGGGAAGTGTGATGGACCGCGACGATGACGCACACTTTAAAAGTCATACGCCACATGGCGTTGCGGGCGCAGCGCTTTTCCCGATCATGAACGCTATCGACAGCATCACGGTCGTCCACATAGTGCTGAAGCAGGTCTCGCGCTCCGTGCCTTTCAATCATCATCCCGCGAGTGTGATGTCGCTGTGCAGAACTGCATTTGAGTCTGCTTCACAAAGCATTTGGATGCTTTCGCCGGGCGATTCTGCTACTCGGAGGAGGCGAGCGGCGGGGGCATCGATGGTCGGGGCGGGCGCCAAATCCAGTCACCTGAAAGTCGAGCTGGATGCGCACGACGCAGGCCAGCATGTTATTGAAGAGCCATACCTGTCGAGCATGCGCAAGCACCTGAAACTTGCGAACGAACAACGAGATGAGATCGGAACGATTGACTGGAAGTCCGAAAACTTCACCGCGATCATTAAGAAGTCGGCGGTATGGATGGCGGCAAACCCGCCCAAGCATCTGGACCTCAAGCTCGGGTCGCTAGATTTGGCGACCCGACTTGACCAGCAGTATCGATTGTGCTCGAGCTTCACTCATGGCTACAACTGGGGAACCGACATGACTAACGGAATAGGCGACATCGGCAGGATGCTGGCCGACGCCATTGCGGTCGCTCTCCATGTGACAGAGACTGCCATCGCCCTCTTTGAGGCACAGGCGACCGCCGTCGGCGCAACGCCTTCCCGTCCTCGGCATTACCCGGAACGACTGCAACCCACCATTGATGAGTACGCAGTCCTTTACCTCTAGTGCAAGCTGGATCGAGCGCGGATGGGAGACGTGATGCGCCTGGTTGTCCCCGCCGCTCCTGTGCAGCCCGGCGCAAGCCGACTGACGCCCAGAGAACGCCGGCAGTACAAGTGGTTTCATTTCGCGTCGCCGTCGAGATATCGGGGTGCACCCGTCATCTCGACCCGTGGCACTGAGCAGGCGATCACCGATGCCCAGTGGCAGTCAAATGGTCGATCATGTCCGCGAGCGGACCCAGGCGCTCGGCCCGACCTCAGGCGGCGTTCTATGGCCTGACGGTATTCAGGGAGTGCAACTGGTCGTACGGCTCGTGGTCCACGGACTGCACAATTGTCGTGTGTTGGTGACCCAGGATGTCGACGGAGAGGGTGACGTTGTCCCCGGGGCGAAGTGGGGGATGTGCGGACAACCCTTCTCGTCCCCATATTTCTGCAAGGCACCCGGATCCGCAGGTGCCCGAGCCCAGGAGATCTCCCGGCTGAACCTGTGTCCCTCGTGATGCGTATGCGAGCATCTGCGCATATGTGAACGCCATGTTCGACCAATTGTCTCTCCCCACAACGACACCGTTGACTGAGGCCGTCATCGTCAGATCGAAAGCGTTTCCAGAACGGTACGGTTCCAATTCGTCGGCGGTGACGAAGAACGGTCCTAGCGATGTGGCACTGTCTTTACCTTTCGTTGGGCCGAGTCTGACCTGCATCTCGGCAAACTGCAGATCGCGAGCGGACCAGTCGTTCATCACCATGTACCCGGCTATGTACGAGTCGGCTTCAGTCACCGCGATGTCACTGCCGGCGCGTCCGACGACGGCGGCGATCTCCAGTTCGAAGTCGAACATCGTGCATCCCGGGGGCACCGCGACAGGATCGCACGGTCCGGTGACAGCGTACGGGTTCGTAAAGTAGAACGCCGGCGCCTGATACCACTGTTCGGGCACGCCGCCCTCGGCGCCTGCAAGTCGACTCACGCCTTCGACGTGTTGCTCGAATGTCATGTAGTCCCGGATGGTCGGGGGAGCCGGAATCGGTGCGTGAATTTCGGCGTCCGCGATGTCGATTGTGATGGAGGGGTTGAGGCGCGCGGCATCCCCAGCGGATCTCAGTCGATCGACGAACTCGTCGTCGAGGAGGTCGACGATGCGGGTTCGTTCGGGCAAGCCGTACACGACACCATCGTCGATGACACCGACGCGCCCCGTACCTTCGACGTTGAAATTGACGAATTTCATTGGCCAGACTCACTTTCAGACATGTGACGGCATTGGACCGCCGTTGAACGCCACGGCGTCCTTCAAGGCTGCGACAACGTCGACGTCCGTGCCTGCCAGGTCGGCGAAGTGCCGGTGGATGTTGAGGACGATGCGTTCAGAATCTGGCAAGGCCGCGTATTCGCCCAGCTCGACCGCGCGCGCAGCGTCCAATGGATTCATCCCGTGGCGACGACCTTGCTCGGCTGAATCCTGGACGAAACGGTAATACTCGGCGATGCCGTCGAGCACGGCGCCGACGGCCGCACGCTCGATTACAGGGCCATGTCCAGGGACGATGATCTCGGCATCGAAATTGCGTAGCCAGTCCAGTGATCGAAGTGCCCCCTCGACAGAACCCATGAATACCAAGGGGGTCACTCCGTTGAACACCAGATCTCCGGCGAACAAGACCCGTTCGTCCGGCAGCCAGACCACAGCATCGCCCGTGGTGTGTGCGGCAAAACCAGGGTGCTGAACTTCGACGTTTCGATCGCCGAGGTGTAGCTCCAGTGATCGGTCGAATGTCACCGTCGGAAGCCGTAGCGACACCTCGCCCCACTGAGGGACCGGTTGCCAGAACGGCGGGCACCCACAGATGATGGTGTCGGAGGCCAAGGCTGCGCGCATGTTCCTTTGTCCGATGATCGTCGTCCCTGCAGGAAGTTCACTGTTGCCGTAGGTATGGTCGCCATGCTGATGGGTGTTGACTGCGAATCGAATCTCAGCACCGGGACGGGCGTCGTCGACAGCGTTGAGAAACGCGCGCGTGCGTGATGCCGTCGCGCAGGTGTCGACAACCAGGACGCCATCCTCGCCCCCAATTACGCCGGTGTTGTTGATCCACCAGCTGCCGTCGGGCTGCACATAGGCCCACACCTGTGGCGCAACCTCTTCCAATGGCGACCCAACGAAAGTCACTGAACAACCTGCAGGTTGGCAGCCATCAGGGTTGCCACACCGTCGAATGTGCCTTCAGGTGTTCCGGGCAGTTGCGGGACGTGCGCATGGACTCGGTCGAGGATCGCGCGAGACGATTCCTCGGCCTGCGCCGTCAGCGATTCCAGGTCCACCGCGACCAGCTGCCCGTCCCGCTTTACAATCTTTCCGTCGACGAGCACTGTCCGGACATCGTCGGCCGCGGTTTGGAAAACCAAGGTCCCTGCTGGGTCGATGTGCGGGCGTTGTCGGATGGACGGACCTCCGACCACGATGAGGTCCGCACGCTTTCCCACCGTGATACTGCCGATCCGATCCTGCATCCCCAAGGCCCTGGCCGAGTTCACTGTGATCCATTTCAGTGCGTCGTGCGCAGAGACTGATACTGCAGCCGGATCTTGCCGGGAGTTGTTCAGCTTTTCAGTATCCGACCACCGCTTGAAGCCGATCGCCAAGCGGACCTGAGTGAACAAGTCGCCTGAGTTCAAAGACATGATGTCCGTCGAGAGGGTCGGTTCGATTCCTCGGCGCTCGGCGGCCTCGAAAACCAGTTTGCCCATCCCCATGTTCAGTTCCGTCTCAGGTGAGATCGAGACCTTCGCCCCTGCTCGCGCGAGTATGTCCCATTCGTCGTCCGTGAGGGTGTTGCAGTGTACGTGCACTTGGTCGGCATCGATAAGCCCTGCAGCGTCGAGCTCGGCCACCCCGGACGGACTCGACCAGACGCACCCGGTGTGCGTCACGACGAGTGCATCGTGAGCACGGGCGGTCTCGACCTCGGCGCGCGTAGCTCGGAACGGTTGCAGACCGATCTCGGTCAAAGCCACCCCCAAACTGAGCAGGCCGGCGGGGTCTGGAAAATACTCGGCTGCGATCCGCTCGAAATCGCGGATGCGATCGTCGTGAGAACCGAAGAACTGCGGAGCCTGTGGGCTGGAGTCGAAGAAGCCGTATCCCAACACTGCACGAATGCCAGCGTCGCGCAGTCCCGTGATTGCGGCGTCACTGTGAGCCGGTGAATTCATGCAATGGGAGAAGTCGAGGATCGTCGTCACGCCGGCGTTGAGTGCTTCGAGTGCACCGAGGTGATTGCCGATATACACATCGTCCGCCGAGTAGGCCGGCGAGACGGCCAACCGCATTCCGTAGAAGTAGTCGGCGAGTGTCCAATCCGCGCACAACCCTCGCATCTGGGTTTGCCAGGTGTGGCGGTGGGTGTCGATGAGACCCGGCGCGACAATATGATCGGAAGCGTCGACGACCACAGCGTCGCTGTCCGGGAGATCGGATCCGACCGCGACGATCATTCCGTCCTCGATCAAAATGTCCGCGGTGGGGAGGGTGCCGAGTTCTGGATCCATTGTGACCAGGTGGCCCCCGCGAATGATGGTTCGGTTGTGCGTCATCGATTTCCTTCTGTCCGTGATTGCCGTCACGACAGTCCAGCACCTAATAGTCTGCGGATCATCAACCAGGAAAGTTGCAATCCGAAGTTGTTCCGGCCGCAGGCAGAGCGAGGGCCAATGTGCGCACGAGTTCGATGACAGGACGATGGTCGGAGGTGCGAACAGCGACCGCAACGGTGCAATCGTCACCTTCGAGCGGGACAAACGCGACTTCTGGATGCGGATAATAGGTCGATGCTGTGGCAGCGTGAACTGCGATGCGACCGGTCAGGGCCACCGCGTGTGAGATCGCTGCGGGATAGCGGACGCGATCGCCACGACGGCCACACCCCCAGGCCTCACCTGCCCAGCGCTGGATCTGCGACCCCATCTCGACATCGAGAAACGGGCTGTCCGCCACATCGCTGACGGAAAGTTCGATGGCGTCTGCCAAATCGGAGCGCCTCGGGACAACCGCTACCCGCGGACCCGCTGCTACCGGAATCAGGTCGACACCGTCGACGGGATCGACAGCTTGAACAAACCCCACGTCGGCTTGACCCGAACGCACTGCGTCATACTGCTCTGCCAGGGTTACGTCCTTGAAGCTCATGGCCAGGGTCGGGAAGACCATGCGCAAGCCGTCCTCGAAGTCACCCCACATCGAAGAGATCCCGAACCCGAGAACGGCAATCGTCATGTGTTCACGATCCGTGGAGGTCGGGGATGTCGAGATCAGAGTGTCGAATGCGCCGACGATGTTCCGTGCCCTGTCCAAGAAAGCCAACCCTTGCGCACTGACCGACACCCGGCGGCTCGTGCGTTCGAACAGTGGGTACCCAATATCGGCTTCGAGAGATCGGATCACTTGACCGAACGGTTGAGCGGCAATGTAGTGCCGCTGCGCCGCTCGACCGAAGTGCAACTCCTCCGACAGTGTCAATGCGAAACGAAGCGACCGAATGCTCGTCCGACTTGCGATTCTGTCAACCGACTTGTCCACGTTGTCCAGTCTGGCCCGACTCAGTCACAATTGCCACCACGCCCCTTCACCCCCGGAGCCCTCCACATCGCGCAACGATTACCTCGACCTCACTCACCGCGGTGTCCCTATAGTTTCTGTCAAGCGGCTCGAGTCGTCGGCGATTGGTAGAGAGTTGTGGTCCTGAGTATGGCGAACAGGGCGTCGCTGACCGCATTCCAGCGATCGAGCACTCGCGGTCGGGGACGGTGGCAAGCTGGGCAGAATGCCACTTGTAACTGTCACGCGTTGCTACGGCACCAAGAGTCGGGGCCTTGGAGTTACATCTCTCTGATGCTTGACGTATCGCCTTACGGGTCTACTGATCGAATGAGAGGGCTCGGGTCGAGACTCGCGGCGCGCCGTGGAATGACCACGGATCGACGGCCGAGTGTGAGTAGACGATGCGGTCGCGTCCGGTGTTCTTGGCTGTGTACAGGGCGCGATCGGCCACGTGGACGAGCCGGTCGACCACACCGTCTGTCTCGAGCGAGTCGAGCATTGCGGCAGTGAGGTGAGCGTGGACGGCGCCGATGCTGACTGTGACGGTGCACTGTGCACGGACGCGTTCGACAATCACAGTTTCCAACGGGTCGGTTTCCAGCTGGTCGTGCGTGGGGCGGCGAGCGAGAACAAAAAAATTCTTCTCCTCCCAGCCTGGCAAGGATCACTTCCTGCGCAGTTGTCTCCTGAACGACACCGCCGATTGTGTGCGCGAGGCGTACGAGTGCGGCGTCGCCTGCGGTGTGCCCGTATTCGTCGTTCACAGCTTTGAAATGATCGACGTCGATAACCAGGGCCACGACGTTGCCGTGCCCATCAGCGGCCACGACGCTCTCGAACAATGCGCCCACCTGTGCGATCAGTCCGCGGCGATTGAGCAGGCCGGTCAGAGGGTCCGTGCTGGCCGCTATTTCAAGCCGGTGATTGAGACCTTCGAGGGTGCGGTTCGTTGCTACCAACGATCGCCTCAACGTGACAATGAGGGTTACCGGTAACAGCACCGCGGTCGCCGCTGCACCGACCGCGATGACGGTCACCGCGACTCCGACCGTCTGAAGAGTGGTACCGGTACCGATGACCACCTGGCGGAGTCGGTCGACGGTGGTGAGGGTGTCGGCGATCATCCGTGCAGCTCCACGGGAGGAGCCGCACGCGCCCTTGCGTAGACGCTGGGCTGTGATC
>NZ_JAHFVG010000072.1 GCF_023264675.1 Rhodococcus sp. (in: high G+C Gram-positive bacteria)
TGTAACTTCGTTCGAGCAACCGCAAGGTAACGCGGAAGTGAAGTACGGGGCTATGGCGCAGCTGGTAGCGCACCACACTGGCAGTGTGGGGGTCAGGGGTTCGAGTCCCCTTAGCTCCACTCCTCGAAAATGGGAGTCACCGCAAGGTGACTCCCATTTTTGGTTTCCAACTTGCGAGAAATACTCGGTCTTTGCTTGACCGGGTGTACCGCAACGACGAGTCCGCACCCCACCGTCGTTGCGGCATTCACTCACGTATTACATCAGTGCGCGGCGTCGAATGCCTGCTCTACGTCAGCGGGTATGCGACCACGGGCAGAAATGCTGTATCCGTTGGATTTCGCCCATTCCCTGATTGCTTTCGTCTGGTTCGCGTCTCGTTTCGATCCCGCTGCCGCACTTCCTGCAGACTTCTTGGTTCGTTTGCCGCCGACGCGAGCCGAGTGCTCGATGTAGTAGTTCAGCTTGCGATGAAATTCTTTGGCGTTCTTGTCGCTGAGGTCGATTTCATAGCTCGCGCCGTTGACTGAAAATGTTATGTGTTCGCCACCGGAGTCGATCGGTCTGTCGTCGATATCATCGACAAGTTGAACGTAGACTTTTTTGGCCATTCTGCAGTTCTCCAATGGTTATTCGGGGTGCGTCTGCATCGAACTTAGGCGACTATACGACTGCGCATGCCATTAATCCACACGAAAGACCTCTTCGCGGTGCGGTTTCTACAATCCGGGGGCACGGTTACGTATCCACATCTCTGAATAACAAGATTGAAGAACGGACCAATTGCGGTTCAGTAACGATCGCTGTTGTGTGACACGGCCGCTCGCAGCGCGTCCTGGTCGACGAATTTGACGCGGGGCCGCCCTGACGCCGACCCCGCTGCCACCTCTGCTTTGTCGATAGCGGTCCAGTCCGAGAACTCCAACGCCGACGGAACCTTCTCGGACAGCAGTTGGTCGAGTGCTTCTCGCCGATGTGGTGTTGCTTCCAATGATCGGGTCGCCAAATCTGTCAGTACGTGACCTATTGTTTCTGCGGCGCAGTGTCTGTTCGTCCCGATGACCCCGGAGGGGCCCCGTTTGATCCATCCGGTGACGTAGACCCCGGGCACGGCGGTCCCCGAGTCGTCGACGACTCGGCCGTCTTTATTGGGGATCACACCGCGTTCGGCGTCGAACGGTACGCCGGGGATTGCGCGTCCGCGGTATCCGACGGATCGAAGGACGAGGCCGGCGTCTATTGTTTCCTCGCTATCGGACAGCTCCGCACGCACGATTCCATTGTCGGACCGATGTAATACCGTCCGCGCACAGCGGATTCCGGTCACTGTGTTCTCACCGAGCAGTGCGAGCGGGGCGGCGCAGAATCGAAGTGTTATCTGCTTCTTCGTGGGGTCGCCGTCGATGTCGTGGGGATGGCGCGTCGCCACTTCACGCAGAAGTTCGACTTTCGACGCGGTGTCGGATTCTGCGGTTCGCTTCTGAATCGCGGCTGATGTTTCGGGATCCGGTTCGGCATCCTCGGAGCTCACCTCGAGGTGGATATCGCGAGAATTCGCCAGTGCAATAAGTTCGGGATTGGTGAATTTGGCCTGGGCAGGCCCGCGACGTCCCAGAACGACGACCTCACGGATTTTGCTGTGGCGTAACACTTCCAGGGCATGATCGGCAATATCGGTGTGCGCCAACTCTTCGATCGGCATGGTGAGAATTCGAGCCACGTCGAGGGCGACGTTTCCGTTCCCGATCACGACGGCGCGATTCGACGACAGATCGAAGGTTGCGTCCGCCGATTCCGGGTCCCCGTTGTACCAGGATACGAATTCGGCTGCGGCATGACTGCCTGGCAGTTCTTCGCCCGGGATACCGAGCTTTCGATCTCCTGCGGCTCCGGTGGCGTAGACGACCGCATCGTGACTGTCCATCAAGTCCTGATGAGTGATGTCGGTTCCGATCTCGACTCCGAGGTGTATTCGCACCGATTTCTTGCCGGCGACCGACCTGAACAAGTCGGTTACTGCTTTGGTGCTCGGATGGTCGGGCGCGACGCCTTCGCGTACGAGTCCGTAGGGCGTCAACGAGCGGTCGAAGAGCTCGATTTCGATGCCTCTGACGGCAGCGAGTTCCGTCGCCGCATAGAACGCGGCAGGACCCGACCCGACCACAGCGATGCGGCAGCCTGCGAAATCCTTGCCCTTCCATGCGGATGCTCGGTCCGTGTAGACGTGGCTCTTGCTGGGGTGATGCTCGAAGTAGTCCGCATTGAGGCCGACGTATCGGTCCTCGGTCACGTCGAGCTCGTGGTCGGCCCGAATGGCGTCGACCGGGCACTCGTCGACGCACGCACCGCAGTCGATACAGGTTCCGGGGTCGATATGCAGCATCTCGGACCGCATGAAGTCGGGTTCGTCCTGGGTCGGGTGTATGCAGTCGACCGGGCACACGTCGACGCAGGAAGCGTCGTTGCAGCAGGCCTGCACAATCACGAACGTCATGATCTGTTCTACCGCCCTTCTCGGCGTCCAAGTCGGGGATCGGCGAGTTGGATGTGCAACGGTTGGATCACGACGCGCTCACGATTCAATATCGGCTCGACGCGGAATCGAAAGATCTCGGGATCTCTGTTTCACTTGGTGCTGAAGTGTCTGCTGTTACCGGTGTGAGCCTTGGTTATGTTCGAGGTTTGCGGTGTCTCGATGTGGAAGGGGAGTGGCCTGCTCGGAGCTGATGTCCGAGCGCGTCCAAAACCATGTGCGAACAAATTCGTCCCGTGCGCGATCACAGTCGTCCGATGTACGGCCCCAGTCGACTCTGAAGAGATCCACTGCATTCGGCGTGCTGTCCGCCGGACTTCTCGCGTTGTCCGTGATCGTTCCGGCGACCTCGTCGGCGGCACCGGCCGCGGACCAGACGTCGGGAAGCGAACTCGCCGGCAAGACGGTGTTCCTGGATCCCGGCCACCAGGGAACCGGGCATTCCGAGGATCTGAGCAAACAGGTCGACGACGGCCGCGGCGGCACCAAGGACTGCCAGACGACAGGGATGACCACTCTCGACGGCGTAGCCGAGCACACCATCAACTGGAACGTGTCGCAGTTGGTGAAATCGAGCCTCGAGAGTCTCGGCGCAACCGTCGTCACCTCGCGCGCCGACGACTCGGGCTGGGGCGGGTGCGTCGACGATCGAGCGCGTGCTGCAACACGATCCGGCGCTGATGTCGCCGTCAGCATCCACGCGGACTCGACCACGACCGGAACCGACACCGGCAAGCATGGATTCCATCTCATCGTTCCGACGCTTCCCATCCCCGACGCCGCAGCTCAGGCAGCCCAGTCCGAAGGGGGTCGTACAGCGTCGAACTTGATGCGTGACTCCTACGAGCGTGCCGGGTTCACCTCGGCCAACTATGCGGGCGTGAACGACGGCCTGCAGGAACGTGGCGATATCGCGGGACCGGCATTGACCGGCGTACCTCTCGTCTTCGTCGAGATGGGCAATGGCTCGAATCCCGACGATGCATCGGTGTTGGAGAGCTCGGAGGGTCAGCTCAAGCACGCCATCGCGATCTCGACCGGAGTCATCGACTATCTCCTGGGCCCGGATACTACGGCCGTGGCTTCGCCCGAAGACGCCGAATCGGGTACGGCTACAGCACCGTCCTCTCTCTCCCCGTCGCCCAGCACCCCATCGGCAGCGGGTCCGTCGGTGGCAACACCGTCCGCTGGTGCTTCGGGGGGTACGCCGCTGGCCCGGTTGCTGTCCGGAATTTCCCCCTATCTTGATTCGGCGGGAATCGGCGGCTTGTCGGACCTGGTGACCGAGGACAACGTCGATGCGGTCTCGAACTTTGCCCAGGGCCTCCTGACGCAGCTGGCGGCGCCCTAGTAACCTCGCTGCGTGGCGCGCACGCGAGAGCAACGAAAGATCCCGGTAGTGCTGGTGTCCGGGTTCCTCGGTGCGGGCAAGACCACGCTTCTCAACCACTTGCTCAGAAACAATCGTGGGATTCGAATCGGCGTCGTGGTCAACGATTTCGGCTCCATCAACATCGACGCGATGATGGTGGCCGGGCAGGTCGATTCGATGGTCTCGCTCGGGAACGGATGCCTGTGCTGCGCGGTGGATACCGGTGACATGGACGCGATGTTCGACACTCTCGCGACACGATCGTCTCGACTCGACGTCATCGTCGTCGAGGCAAGTGGGCTCGCCGAACCTCGCAACCTGATCCGAATGGTGTTGGCGAGCGAGAACCCGCGCATCGCCTACGGAGGATTGGTCGGTCTCGTCGACGCGGTCGAGTTCGCCGGCACCAGATCGTCTCATCCGGAAATCGACCAGCACCTGGGACTCGCCGATCTGGTGGTGCTGAACAAGACGGACATGCTCGACGTCGACTCGCGGGAGTCGACTCTGGCGACGGTTCGCTCGATCGTGGGCGACGTTCCGATCCTCTCCACCGAGTACGGACGCGTCGATGCGGCGCTGCTGTTCGAGGTTCCCGACAGCCGCGACGACCCGAACCGCGCCCGCCAACTCTCGCTCGACGAACTCATGTACGAGGACGACGACCATTCGCAGCACCTGCATGCTCTTTACTCGACTACAAGTTTCGAGTCGGCGGATCCGATCGATCCCCGACGGTTCGTGGAGATGTTGGAGAATCCTTACGGCGATGTATACCGAATGAAAGGAATCGTCTACTTCGGAATCGACGGGTACGCCGAGAAATACGTACTGAACACGGTGGGTCGCCACATCAGGCTGGAACCGCAGGACTGGGATGACGACGAAGAACGCAGTACCCGAATTGTCCTGATCGGCACCGAAATCGATGAAGAACTGGCCGAGGTGCGGTTACTCGACTGTCTCCGTCGACCAGGTGATCCGACCGATGAGACTGCAATGTTTCCCGTGCATCGATACACTTCGCGTAACTAACGATAAGCGGTTCGTCAGGAGATGCCGATGCCGAGTTCTTCCAGTACTGCAGCCCGAGTTCTGTCCTTGTTCGAAGAACTGCTGGGGATGAAGATTCCAGTGCGAGTGCGTTGCTGGGACGGCAGCGAGGCGGGGCCTGCGGATGCCGTATGTATTTCTTTCGTGACCCGCCGCGCGCTACGGCACGTCTTGTGGTCCCCGAACGAACTCGGTCCGATTCGGGCGTTCGTTCAAGGAGATCTCGATATCGAGGGCGACGTGTTCGAACTGCTGTCGATGCCAGGGCTGGTCAAGAATCTCGGTGACGCTGGAGTCCGGTCGCTGTCGACGAAGACCGTACTGAAAAGCGCAGCGACACTTGCCCGGTTGGGTGCGATCGGACCTCGGCCACAACGCCCGTCGATCGAGGCGCAGCGCAGGCGCGGACTCAAACACTCGCGTTCTCGCGATTCATCGTCGGTGTCACACCACTACGACGTCGGTAACGATTTCTACCGGCTGCTCCTCGGCTCGAGCATGGTCTACTCGTGTGCCTATTGGACGCAGCCCGATGTGTCGGCGCCCGCCGAGAACGGCGGCCTCGAACAGGCGCAATACGACAAACTCGATCTCGTCTGTCGCAAGCTCGGTCTGAAGCCAGGGATGCGTCTACTCGACGTCGGCTGTGGTTGGGGATCCATGGCGATCCATGCCGCCCGGCACTACGGTGTGTCCGTGGTCGGTGTCACCCTCAGTCGCGAACAACACGTGTGGGCAGTCGAACACGTTGCCGCCGAGGGCCTGAGCGGTCTCGTCGAGATCCGAGTCCAGGACTACCGGGACGTCGACGACGGTCCGTTCGACGCCATCTCCAGCATCGGAATGTCCGAGCACGTCGGCGATGCGCAGTTGCCCGAATACGCAGCCACGCTGTTCGGCTTGCTTCGTCCGAAGGGCAGACTGCTCAACCACGCTATTGCAGCAGTCGGTGCAATAGCCGACAAGGGCGGCACTGTCGATGCGCACATGTCGGCGTTCGTCGAACGCTACATTTTTCCGGACGGCGAAATCTTGCCCCTGAGCAGAACCATGGACGCGCTCGAGCGCGCAGGGTTGGAGGTGCGAGACTCGGAGGCGCTGCGCGAGCACTACGCGATCACGTTGCGCGCATGGGTGACTCGGTTGCGCAACGACTGGGAGCGCGCCACCGAACTCGTGGGAGAGGCGCGAGCCAGAACATGGCTGCTCTACCTCGTCGGTAGTGCACTCGGTTTCGAGGAAGCCGGAAGGCTGACCATCCACCAGGTTCTCGCGGTTCGCCCCGACACCGACGGGGCCAGCGGTCTTCCGCGAACCCGTCGGCTGTGGCTGGGTGATCTCTGAAAGCCCGAGTGCGCCGGCGAGAAGGGTGTTCTTCTACAGCCCGACCCACTCCGATGTGCCTGCCTCGAAATGTTGACGCTTCCAGATCGGCACCTCCGACTTGATGCGCTCGACGAGCATTGCGCAGGTGGCGAACGCCTCGGCCCGATGGGGTGACGCGACTGCGGCCACCAATGCGATATCTCCGACGACCAGAGCGCCGACGCGGTGGATGGCCGCGACAGGTAATCCCGACTCCGCCGCTACTTCGGCGCAGCACGTGGCGAGAAATCGTTCGGCGTCGGGATGAGCTTGGTATTCGAGCGCGGACACCGATTGACCACCGTCGTGATTGCGGACGACACCGGAGAACACGACGACCGCCCCGTGCTCCGGCCCGGAGACCGCGTCCTCGACCACGGCGCTGTCGAGGGGTTCGCTCGAAATGAGCGCCAATGGATTTGTCATCGCCTCATTCACTTTTCTTCATCGGTATCGAATCCGGGGCCGTGAAGACCGTCCCCGGCGACCTGGGCGAGGAGGTGGTCGAGAATCGGTTCCAGTACCGCCAGTCCATCTTTCACTCCTCCGGGGGAGCCGGGAAGATTGACGATCACCGTGCGACCGGAAACCCCGGCCAATCCTCGACTCAGGCTTGCGTGCGGCGTCACCGCGGTTCCTTTCAGTCGAATTGCATCCGCAATTCCCGGCAACTCTCGATCCACCAGGGCCCGCGTCGCCTCAGGAGTGGCGTCGGTGGGGGATACCCCGGTGCCGCCGGTGCTGATCACGACTGCCGGTGCCCCGGTGAGGGCGTCGTCGAGCCCGGCAGCGATGTCCGCGTCGGCATAGACCAGCGGACCGCGAACCGAGAGTCCGCGCGCTGTCAGCCAGGATGCGATGACAGGTCCGGTGGTGTCCTCCCTGGTGCCGTGCGCACCTCCGGTCGACGCGACCAGCACCACGGCCGACGCGGCGTCGAGTTGCGGGGGAGGCGGCGTGGCCTGCTCTTCCCGTGACCCCTGCTCTCCCCGTGACCCCTGCTCTTCCCGTGACCACCGTCCGCGTTTGCCGCCGTCTTTGCTCACCAGGCGGACGCCGTTCATCGTCGCTCCGGGATCCACGGCTTTCACCATGTCGTGCAACGTGAGTCCGGCAATCGCGACGGCCGTGAGGGCTTCCATCTCGACACCGGTGGGACCTGTCGTCTTTGCGGTGGCCTCGACCGTGATCGTGGTCTCGGTGAATCCGAACACCACGTCCACCTTGGACAAGGACAATTGATGGCACAGCGGAATGAGTTCCGACGTCTTCTTGGCGCCCGAGATTCCCGCAATTCGAGCGGTTGCCAGCACGTCGGCCTTCGGCATCCCGTCGGCACGTACCAGGGCGACCACTTCGGCCGTCGTGGCCAGTTCTCCAGCAGCAACGGCAATTCGAGCGGTGTCGGCCTTGTGCGAGACATCGACCATGCGCGCTCGGCCCTCGGCATCGAGGTGTGAAAGGTTCTGGGTGTTCGACGGTCGGTCGGCGGTCACAGTGGGATCACCTGAACGTCGGTGCCCGCGGCGAGTTCGGTTGTCGCCGCGGGGATGTCGACGAGTACGTCGGCCCACGCCATCGCTGCCACGAGATGCGATCCCGGACCGGCGATCAACGACACACCATCTGAGTCGAGCTTTCCCCGAAGGAGTTGACGTTTACCCGAGATCGATGTGATGGCCTGTGCCAGCGGCGCTGCGCGAGTGGGGATCGGTTCCAGCCCCGCTGCTTCTCTGATCACCGTGCGCGCGAACATCAGGAACGACACGACGGTACTGACGGGATTGCCCGGGAAGCTGAGCACGGGGACGCCGTCGATCACCGAGGTGCCTTGCGGGCCACCCGGTTGCATCCGCACCGCACCGAACCGCCCACCGAGCGGAGCCAATACGTCCTTGACGACCTCGAAGTCCCCCATCGACACTCCGCCCGATGTGATGACGAGTTCGGCCGACTCGGTCGCGAGAGAGAGGATCCGGCGGAACTCGTCGGGAACATCGGAGCTGCGATGTACTGCAACCACATCGGCACCACTCGCACGGAGATGCGCGGCGAGAGTGACACCGTTCGAGTCGAAGATCTGGCCTGGTCGGAGTGTCGATCCGGCATCGACGAGCTCGGCTCCGGTGGTGATCACGGCGACCTTGGGGCGACTGCGTACTGCGATGTGTGAGAGTCCGACTGCGGCGAGTACGGCTATGTGCCGCGGCTCTAGCATCTGTCCCGATTGCACGAGGACCGTCCCCGCGGCAACGTCACTGCCTTGCTCGCGGACGTAGTCACCCGGAGTGCGCGAGATCGATATCGTCACGTATTCGCCGTCGGCGGAGGTGTTCTCGACCGGAACGATCGCGTCGGCGAGTTCTGGAACAGGGGCTCCCGTCATGATCTTCACGGCCGTCCCGGGCTGGACGGAAGTGGCGTCCGACGGTCCGGCAGCAATCGTTCCGGTGACAAAGAGCGTGGCGGGGACGGTGGCTACATCCGACGCGCGGACCGCGTACCCGTCCATCTGCGAGTTGCGAAACAGTGGTAGGTCGACCGGCGACGCAACATCCGTCGCGGCGACACGACCCAACGCGTCGGACACGGCCACCGTGTCCGATTCCCGTGTCTTCAACGGCGCCAACAGCTGTTCGACGTATGCGATGTGGTCCTCGACGGAGACCGACGCGGGTCGGTCTGCAGTCGGTTCGGTCACCGATTCGCCGTGGGCTGCTCGGTCTTGCCCAGTTGCGCGAATCGGCCCGGTGGTGCGGCTCGTCATGTCACGATCCTATGCGCGCCGGGACTGTGGAACCTTCGGCGGATCGTACGAAATTTCCCATGAGCGGCATACTGGAACATGGTTCGTTGTTGTGGTTACGACCAATGCCGAAAAGGAGGGTCTGTGTCAGTCGACAGTGTTGTGGGGTTGGGAATCCCCTCGGTCAGCCGAGTGCGGGGCTTCTCCGTCGCCGATCGCCCGGACGTCCCCGTCCTGATCGACCGTTTCGGACGGGTGGCACGTGACCTGCGCGTATCGATCACCGAGAAGTGCTCGTTGCGGTGCACCTACTGCATGCCGGAGGAGGGCCTCCCGGCGATCGCGTCCGACGATCTCCTGACTCCGGAGGAGATCGCGCGCGTGGTCGCGGTCGCGGTGCATCGACTCGGTGTAGAGGAGGTCCGGTTCACCGGTGGGGAACCCCTGATGCGATCGGATCTCGTCGATATTCTCCAGCAGTGCTCGACGAGAGCGCCGGGCATTCCACTCGCGATGACCACCAACGCCGTCGGGCTCGAACATCGCGTCGACAAGCTCGTCGCTGCCGGGCTCTCACGCGTGAACGTTTCGCTCGATTCGATCGATCGCGCACACTTCGCCGAACTGACCCGTCGGGACCGACTGCCGTCCGTGCTGGCGGGAATCCGCGCTGCTGCCCGCGCGGGTCTCACTCCGGTCAAGATCAACGCCGTCCTGATGCCCGAGACACTGC
Source organism: Rhodococcus sp. (in: high G+C Gram-positive bacteria) (assembly GCF_023264675.1). GTDB lineage: Bacteria > Actinomycetota > Actinomycetes > Mycobacteriales > Mycobacteriaceae > Rhodococcoides. Next base: position 9,803 of record NZ_JAHFVG010000072.1, read on the forward strand.
ACGGTGCCGTCGACCTGCTGCAATGGTGTCTCGACGAGGGAGTCTCGTTGCGGTTCATCGAGCAGATGCCGCTCGATGCGGATCAGGAATGGGCGCGCTCGAACATGCTGGATGCGCAGGATCTGCTGGATGTTCTCGCCACTCGGTTCGACCTCCAGGAAATCGGCCGAGAAGATCCGGCGGCGCCTGCCGAAGAATGGGCGATCGACGGGACCACCGCGACCGTCGGGATCATCGCCTCGGTCACCAGGTCTTTCTGCTCCGATTGCGACCGCACGCGATTGACTGCCGAGGGTACGGTTCGTTCCTGCTTGTTCAGCGACGACGAGGTCGACCTTCGCGCTGCGCTGCGCGGCGGCGCGTCCGACGAGGACCTGGCGCAGCTGTGGAGGGGCGCGATGTGGAACAAATGGGCCGGACACGGTATCGACGCGGCGGATTTCGTCCCGCCTGCCAGAAGCATGGGAGCCATCGGTGGTTGAGGTTCGCTATTTCGCAGGCGCAGCCGATGCTTCGGGTTGTGTGAAGGAAACCTTCGATGTGCCGTCCGGCTCGGCGTTGGGCGTGCTCAAGGACGCAGTGTTGGCACGACACGGCCAATCCATTGCCGACGTGCTTCGTGTCTCGGCGTTTCTCGTAGGCGACGAGCTCACGCGTGATCTGACCACGACGTTCGGCGACAGGGTGGATATCCTGCCGCCGTTCGCCGGAGGCTGAGCTTTCCCGGCTACCGCGTCAGTTCGGGGCGTCGACCGAGTTTTCGGTGGTCCACCACTCGTCGAACGGAGTGACGGGCACAGCCCGCTTGTGCCTGGTGTTCAGAAACATTCGCTCGAGCTTCTCGGCCACATCGTCGGATACGTCTTTTCCCTCGAGGTAGTCGTCGATCTGGGTGTACGTCAGCCCGAGTGCTTCCTCGTCGGGCAGTGCCGGGCGATCGTCCTCCAGGTCGGCCGTCGGGACTTTCTTCCACGTGCTCTGCGGTGCACCGAGCTCGCGTAGCAATGCCGCGCCCTGACGCTTCGACAGGCCGGTGAGCGGAGTGATGTCGACCCCGCCGTCGCCGAACTTGGTGAAGAAGCCGGTGATTGCCTCGGCGGCGTGATCGGTACCCACCACGACGTAACCGAGCTCGCCCGCCAATGCATACTGCGCGATCATGCGTTGGCGTGCTTTTATGTTCCCGCGCACGAAGTCTCGGACCTCGGTGCTGCCGAGTGCTTCGGCCGTCGCGGCCGACGCCGCGTCGGATGCGCCCTTGATGTTGACGGTAACCGCCCTGTCGGGCGCGATGAACCCTAGTGCGACGGTGGCGTCGTCCTCGTCTGCCTGAACTCCGTAGGGGAGTCGCACCGCGAGGAACTGTGCCTGCGCACCCTCGGCGCGAAGCTCCTCGGCTGCGCGTTGGCAGAGCTTTCCGGTGAGGGTGCTGTCCTGGCCGCCGCTGATGCCGAGCACGAACCCTTGCGCCGGTGTGGAGCGCAGGTACGTCTTGAGGAACTCGACGCGTCGCGTGATCTCGGCGGCTGGATCGATGGTGGACTGGACCGCGAGTTCGCGCTGAATACGAGTGCGCAACTCCGAACGTAGAAATGCCATTCGGCCATCCTAGGTGGGGCTCGCGAGTGGAGCCTGCGGAACGAGGTGAAGGTTGCGAGTGGAGCCTGCGGAACGAGGTGAGCGGTAGGCTCGTGTGGGATGTCAGCAGATAGTTTTTCCAAGACCGATTCGAGCGCACATCCGGATTTTTTCGCGGCCGAGGCTGCGGGTCTGAGGTGGCTGCGTGACGGCGGGGCGAGCGTCGTCGACGTTCGAAGTGTCGGGCCGACCCACATCGATCTCGAACGTCTGGTGGCGTCGTCGCCCAGTGCGGGTTCCGCACGCAGGTTCGGTGCGCAACTCGCGGCGGTGCACGGCACGGGTGCTCGTGGATTCGGTTGTGCACCAGAAGGTTTCGACGGGCAGCTCTTCATCGGCTCGCGGCCGATGTCGAGTGTTGTGCATTCGAGCTGGGGCGAGTTCTATGCGGTCGAGCGAGTGCTGCCGTATCTGCGTACGGCAGTCGAGGTCGGGAACATCTCCTCGGCGGATGCGAAGGTCGTCGAACGAGTCTGCGCCGAGGTTGCCGAGGGTGCTTTCGACGATGGGGACGAGCCCGCGAGAATTCATGGTGATCTCTGGACGGGCAACGTCTTCTGGACGGATGCCGGCGTGGTGCTGATCGACCCGGCAGCGCACGGAGGACATCGGGAAACCGACCTCGCGATGCTTGCGTTGTTCGGCTGCCCCCGGTTGTCCGACATCGTCGACGGCTATCGGTCGGCACATGAGTTGCGTGACGGCTGGCACGAGAGGATCGCGCTCCACCAGCTTCATCCGCTGGCTGTACATGCGGCCGGACACGGCCGGTCGTATGGAACGGAACTGCACCGGGCTGCGCTGGAGGTGCAGCGGCTGCTCTAGCGAGTTGCCTTGCGTACCAGGTCTTCCCAGCCATCGGCGAGACGCGCCATCGACATGTTCAGATCGCGGAATTGATGCAGGACCAACGTGGCTTCGAGAGGCGTGAGGAGTCCGTAGGCAAGGAGTTCCAGGTCGCCGGTGACGTGCGCCGATCTCAGCAGGGTCAGAACGTGGGTGTGGTTCACCATGTGTGCGGGCGCGGAGTAGCGAAGTTCCGGCGATGTTTCCGCAGCGCGCATCACTTCACCCTGAACCTCGACCAGATCGAGTCGTGCGCGACCGAAGGCGACGAGTCTGTCGATCGGATCCGCACCCGGGCCGAGCGGCGGCGGTCCGAAGAGGAAGTTCTGCTGCAGATCTTTCTCGGTGTGATCCAAGAGTGCTTGCATCAAGCCGGAACGGCTGCCGAAACGGCGAAAGACTGTGCCCTTGCCCACACCGGCCTTGGTGGCGAGCCCGTCCATGGTGACGGCGTCGGCGCCGATGGTGGCGACCAGTTCGGCGGCCGCGTCCAGCAAGAGGCGGCGATTGCGAGCGGCGTCGCATCGCTCGGTCTCCTCGCCGGCAATAGGCAGCATGAAGTCGGTCACAACGGACACTGTACCTGCTCGGGAACAGATGTGGACCGCGGTCCGTTTAGATGGTAAGAATTGCTCGAACACCTACTGTCATTCGAACTCGAAGGAATACTCGTCATGTCCCAAGCACACGTCCTGGTCCTGGTCGGAAGCCTCCGCGCCGACTCCGTCAACAAGCAGATCGCCGAGACCGCTGCATCGCTGGCCCCTGAGGGTGCCACCGCAGTCGTGTACGACGCTCTCGCTGCTGTCCCGTTCTACAACGAGGACATCGACGTCGAGGGACAGGTTCCCGCCGCCGCTGTGGAACTGCGCGCCGCTGCGGAGAAGGCGACGGCATTCCTGCTCGTCACTCCCGAGTACAACGGCACCATTCCTGCTGTTCTGAAGAACGCCATCGACTGGCTCTCGCGTCCTTACGGCTCGGGAGCTGTCAGCAACAAGCCTGTCGCGGTCATCAGCGCATCGCCGTCCGGCAACGGTGCCAAGTGGGCACACGACGACGCTCGCAAGGCTGTGGGCATCGCCGGCGGCAAGGTCCTCGAGGACGTGGTGCTCACCATCGGTGGAACCATCGACAAATTCGGTTCGGCGCACCCGCGTGAAAACGCCGAGGTGTCGGCTCAGATCTCCACCGTCGTGGCAGAACTGGTGAAGGCGTCGAACGAGCTCGTCAGCGTCTAGCATTCTGGTAATGAGAATCGTTTGCATGTAGGATCTACTGCATGAAGGTACGAAACTCATTGAAGTCACTGAAGGGCAAGCCGGGCGCGCAGGTAGTGCGTCGTCACGGCAAGGTGTTCGTCATCAACAAGAAGGAGCCACGCTTCAAGGCGCGTCAGCGTTGAGGTGACACATCCTTTTCGAGGCCCCCGACCCTGCGGTCGGGGGCCTCGTGCATTCCCGCAGTCGGGGAAGCGGCGCGGCCTCTCGGTCGCGCACCGGCGGACCGGGCGTCGAGACGTTCGATTTCACCCCCGGCGTTCGGCGTGTCGGCTTGCTGTTTTCGATCACCAACGGGGCGAGTTCTACATGTGACACACGACATGGCTGGGCTGTGACCTACGACACGCCGATGCGGCCACGATATTGGCTGGTCCATAGCCCTCTGACCAGCGAATACCATGGATGTTGTTCGCAACATCTCGTGTTGTAGGCATATGTCGGACACTAGGTGTAGTGTTTGGGCAGTCGAGAGGCCACAACGCGACTAGCCAAGAAAACCGGCTCGAAGCACGTGAAATCGCCTCGAAACTGCACCAATCCTGGTTGGTTTCCGGGTTCGGCGCACTTGTAGGAAATCATCACGCAGCGCATATCGAAATCTCGGTGAAGACCGTGGTTTCGGACAGGGAGAAGGGAACCCCTCATGAGCATCACCGTCTACACCAAGCCCGCCTGCGTTCAGTGCAATGCCACGTACCGCGCCCTCGACAAAGAGGGCATCGAATACGCCGTCGTCGACATCACTCAGGATTCCGAAGCTCGTGATTACATCATGGCGCTCGGATACCTGCAGGCTCCGGTTGTCGTCGCCGGCGAAGACCACTGGTCGGGTTTCCGTCCGGATCGCATCAAGTCACTCACCGCTCAGGTTGCTTGAACAGACAGTGCCCCCGACGCGGACGTTGGAGATGAGTAGGTGTGACAACGTCGGCTCATGGTCCGCAATTGACGCACCCGTTGGTCTACTTCTCCAGTGCGTCGCAGAACACGCATAGATTCGTCACCAAGCTGGACATGCCGTCGAGTCGAATACCGATTCACCATCCTGAAGAATTCACCGTTGATCAGCCCTATGTGCTGATCGTTCCCACTTACGGTGGCGGCACCACATTTGCCGGCCGGGATACCAATTACGTCCCGAAGCAAGTCATCAAATTCTTGAACAACAAGCACAACCGGTCCCTGATCAGGGCGGTCATCGCGGCGGGTAACACCAACTTCGGTGATTCGTTCTGCTTTGCGGGCGATGTCATCTCGCAGAAGTGCGCAGTTCCGTATCTCTATCGGTTCGAACTGATGGGGACTCCCGAAGATGTGGAGCGAGTCCACGAGGGGCTCGTGGACTTTTGGGAACGAGAGTCGCGAAGAGCAGCGCACACACATTAGTCACAAGCAGAAACTGGAGCGATCGCCGTGGCACCGACCATCACCGAGGCAGCACCTGTCAATTCCGTTCGAGCAGACGGCGATCTCGATTACCACGCGCTGAACGCGATGCTGAACCTGTACGGTCCCAACGGCGAGATTCAGTTCGAGAAGGACCGCGAAGCGGCCAACCAGTACTTCCTCCAGCACGTCAACCAGAACACGGTGTTCTTCCACGACCTCGACGAGAAGCTCGATTACCTCGTCGAGGAGAACTACTACGAGCCCGAGGTTCTCGACCAGTACTCACGTGAGTTCGTCAAGTTTCTGATAAACCACGCGTACAAGAAGAAGTTCCGTTTCCCGACGTTCCTCGGCGCGTTCAAGTACTACACCTCGTACACGTTGAAGACGTTCGACGGCAAGCGTTACCTCGAGCGGTTCGAGGATCGTGTCTGCATGGTCGCACTCACCCTCGCCGCAGGTAACGAGGCTCTCGCAACCGATCTGGTCGACGAGATCATCGCCGGACGCTTCCAGCCGGCCACACCGACGTTCCTCAACTCCGGTAAGAAGCAGCGCGGTGAGCCGGTCTCCTGCTTCCTGCTTCGCATCGAGGACAATATGGAGTCGATCGGTCGCTCGATCAACTCGGCCCTGCAGCTGTCCAAGCGCGGCGGCGGAGTTGCGTTGTTGCTCAGTAACATTCGTGAGGCCGGAGCGCCGATCAAGCGGATCGAGAACCAGTCCTCGGGTGTCATCCCGATCATGAAGCTGCTCGAGGACTCGTTCTCGTACGCCAACCAGCTCGGTGCCCGTCAGGGTGCAGGAGCGGTGTACCTGCACGCACACCACCCCGACGTGTACAAGTTCCTCGACACCAAGCGCGAGAACGCCGACGAGAAGATTCGTATCAAGACTCTCTCGCTCGGAATCGTCATCCCGGACATCACGTTCGAGCTGGCGAAGAAGAACGAAGACATGTACCTGTTCTCGCCGTACGACGTCGAACGAATCTACGGCGTCCCGTTCGCCGACATCAACGTGACCGAGAAGTATTACGAGATGGTCGACGACAAGCGGATTCGCAAGACCAAGATCAAAGCGCGTGAGTTCTTTCAGACACTCGCCGAGCTGCAGTTCGAATCCGGCTACCCGTACATCATGTACGAGGACACCGTGAACCGTGCAAACCCGGTGAAGGGCAAGATCACTCACTCCAACCTGTGCTCGGAGATCCTGCAGGTTTCGACGCCGTCGGAGTTCAACGACGACCTTTCCTACAGCCACGTCGGCAAGGACATCTCCTGCAACCTCGGTTCGCTGAACATCGCCAAGACGATGGATTCACCTGACTTCGGTAAAACCATTGCCGTCGCCATCCGCGGACTGACTGCAGTGTCCGACCAGACGCACATCTACTCCGTGCCGTCGATCGAGCAGGGCAACAACGACTCCCACGCCATCGGCCTCGGCCAGATGAACCTGCACGGCTACCTCGCTCGCGAGCGCATCCACTACGGATCGGTCGAGGGCATCGACTTCACGAACATCTACTTCTACACCGTGCTGTTCCACGCTCTTCAGGCGTCGAACCAGCTCGCCAAGGACCGGAGCAGCTACTTCAAGGGCTTCCCGGAGTCGAAGTACGCGTCGGGCGAGTTCTTCGACAAGTACACCGATCAGGTGTGGGAACCGACGACGGCGAAGGTCGTGAAGTTGTTCGCCGACTCCGACGTACACATCCCCACACAGGCGGACTGGACTGCGCTGAAGGCGTCCGTCCAGGAGTTCGGCATCTACAACCAGAATCTGCAGGCGGTCCCGCCGACCGGTTCGATCTCGTACATCAACTACTCGACGTCGTCGATCCACCCGGTGGCGTCGAAGATCGAGATCCGCAAGGAAGGCAAGATCGGCCGCGTCTACTACCCGGCTCCCTACCTCGACAACGACAACCTGGACTACTACCAGGATGCCTACGAGATCGGCTACGAAAAGATCATCGACACCTACGCCGCGGCGACGCAGCACGTCGATCAAGGTCTGTCTCTGACGCTGTTCTTCAAGGACACCGCGACGACCCGTGACATCAACAAGGCCCAGATCTACGCATGGCGCAAGGGCATCAAGACGCTGTACTACATCCGTCTGCGTCAGATGGCTTTGGAAGGCACCGAGGTCGAAGGTTGCGTCTCCTGCATGCTGTGATCTCCTGCATGCTGTGATCACTGGCATGCCGACGGTCGACTTCGCGTCGGCGCATACTCGATGGACCCTGCACAGAACTCGAACTTGGGGATTTCAATGACAGTCGCGAACAACGGCCCAGCCAGTCCAGCGGCGGTGGTGGGGCGTCCGAAGCTCATCGACCGCGTCTCCGCCATCAACTGGAACCGCGTCCAGGACGACAAGGACTCGGAGGTATGGGAGCGCCTGACCAGCAACTTCTGGTTGCCCGAGAAGGTGCCGGTGTCCAACGACATTCCGTCATGGGCGACGCTGAGCGCTGTCGAGAAGCAGCTCACGATGCGGGTGTTCACGGGACTGACCCTGCTGGACACCATCCAGGGCACCGTCGGAGCTGTCAGCCTGATCCCCGACGCGATCACGCCGCACGAGGAGGCGGTGTACACCAACATCGCATTCATGGAGTCGGTGCACGCGAAGAGTTACAGCTCGATCTTCTCCACCCTGAGCTCCACACGCGATATCGACGATGCATTCCGCTGGTCGGAGGAGAACGCGAACCTCCAGCGTAAAGCGGAGATCGTGTTGAACTTCTACCACGGTGACGACCCACTCAAGCGGAAGGTCGCCTCGACCCTGCTCGAGTCCTTCCTGTTCTACTCGGGCTTCTACCTGCCGATGTATTGGTCTTCGCGGGCCAAGCTGACCAACACTGCCGATCTGATTCGTCTGATCATCCGCGACGAGGCAGTCCACGGTTACTACATCGGGTACAAGTACCAGAAGGGTCTGGAGAAGGCGAGCGAAGCGCAGCGCGAAGAGCTCAAGAACTACACGTTCGAGCTGCTCTTCGAGTTGTACGACAACGAGGTCGAGTACACCCAGGACCTCTACGACGAGATCGGTCTGACCGAGGACGTCAAGAAGTTCCTGCGCTACAACGCGAACAAGGCGCTCAACAACCTGGGCTACGAAGGCTTGTTCCCCAAGGACGAGACCGACGTGAACCCGGCGATTCTGTCGGCGCTCTCGCCGAACGCCGACGAGAACCACGACTTCTTCTCCGGGTCCGGGTCGTCGTACGTCATCGGGAAGGCAGTCAACACCGAAGACGACGACTGGGACTTCTGACTCCCGTTCGACGAGCACGACCTCCCGGCTACGAGCCGGGAGGTCTTCCTTGTTTGCGGGGCTCGGTGGTGTCCTTCGGAAGGCGTCCCTGATCCGCCAGCGCGCGGCGAAGCAGGAATTCGATCTGCGCGTTGGTGCTGCGCAGATCGTCGGAGGCCCAGCGGGCAAGGGCGTCGTGCACCGCTGGGTCCAGCCGAAGAAGGAGTTTCTTACGCTCGGTTGCCATGGCTCACTGGTACAGCGAGCCGGTGTTGACCACCGGCTGGGTGTCCTTGTCGCTGCAGAGGACGACCAGCAGGTTGGAGACCATGGTCGCCTTGCGTTCCTCGTCGAGTTCGACGACGTGCTTTTCCTCCAACTTCGCAAGAGCCATGTCCACCATCCCGACGGCACCTTCGACGATCTGCCTGCGGGCAGCGATGACAGCTCCCGCTTGTTGACGCCTGAGCATCGCCTGGGCGATCTCGGGAGCGTAGGCGAGGCGGTTGATGCGGGTTTCGATCACCTCGACGCCTGCGGAGCGTACTCGCGCGTGCACTTCCTCCGACATCGCCGCGGTGATCTCGTCGGCATTCTCCCGCAACGAGATTCGTCCTTCGGCGTCGTACGGGTAGCTGCCGGCGATGTGCCGCACAGCCGACTCGGTCTGAACCGCGACGAACTCCTCGTAGTCGTCGACCTGGAACAATGCGAGCGCGGTGTCGGCTACCTGCCACACCACGATGGCCGAAATCTCGATGGGATTGCCGTCGGCATCGTTCACCTTCGACTGCCCGGTCTCGTGATTGCGAATACGTGTGGAAATAGCCCGACGAACGGTCAGCGGATTGGTCCAGCGCAGCCCAGGTGTCCGCAACGTGCCGCTGTACGAACTGCCCAGGAGTTGCAGAACCCGCGCCTGGTTCGGCTGGACGAGGGTCAGTCCCATCAGAGCAGGCAGAGACAGAAGGAACAGCACGACGCCGAGGACGATCAGCACGACGACCGTGAATACAAGTCCGAGAACGAACGAGGCGATACCGGCGACGAACAACGCGACTCCGGCGCTGAGCATCGACCACCCGGGCAGATCCCAGCCAGGATGCTCGGCAATGGTGGTCGTCGGCGTACCCGTCGGCTTCTCGGCGACGGTGGTGGGTGCAGTCATCGGAACCTCCCTCTCAGTAGTGATATTAAAGTGATATCACATTTTGAGCGCTCGGGTCGGACCGGATGTGACGCTCGGTCACTTCAAGTGCCTCAGGGGCGCATTCGGTCCCTGCTGGGACCGAATGACGCATTCGGTCAGAAATCCGGGGGCCAGGCCGAATCAGCGGCGAAACCACGCCTCGCTCGCCCCGGAGAGCGCTTTGTCGATCCGCAGACGGGAGGTGTCGGTCAGATCGGCGGGCAGCGAGTCGGCGGTGAACCACTCGACCGCAAGATTCTCGTCGTCCGCGACTCGCGCTTCGCCGGCGGTGTGCCTGGCCAGGAAGGTGATGTCCAGATATTGCGCGACGTCGCCGTTCGGGTAGGTGATCTGCTCGGTGACGTCGACGCTGGTCAACCGCAGGAGTTCGGCTTCGATGCCGGTCTCTTCACCGATCTCGCGGAGCGCGGCCGGGCCGGGTTCCTCGCCGGGCTCGAGGATTCCGGACACGATTGCCCATCGTCCGTTGTCACGTCGGCGGGTGAGCAGAATCCGGTCGTCGGAGTCGAGGACCACAGCGCTGACGCCGGACAACCACAGCGGCGACGTGCCGACCATGCCGCGCAGCGCCAGCACGAATTCGGGGATCGGCATATCAGGAAACGTACGCGTTGAGCGAGTTGGTCACATCCGCGAGCATCGCACGAGCCGCGACTATTCCGCTGCCGGACCACACCGTGTCGTTCACGGTGAACACCCGCCCGTCCTTGACCGAGCCGAGGTCTTCCCACGGTGTACCGGTCATGACGGATCTGCCGAACGTCTCTCCGTCGTCACCGTCGAATCGCACGTAGACGATGTCACCTTCGGCGGCGGAGACATCGTCCGACGGGACGGTGACCGACTCGCTCAGCTGGGTCTGGGGGCGTTGAACACCGATCTCGGTGAGAACCTGGCTCGCGAACGTGTCGGGGCCGTCGGTGACGATCGAATCGGGGAGGAATCGAACCACCGATGCCTGCGTCTGGGTGGCGTTGGTATCTCGTCCCACCTGCTCGGCATCCGCGCTGAACCGTGCAAGTTCGGAGAATCCGGTGTCTCCGCGACCGAGGGCCGCGGCGGATTGAAGGAATGTGTCCTTCCATCCTCGACTGGATGTGGTGAACACCGTCGGCGCGATGTCGCTCAGTGCGTCGTACGTGTCCGATCCGAGAGTGTCCGCCCCGATGATGAGATCGGGGGAGAGGGATGCAATCGAGTCCACGTCGGGTGCCCCGACCACTCCAACGCTCGGTATCCGGGCGATACCCGTACCCAGATACAGCTCCTGGTCGCCGTCGCCTCTGAAATTCGGATCGACCGTTGCCGCACCGACGACGCGCTCCCACAGTCCGAGGGCGCAGGAGGCGTCGAGCGAGGCAGGGTCGAGGACCACGATCCGCATCGGGTCGGCGGGCACATCGCTGATTCCCTCGGCATGTCCGACGGGTCGGATCGTTCCTTCGACTCCCGTCGGGTCCAGTGGCGCTGCCTCCGGGCACAGGCCGGCCGTCTCGCGATCGTTGCCGACCACACCGGCGCCTGCGATGTTCGTCGTACTGCGCACGATGGTCGACGCGTCGTCGCTGGACGAGGGTGCGTCGGTGCAGCCGGCGACAACGAGAGTGGATCCGGCAACGAGCAGGAGAGCGGCATTGCGCATCGAGACCATCGACAACATGCGTGACTGTTTGAGCAACTCGTCCGTTCCTAACTCCAGTGGGGTGCGATCACACCCTATCCAGTTGTGGGTTGTCAGCACCGATTCACCTCGACCTGGGCAGAAACAGGAGAGCCTTACCTGATTCTCCCGCGCCGGACTTATCGCGCGAACCCAGCATCTTGCTGCGGCAACGGCGCAATACGACACACGGTAGGACCGGTTCGGCGTGCGGCGGGATCACCGTCTACGATTCGAAGAGCGCAAGACATCAGGACGTCCCATATCTCGTTCGGACTGGGACGCATCTTCAGGAGGATCTGTGACTGCCCTAGCGCCTAGGCCTACCCAAGCTGTGGAAGCGGCCCGCCCGTTTCCGCCGCGGATGGGACCGAAGGGTTCTTTTCTGCACAAGGCGGTGACGACGACTGATCCCAAGGTGTTGGGGATCATGTACATCGCGACGTCGATCGCGTTTTTCTTGG
>NZ_JAHFVG010000073.1 GCF_023264675.1 Rhodococcus sp. (in: high G+C Gram-positive bacteria)
CGCACACGCACGTGCATTGGTGACATCCGATCGCCGGCCCCCGATCTCTACGCAAAAGCACGTGCATTTGTGTGAACCGCACCGACACGAACCACGCGCGACGCGAACGCACGTGCCTTCGCGAACCCGCGGGCCTGGCCGATGGGTACACGCGCACCGGACCGTCGGTCGCACCCCCAGTCGCTCACCACCAGCCCCGCACCTGACCAAACCACGCGCCCGCTGCGCATGCCTGCCGTCGTCACCGGGACGTCACGCAAACGCACGTGCCTTCGCGAACCCGTGATAGCCGACGCCCACGTTCTACGCAAACGCACGTGCATTCGCGCGAACCGCACCGACACGAACCACGCGCGACGCAAAGGCACGTGCCTTCGCGAACCCGCGGTCCTGGCCGATTGGTTAATGCGCACCGGACCGTCGGTCGCACCCCCAGTCGCTCACCGCCAGCCCTGCACGTGGCCAATCCGCAGCCCACGGCGCGGTTTCAATATCGAAGCGCAGCAACCATATTGGCGAGACATCATTCAACGATAGACCACCTGAAATTTAATCGGTGGCGCAACAGGTCCCCTGTGTCGCATGATGATCTGCGTAACGATACGTACGCGGACATCAACGGAAAGAGGTGCGGCCTTGGTTATTTCGGTGAACACGATCGTCGGCACTGTCTTTCGCCGATTCGACGTAGTCGTCCTTTCTCGATAGCGACGTACATTCCGCTGTTGATTCCGATGCAGCAGTGCCGTCTTGCACGCTGCACTCTTCGCCCGTTCGGGCATCTTCTAGGAGCTTCGATGTATCTGTACGAGAACGTAATTCGAGAACATGAATTGAAGGTTGCCAAGTCGTTGGAGCGTTACAAGCAGCGAACCGGCAAGCAGGAGGGCAGCGTGGAGGGTTACCGCCTTCTCGCTATCGCGCGGCGGGCGGTCCGGCGGGCGTAATCATGCTCGCGTATCGGTCGGCGTTGGTTTCGATGAACTCGCTCACGAACCAGCACGACGGCATCACGGTCATGCCTTGCTCCCGGGTGTCGTCCAGCGCACGTTCCGTCAGTACCGCGGCGAACCCTCTGCCGCGGTACTGCGGGAGTGTCACCGTGTGGTAGAAATTCCGCTCGCTGTCGACGTCGAAGTATTCGGATACCGCTGCGATCGTCAGCCCCAGGTAGAGCACGAAGCGGTGCTGTTCCGGCTGGTGTTCGACGCGGGTTTCCATGTCTGTGATTCTGCACGGTTCCTGTGGGTGGTGTCGGACCACTAGGCTGGGGGTGAACTCCGAGTCGTGCGCACGCTACCCGTCGTAGGCACCTCTCTTCATCTGCACGGGTAGGCAGAATCTGAGGTTGCGCAGTGGAAGACGTATCGGAGCAAGGAATCAGGGCCTTCATCGGCGCAGTCGTGTCGCGGGGTGGTCGTGCCGAGCGTTTGACCACTTCCCGGCGCAACCCCGTGCAGGTATGGGCGGTGGACGGATCCAGCTGTGTCGTTCGAGTCCGCTCCAAGGCGAGTGGCGATTGGAAGGCTCGTCGTCAGGACGAGTCCCTGGCGAGTGACGACACCGGGTCGTCGTACTGGGTATTCGTCGATCTCGGTCCGTCCGACCCGTCGTTCTTCATGGTGTCCTCGGAGGAGATGGCTGCCGACATCAAGGGCGAGGTCGACCTCTGGGTGCAGGATTCTCCGTTGCGTACTCGAACCGGACACCACGCGATCGCTGTAGGACGCGTTCAGCACGGGCGTGAGAAGTGGTCGCTGCTCGGTTTGCACTCCGACGCAGATCCCGGCCTTGCGGATGCTGCGCTGACTGCCTCCACTCACAAGCACACCAAGACTGTTCGCCGTGTCGTCTCGAAGCGCTCGGCCGCCGCTGTCGAGGAGATCATCGACATGCGGGTCAAGGTTGTTGCGGATTTCGACGGCTATCGACTCAGTGCGCGGTTCGACCCGGACAGTGAGCGCCTGGAGATCATGCAGGGGCCGATGGAGGGTAGGCGCTTCGACAGCCCGACCGAGGCCGCCAGCGCTGTAGCGACTCATATCAGCGGTGACGTCGAGGTCAGGGACGGTTGGAAGTTCTGGCAACTCGACACCCCGCAGCGAGAGGCCCTGGGCACGCTCCGCTAGATCACAAGTAAGCCCGGCGAATGGTTGTGACAGGTACTAGCAATGCGTGAAACAGCGGATGCATCATGTTTTGCTCGCTAGCGTGGGTGCTGTTCCTGTTTTGTAGCCGAGTCGTCGACACCCCTCAACGCTCACCTACCCTGTCCGGGTGTTGTGCGTAGCACGTCGAGCGATTCGGTCCGACCAGTTCGAGGGCGACGGCGAGCGGCGTTGTCGACCAGGGAGAGGCCAGTTTCGTGGAGCATTCCTTCCGTTCCCCGTCGTTGCATGCATCGCGCTTCGTCATCCTCGTGGCGCAGTTCGTCGACCGACGAATCTCCGCTGAGCATTTCGCCACCCAATTTCGTGGCCTGGAGGGGACCGACTCCGGCTATCTGGACCGCGACGTGTCGGCAATCGTACGCAAGCTCTCGGTCGACGTCGGCGCCTATCGCGGGGACGTCAACCTGCTCGGTGTGGACTTCATCGACGGCGAACAGCTGTGGCGTGCGTCGGGCGAAGCGTTCCGCGATCTGTTGACTCTCCAGTCCGAGCTGCTCGGACGCGCTGCGGGCTGACGGCGAACGGCGGGGCCGTCACGGTGTGAAACGCTCCCGATGGCGAATCAGATCTTCGAGCCGAAATCTCCGATGCGTCCCACGCATTTCGATGGTGAGTTCCCCGGCGTCCGCGAGGCGTCGCACGTACGTATCGGAAACCCCGAGCACCTCGGCGGCCTGGGACGTGGTCAGCAGTTCCCCGACCGGTCCGAGCGTTACCGACGTGCCGCCCGCGAGCTGACGTAGCAATTCGATCACCGCCCGTCGTGCAGGCGGTTCGATATCGAGTTCGACGCCGTCGAACGCCACTGTCGGGATCCGTTCCTCCAACTTACCGATCATCGCAGCTACTTCTCGCGCGTCGTGGTGTGACAGTGCAGAGGCTATGTACCGGTGGTCCATGTCGCAGACCCTACTGGGCATAGTCTTCGTAGTACCCCCAGTAGAAGGAGACTGCACGTGCCGCAGTTGTTGCATCTCGATTCGTCCGCCGACCTGTCCCGGTCGGTCAGTCGTTCGGTCACCGCTCATTTCTCGGACGTATGGCATTCACTCGGTGCGGACAATTCGGTGATCTATCGGGATCTTCACCGCACGCCGCCGCCGCACCTTCCGACATCTGCGTTGCACTGGGCACCGTATCTTCGTACGTCGGACGAGGTCGTACCGCCCGAAGCGGACGCCCTTCAGAAGGAACTGATCGACGAGTTGGTCTCCGCGGATGTCGTCCTCATCGGTGCCCCGATGTACAACTGGTCGATTCCATCGACGTTGAAGGCCTGGATCGACTACATCCACGTACCGGGAATCACGGTCCCGTTCGATGCGCCGACGCGCCCGCTCGAAGGCAAGCCGGTCGTCGTGGTGTCCTCGCGTGGAAACCAGTACGGGCCCGGTACGCCAGACTTCGGCGCCGACCACACGGTCGCGCAGCTCCAGCAGGTGCTGGGCGTCGCGCTGGGCATGGAGGTTTTCGTCGTGACGGTCGATCTGACCCTCGCGACCAGGGTTCCAGCAATGGCGCCGCTCGTTCCGCAGGCCGAGAGCAGTCTTACCGAGGCGCGGGCGGCAGTGACCGATCTCGCCACACGTCTGGGCGTAGCACCCGCCGTTCACTAGTGCGTCCCGGCCGAAGGCCTCAGTAGTCGGTGCTGACGAGTACGTTCATCAGCTCGGCTTCGATCGCCGCGAATTCGGGCGTGGTGACGATCAACGGATCGCGAGGCCTCGGCAGCGGCACTGCAACTTGTCGTCGTACACGAGCAGGTTTGTCCGACAACACGATCACTCGATCGGAGAGATAGACCGCCTCGCGGATATCGTGGGTGATCATCAGGACGGTCCACCCGTAGTCGAGCCACATGTCGTGGAGCCACCGTTGCATTCCGGTTCGCGTGAGGGAATCGAGTGCGCCGAACGGCTCGTCGAGCAGCAACAATTCGTGACCTTGGACGACGGTGCGCAGCATCGCGGCGCGTTGCCTCATGCCACCGGACATCTCCGACGGGCGAGCGTTCTCGTATCCGTCGAGGCCGAATACTCGGAACAACTCCTGCGCTGTGGCGCGTGCGCGCTTCTTCGGCACTCCCTGAACTTCGAGACCGAGCGCAGTGTTGTCCAGCACGCTCCGCCACGGGAAGAGAAGATCCTTCTGAGGCATGTAGGCACTCCGGGGAGAGGCGACAACGCCGGAATCTGCAGTGTCGAGTCCGGCGATCACGTTGAAGATCGTGCTCTTACCCGATCCGCTCGGACCGATTATCGAGACGAACTCGCCGGCATTCACCTCGAAGTTCACCCCGTCGAGGACGGTTCGGCCGTCGTAGGATTTCGTCAGATCGGCGACGCGGACGATGCTCATCGGGGCCTGCGTTCCATCGCCCAGGGTGCGACGAGGCGTTCGACGAGGTAGGTCAACAGAAACAGCGTGACACTGATGACGGCCGTGACCACTACGGCGGCGAGCACGAGATCGGTGCGGAACGAGTTCTTCTGCTGGCTCATGTAGATACCGAGTCCTGCACTTGCGCCTGCATATTCGGCAAAGATCGCGCCCACCACGGCGTAGGTGATGCCGATACGGAGCGAGGTGAAGAACCGCGGCATCGCCGATGGCAGTCGGACGTACCGAAATTGCTGCCAGCGACTGGCGCCCATACTTGCCAAGAGCGATCGGGCGTCGCGGTCGGCTGCCGCGAAGCCTTCGATCAATCCGATCGCCATCGGAAAGAACGTCGCCAGTGCGATCACCAGGATCTTCGGCAGCAGACCGAAGCCGAACCAGATGATGAGCAGGGGAGCGATCGCGATGATCGGAAGTGTCTGCGACACAACGAACAGCGGAACGACCGCGCGCCGCAACCACGGCGAGAAGTCGACGGCCACCGCCAGTGCCCAGGCGACGAGCAACGACACGGCGAAGCCTACGACGGTGACCTGAAGGGTGGCCGCAGCGTTGTCGGCGATGGCGTCGCGGTGCGCCCAGCCCTGTGTGGCAATTCGCGACGGCGACGGCAGAACCTGCGGCCTGACTCCACTGACTCGAACGTAGATCTCCCACGCGGCGATCAACAGAACGACGATGGTCGCCGACGGCGCGGCCCAGCGGAAGGCGGCACCGAACCGCAGCCGGGAGGGGGCTGCGGGTTCGGCGGCGCTGACCGCCGCGCTACTGATCGCCGAGGTACTCATCGGTGAAGTAGGTGGACCAATCGGGCTCGGAATCGAGCGCGTTGCCACCTTCGTCGACGAGAACGTCGTTCTCGTACAGGAATTTCGAGTACTGGCTCCACTTGTCGAGGTTCTGCCCGCCGACCTTTCCCGACGCGTCCTTCATGTATTTCGCAGCCAGCATTTCCTGGCTCTCGAATACCAGCGATTCATCGGTGAACACGCCTGGGTTGGCATCGATGACATCCTGAGCTGCGCGGTCGGGGTCGTCGGCGGCCAGTTGATAACCGCGCTGGACTGCTTGCACGAACTTCTCGGCCTCGTCCGGATGGTCGGCCAGCCAATTCTCGTTGCCGTTGATCGTGATGGCATAGGCGTCGGGGAAGCCGTAGTCGGTGCTTTCGAAGTACTTCATCGGGGTTCCGCTGTGTTCGGCCTCGATGCCTTCCCACGCGAGGTAGGACACGGTGAAGTCGGCGGTTCCCGAATACACGGCTTCGTAGGCGGATGTGCCCAGTACGACGGTCTGATAGTCACCGGTTCCGCCGTCGTTCTGGATTATCTGACGCAGACCAGCCTGTTCGCCGGTATCTCCGAAGCCGGCGTAGGTCTTGCCGTCCAACGCCTTCGGGCTGGGGATATCCTCGCGGTCGGCGCGGACGCCGATCGCGGTTGCCCAGTGCTGCAGGGGTGCGAGGACTGAAACGACCTGCGCACCGGCGGCTTTGGCGAAAGTGGTCGAGCTCTGCGTGGAGATGCCGAACTCCGCATTTCCCGAATCGACGAGGGTGTCCGGTGAGGTGTTGTTGTAGGGGAGTATCTCGACGTCGAGCCCGGCGTCGGCGAAATACCCTTCCTGCTGCGCAACGTAGAGGCCGGTGTGGTTCGTGTTGGGTGTCCAGTCCAAGGCGAACCTGATGGAATCGGAATCCGTGGTCTGTGAGCACCCGGTAAGGGCAGCAATGCTGATGGCCGTTGCTGCGAGTGCGATCAGTCTTTTCACTGCGACACCGGCCATGGCGTCGGGTGCAGAGCGGTGTCCCAGAACATCAATTCGTATCTCGTGGCAATACGGAATGCCTGAACCATCTGCTCTCGCTGAGCCTCGGTCGCCTGATCGCCCGCCGCATCGACGAGGATGCGCGCACCGTCGACGACAGTGCGAAACTCTTCGGAGTCGTACGTCGAAACCCAACGAGCATAAGGATGTTCGGGGTTTCTGCTCAGCACGTCCTTGGCTGCGACCGACAGTCCGACGGCGACGTCGGCGTAGATCCAGAAGCACGGCAGAATTGCCGCTGCGGCAACGGGATAGGGCTCCGTTGCAGCCGTCGCAATGAGATACGAGACGTACCCCAAGCATGCAGCCGAGTGCTCCGGGCGTGAATCGCGTCGTGGCAGTGCGTCGCCGCGCAACAGCGACTCGTGCAGTGACGCTTCCTCGACTGCGCTGGCTGCCGAGGTGGCCCAGAATGCTGCCGTGTGCGCATCGGGTGCCTTGGACGCGAGTAGCGACAGCGCTTTGGCGTATCCGTCCAAGTAGAGCTGATCCTGCTCGATGTAGGTGCGGAACGCATCGAGGGGCAGAGTGCCCTCACCCAGCAGCGTCAAGAATTTCAGATCGTCGATTGCCGCGCGGAGTTGCTCCGTCGCTTCCCACAATCGATCCGTATGGCGGACAGAGTCCACCGAGTGCACAGGCGCAGTCATCGCCTTGACATCCCTTCGTCAGCATTACCTGCATCAGGTTCGACGGGTGTGATCTCAGCATCCGTATGTGACGGACGCACCCCGTGTCAGAACATCGCCGACCCTACCGCACTCACCGCGGGCGTCGAAGCGCGCCTGGATCCAGGCGCGCGATAATCCAGCCTCGCCGAAGCGGAAGGGCAGTTACCATCGATCGATGAATGCACCTCGCCGATGGACGAAGTTCGCCGCTGCCTTCGGATTCACCGCGGCCGCTGTACTCGCGGGAAGCGGCGTCGCCGCCGCGGACGAATGGCCGCCGATTCCGGACTATCCAAGTCCGAGCGTGCCGTTCGAGACCACGGCGTTCCTGACTCCGACGGACCCGAACTACTGGAACCCGCTGCTCGCGCAGGACCGGCTCACCTCGCCGTACGGAACCAGCACGCGCATCGTGTGTACGGCGTTTCACGGAGTGCTGACCGGATGCTGGCAGGCCGACGAGTCAGGTAACCCACACAAGCTGGTGGCTCTGCCGTTCGACTTCCCCAACGTCACCGGGTCGTCGATGCCGGGTGGCGGTCCTCAACACTTCGTGTTCCCGGGGTTCATTCCGGGCATCGGATGACGATCTAGATCTTCATGTCCTCGAGTTCCATTCCCTTGGTCTCGGGAATCTTGGAGCGGACGAAGAAGAACGACACCCCGGCCATGATGGCGAAGAATCCGTAGATCACCCACAGCCCTACCGTCTGCGTCAGCGGCGGGAAGGCGAGGGTGACTGCGAAGTTCGCGACCCAGTTCGCCGCGGTACCGATACCGAGGGCGACCGCGCGCATACGGTTCGGGAACATCTCTCCCAACAGCACCCACATGATCGGTCCCCACGTCGCGGCGAAGAAGATCACGAAGAGGTTGGCGCCGATCAAGGCGACGGCACCCCACGGGCTCGGAAGCGAGACGTCGTCGCCGCTACCCACCTGCTGTGAGAACGAGACTGCGGCCATCAGAAGTCCGACGAACATGCCGACGGATCCGGCGAGCAGCAGTTTGCGCCGACCGATGCGGTCCACGAACAGAATTGCCACGAAGGTCATCGAGACATTGATGATGGACGTGATCACCGATGTCGCGAACGATTGGTCCTCGGTGAATCCGACGGACTTCCACAGCGTCGTGGAGTAGTAGAAGATCGCGTTGATGCCGACGAGTTGCTGCAGGACGGCCATGATGATGCCGACCCACACGATCGGCTGAAGTCCGAAACGGGGCCCGCGTATGTCCGCGAACGACGACTTCTCTTCCTTGCGCAGCGTCAGCCGAATTTCGTGGACTCGCTCGTCGGGGTGCAGTTCACCGGTGATGTTGGCGAGGATTTCGGCGGCCTCTTTGTCGAGGTGCTTCCCGACGAGGAAGCGAGGGGACTCGGGGATCGTGAGCGCGAGCAGACCGTAGATCAGCGCGGGGACGACGCCGACGAGGAACATCCAGCGCCAGGCTTCGAGCCCGAGCCACAGATCGTTGGAGGCGCCGTCCGCAGCGCCCTGGAGCAGCGCGTCCGAGAGGAGCGCCGCGAAGATACCGATGGTGATCGCGAGTTGCTGCAGCGATGCGAGGCTGCCACGCCATTTGGCGGGCGCTATTTCGGCGATGTACGCGGGAGCGATGACCGATGCGATGCCGATTCCGAGCCCGCCGAGAACGCGCCACAGCATCAGGTCGGGGACGCTGAACGCGAGCCCCGAGCCGATCGAAGAAATTGTGAAAAGTGCGGATCCGAGGACCATCACCTTCTTTCGACCCCACCGATCGGCGAGCGAGCCGGCGAACCAGGCGCCGACGGCGCAGCCGATGAGGGCGATGGCGACAACGAAACCGGTGGTGAACGAGCCGAGAGAGAACCTGTCCTCGATGGCGTCGACCGCGCCGTTGACGACCGAGCTGTCGAAGCCGAACAGGAAGCCACCGACGGCGGCGGCCACACTGACACCGATGACTTTCGCGGTGTGCCGCGTCTGGGACATGAAAGTGCACTCCTTCAGGTCGGGAAGCTGAGCGCTCTCGGCCGCGATAGGGAAGTGGATAAGGTTTTATCGCACCGAAAACACTCTATTCCCGGTCGTTTGCCGGGCGAAACACCGCCCGGGTTACTTCACTTCGAACGCGGAATCCGACACCGTGAAGCCGTGCCCGACCTGGTCGATGCAGGTGACACCGGACTTCTCCTCCACATGGCAACTCACTCCGTTCGAGCTGCCGCTTCCAGGGATTGCGAGTATTTCGTCGTAGGGCAAAGCAAGTGCGGGGCCGTCGAATCGGTGAAAACGAGGGTCCCCCGAGCTGAGAAAACGAGCCTTCGATCCGACGGTGAGTTCGATGGTGTTCGGGGCCACCGTCGAATTCGGTGCGCCGCTTCCCTCGACCTTCGGCACGGTGGAGGGAAAGTCACCGTGGCATCCCGCGACCGAGGACTCGGTGACGAAGATGCCGCACTCGAACTTCCCGGTCGGCGTGGTGAAGTAGTAGAAGCCGGCGTCGCCCTCGTACCGAGAAGGATCGGCGGTCGGCGCCGAGG
Source organism: Rhodococcus sp. (in: high G+C Gram-positive bacteria) (assembly GCF_023264675.1). GTDB lineage: Bacteria > Actinomycetota > Actinomycetes > Mycobacteriales > Mycobacteriaceae > Rhodococcoides. The sequence goes on from NZ_JAHFVG010000073.1 coordinate 9,603, forward strand.
TCGTTGTGGTCGCCGTCGTCGTGCTCGGTGGCGCCGACGTAGTGGTGGTGGTGCTCGGTGCCGCGCTGGTGGTGGTTGGTGCCGTGGTCCGGATCACCGAGGGCGGATCGGTGTCGACCGTAGCCAGGGGAGCGGTGGCCGTTCCCTCCGTGCTGGAGCCGCAACCGGCAAGAACCAGCGCGAACACGGCCACGACCAGACTTCCGACAACCCGCGTTCGGCTCATCTCGCCAGCATAAACAGTGAAGGGGCCGGGCAGCGGTTGGTACGTTGGCGTTCGTCGGGAACCGTGCTCGTTGAGTGACAGGGAGGTGCGATGAGCGACGAGACCTGCCGAGTTATCACTCCGCACGGAGAAGTGATCGGCCATCGCGACGGCACCCTCTATGCGTGGAAAGGCATTCCGTATGCCGCGGCGACCGACGGAGAGCATCGATTCAGGGCCCCTCGACCGGTGGAACCATGGCAGGAACCTTTGGACTGCCGCACTTTCGGCGCAGTGGCCCCGCAGGGTCTCGACAATCCCGTTCCGATCGACCCGGATCTCCCGATGTCGGAGGACTGCCTGTCGGTGAACGTCTGGGCGCCGAAGCCGAGTGACACACCGCGGCCGGTGATGGTCTGGATCCACGGCGGCGCATACTCGCTCGGGTCGGCAGCACAGACCGTGTACGACGGTCGGAACCTGGCCGAGTTGGGTGACCTGGTGATCGTCACCGTCAACTATCGGATCGGGGCGTTCGGATTTCTCGATCTGTCGTCCTTCTCGACCGAGGACACGGTGTTCGAGACCAACATCGGCCTCCGTGACCAGATTGCAGCGCTCGAATGGGTGAGCCGGTGCATCGCACGCTTCGGCGGCGACCCGTCGAACGTGACCCTGTTCGGTGAATCGTCCGGCGGTGCCTCGGTCACCACACTGATGACCTCTCCGAAGTCCGAGGGTTTGTTCCAGAAAGCAATCGTGCAGAGCGCACCGGCGACATCGGTGTACGGCCAGGATCGCGCCGCGCTGGTAGCGGCTCGCTTCCTCGAACTCGTCGACGTCACCCCGGATCGAATTCACGAGTTGAAGACGATGGACTTCGAGCGTCTCGTCGTCGCAGGCGACACCCTCTGCTACGAGATTCCCACCAAGGTTCCCGGGACGCTCGGCCTCGCACCCGTCGTCGACGGTGACATCGTTCCGCGGTATCCGGTCGCGGCGTTCCAGAAGGGATTTGCGCATCGGATACCGCTGATCATCGGGACGAATCACGACGAGGCGTCGATTTTCCGGCTGATGAAGTCTCCGCTCATGCCCGTCACATCGGAGACCGTGTCCGAGATGTTCAGGGCAATTGCCAACGACCATTCCGATCTGCCTGCCTTTCGGGTCGCGGAGATCATGTCTGCGTATCCGGATCGATCGAAAACTGCTGGTGCTCTTGCAATGTCACGAGACGCGGGGTTCCGCATGCCCACCTTGTGGATCGCCGACGCGCACAGTCGATACGCGTCGGTGTGGATGTACCGGTTCGACCACGCGACGCCGATGCTCAAAGCAGCCAGGATCGGCGCCGGGCACGCAACCGAACTTCCCTACGTCTTCGGCAATTTCGGCACGCTGAACCGTGATCCCACCTTCTGGTTGGGGGGACGCAAAGCAGCACTGGCAGTGTCGGCGAGGGTGATGAGGCGCTGGGTGGCGTTCGCGCGCCATGGTGTTCCGGCGACGTTGGACGGGGCCAAACACTGGCCGCTGTACGCCGATCCCACACGGTCGACGCTGGTCATCGACGGTCAGGACACCGTCGTCGACGATCCGGACACGGTACTGCGGGCGGCCTGGGGCGACCGTGTGCTCGGCTTCAGCTGACCGAGGCGACAGTTCTTCGTGAATTCACCGGGTTGAATGTCGTAGGTTCGGGCTACTTTCTCCCCTGTGCTGTTCTCCCGAATAATCGATACGTCCTCGACCGTGGGTGCCACACGATCGAGGAAGGCAAAGATCGAGGCTCTGCAGGCCTTGATCGCCGACCTCGACCACGCCGACGTCGGGACCGTGGTGTCCTGGCTGTCCGGTGAGCTGCCCCAGGGCCGTATCGGGATCGGTTGGCGAACTCTGGCCGATCTGGATGTGGCGGCCGCGGCCGAGCCGGCGTTGACCATCGCCGACGTCGATTCCGCGATCACCGCCGTGGCGTCGACCTCCGGGACCGGTTCGACTGCGGTGAGGCGCGAAAGACTGACCGGGCTCTTCTCGGCGGCGACGCGGGAGGAACGCGAGTTCCTCATCCGTTTGATGACTGGCGAGTTGCGTCAAGGAGCGTTGGAAGGCGTGATGACCGACGCCATCGCGAAGGCAGCGGGATTGGCTGTCGATCCCGTCAGGCGGGCATTCATGTTGTCCGGCACACTGTCGGCCACCGCGACGGCTGCCTTGACCGCGGGGCTGGACGCCTTGGCGGCATTCGCCCTGAAAGTCGGCCGTCCGGTGCGGCCGATGCTCGCCTCGCCCGCCGAATCGCTCGACGCGGCATTGACCGAGATGGACGGTGACGTCAGCGTCGAGTTCAAACTCGACGGCGCACGTATTCAAGTGCACCGCGACGGCGACGACGTCCATGTCTATACCCGCACGCTCCGCGAGATCACGGCGTCGGTGCCGGAGTTGGTCGAGCTGATCCGCGGGCTGCCATGCAGCTCGGTGGTGTTGGACGGCGAGACGTTGGCGCTCACCGACAGTGGCAGGCCGAGGCCGTTCCAGGAGACCATGAGCAGATTCGGCGCCCAGAGTGCCCACGATCTGCTGTTGCGTCCGTACTTCTTCGACTGTATTCATCTCGACGGAGTCGATCTGCTCGATCGACCTCTCGAACAACGGCTGGAGGCGCTCGGCAGAGTGGCCGGTGAGCATCGAATTCCATCGTTGATTCGACCGGATCCAGACGCCGCGTCGGGGCACTTCAGCGCGGCTCTCGACGAAGGACACGAAGGGGTGATGATCAAGGCGTTGTCGTCGCCGTACGCTGCGGGGCGTCGCGGTAAGACGTGGCAGAAGGTCAAACCCGAGCACACTCTGGACCTGGTCGTCCTCGGTGCCGAGTGGGGATACGGGAGGCGCACGGGGTGGTTGTCCAATCTGCATCTCGGTGCCCGTGATCCTGACGGCGGTGAACCGATCATGGTCGGTAAGACGTTCAAGGGACTGACCGACGCGTTGTTGCAGTGGCAGACCGAGGAGTTCCCGAAGCACGAGCGGTCTCGCGACGAACACGCCGTGTATCTGAATCCGGACCTCGTGGTCGAGATCGAACTCGACGGGGTTCAGACCAGTACTCGGTACGACGGCGGCGTGGCGCTGAGATTCGCACGCGTACTTCGATATCGGCCGGACAAGACACACGCGGAAGCAGACACGATCGACGCCGTTCGCGCGCTCCTGCCGTCGGCGACCTGAGTCGTTACTCGGTCGAAATAAGGCGAGTCATGTTGTAACACAATTGCACATACGCGACGTTCACTTATCACTTATGTTGAGGAGGCCAGCCAGCGAGGGATGGAGAACTCATCATGTCGATCGTTCGAGCGGCTCTGGTTCAGACCAACTGGACCGGTGACAAAGAGTCGATGATCAAAGCTCACGAGGACTACGCGCGCAGCGCAGCCGAGCAAGGCGCGAAGGTCGTGTGTTTTCAAGAGCTGTTCTACGGTCCGTATTTCTGCCAGCTACAGGACTCGAAGTTCTACGACTACGCGGAGTCCGTTCCCGGGCCCACCGTCGACCGCTTCGCTGCGCTCGCCAAGGAGCTCGGCATCGTGATGATCCTGCCGGTGTACGAGCAGGAGCAACCAGGGGTTCTCTACAACACCGCCGCGGTGGTCGATGCCGACGGCACCTACCTCGGCAAGTACCGCAAACACCACATCCCGCACGTCAAGGGCTTCTGGGAGAAGTTCTACTTCCGGCCGGGCAATCTGGGATGGCCGGTATTCGACACCGCTGTGGGACGCATCGGCGTCTACATCTGCTACGACCGACATTTCCCCGAGGGCTGGCGCGCTCTCGGTCTCGCAGGTGCCGAGATCGTCTTCAACCCCTCGGCCACCTCGCGTGGCCTGTCCAACTACCTGTGGAAACTCGAACAGCCGGCCTCGGCCGTCGCGAACGAGTACTACATCGGGGCCATCAACCGCGTGGGAGTCGAAGCAGACTACGGCGACGACGATTTCTACGGAACCAGCTACTTCGTCGACCCCGAGGGAAAGTTCGTCGGCGATGTCGCCTCCGATACCGAGCCGGAAGTGATCGTGCGCGACCTCGACATGGACCTCATCAAGGTCGTGCGCGATCGGTGGGCGTTCTATCGTGACCGCAGACCGGACGCCTACGCACCCCTGGTGCAACCCTGATGAGCACGACATTCGTCCACGGCGGCACGGTGGTGTCGCCGACGGGGACCCAGCTGTTGGACGTTCTGATCGACAACGAAACCATTGTCGCTGTGCTGCAGCCGGGTTCGACGTCGTTGGCCGCGGACCTGACCGAGTCCGCGGACACGGTCATCGACGCGACGGGCAAGTACGTCCTGCCCGGCGGAGTCGACGGCCACACCCACATGGAAATGCCGTTCGGCGGCACCTTTGCCTCCGACACGTTCGAAACCGGAACCCGCGCGGCGGCGTGGGGCGGAACGACGACCATCGTGGATTTCGCGATTCAGACTCCAGGCCAACGAGTTCAGGACACGCTGGCGTCATGGCACGAGAAGGCAGCCGGCCAGTGTGCCATCGACTACGGGTTCCATCAGATCATCGGTGACGTCGACAGCGACTCGATGAAGGCGATGAGCGAACTGGTAGCCGAGGGCGTCACCAGCTTCAAACTCTTCATGGCGTATCCGGGGGTGTTCTACTCGGACGACGGAAAGATTCTGCAGGCCATGCAGACTGCGTCGGACACCGGCGCCCTTCTGATGATGCACGCCGAGAACGGGATCGCCATCGATGTGCTCATCGCGCAGTCGGTCGCGCGCGGCGATACCTCGCCGTATTTCCACGGCACGTCGCGGCCGTGGCAACTCGAGGAAGAAGCGACGCACCGCGCGATCATGCTCGCCAACGTGACGGGTGCGCCGCTCTACGTGGTTCACGTTTCCGCCAAACAAGCTCTCGCCCAGATCGCCCACGCACGAGGTAACGGACAGAACGTGTTTGCCGAGACGTGCCCGCAGTATCTGTATCTCTCGCTGGAAGAGCAGTTGGGTGCTCCGGGCTTCGAGGGTGCCAAATGGGTCTGTTCGACGCCGTTGCGCTCCCGTGAAGAGGGACATCAGGACGAACTCTGGAAGTACTTGCGAACCGGGGACGTCGCCACGGTCAGCACCGATCACTGCCCGTTCTGTATGAAAGACCAGAAGGAGATGGGCATCGGTGATTTCTCCAAGATTCCCAACGGAATCGGATCGGTCGAGCACCGCATGGATTTGATGTTCCAGGGCGTCAAGACCGGAAAGATCTCCTTGGAGAAATGGGTCGAGGTGTGTTGCACGACGCCGGCGAGGATGTTCGGAATGTATCCGAAGAAGGGTATCGTCTCGCCGGGCGCCGACGGCGACCTGGTGATCTACGACCCCAACGGGCACACCAGCATCGGGCTCGAGAAGACCCACCACATGAACATGGACTATTCGGCGTACGAGGGCTTCGAGATCGACGGGCACGTCGACACCGTTCTCTCGCGCGGGCGCGTCATCGTCGATGGCGGCCAATATTCCGGCAACGCAGGTCACGGCCAGTTCGTGAAGCGTTCCCTGTCCCAGAATCTACTGTGACACATGGATATCGGAGTCGTGCTGCAGTGCACGCCGCCGGCATCGCGGGTGATCGACCTCGCGCGTAGGGCGGAGACTCACGGGTTCTCTCACGTCTGGACGTTCGATTCGCACCTGCTGTGGCAGGAACCGTACGTCATCTACAGTCAAATTCTGGCAGAAACTCGTCGGGTGACCGTCGGTCCGATGGTCACCAATCCGGCCACGCGGGACTGGACGGTGACCGCATCGACATTCGCGACGCTCAACGACATGTTCGGAAACCGCACCGTGTGCGGTATCGGGCGTGGAGATTCGGCAGTGAGGACGCTCGGCGGAAAGCCGACAACACTTGCGATGCTGCGTGAGTCGATCCATGTGATCCGTGAGCTGGCCAACGGGCGGAGCGCGCGTCTCGGTGACACGACCGTGCAGTTCCCGTGGGCGAGCAACTCGACGCTGGAGATCTGGGTCGCCGCCTACGGTCCGAAGGCGCTCGACCTCACCGGTGAGGTCGCCGACGGTTACATTCTGCAACTGGCAGACCCGGACATCGCGGCATGGACCATCGGCAGGGTGCGCAATGCTGCCGAGGCCGCCGGTAGAGATCCGGCGTCCATCAAGTTCTGCGTCGCTGCTCCTGCTTACGTCACCGACGGCAGCGACGAAGCGTTGGCACACGCCCGCGACCAGTGCCGCTGGTTCGGCGGAATGGTCGGGAACCACGTCGCGGACATAGTGATGCGGTACGGGGACAGCGGCGGCGGAGTTCCGGCGGCTCTCACCGACTACATCGCGGCTCGTCAGGGCTACGACTACAACCAGCACGGACGGGCAGGAAATTCGCACGCCGACTTCGTACCGGATGCCGTCATCGATCGGTTCTGCATTCTCGGGGGAGCATCGGAGCACATCGCGAGGCTCCGTGACCTCGAGAAGTTGGGAGTCGATCAGTTCTCCGTCTACCTGCAGCACGATGCGAAATCCGCAACTCTGGAGTCCTACGGTGAGGACATCATTCCGCACATCGCGCAGTCGGTGACGGCGACGTCGTGACGGTCACTGTCGCGTCGTCGGTCGACGCCGCTCAGGCGGTGACGCCGCCGCGTAGCCGTGCCACGGGCGTACGGCGGCCGGCAATGGCCGCTGCTGCCGTCGTGTTGATCTTGCTGGTGTGGGAACTGGTGAAGGTGACCGTCCCGACAAACGGGGTGTCGCTCGGTAGCGTCCGCGTGCTCCCGCGCACCGACGACGGCGCGCTGCCCCACGTCTGGGCGGTGATCGGTGTGTTGGGCGATCCCGAGGTCAACGTCGCGGGCGCCAGATCGGTTGGTGCCGCGATATTGAGCAGTGGAACGTTCACGTTCGGTCTCGCGGTCACCGGCTTCGTGCTGGGCGCGGTGGTCGGGTTGCTGCTGGCGGTCGCGATGCAGAGATTTCTGTGGGTCGAGCGCGCAATTCTTCCGTATGTGGTTCTCTCTCAGACGGTTCCGCTGATCGCGCTGGCGCCGCTGGTCGCGGGGTGGGGCGGCAAGATCGCGATCGCCGGGTATGCCTGGCAGCCATGGATGAGCATTACCGTCATCGCGTCCTATCTGGCCTTCTTTCCGGTCGCCGTGGGGATGCTGCGAGGCCTGCGTTCGCCGAAACCTGCGGCACTGGAACTGATGCACTGCTACGCGGCGGGGTGGTGGGCCACGCTGCTACGTGTCCGGCTACCGGCATCGATTCCGCATTTGATCCCGGCGCTGAGGCTCGCTGCCGCGGCATCGGTGATCGGGGCAGTGGTCGCCGAGATCTCCACGGGAACCACCGGCGGTATCGGGCGCCAGATCATCGTCTTCTCGCAGCAGGCAACGGGAAACTCCGCGCGGCTGTACGCCGCGGTACTCGGGGCCGCGATCCTCGGAATCATCGTCACCGGGTTGGTCGGACTACTGGAATATGCGCTCGGGCGGTACGCGGGCCGCCTCCCATCACGGCGGAGGACACAGTGACCGAAGCAATCGAAGTAGGCGGAGTCGGGAAGATCTTCGATTCCGCGGGAGTCACAGCATTGTCCGACATCGAATTGACCGTATCTGCCGGAGAATTCGTCTCTCTGATCGGACCTTCCGGATGCGGGAAGTCGACCTTGTTGCGGATCGTGGCCGATCTGGAGCAACCGTCGTCGGGCACGGTGGCCGTGTTCGGTAAGACGGCGCGGCAGGCGCGTCTCGATCAGGATTACGGCATTGCGTTTCAGCAGGCAGGTCTTCTCGACTGGCGAACCGTGCGGGCCAACGTCGAGCTTCCCCTCGAACTGCACAAGGTAGCTAAATCCGAACGCCGCGCGCGTGCCACGGAGTTGCTCGAGCTCGTGGGGCTGTCGGATTTCGCGGACCGATTTCCGACGGAGTTGTCCGGCGGCATGCAACAACGAGTGGCCATCGCTCGTGCGCTGGTACGAACTCCGTCGTTGCTGCTGATGGACGAGCCGTTCGGCGCACTCGACGAGATGACACGCGAACGAATGCAGAACGATCTCCTACGCATCGTCGACGAGACCTCGGCGGCAGTGGTATTCGTGACCCACTCGATCCCGGAAGCGGTCTATCTCTCGGATCGCGTGGTAGTCATGTCGGCCAGACCCGGTCGCATCGTGGACGTGCTCGAGATGGACAAAACCGTCGCCGACGGCGTGGATCGCCGCGAGACGGACACTTTCTTCCGATCGGTCACGGCAGTGCGAGAAGCGCTGCACGGGAGGTTGACCGCGTGAAGATCTGGGTGCCTCCGGTGATATTCGGTGTCCTGCTGGTTGCTCTCTGGCAGTTGGTGACGGATATCGGCGGGCTTCCGTCGTTCCTGTTGCCCTCGCCGTCCTCGATTTTCGAGCAGTTCCGGGCGAACCTCGGAAACATCACCGCCGCATCGGTTGCCACCGGAAAGAACGCACTGATCGGACTCGTAGCCGGATCGCTGCTCGGGTTGTCGGCCGCAGCGGTGGCCGTCCGTCTACGGATCGTCGACGAACTTCTCTCGCCGATCGCTGCCGCTGCCGCGGCGATCCCGATCGTCGCGTTGGCTCCGGTATTCAACTCGATGTTCTCGGCCACCACGGACCTGCCGCGCAGGCTCGTGGTGACCATCGTCGTGTTCTTCCCGGTGTTCGTCAGCGCTGCAAAGGGATTGAGGCAAGTCGCACCGGTTCATCTCGACCTGATGCATGCAACTGCGGCGTCCGACTGGCAGATCACCCGCCTCGTCAGATTCCCTACCGCGCTGCCGCTCATCTTCACCGGGTTGCGGGTTGCCGCACCCAATGCTGTCATTGCTGCCATCATCACCGAATACTTCGGCGGCCTCCAGAACGGTCTGGGGTCACGGATCACGTCGGCGGCGTCGAATACCGCGTATCCCCGCGCCTGGGCCTACGTCCTCGGCGCAGTCATCGTGGGTTTGCTGTTCTTCCTGCTCGTGTTACTGCTCGAACGTTTCGTAACCCGGCGCCCTGCTCGCAGCGCGCTCACCGCCTGAGGAGACACTCGTGATCCGTTCCATCGTTCGGCCGCTCGCAGCAGTGGCAGCCGTCGTGCTTCTGGCCAGCGCATGTAGTACCACCACCGACACCGCGACCACCGAGGACGGCACCACCACCGTCAAGTTGCAGTTGCAGTGGTTCAAACAAGGGCAGTTCGCCGGCTATCTTGCCGCCCTGGATCAAGGGTTCTACAAGGATCAAGGTCTGAACGTCGAAATCCTCGACGGTGGAACCGATATCGTGCCGCAGACCGTGCTGGCGCAGGGGCAGGCCGACTATGCCATCGCGTGGGTGCCGAAGGCGCTGGCGTCGCGGGAAGCAGGAGCGGGCATCACCGACGTCGCGCAGATCTTCCAGAAATCAGGAACGTTGCAGGCGTCGTTCAAGGATCAGAACATCGCGGGGCCTGCCGACCTACGGGGCAAGACCGTCGGAAACTGGGGTTACGGCAACGAGTTCGAACTGTTTGCGGGAATGACCGAAGCCGGCCTCAACCCGTCGAGCGATGTGACGCTGGTGCAGCAGCAGTTCGACATGAACGGTCTGCTGTCGGGAGACATCGCGGCAGCGCAAGCGATGTCCTACAACGAATATGCTCAGTTGCTCGAAACCGTGAACCCGGCGACGGGCCAGCTGTATACCGCGGCGGACTTCAACACCATCGACTGGAACACAGATGGTGTCGCGATGTTGCAGGACGCGATCTGGGCCAACTCCGACAAGCTGTCCGACGAGGCCTACAAGGAACAGACGGTCAAATTCATCGCCGCCTCACTGCAGGGATGGGCGTTCTGCCGGGACAACGTCGAGAAATGCCGAGACATCACGGTCGCCGCAGGATCTACGCTCGGTGCCAGCCACCAACTGTGGCAGATCAACGAGGTCAACAAGCTGATCTGGCCGTCGCCCGCAGGCATCGGCATGATCGACGAGGCGTCGTGGAACCGGACGGTGGAGATCGCGAAGTCGACCAAGAACGCCGAGGGCTCGACAGTGCTCACCGCCGACCCCGACCCCGAGTCGTACACGAACGAGTACGTGACGCAGGCTCTGGATCTGTTGAAGAACGACGGTGTGGATGTGACGGGGGAGTCGTACGCTCCTACCGAGGTGACGTTGGAGGAAGGCGGCAAGTAGATGGACCACGTGTTCTACTCCTGGGCGGCGCAAGCCGAGTTGAATCCCATCACGGTCGAGGGCGGCGCCGGATCCTGGTTCTGGGACGACAAGGGAAATCGGTATCTCGACTTCTCCTCTCAGCTCGTCAACGTGAATCTGGGGCATCAGCATCCGGATCTGGTGGCGGCAATCGTCGAACAAGCCCAGATCCTCACCACCATCTCCCCGACGGTGGCCAATTCGGTCCGCAGCAAGCTCGCTGCAATGGTCGCCGAGCGCGCACCGGGAGATCTGAATCGGGTCTTCTTCACCACCGGCGGCGCCGAGGCGATCGAGCATGCCGTGCGGCTGGCTCGTCAGCACACCGGTCGAACGAAGATGCTTGCGGCGTACCGGTCCTATCACGGCGGAACGGGCGTCGCGATAGGACTGACCGGTGAACCCCGTCGGTGGGGAACCGAGCCGACCAACGTCGACGTCGTGCGCTTTTTCGGACCGTACCCCTACCGTTCGCCGTGGGGGACGAACACACCCGAGGAGGAGACGGCTGCCGCTCTCTCGCACCTACAGCAGGTGATCGAACTCGAAGGTGCGCAGAACATCGCGGGCCTCATACTCGAATCCGTCGTCGGAACCAACGGGGTGCTCGTGCCGCCGCCGGGCTACCTCGCCGGCGTCCGCGAGCTGTGCGATCGGTACGGCATCGTGTACATCGCGGACGAGGTAATGGTCGGGTTCGGCCGTGTCGGTGAATGGTTCGCCTGCCAGGCGTGGGACGTGGAGCCGGACCTGATCACCTTTGCGAAGGGGATCAACTCGGGCTACGTGCCCCTCGGCGGCGTGGTCATCTCGGAGAAGATCGCGTCGAACTTCGACCACAAGCCGTACCCCGGTGGACTCACGTACTCGGGACACCCGTTGGCGTGTGCCGTCGGCGTCGCCTCGATCGAGGTCTTCGAGCGAGACCGCATGCTCCAGCACGTGCGAGCGGTCGGGGAGGACGTGTTGGGCCCGGGGCTGGCAAAGTTGGCCGAGTCGCACCCCAGCGTCGGCGAGGTCCGGGGCAAAGGCTTCTTCTGGGCCGTCGAACTGGTCAAGGATCAGAGCACGCGGGAGCCGTTGGTGCCCTTCGCTGCTGCGGGTAGAGATGCCGCTCCGATGGCGGAGGTCACGGCAGCGGCCAAGTCGCGCGGGCTCTGGCCGTTCATGGCGGGCAACCGGATTCAGGTAGCGCCGCCGCTGACCACGAGTGAGGACGAGATCCGTCAGGGATTGGAAATTCTCGACGAGGTGCTGACGGTGGCGGACGAGTGCGCTGCGCGCATGTGAGTGCGAATCCATGGCGGGTTCAATCGGTGGTCGCAACGAGCGCCGTGTTGTAGTCCTGCACGAATTCGGTGAAGGCCTTGGTGGGAGTCTTCCATGTCAGGGTCTTGCGTGGGCGGGTGTTGAGCAGCTC
>NZ_JAHFVG010000024.1 GCF_023264675.1 Rhodococcus sp. (in: high G+C Gram-positive bacteria)
CGAGGATTCTTTAGACGGTTGACTCGAAGGATCACACGATGGCCGCTCTACATCCGTGCACAACACGGATTCGTAGAGGGGCTCGGCCACCGAGTTACACCACTCTATGGGGCACTACTTTCACCCGAATTGACGTACGTTGCCTCACGCCCTCAATCGATCGCGGATTTACGGCTTCCGGCGCTACGTGGTCCAGTGGCAACGCTGGTAACAGAGGCCGCAACCTCGCTGGTCAGGCTGGACGCCCTGTTCGAGTCGATGGAACCGGACCTGAAGAGGTCACTGCAGACGGCTCTAATGTTTCGAGAAGCAGCTGCCTCGTCGGCGATGAGCGGACTTCGTTCATCGCCAGACCGCGTTTCCTACTCAGGGCTCGTTGGTGCGGACGATCCAGTCGCATCGAGCATGGCGTCGTTGGCGGTTGCATGCACTGCAGAGGGTTCGGATCGTACGATCCACAGAACACTTCTGGTCAACGTGCGGCCGCACTACGCAGGTGTATGGCGGAGGCATCAGGTGTGGTTCGGCGGAGCCGGGTCAACTCCGCAGTCGGCGACCTACGTCCCACCAGCTCATGAGCGAGTGCCCTTCGCCATGGCTGATCTGGGTTGTTTTGTACGAGATTGCGCAGGGCAGCCGGTGGTAACAGCAGCTATTGCCTACGCACAGTTTTGCGCGATCAGTCCATACGCCGATGGTAACGGCAGGGCAGGCAGAGCCTTCGTCTCGAATCTTATGACTCGGTGGGGGATAACGCGCCACATTCCGACGCCACTGGCGGTAGGAATGGCCAGGCTGTCCGGCTCCCATGAAGCTGCCCTGAAAGCTTTCCGAGACGGTGACGTGGTGGCGGCTGTCGGGTTTGTAGCCGAGGCATTAGTTGTCGGTACCGCTGCGATCAACGAATTCCTCGCTGGGTTACAGGAATATTTGCGACGTAGCCGCGAATTATTGAAAGCTCACGGAACCCGCGCTGACTCGGCGGCGTGGCCGTTGTTGGCCTATCTGCTGGGTCAGCCGATAGTCAACGCGGCCAGAGCTGGAAGGGCGATGGGGTTTGATCGCGTCACTGGACATAAGGCCGTGGGCGTACTGGCGTCCGCGAACTTGATCGCGCCCTATGGCTCGTACCCGAAACCGGTATGGCAGGCGGTAGGGGTCCTGGAGATCTGGGCGGAAGCTTGCCGCGAAACAGTCTCCCCGGTCAGTGGCGGAGCGAACGAAGTTGCGTAGCCACGCTACAAACCAATGCGAGCGGCCCGCTACGAAGTAACTCGTAGCGGGCCACTTACTTTTCATACCCGTGAAGCTTTGTACCGCAACAAGTTACGCGGTGAGTATCGTCTTCCAGCCGCTTCCGAAAATTGATTCATGCGTGGGCTCAGGGATCTCGGGCTCGATGCCGTTGATCGTCCGCCAGTCCGGTCCGAAAACCGATTGCTCCAGGGAATCTGCGGTGTGCTGAGCCGGATCTGAGCCTGGGGTAGAGGTCGTTTCCGGTGGGGTAGCGGCGGAGGGAGAGGGTTCTTGATTCGGAACGGGTTGAGCGTGCCGAGGGGTCGCGGTTGGCTGCGTGGGATCGACAGTCTCTTCCCAATCGGCCTCGACTGATCCTCCGAGCTGGTATAGCGCCTTTTCGTGGCCAGGGGTGAAATCGAGGGTCACGTTCTGAAGCGGATCCGCGGCACCGGTGTCATAGAACGACGTTCGTGCGAACCCAGTGGTCCGTAGGAGGAACGGAAGACGCTTCGGCTTGCCGTCCTCGTCGTCTCCCTCGTGACGACGGTGGATGCGAACATGAGCGGTGTCGACGGCGTCGATGGTCAAGCCGGTGGAGTAGTTCGAGGTCGGTTCGTCGATGACGGTGATCGTGGTCGACGAGCGTCCGGTGACTCCTCCCGAACTCGGCTGGTGGACGTTGACCATGGTCATGTCGTACGCGGCGAAGGTGGCCGAGTCGAAGATGTCGACGTCCTTGACTGCTCCGTGGCCGGTGCCGGTCGACATGTCGAAGAACTGCGCGGCCGCGGCGTCGCGGACCGTGCCGCGGCTTCGGTGGTGGAATACACCGCGTGCCGTGTCATGCAACGTGACATGAACTCGGTCGAACGCGGTGACCGAGGCGGAATCCATAGCGATCACCGCCCCGTCGCCGTGCATGTGGACGCGAGCGCTGTCGAGCGCATAGACCGTGGTGTTGCTGTCGCTGTAGACGGTGACCTGCGCTTTGTCCCTGACGTACAGGATGCCGACCTCGAAGAGAGTCAGTGACCGGTCGCCGTCGACGACAGTTCGATCGGGGACTCGGTCGAGGATCCGCGAGATGCGGCCGGGTCCCGTGTTCGGGAAGACGTCCTCGACCGTACGTACGAGGGGGGTGAACTTGCCGTTGCTGCTTGGCACCGGTGGTGGTCCTTTCGCGAATGCGGCTACGCAGGAGGTGAATCGGGCTAGGGCAGGAGGCTCAGCCAAGGGTTTGGGCTACTACTGAGGAATTCGTTTCCCCAGGGCTGTTGAGCCAGCCGCCCCGCGAATGCGCGAATGGCCGCGTTCTCACGTTTCAGCGCTTTGAGTGAATTATTTTCTGCCACTACAGCTTTGGACTTTGCAAGCAATGAGTGGTCGAGGCTTTTCGCGGCACGCGCCTGGGGGATTGTTCGGTGGATGACTTCGTCGAAACGCGCGACCAGCGCGCGGGCGACCGCCTGACACTGCGCGATGTCGGGAACAGAGTCGGCTCGGCCGAAACTTGCTCTGCCGGGCTGGAACGCGCTGATCAGCAGAGGTGAGATGCCTTCGCTGACGTCGGCATCGAGGAGCAGTGTGGGCCGCGCGTCCAACCATGCTGCGAGGGCTGCGACGCCGACATAGTGCTCGCGAAGCTCGTGGCACACAGCGAGCTCGGCACCGGCGGCCTTCTCCACGGCCTGGCCGACGCTGTCGGCCTCGGTGATCGCGTGCGGAAGGTGCTCCATGGTGTCCACATCCTCATTATGACAATACAGTGGAGAATCGACAAGTCGGGTCACGAAAGTGCCCGCACGGCAGTGATTGTCCACGATTGCGGATCGGCAGCATCGCGGCGAACGACGGTCATCGTCTGGTTCCACTGCACGACGTCGGAGTCGCCCGTCAGGAAGCGGATCTCCGCTCTGTAGACATCGGGAGTGCCTTCCGGTGTCACAGTCACGCACCACGACGTGTTCGGATCGACGGACGCAATCCCAGCAGCCAACGCATCAGCGGACGCGACATCGGGACCAGGGCTGGTCATGGCGACCATCGCCGCTACGTCGCGTCGATCGAAGAACGCGTGCTCGTACGCGACGATCATCCCTTCGGCGCTGGCCGTGTCACCGTCGCCACGGGACTGCGTGCGCTGCGGCGTCCGGATCTCCTCGCACGGAAGAGCTTCACCGTCGCTGGTACCCATGGACATCGGGTCGGTCTCACCGGTGACGGTGGCACCTGTGCGTGTCTCGGCATCGGCGTCGGGACCACCCCAGTTCTGGGCAACGAGGAGGACAACAGCGACGACAAGTGCGGCCGCGAGAACGATGATGCCCAGTGCACGGTGCCTCGAGACTTCATGGGCGGCCGCGCGCAGTGCGTCGCCGACGTGGGCCTTTCGAGGCGAACGTGGTGGCGTGGATACGCGGCTCGGTGTGGGGCTTTCGTCAGACGACGCGGTTTCCGGATCGGTTCTGCTTCGACCGGCGCTGGCTGCACTTGCCCGTTGCGCCCACGTATTGGTGGGCTTGCTGGTCCTTCTGGCCATGATGGGTGTCCTCGGAAGATGAGTGAAGCCCCACCCGAATCGAACCGCCACAGGCATCCGAAGAGTGCGGAGCGGTTCGATTCGAGTGGGGCAACGGGGTAGATCAGAGGTGGAATTCCGGCAGCGGTGGCGCTGTCGTGACCTGAACCGTGGGCGCGCCCTGTCCATCCGGTACCTGGTGCAACAGCACCTCCACGGGCGGTGGCGGCAACACGATGCCCTCGGGCAGTGGAGGCAGCGCGATCGGAGTCAGTTCCGGTACCCCGAAGACGGTGACGTCGATCGTCACGAAGGGAGGACCTTCCTTGGGGGGCTCGGGAGCCGAGGGTGCTGCAGGTGCGGTCGGCTCGGGCGACCACTGCTGGCTCTGCTGGTTCGGTGTCGATCCCTGCTCGGGTGCAGCGGTCTGGGGCGTTGCCTGCTCACCAGGAGTAGCCGGTGCCGGGACAGTGCCCTCGGGAGAGGGAGCCACCGGTCCGGGTGTGGACTGAGGGTTGGCCGGAACTGCACCTGGGGTGGCCTGCGGGTTCGCGGGCACGGGAGCGCCTCCAGCACCGGGTCCGGCCTGAGGTGTCGAGGCAGGCGGCTTGTTTCCCTCCTGCTGAGACAACGACGTGCCCGCTCCGTTGCCTGCCTGTGGTGCCTGGGGGTTCTCCACACTCGGTGCTGCCATCGCGATGGGTGCGGTGGAAGTGAGAACTCCGATGATTCCTGCGGCGACTACCGCCGTTTTCCGACTGATCTTCAACTTGTCTTCCCCTCGGTTCCATGTGATCTCGGAGCGAGAACACTACTGTCAGCTCTGATGTTCACAGTGCTGGTTGTTCTTCCGGTGACTCGACGTCGATATCGGCCGAATAGCGTGTACCGGGAAGTACTCCGCGCCAAGCACCGATACTGACCAGGTGCGCGCTTGCTGGATGTTTCACGCGGTGGAGATAGACGTCGGCGCTCAACTTCTTGGCCAAGGTGACCAGCACACCGAGATGTGGACCGAGAAACACCGACAGCTTGCCCGAATCGAGCGGACGATGATCGCTGTCGGTGACCTGATCGGATGCCGTCAGACCTGCAAGTGAGCGGTCGCACAGATCGATTGGATACGACCCCACCGGCTGCAAATTAAACTGATGAAGCAGTGATGTGTCGGACTCGACGATCAACTTCGCTTCCAACGTGTCGCGGTGAACCTGTAGCGATACCAAACTGTCCTTGTCGCCCCGGATCACCTCCTGCAGTGCAGGACGGATCCAGCTGAGAACCGCGCTCGGAAGTAGAACAGGGTCGTCGAGGCTCCCGTTGCACGACACGTGCATCCGGCCGATCAGGACACCATCGGTGGTTACCCCGGTCAGGACCTGCGAGGCGGACACATCGTCACCGGCGACGGCAACTCCAGTCCGAAGGTAGACACACGCGAACGTGTCGTCGCCGTCGACGATCTTGCCGACCGTGGCACCGAGTATCTCGAAAAACCGCTGAAGATCCCTCGCAGCAACGGTTACTCGCGCCATTTACGCTACCTTTCGAGTGTGGTGATCGCCTAGACTGACGGCGAGGTAATACGCGTGAACACTAGCACAGACAGAGGGTGCACAGACGTTATGAATACTCGAAAAATAGTCCTTATGAACGTCATTATCGGCCTCCTTATCGTCGGTCTTCCGTCACGTTCGATCGACTGGGCGAACAGGCTGGTCGAGTGGGGCATCCTGTCCGGTGTCGGAGCCGACCACCTGTTGACCTTCCCCGACACGATCCATAATCTCGGTATCAGCTGGCCCAACATACTGACGATTGCTGGTTTGTTCATCGTCGGCAACACCGTGATACGCCTTGTATCTGAGGTACGATCAACACCAAATAGCCCGCCTATCTCCCAGTAGGGCACCCGTTGACCGAGGGGAACGAACGAATATGTCCACTGATGGCGCAATACAGGCCGACACCGAAAGTGTGCGCTCAGCAGGTACCGAGATCCTCGACCAGCTGGCGACCATCGAGAAGTGGACAGCCGACGTGGAGAAGGTGAAGGCAACCTTCGCCGCTGACGGCTCCGTCGACGGCACGATCATGCCTGCTGCGTCTGCGACCCTGCAGAAGCTGCAGACCGTCTTCAACGGCGTCGAAGAAGGCATGGTTCGGATCAAGGACAACCTCAC
This sequence comes from Rhodococcus sp. (in: high G+C Gram-positive bacteria), assembly GCF_023264675.1. Classification (GTDB taxonomy): domain Bacteria; phylum Actinomycetota; class Actinomycetes; order Mycobacteriales; family Mycobacteriaceae; genus Rhodococcoides. The sequence continues at coordinate 5,941 of NZ_JAHFVG010000024.1, forward strand.
CACTGCAGCCCAGTCGCTCACCGGTGAGGCAGACGGACTCGAGCAGAACGACTCCGAGGGTGTCGCCAACATCGCGAAGATCGGCAACTGACGGCTGTGATCGTCTCGCTCCGATCCACGCCCCCCACCGCTCGAGAGGACTGAATCCCCGGATGCCGCCAGTGAAGATAGACCCCACCGAGGTCAGCGATGCAGTCAGCGCGGGCTCGACAAAACAGTTCGAGAGCGGCCAAGACGCTGGGAAAGCCGAGTCCAACGCGACCGATCCGAAAGTTCGGGCGGCACTCGAATCCATCCGCAAACACCTCACGGACGGCCTCGAAAAGTCCAGCGACACAATGGACAAAGCCAACACCGGAGCACGTGAATTCGAGACCAACGATGCCGCCACCGCGGCGCAAGCCAACGCCGTTACCGCCCCCGCTGCCCCGACGCCAGGGGCGGGCGGCGCTCAATCGGCACCCAGACTGTCAGCGGCCCAGCTAGCAGCCCCCAGCCAGCCATCGATGCCATCGATGAACCCCGTGTCACAGTTCGCCCGGATGGCGGCACCGGCCATGCAGACAGCAGCAGGCCTCGCATCACCGGTGGCATCCATGGCATCGGCAGCAGCAGCCCCTGCGCTCACGCCCGTAGCGGCACCCGTCGGCGGATCCGGTTCGGACACAGTCACCCTCACTCCCGCCCAACAGGCACAGTTGGCCGCCGCCATCGCTGAGAACGGCGACACCACGGAACCGTCAGAGTCCACCGGCACCGACGTCAGCACCGGAAACGCGAAGCTCGACGAACTGGTCAAACAGACAGTCGCATCCGAAGTCCCGTACTCCTGGGGCGGCGGCACTCTCGAAGGTCCGAGCAAGGGCATCTCCGACGGAGGGGGAGCAGGAGACGCGCACGGCGACTACAACAAAGTCGGGTTCGACTGCTCAGGCCTGACCCGATACCTCGCCTACCAGAGCGACGGCGTCGAGATCCCACGAACTTCCGAAGCCCAGTACAGCGCGTCGACTCCCGTGACCGACCCCAAACCCGGCGACCTCGTGTTCCCGAAGTCCTCCTTCCAGAGCGGTGGACCCGGACACGTCCAGATGTACATCGGCGACGGAAAAGTCGTCCACGCCCCACAGTCGGGTAGCAACGTCCAAATCACCGCACTCGCACCGGATTCCGAAGTGCGCAGAGCGGCCTGACAGAAACAGCCGGGGAGAAGAACAATGTCGCATCCAGAACTGCAACCGATCGCCGACGCCGGAGCAAAGATCCGAGCGATCGAAACGAGCCTCCACAACGCCTACGAGGAAGCGCGAGGAGTGCAGTTCGACGACAACGACAACCCCTCCGTTGCAGCGATCGTCGTCAAAAACCGACTCGCAGTGTTCGAGTGCGACAAGAGCGTCATCGACCACTACGCGCATCTGGCTGCCCAACAGAAGGCAGACCCAGTAGGAACAGCAGATCAGGCCCCAGCCCTGCTCGAGTTCAACACCCTCATCAACGGCGTGATCCTCGCGGCCATGCAAGATTTCCAGAACGATCTCAACGCCAGGATCGGAGCATGAGCCCACCGCCGGAAGGCCTGGAACGCAAACTCGGCGAACTCCTCGCCTCGAAAAACCAAGTCCCCAAGAACCTGGGTGTCGATCCCACACCCTCCGACGACCCGCAGCTCAACCAGCTGATTGACGATGTGCGGAGCAGCCGCGCGCAAGGCGCACCGGAGGCGACCCACGTCGCTATCGGCGACGCACACGACAAGATGTTCGACAACCTGATCAACCGCGCTTCCGACCTCACGGCAGGACTCAACAGAATCCGCCCCGATGCGTCCTCGCCGGGCATCGACGCGATCATGGAACACGTCGGAAATATCGCCAAAAGCATCGACCAAGCCGCTCACGCACTCGACGTCAGCAAACACGCAGCCTTGGACTACAACGCATCCGTCACCGACTACTGGGCGAACATGACCCCTGCCCGTGACGAAGCCAAGCAACTGCAGGCCGAAGGCACCAAAGCGAACCAACTGATAGCTCTCGGCGTCGTCACCATCGGCGGCGACGGCCAGCAACTGATCCCCAACATTCACTCCCAGCAACCCGCAGCGGTCCCGATGGCGGCGGCGATCATGGACGGCCAGGCAGTCCGAACCCCGGAAGCTATCCAGCAGGACCTACAGAACAACGCGGAGCGCCAGCGTCAGATCGCGTCGACGTTCCGCGACGCCCAGCCTTCTATCCAAACTGCATTGGTCGATTCGTCTATGATCAACCCTCCACCCCCAATTCCGTTGTCTCCTGCGGCGATTGCGTCGACAGGTAGTGCAGGCTCGAATGCCCCCGCTGGGGGCGTAGTTCCAGGTGTATCGGGCGGAGGACGATCGACGAGCTCGGGATCCCGCTCGTCGTCGACCAGCACAGGCCCAACCCCGTCGACGGTGGGCGCGCGTGCAACAGCGCCCGCACCACGGCTCGACAATGCGACACTGCTCGGAGCTCAGAGCCAGACGCCCATGCCGTCGGTCATGATGCAACCAAGCCCTTACGTGGGCCAGCAGCTGCCGGGATACTCGTCCCCATCCAGCGGTGGGGGACTGACCGCACCGACACCCACGGGCCCACGGGCAATGACCGACAGTGAGTTCAGCAAGCTACTGGACTCGGCGCGTAGCAAGCCGGGGCCGACAGGCCAACAGACCTCTGCCAACGCCGCTCCGAACCTATCCACCTCGGGGACCTCGACCTCCGCGGCGACGCCTGGAAGCGCACCCCTCGTCCAGCCACCGTCGTGGGCGAACGCGCAGACCGCAGGCACTGCGGAATCAGCAGGAGGTAGCGGCAAAACAGGTTCGGGTGCGACGTCGGCCGCCACGACTGCTGGAACACGGTCAACTTCGGGAATGCCGATGATGCCGATGATGCCCCCAGGGCAAGGAGCTGCAGGTGGGAAGTCCGACAAGTCCGAACGCCCGACAATCATCAGCGTCGATCCGATGGTCTACGGCGACGACATCAAATCGACCGACCCGGTGATCCGGCCACGAAGAGCGGAATGACTCGTATGCAACTTGCAGCAACATCTCTCTCTACGGTATTATCATTCGCATGATGAGGATCTGGGGGGCCGGTTTTTCGGCTGCTGTAGTCATAGCTGCAGCATTGGTCGCATTGCCAGCCACAGCACACGCTGCAACCCCGCCGGTACATGCCGGTACGGAGATCAGGGTCGCCGACAAGATCTGCAGCCTTGGCTTCGTCCTTCCTGGTGCTGACGGAAAAGCGGAGGGCTTGACTGCCGGGCACTGTGGGAACGCCGGTGATGTGGTCACTGATCGCGACGGAAACCGCCTCGGGTTCGTCTCGGAAAGCTCGGGTGGCCTGGCGGGAGATATCGCCCTTATTCGATTCGATGGTTTGCCACAGGGAAGCCTCACTACTTGGGTGCCTTTCGATGACCGCATGCTTCCAGTTCTGGGCTCGATGAGTCTCGCTGAAGTGATGGAATCGCGACCAGTTCTTTGTAAGGTGGGCCGATCGACTGGCCAGAGCTGTGGGGCGGTAGCGAGGACATACGCCAGTAACGCGCTCCAGTTCGTTGCTCCCAGCGACTCCGGCGACTCCGGTGCCCCCGTCTACGCCATGGGTGATGGCGGAGTTTTTGCTGTTGGCGTCTTGTTCGGCAGTTCAGTCGATGGTCGTGGAGTTGGGACCGGCGAATACACAGGAATAACCGGGTTGTCGGACTTCGCGTCTCAGTGGGGAATTACAGTCGCATCCCCCGTGGGCTGACTCGCTATCGAAACGCTGACTTCGGAGTTGTTGGACTGTCAGTAGCAGGCAGTACAGCAACTGCGAACGGCGCAACTGCAGTACAAACTGGCATCAGTGTTGCCCATCGCAACGGGGGCTGACGCTCCTTCCCGTCTATGTCTTCACCCACCTCTTGGCGGCCAGCGTTTGGCTCGGGCCTCGGAGTGGTGCTGCGTTACAGCTCATCAAGTTGACGCGGTACGAGCTGCTTGGATGCAGTGTGGGGGCGTCACGCCGATAGGGCTGAGTCTATGCGTGGTGCCGCCACGCAACCCGTAGTTCACCGGTTCTGATTGCTGCAAATCACATGCCGTATCCCCTGGGGTTATTGGGCCGGTAAATATCGCTTGGATAGGTCCCCGTAATGGTCTTACTGACCCTTGTAATAGAAGTGTGTGCTTAACCTCGAATATGAGGTAAGTTGGCATCCACAACAACCAGCGAAGGGTGGCTGTGGATGTCATTACCACTGCCGGGTGTAAGCAGCTCTCAACCGGGCCTAGGCGGAGCGCAAGCCCCAGGTTCCGTGTTCGACACTGCCGGTTCGGGTGTGCAGGGCGGCGGTATCGCTTCGGCCCAAATCTCGTCATCCCCGACGCCTGACCTCGGGTCAAGTGGGTTGTGGGACATGGCGCATGTCAGCGCGGTAGCTGTAGGAGCGGGTATCGCTGCATGGAAGCTTCCGGCAGTCACTATTCCGATGCGAGAAGCTGCGCTCTCGAAACTCAACGCGCGGCCACCAGTGTCCCGACCCGCGGCCCCGGAGCGGCCAGTGCCCGCCACAGCTGAGCGGCCGATGCCCGCTGCCGGTCAAGAGCCTATGACCCGTGAGCAACTGTCCGGACCGCAAGGCCGTACTGCGGCGATGGCTGACACGGAAGCCAAGACGGCTGGAAACGCTGCTAGGACCAGTCGAGTCGCGGAAAAGAGTGGCGCGATCGCGCGGACACTGGGAGGCAAGATCGCCCAGAGCGAATCCTTGGCTGCCAAAGGCCTGACTCAAGGTGGGCGTTTGGTTGGGAAATTGGCCACCTCGTCGGCTGGGAGGGTTGCGGCCCGATTGGGCACCAAGATGGGTCTACGACTCGCTGCCTTCGCGATCCCCGGACCAGGTTGGGCCGTCGGTGCGGTCGTTCTGGCGGGTACCTGGCTGCTCGATCCAGAATTGCGCGGCATCGTGAAGAAGTTCGTCGGTGGCCTGTTCGGGTCGGAAACGCCTGCGCTGGATGCTCCACCGAGTCCGCCGGACACAAATTTTCTACCACTGACGCATGATGGAAATCGCGACGGAATCATTCGAGCGAAGGACCAGACTCTTACTGAGCTCAACAGTGCGATGTTTGCGATTGACCCTGACAAGGTTTGGCATCCTGTTGATCCTCCGGTCCCGACCACGTCGGGTTTCGAGGCGACGGTCACTGGGATGACGGATCTTATTGCGCGAGCCTCGGAGATCGCGGTGTCGGTGGACGCATTGATGAAGAAGTACGAGTCGGAGCCGCTTGTTCAACGCGCGCGCCAAGGGGTTCGTCCGTCATTGGATGCGCTCAGCGCCGTGGGCGAGCAGGTTGTTGTTCCAGTTGGCAATGCAGTGTCGTCCCTCGCGACAGAGACGAACACTGCATACCAGTCACTGAGAACGGCGAATGTAGATGCACGGCAGGCTATCTCCGATTCCGCCAACGGAATTGTCCCTTGGGATTTCAGTGTTGATGAGTCGAAAATGGGTTCAGTTGACGGAGTGGCTGACCGCTACTACCAGGCCGCTTCTCAGGCATTCACATCTATCGACCAGGCCGTCGGTGGGTGGTCTATCCCATCTGCGCTGACGCCAGCTGTGGCCCCAAGCAGTATGCACGTGCCGTCCACGACGGAAAGCCATGCACCCTCGCCGAGTGTCGGCCCGACTGTTCAGGGAACAGTTCCGATGTCGACCACCCCCGCGGTGCCGTCTACACCATCAGTTGCGTCCGGCAGTGCTACCAAGACTCCGAACAGCCTTGCAGACGTGCTGGCGCAGCTGTCGCGTAGTCAGAATCCGTCCGGTGTGGGCACAGGTCAGAGCCCGATGCCCAGCAGCCCGCTGGGTAACAATCCGCTCGGGGGGATGCCTCAGTCCAACTCCGGTATGGGGTCGAACCCGATGGGTGGAATGGGTTCCCCATTCGGCAACCAAGCCCCTTCAGCTGCGAACGCCGGTAAGGGTCTTGATGATCTGCTTCGTAATGCGCTGCAGAGTAAGCCAGCGACCGAGAACAAGAAGAAGTCGACAACCGAGTCGAACGACAAAGACGACGAAGCAAAGAAGGACGACAAGAAGCCTGAGGCCAAGGCCGCCGGTGCCGCGGATCCCGCGCCGATGCCTGCAACTGACCCTGCCAAGCCCGCAACTGATGGAAAGCCCGCAACTGCGGGAGCTCCAGCAGATCCGGCTCCTGCGCCCGGCAAGCCCGCAAACCCGCTGGAACCTGCCGCGGCGAAGCCAGAGCCCGCATCCAAGGTCGTGGGAATCGACGGAAAGGAAGTGACCTTTTCCGACACTCGGACAGCGAAGATGGTTACGGCGCTCAACCCTGCCGACGGTGCACCTCCGACGATCGAAAAGGCCGCTGGCGACGCTGGATTCAAGATCCCACCCCCCGGACAGGACATCGGAGAGCGGCAAAACCCAGCCTCGATGAGGCCGGGTGATCTCGTCATCGGTGCCGACGATCACCGCGGCGTCTATCTCGGTGACGGGAAGGTTCTGTCCGACGGCGAGGTCAAGCCGCTCGGAGACATCGCGCACTTCACCGGGCGACACGAGGGGATCTTCCGTATCGACTCGGAGACCGCACCAGCTCCCGAACCCGCTCCGGCATCAGCGGATCCGAACGCCCAGCCCACTCCGGCGGCTCCTCAGCCGAACGCCGCTGCCGTAGCAGCGACCGACGACGCCCCGGCTGCGGTACCCACCCCCGCGGCCGAAGCCGCACCCGTCGACGGGAGCCCGATCGCACCTGCCCCCGCCGCGGACACATCAGGTCAGCAAGTTGCCGATGCCCCTGTGAACCCGCTTCTGCCGCAAACCGGTCAACCCAACCCGGCTTCGCCGACATCGGGAAGTCAGCCGAGCCGAGTGCCGACCAGTGACTGACGCATCGGTACATGAGAGGGCAGATCGATGACAGTCTCGATCGACACGGACGAGGTTTCATCGGCACTCGGTCACGGCCGCAACCAGATTCATGATGTCCGGGCGGCCGCAGACAAGGCTGTCAGCAGTGCAACGGATCCACGGGTGAAGTCCGCACTGGAAGCAATCCTCGGCCGAACGAAAGCCGACTTGGACAAGACCGACGGCACTGCAAGCGTGGGGGAGAAGGCCTCCCACGAGTTCGCCACCAACGATGAACGCACCTCGAAGAATGTCGATGCTGTGGCGCAGTCATCGGCACCGGTGGCGTCAACGTCTGCGCCGTCGGCTCCTGTCCAATCGGCATCGGTTGCGCGACCGATGTTGTCGGCCGCGCAACTGGCGGGTCCAGCGCCCCAGATGCCCAGCATGCAGGGATCTCCGATGATGTCGATGGCCCCAGCTGCGTCAATGGGGTCACCCATGGTGACCCCACTGGCCATGGCTGCGTCGTCCCTAGCGCCGACGATGGTGGCCGCGGCAGCGCCAGCTCCGCAGTATCCACCCGGCAGTGTGACGATGACACGAGCACAGCTCGCGGCCTTGATCGACGCGCAAGGACTCCAGACGGGTGACAGTGCTAAGGGCGGTGAACGGGCGACGACGTGGGACGGTGACACCAAACCGGCGCCGATCAACGTCGACGATGTCCAATACACCAAGGGCAAAGGCAAACTGTCCGACGCCGAGGTGTCGGCCGCCATCGACAGTGCGATGGACAAGACGGGCATCACTCCGGAAGCTCGGCCGCAGTTCAAAGCGGTCCTCGAGTTCATGGCTGACAAAGAGTCCGGAGACAATGCTGACGCCGTCAACCTCCACGACACGAATGCGATCGGCCCGACACAGGTCGACGGAGCGCCGTCACAGTCCTCGCGTGGAATATGGCAGACCATTCCGTCCACGTTCGCGGCCAACCATGCCGCCGGTACATCGAGCAACATCTACGACCCCGAAGCATCTGCCGGTGCCGCGATCAACTACATCAAGAGCCGCTACGAGGTCGGGGTCGACGGCTCTGGCCTCGAACGGTTCGCGGCATCGCGCCGATCGAACGGATACACGGGCTACTGAGATGACAACAACGCCTCGCAACCCAGCGCACGCACCCAGCTCAAAGGAACGAACGATGACCGAGAACACAGCTGCAGTCCGGAACGGAGTCCGCGGATTCTTCGTCAACGGTGGACCACTGGTGATGCTCTCCGGCTTCGAGGGCGTCGACGACGTCGAAGAATTCGAGCTCGCTGTCATCGAGGTCGTCAACGAAGTGCTCGACGCCGCGGAGGCCAACCCGGACGTCCTCCGCAAGCTCGCACAAGAGCAGCAACAGCAAGCCCATCCGGCGTTCGACAATGCCCGAGCAGCAGGAGAATAAGCGATGCCCATCCCCATGAACGCCAACCCCGAATCTGCAGCCCTCATCGGCGGTGCCTGGCCAGAATACGACGAGAGCACTTACCGGGCTGACGCCGAGACGCAGCGAAAGCTCAGTGGCACAGCGGAAGACGGAGCACACGTCACCCGGCAGGTCGGCGACCGGACATCGGGCTTTCAGGGTGCTGCGGGAACTGCCCTCCAGAACGCGCTCAGCCGAGATCACTCCCAGCTGACCTCCCAGCAATCCATGCATCACGCCACAGCATCGAAGCTCGAAAACCTGGCGTCGGCGATCGAGAACCACAAGAACAACCTCAACGCGATCGATGCGAGCTATCACACGCAGAAGGCCACGATGATTGCGAGTGGCGCTGACGCCTCGGATCTCGCGCAGCTGCAGGCGCAGGCGCAGGCGCACGTGGGCACCGCCCAGGCCACCTTCGGGTCCGCGTACGAAGGGATGGTGGACACCCTTCTCGCCGATGCTGACGTCGCGGAAGGAAAGCCCAAGCCTGCACCGGGTGGAGTCGAGCTCTCGGAGTTCAAAGACGGTGAACCGGGCGCGCCCGCCAGCGACGCCGACAAGGATGACAAAGGCACCGCAGACGCCCCCAACGACATCGACAGCGGCGGCGACACGAAAGCAGACGGCAAGCAGGAAGGGGACGCCCCTGAGTCGGCTCCTGCAGTCGACGACAAAGCCGGTGCTGCACCTCCGATAGCGGCCGTGCCCGCAGCCCCCGCCCCGGCAGCACCAGCACCGGCTGCCCCTGCACCGGCGGCATCCGCCGCTCCGGCAGCATCGGCAGCTCCAGTTGGCGTCGGAGGAGTAGGGGCCGTTCCTGCCGCCCCAGCCGCAGCTGGCTCGACCCAGGCGAAGGACATGGGATACGCGACCGGTCAGGCAGCCACCCAGTTCGGTGCCGGCCTGCTCTCTGGCATCGCCAACCAACCCGCACCCGGCTCGGCCGCCCCCGCGCAGTTCGGTCAGACAGGCTACGGACCGCAGGCATTCGGGCAGGGGATGCCTCAACAGGGCTTTCCCCAGCAGGGATACGGGCAGGGCTTCGGCGGAATGCCCCAAGCCGGGGCCATGAACGGCTACGGCCAGATGAATCCCGCCGCGTTCGGTCAGGCCGCTGCCGCCCCCCTCACCGATGCGGGGAACGCTCTCGGCCAGTTCGCGAATCAGACTGCCAACGCTATGACCGGACACGACACAGGCCTTGCCGGTCTGCTCGGTGAAACGCTCGCTGGAGACCAGGCAGGCGAGCATGTCCCCGCGGCCGCGGACGGGCCAGCCACCGAACTCAAGAGCCAAGTGATCGACGCCATCGATCAATACCTCGACGATCCAGCGTCCACCGATGCGGGCGGCAGCGATTCGGCACCAGATGCTCCTGATGCCGACGCTCCCAGCGCCGACAGTGACGCGCCCAGTGATGACACCGACGCGCCCAGTGACGACACGGACTCGGCCACAGACGATTCGGCCGAGACACACGACAGCAACGGCGAAGCCGAGACGGCGAACGAGGCACCGGCAGCTCCCTCGGACTCGCCCGCTGCACCCACCCCGGATGCCTCAGCCGACCCTGCAGGGACGCCGATCACGGCGAACCCCACCGAAACAGTCGACCCGATCACCCGTCTCCAGCACGGCGCGGGCGCGGCCGTCGATCAGGTTGCAATGGGACTGCATGGGGCCATCGACGGCACAGCCGACACCGCACGCCACCTCGCAGGGTTCCCGCCCGTCGACGCGTCGGCACCAGCAACGCACACCTCCGCGGGAGCTGCGCCACCTTTCGCCACTGGACTGTCAGCGAACGACCTCGGCCACACCACGCCAGCCCACAGTGCACCCTCCCCAGCCATGGCCGGAGGTGGTGTGCCAGTCGGCGGAACGACTCAGATGATGGGCCCGGCAGCGCCCGCAGCGGCTGTTCCTGCAAGTGGCCCAGCGAATATCTGGACACCGCCACCGGCCGGACCGACACCGCCCCACACACCGCAACAGCCCTACGGCTCCGGGCAACCGGGCCCAGCCCACAGCAATCCCGCTGGACCTGCCGCAGGCGGCGACGGACGCATCAACCACACCCCTCCGCCTCCGACGGCGGCCGCAGTCAACGCGGAAGCGGCGGCGATCCTCTCCGGCCTTCCGTCCAGCGAAGTCCGGGCGCATCAGGTACTCGCCGCGCTGCGCAAGCAACAAAGTGTGATCGACTTCGTCACCCCGACAGCGGTTGGCGTGTTCACGCGCGGTGAGTCCGTCGAGCTGATCGTCGCGACCGCCGACGGGATCAGCTACCTGCCCGAAGGGGCGGGTCTACCCGAAGGTGTACGACTGATCACCGACTTCGAGTTACCCGAGGGGTACTACCGGCACTGGAGCGGCTACTTCTCGCCGGTCGCGAAACTTGCCGACCTGTCCCAGGCCGCGGGCCATCGCGTAGGTACCTTGACGCTCGCACTCTCGTCCGAACCGGATCGAGTTCAGAACAGCGGAGTTCAGTCCTTCGTTCAAACGGCAGATCAGTTTCTCCGGCTGAGCAATGGTGGAGCTCTGGCCCCCGCAGTTCGCGGCCGCGCGCAGTCGGCAGCGCCGCCGACGCGACAGGAGCAGCAAGCCGTCGTGACCATGGCTGCCGACCACAGCATTCACATCGAGGACTACAACGAATTGGCAGCCCAGGTGCACGCCGCGCGGTGGCACGACCCCGAAGATGCCGACCAGTACCGCTGGGCGTGGCTCAGATTCCTCGTGTGCGGGGCGCTGCGGGCCGAACAGGAACCGAACTCCAAGGCGGGTCTCGGATACGCGATCGCCGAATTACGCCGCGCTGTATTTGCGTCGACCGTGGACAGTCGCAGCTAGTTTCGTACCGTTGGAGTGGGTGTCGGTGGACCGGCGGTCGTGTAGCCGGTCCACCTCCGTGGACTCGTTACTGCTCAGTGCACGAGCACTATTGACGAGCTCGGGTCCATGCTCACACCTCAGGAAAATATGCGGTATTATCACATAATGAGCAACCGTCGTTTCGGCAGAAATAGCTGGCGTCGACGGGTGTCGCTGATGACTGTTCTGTGCCTCGGTGTCCCGACGTCGTTCGCCCCGAGCGCGCATACGGCACCGTCGTCCGCGCCGACAACGCAGATCCAGCCCACATCGGAGATTGTCGTCGGGAAAGCTGCGTGCACATTGGGATTCGTTCTCGCGGGGTCCGACGGCATGGCCGAAGGGCTGACCGCGGCGCATTGCGGAGAGGTCGGTCGGCCCGTCACGACTGTCGACGGCACTCCCATCGGGACCATCGTCGCGCACGGTCCCGAGGGCGCTGATATTGCCAGGGTCGACATCGCGACATCTCTGACGGTGTACGCGCAGGTGGGGACGATCGGTTCCGTACACGACATCATCGACATCGCCACTCTCAATACGCAGCGGCCCCTACTGTGCAAACAGGGAATCACAACTGGTTTGAGCTGCGGCCCGCTCATCGGCAAAGCCACCGAGGGGTACATGACCTTCGCGGCCGCGACCGAGCACGGCGATTCGGGATCGCCGGTCTACGCGCTCACTCGCAGCGGAGAGTTGGTAGCGGCAGGGATTCTGGAGGGCTCGGAGGTCGACAACCCTGCTATTGCAGTTGCGACGCCGGTCAAACCATTCGTGGAGCTCTGGAAGATGAGCGTGCCGAGATGACGACAGGATCAGTGAGCTTTGTCGTACGCGTCCCGCAGCTCTTTACGGACGCGCCCGCGATCGGGAACGTTTTCGAGCCCCGCCTTCAACGCCCACTCGCGGATCTCGGCGTCAGTGGCTTCTCTGTGGTTACCGCCGCGCCCACCCGCCCGCTGAGGACTGACAGTGCGAGCATGTGCTGTCCATCGCGCGAGGTAGGCCTCGAAGTCGGCCCGGTGCGATTGGTTCAGATCGATCTCGTAGTACTTGCCACCGTAGGAGAACGTGACGCGCTCGACTGTGCCGTCGTCCGCCTTGGTGCCGTCCCCCGCGGCATGAAGCACGTCATCAACGAGCCTCTTTTCGATTATCTCCATCGCGAGGGTGGTCCTTTCATTAACGCCATACGTCGTATGCAAGGGTACATCGTTAACTCGCGCCTAATTGATACAACACGGACAAGTCGATCATGCAGCGTTTCTGACAGTGTCGTTGACGTACTGTCCATCGGTAAAGAAACTACAGCATAAGAGATGGTGTCACACCCCATACCTCGGCGAAGAGCCCGTTTCGGCGATGGACCGATGGAGCACCCACCAGGGCTCAGCAGCCACAACGGCCACACGATTCATGCTCGCGGCGACAGACTGACCATTGTCGATTGCGGACCGATCATCATCCCGGTGCCCGAGCGAACGCGCGTTGGGGTCACTCGCCGCGGCGACCATTTCGAGAGCCTGACTCTCCGCATGGACAGCGGCACTCACATCTCCTTGACCGTGTATGCGGTACCGCGCACCGGCGGGTACGGCAACGTTGTGAGACGGGCGAATCACGAGGTAGCGCGATCGGTCGGCGACATCGTCGACAGAGTCGGTCCCTGGGGAATCGAGACCGTCGCAACTGTCCCCGACGGCTCGTCGGTGGTGTGTATCGCTATCGAAGGCGACCGATGGATCTTGCGTGCAGTGGCCGCGACGCAGCCAGGACGCGAACTGATCGACACACTGCTCCTGCGCAAAATTCTGTCGTGGTCGGCCGTCCGCCGTGGAGACCACCCACACCCCGCAGGGGCTGTCATCCCAGTGCAACTCCCGAGCGGTTGGGCTAGCGGATGAAGGCATGTCTCGAGACCGATAACGATGGTTGGAAACGCACGAAAAATAGTCGGCAACACCACTGAGATACGGCTGAGGAAAGCCCTGAAAAAATGAGCTACGAAGTCGATCGAAGAAAGCCGAACCGGACGCACTCAGATGCTCGGTGGGTCAGGGAATAGTCGTCGTCGAGAGAGTGAATCGGCCGGTCGGGAAATGTCATCCTCGATCGACGGCGACAAGGTCACTCGCGTACTCCCAATGCGGCGCGTTGAAGCCTTCGGGAAGAGAGGGCCACACGACCACCACCATGCCGTTGTCCGGAGGTTCGACCTGGTGCTCGCATGGAGTCCACGCGGGTACACCGGGAGAGCGCACCTCACCGGTGATGATGTCGTCACGTCCGGACGCGAGGTCCTCTCGGAGAACAACAGGAGTGCCAGGGGCGAACTCATCGGACACCGTGAACGAGCTCGAGACGCTCACGATGCGTCGACCACGACGTACGACATGAAATCCTCACCATCAGGCCCGAGGATGGTCCACCCGTTCTCATCGAACCGCACCTTGTCACGACTCGGCCAACCCATATGCGACTCGACGACTTCGCCGTCCGGTCGGACAGTCTCGATCATCAGATCGACCGTGTTGGCTCGGGTCACGGTGCGAACAGCACCGACGAGTGACCCTGAGCCAGGGCGATCATGCCGGTGAAAGGTCATGCGAATCTTGGTGCCTGGGACCAGCTCACGCTTCATCTCTGCAACTGATGCGAACATCTCGTCGGCGGCCTCTCGATAGGGTGAATCGGGTGGTGGAAACGCGAGCGGGCTACCCGTACACGATCTTTCCGAAGAGCGCTGCCTGCACGACCGCGTCGGCATCGAAGGCGTCGTAATCACTTTCGTCGCCGTTGGTCTTGTCCAACAGGCGAAGGCGCGCAGGGGTCTCGTCGTAGCCCATGTTCGAGTAGTTCAGTGATCCGCTGGAGAGCTGCTGCAGTCCACGCGCGACGTCGTCGAGGGTGACCGTATGCGTCGAGGACTCCTCCTGATCGACGAGGGTGATCGACTCAATTGCGGTCCGGGTGCGCACCTTCTCCACCAGTGCCTCGGGGTCGGTCACCGTTGCCCAGTAGGTGATGCCGCTGGTCGCGGTGAGCAGGAGGTCGCTCAGGAATTCTGTTCGCTCTGCTGTCCTCTGGGTCACTGCGTCCACTCCTCGGTTCGTCTTCCTGGATGTCTAATCACTGCGATAATATCAAACATGGTGACCGACACTCAGCGCGTCGAAGTGGTGCTGGACCTCAGCGGCCGCGAGGGCTCCTATCGGCCAGCTCGAGTCTCTAGTCGGAAGGGCGTCCGGATGTCGATCGAGAGAGTTCGTCGGTCGGATCCAGTCATACCATGTAATCGACGACTACTGGGGGTTATGCACTCGACGCAGGGCGGCTGTCGCGCGCCTATAGGGACAGTCGTCGGGGGTCATTCATCTGGTGTATCGCCAAGGGATTCCGTGAGGGTGACAATCTCGCGCATTACGCCGTAAGTATCGGAAAGGCCAGCTCAGAGTATAAACAATACCCTTGAGTATTAATTCGATAACACCGTTTACGTTATAGATCGTCGAGTTGTAGTGGGTGTATTAGAGTCTCGTGATATAGGGTTCAACACACGCGAGAGCGCGAGGCCGATACAGTCGGGAAACACTCGGTATCGAGTGGTTTCCGCATCCGAGTGGGGGCAAGAATGAGATGCAGTGAACTGACCGAGTCGCACACGACTCACGCCGTCGCCTTCGACGACGCAGCGTCCGGGGAGGCCGTGGCAGGGAACCTGTGGAAGATCGTCCCCTCCGCTGACGGATCCACGGTGGTGCTGTACATCAGCCGCCCCAGCAAGAGGGCCGGAGTCGACTTCGACGTGACCGAACACGAGCTGAGCGCCAGCGACGAGATCGAGATGTCCGCCACCCTCTCCGTACCGCGTTGACCTCCAACTCGGAGTGCCCGCGCTCGACGACCCACATGCCTCGCCTCCCTGCGGCCGCGACTACGCGGCAGAATCCCTCATGAGCGAGGTGGACGACGGACCGTTGTTCGTCGTCGTGGCATACAACCCGCACTGGCGCACCCATGTCATCGAGAAACATGTCAGTGTCATCGCAGCGATGCGCCGCCGGAACACTCTCGACGCTGCACGCTCGACGACCACCACGTCAGTCGCGGCGTTGTTCGGAGAATCGATCGAGCGCATCGCCTCCGAACACCCCGAGTGCTTCGTGGGAACCCAGCTGATGGACAGGGCCGACGACTACGTCGACAGACAATCGGAAGGACAAGGTCAGTGCCACTGACGCTGTGCAGAGACGGCGACGATTGGGCGGGCACGTTCGGTGTGGTCGTCGATGCCCTCATCGCAGATCTTCTCCCGGAAGGCAGTGTCCGGACGGAGATAGTGATGGAGGATGCAGATACGGGTGAAAAGTCCGAGATCGTCGGCGATTTGATCGGGGTCGAGCCCGGACCGATCGGCTGCCACATCACCGGACTGTCCGTGAAGCTTGCGGATGGGACTGTGCAGACACTGGACCTAGAGTCCGTCGAACGAATTTCGATCAACTGACGCGCGCGGCCTCGACAGTGGCCGCCGAACATCACTGAAAGGCAACAGACATGGCAGATCTGGTGACGGTTCCAGTGCTCGAGCTCTGCGCGGGAGATCGCGTGCACGAACGCAACGACGAGTGGGAGCCGCACCCGTTCTCCACAGATGAGATCTACACCTACACCGTCGAAGACGTCACGCGGATCAACAATGACACCGTCCTCGTCGGGATCGTCGGCGGCGACATCCCCTCGGGCATCACCTACCGGCCCGACAGCACAGTCAAGCGTGAAGCTCGGTAACCGGATCGCCCCGCACCGATCGGAACCGACTCCTCGAGGAATGGACGGACCGCAATGACAGAGTTCGCGCCCAACATCGACAACGCACGCATCGTCTACGACGTGACGTCGCGGGACTCGACATCGACGACACACACTCAGGACGCCTATCCCTTCGACGACGGCAAGGACTACCCGCACTCTTCGCACCTGACGGCCATCATGCTGGACCTCGACGAGCGCGGGCTCGACCTGATATCGCTGACGGTTCGGGACCATCGCTGACCCCTGGTTGTCTTGCAGCGAGAGGCGTCGCAAGCGGACCCAACGCGAGATATCGAATTCAAACCGTCGGTGAGACAGTGAATAACGCCGATCACACGGCACCACCACACGGAAGGACGCCACGGATGACGCTGGCAGAAGCACGTAAGACCGCAGCCGCATACCCCGAGACCAGCGGGATCGGAGGAGCCGTAGCAGCCTTCGCGGAGGGGCACCGCGTCAGCTACGAGCGATTTATGAGCGACCTCGACATGTTGGCCACGGAATACGGATTCGACAGCCACGACGACATCGCGGCCTTGCGGAAATTCGCGGGGGACACCGCCGCGGACATCTGGCGAGACTGACTGAGGCGGGCGTTCTGCGGACGCCTCAATCCGACGGTGTCCAGTAAGGGCGATTCGGCTCCGACGTACCAGGTCCGGGTGTAGTACAAACCCATCCGCTTGTACCAACCGGAAGGGGTCAGATCATGTCCGAAGAAAATCCTGGCGGGATTACACCGACGCCGACCGCAGACCCGGACGGCCGCGCGTATTGGCCCCTGTTCGGGATCGCGGCCGCCCTTGTCGCAGTCTTCCTCGTCCTGAGTGTGTGGCTGTTCACCGCGGCCAACAACGACGGCACAACCGAGATCGTATGGAGCCGATACGCCTACATCGTCGGCGGCATCGAAGCGATAGTGTTCGCGGCCGTCGGATGGTTGTTCGGCAGAGAAGTGAACCGTGGGACCGCAGCGGTAGCGAAGGAGCATGCCGAGGCAGCCCAGGAAGACGCCGAAGCAGCCAAGAAGGATGCCGAGGCAGGGAACCAGCTCGCGGGGGTTGTCAGAGGCTTCTTGGTGCAGCAGCAAAGTGGCGGGGGTATCGAAACCACCTCTGCTCAGGGCTTACGGTTCGAGGTCGATCGACTGTTTCCCACCTCTCGTCCGTGATGGACATGAGATAGGTGGGCAGTGCCCCGATCTGCACAGGATCCTGATTCGCGTCAACCCAGAGAGAACAGCCCGAATGTGAGGACGCCGAAGCGTGTCGGTGGCCCGAGATAGCGTGCCGTATATGAGATTTCGGACGTTGATCGACTTGGTGACACGTGAGGTGTGGAGGCGGAGGGTGCGCAGTGAGATCGAGTCACTCGCCCGCCGCGGGGCTGTGATCGTCGATACCGAGACGACGGATTTCGAGGGCCTGGCCGTCGAGGTTGCGGTGGTGGACCTCGCTAGCGGCGATGTGCTGATCGAGTCTCTGATCGAGCCCGCGGGCGCATTGATCACGGCGAGCGCATCAGCTGTGCACGGTCTTTCCGATCATGATGTTGCGGGTGCGCCCGCGTTCGCCGAGTTGGCTCCACGTCTGAGAGCGGTACTGCGTGGCCGACCGGTCATTGCTTACAACGCAGGGTTCGATCGAGAGGTTCTGGCTCGCCATGCACGAGCTGTGGGAGTAGCCCCGGTGGCCGACGACGACCAATGGTGGTGCGCGATGCGTGCGCGGTCCTCGTTCAACGGTGAACGTCGGTGGCGAAAGCTCGACGGAGGGCATCGTGCGGTGAATGACTGCATGGCCACGCGAGAGTTGCTGCGCACCATGCGAAGCCGCTCGTCACGGGTCGTGTAGAGCTCGGCTACAGCTGCACTCCGAGGTGTTCGAGTCCGCCGAACATGATCCCTTCCCGCCACTGCGGTGATCCGTCGAGTCGGATGTCCGGACGCGCGACAAGTAGTTGTTCGACGGCTGCGATGGTCTGTTTGAGTGCCAGGTGTGATCCCACGCAGTAATGCGGCCCGTATCCAAAGGACATGTGCGGGGCTGCCGCGGCCGAATGGGGGCAGCTGGGTGCGCTCGGATCGGGGCCCCGCAGTGACACCAGCACGAGGTCGCCTGCGGCGATATCGATGTCGGCGATGGTCACCGGTGTCGATGCAACCCGCATGGTGGCGATCGGTAGTGGGGGATGACGGTTCAACGCGGTGCGTGTCACCTCCGTCATCGTGAGATCGCCGGATCTGTACGAGTTCAGCATTTTCCGGTCCTCGCGCAGTAGTTCGTAGAACACCGCTGTGATGAATGCCGAGGTCGTTTCATGGCCCGCGATGAGGATCAGTGCAGCTGTGGACAGGGCCTCCTGCCACGTGAGGTTGCTGTCGCGTGCGAGAACACCCAGTAGGTCGTCTCGCCGGATGACGTGTCGAAACAGCATTTCGGACAATAGTTTTCGAGCCATGTGTATGCCTGCGCGCTGTAGCTGTCGGGGTGGGGTGAGTAGGACGTCCGACAGTAGTCGGGACGATTCGATCAACGAAGGATCGGAAATGCCGAGAATCGATGTGATAATGTCATAGGGAATTGGCTTGGCGTACAGGGCAGCCAGGTCGACCCGATGGCCGATGGGAGGCAGGGCTGTGATTCGTTCGGACACCGCCAGCGAGATCGTTGTATCGAACCGGTCGACGGTGCCGGGCGCGAACAGTCGGGAGACGGTTCGACGGAGCCGTAGATGTTCGGGACCGTCGTGAGCGAGCATGTGCGAGAGCAGCGGAGCTGCGAGCGCCTCTTTCCACCCTGCCGACGGCTGCCTGCCTGCCATGGCGGCGGGGGTTTTGGCCAAAGCGGTGTTGGTCAACGCGGCTCGGGTCTCTGGCCATCCGACGATGATCCAACCGCTCTGACCGTTCGGTGACGTCCAGCGATGAACAGGGCCTTGTTCTGCGTACTGGGCATAGTTGAACTCTGGATTACTGAGGTCGATGGTGATCGGCGGCATAGTGTGTCTCCAGCAAATTGGCTCGAACAGCGAAAGAGGAGGTCGGGGATCTGTGGCTGACAAGGGTGCTCAATGGCTATTGGTGGAGCATTTCGACGACTCGTCGTTGTCGATTATCAACATGTCGGGCCGTCCCGAAAAGTTCACACCGATCGGGCAGCGACTCAAGAATCGCGGCGCGGAAGATCACGTTCGCGCGGTGATGAAAGAGCTTCGGCGCGGTAGAGACAATATCGCGGTCGAGTCGGACGGCCGATTCGTACACGCGCGAGCTCTACGCGTGAACGAAAGCCTGCACGGTGCGTGGTACTGGTCCGGGCGCACTCCACCACCGCCGGTTCCGGCCGCGGGAGCGTGGCGGATCAACTTGACCACGATGACGGCGCTCGGAAGCCGTGAGTGGGCGGAGATGGCCGACATACCGCAGGAATTCTGGGGCCAGGAACGTAGCCTCGCTGCGATGTTCGCGCAGGTGGACACGGACTCGGCTGAATCGGTCGCGATCAAGAAGATCATCACTGCCGAAGCGGGCACAGTGCACCAGGGCAAGTGGTCGGTGGCTCGGCAAGACGGCTCGAAGTGGCCCGCGCACTTCTCGTGCCGGATCTACCGGGAGACGACACCCGACGGCCACACACACATGGTCGCGCGCGGACTCAGTGTCGACATCGGTGGCGACCCGAACGTATCGGCCGCGCCCGAGATCGTCCTGCTCGAACATCGCGTACTCGACGCGTTGACCGACCCAGGGGAGTACAGGGCCCTGGTGGACCTCAAGTCGCTGCGGTTGATCCGCTGGATGGGTGCCCCCGCACCGGGCATTGCCTGGCAGAAGGTGGCGAGCGAACCCGAACCCGAGGTACACCCCGACGATCGCTCCACCATGATCGACATGGCCAAGGGTCTCGCCCGGCAACGCACTACCGGTCGACTACGCGTGCGCGCCCTCGACGGCACCTGGACATGGCTCAATGTCACGGCATCACTGGTGGCGATCGACCAAGAGACCACAGCTGCCCTGTTGCAGGTGAAAGTTATCGACGATCACGCACTGACAAATGACTGAACAGAACATACCGACTGTTGTGCTATTTGCCGGTTGCTCTCCACGACAAGGGCGGTTTATGGTGGGTTTCCGAAAGCCCCTCGTGGGCGTCCCGCCGGTCGTAATCATTGGGCCGAGCGCGGTGAAATGCACAGGGTTATTTGTGCTGCCATCATCGCGCCGAACAGGGGGACGTACACGTATGAATCGCCACTCGAAAACCACCCGGAAACGGGCTCATTTCCGACCCGCACATACGGCACCGTCGCAGCGGTCCGTCGTGTCACGGTCGGCTCACCACGCGCGCACCGGTGAGAAATCAGGCGCGCAGGGATCCTCCCGAGGAGGTGTCCCTGGCATGGTCTAACAACCGCACGGTTCGGACGCGGGCATTGGTTTTGACGGCCCGCCCACGCCCGAACCGGCAGACGTCGCGTACAGCAAAAGCACCGAACAACGACTCCTACGAGGGTAGGCGTTTCAGTATCGATCGCAACCAAAGCGCGTGCGGGTCCGGAAGGTAAATCGGCGTCCGCGCCAGCTTTCGGGGTGCGCAGCGGCCTGAACCCGCGCCTGACAAGCGTGGACGCGGCTACGCACCTGCCGGGTCCGGCACACGATCGGGATGGATACGCGCGCCGAACGGGGGTCCAGAAAAAAGGATGAAACTTATGTGGATTTTCGATCAGCCGTGGTTCTGGTTCGGACTGGGTAACGGTTCGAGCGCCTAGATCGGTCGCAGCGCTGAAGGCGGCGTATGCGGTGTGTACGTGGAGTACACCGACCGCCGCCTTCGGTGCCCCAGCCGGTGCTTCTGCTCATGCAGGAGCGCCAAGAAACGCAACGCCGCCGTGAGGCCACGGCAATTGGCTACAGTCTTTCGATGGGCAGGAGCCGGGCCAAGGATTGTCAGCTTGGGCATTCGGCCACACCCCATGGCGAAACCGGGGCCGCCGGGTGCGCTGGCACCGGAGGAAAGGGATTCGCACCGTGGTGGGACATCGCACTCTCGAGCACCTCGTCACCGAGGTCGCGTCGGAGCTGGTTGCGGTCGACTCCGGTACCGTCCATGCCGCCTACACCCGAGTCCTGCGCTCACTGGTTGAGTACTTCGGCGTCCACGCCAGCTACCTGAGGCATCACGATCGATCCAACAGATCGACGACGATGATCGCCGAATGGCCCGCACGACCGGACGCGCCCGACCCAGATCCTCTCGGGGTGGTCTTCTTCGACGACGACCCCGTCTTCGCCATGTGCGAGCACCTGACTTCCCCGCGCGTCTTCCGGCCGCAGCCCGAGATCGAGGACTACCGGCGGCGCATCGAGGAGGCCTCCGGATTCAAAGCGACGTCCATGGCCGTCGTGCCGTTGGTGACCACCGACCCCATCGGCTGGCTCGGGTTGATACAGGTAGGCGACCGCGAGTGGACCGACCAAGAGCTGGAAGCCTTGGTCGCCATATCGACACTCCTCGCCCAGGTCAAAGCCAGGATTACGGCGGAAGAGCACCTACGCACAGCAGCCGTGGAAGATGCGTTGACAGGACTGTCCAATCGCCGCGGACTCGAGCACGACCTCCGGCGACGGCTCGAACACAGCGACCACAGCAGGCCGTCGACCGTGATCTACCTCGACCTCGATCGCCTCAAGGCCCTCAACGACTTCTACGGGCACACAGCAGGGGACACCTACCTCAAGTCCCTGGCCCACACCCTGCGCACAACACTCGGACCCGACGCGATGATCGCGCGATGGGGCGGAGACGAATTCGTCATCGTCGTCGACCCACCCGCCCCGTCATCGGGCACCAAACCCCAGTCCTCGCTCGACATCGCCAGGACTGTCTTGGACGCAGTATCGAGCACCACCGTGTCGGTAAACGGAGACACGATCAGCCGCACCGCGAGTGTCGGCGTCATCTCGGCGTCACCAGGAGTAGATGACGTCGACGAAGTCCTCGCGAACGCGGACTATGCCGCCATGTCGGCCAAACGATCAGGCGGAAACAGCATCGTCTTGTTCGACGCGGAAATCCGAGCCCAGAACACCCTCCACAACGATGTCGAAATGCATCTGCGAGACGGTATTCGCGACGGAGAGCTGCGGCTGCATTACCAGCCCGAAATAGACCTGTCGAGCGGACTGATCGTCGGTGTCGAAGCCCTCGTGCGGTGGCAACACCCGACGCGCGGTCTCCTACCGCCGTCGGCGTTCGTCGAGGTCGCCGAAACGTCCGATCTGGCCGGTGCCCTGGGCCGCTGGGTCCTCGACCACGCGACGGCGACGTACGCAAAGTGGCTCACTGATCTGCCCGACCTCGACGTCGTCATGAGCGTCAATGTCTCACCCGCACAACTGCTCGAACCGGACTTCGTCGACGTAGTCGCGGAAACGTTGAGCGCACACTCGCTGTCGGCCAGCAGACTGAGACTGGAGATCACCGAGACGGCCGCCGTGCAGGACACACCGCGCGTTGCGCACATCCTCGAGTTGCTCAAATCGATCGGAGTCGCGGTGGCCATCGACGACTTCGGAACCGGCTACAGCTCCCTGGCACACCTGAAGGTATTGCCTGTCGACACGGTGAAGATAGACCGGCAATTCGTCCAGGATCTAGGGACGGACGAGCAGGACCGCGCGGTGGTGGCCGCAGTCATCGGGCTGGCGGCCGCCTTCCGGCTGCAGGTGGTTGCCGAGGGCGTCGAAACACGAGAAGCGCGTGACGTGCTCTACCGCATGGGATGCACACGGGCGCAGGGATTTCTGTACTCGAAGCCTGTACCTGCCGACGAGGCGAAAGCACTGCTCGAGGTCGGTTCGATCCACGTCACAGCGAAATGAAGGACACCCCAGCAAGCAACTCTGCTTGCCGGGGTGTCCTCGGGCGTGGAACCCCGATCAGGACAACCGTGTGGGTAGCGATGTGATGCCACTGGTGAAGGCCGACAACGCAAGATCGGGTTGTCCGGCAGTCCGTAGATCGGGATAGCGAGTGAACAACGACTGCAGCATCGACCGAATTTCGACGCGAGCGAGATTCGCGCCGAGGCAATGGTGCGGACCGCGGGCCCCGAAGCCGATGTGAGCAGACACATTCGGTCGTGTGAAGTCGAAGGTGTCCGGTTCGGCGAACATTCGACTGTCGTGGTTACCGGAGAGGTACCACAGGACAACCTTGTCGCCTTCGGCGATCGTGACTGCACCGACCTGGACGTCGCGAGTGGCCGTGCGCCTCATGTACGGCACGGGCGATGACCATCGGACAACTTCTTCGATCGCGTGCCCGATGTGAGTGTCGAAGTCGCCGATCAACAGGTCCCGCTGGGCAGGGTTCTCCGTCAGTAGATGCATTGCCCAGGAAATTGCTTGGCGTGCAGTGTCACCTCCCGCGGTGACGAGCAGAATCACGAAACTACCGAACTCCGACGGCGTGAGCTTGTCACCGTCGACGGTCGCATTGACCAGACGCGAGGTGAGGTCGTCGGTCGGCTCTGCGGAGCGCTTGGTACCCAAATCCAGTGCATATCCGTAAATCTCGGCGAGAGCGTTCGAGCCGCCGGGGGAATGCGAGAACGTCTGATCCGTCGCGCCGACCACCTCATCGGCCAGACGGAGGATCACTGGTCGATCGGACTCCGGAATGCCGAGCAGCTCGCAGATGACGTACAGCGGCAGCCTGTTGGACACCAGATCCACGAACTCGAACTGGCCGGTTGTGGGGAGCTCATCGACGATGTGGTCCGCGTAGCGCGCAATGCCGGACTGGAGCTCGGTGACAGCTTTCATCGTGAACGCGGATTGAACGATGTTGCGCAGACGGCGGTGGCGGGGATTGTCCATGGCAACGATCGAGGCAGC
This sequence comes from Rhodococcus sp. (in: high G+C Gram-positive bacteria), assembly GCF_023264675.1. GTDB lineage: Bacteria > Actinomycetota > Actinomycetes > Mycobacteriales > Mycobacteriaceae > Rhodococcoides. Next base: position 29,931 of record NZ_JAHFVG010000024.1, read on the forward strand.
GAATTCGAGAATTTCTGGGGGCATGTCCATGATCGTGAAGCCCTTGGCGTTGCTGAAGGTGTCGGCATCTCGCTCCATCGCGACGATGTCGTCGTAGGAGACTACGGACCAGAATCCGGGTCCTGAGTCCTCTGCGTGGAACTCGATGGTGTCGCGATTTCTCAATGCCTCGAAGTTCGACAGACGGTCCTCGAAGCTGCAATCCCAGAAGGCACGATCCGCGGGTGAGATCTGAAGACTGGTGGATTCGGACATAGACATTCCTGACGTCATTGTGGGGGAGTGAGGGGGATGAACGACACCCTAGATGTCGAGGAAAGCAGCCCAATTCGGCTCTTCGCCGAGGACTGTGAGCTCTCACAAAAAACCTACCGGAATGGTCGACGTCGAGGACCGAGCGAGCTAGCCCCGGTGATTCACGGACCGTGAGGACTGCTGCTGTTGGGTGACGGCGGGGTCGATTTCGCGTGTGGGCGTGCGAGGGTGCCGGCTGGCGCTGCCGGTGGGCGGGTCTCCGGGGGGTGCTGTCGAAGGTGGGCGGTGGGGTCAGGCCGGTTTGGGAATCGCGGCGATCGTGTTGAATACGGCGACGATGGCGGTCGCCCACGGCCACGTTTCTGGGATCTTCACCCGGCGTCGTCGGCCGCTGCGGACCAGCCGGGCTGCGACGTGCAGGAAGCGGTAGCGCAGTGCCTTGGGCTCGCACAACGCCAGGATTGCGGCCTCGCCGGTGCAAGCGAGCATCCGCGTCCAGGCCACGAGGTCCGCTGCGATCATCACCGCCACCAGCCAGGCCTGGTTGAGCGCGAACTCCCGCGAAGGTAGCCGCCCGAGCCCGGTGTCCTTGGCGTGGCGTATCCGGTCCTCGACCCGGGCGTGAGCCCGATGCCTGGCCTCGAGGAACTGCAGCTGACCCGTGGCGGTGTTGGTGACGAACGCCTGGTAGCGCCACCCGTCCGCTTCTTCGAACATCGACAACTGAGCACCCGGATGGGGCCGTTCTCGGCGGACGATGACCCGCATCCCATCCGGCCACTTCGCGAGCAGCCCGGCGGCGAGGAACCCGGTCAGTTCGGCAACCTCAGCCCCGTCGCGGATATCCCCGGACGGGTTCAACGCCGGTCCCCACGCAGCCTCGGGAGCGATCGCGATGGCCCGGCGCACTCCGGCGTTGATGGCGAAGCCGACCGAATACTCCACCCGCCGACCACGGACGCGGTTCTGCTCTGTCATCCAGTCGATCAGGTCATGGGATGCGCCGGCCCCGTCGGAGCGGATCAGCAGGTCACGCCGATGACTGGCGGGGATCTGCGCGATCGCCTGGCCCAGGACGTCGATGTGGTCGGCGGCGGTGTTCGACCCGGCATTGCCCGGCCGCAGACTCGCCGCGAGGAACTCGGTGGTGTTGTCGCACCACACGCCGATCGGGTGGTAGCCGAACGAGCGCTTATATGTCGGCGCGGCAAGCTCCTTCTCGCTGTGCGTGACCACGATGGTGGCGTCCACATCGAGCACGATCGTGGCTCCCAGGTCCCGACCCGCACACGTCGACGCTGGGACACCTCCGGGCAGCTGGGACCACACGTGCCGCCGTGCCCGAGCCCGCGCCACCTGGATCTTCTTGCGCTTACCGACCGTGACCTCGTCCAGAGTCCGCCACACCGTTGGTGCCGAGGCGACCGGGCCGAGAACCTCAGATTGATGGCGCAGGACACCGATATCGGAGATGGCCTCGCCGCCATCGGCGAGCATCACCGCCACGTCGATCAGCACCCGGCCGCGGTCATGGATTGGGATGAACCGCCGGCGAGCCATGGCCTCCGACAGTTCGGCGGTGAGCCCGACCCGATCAGCCAGAAGACGTGGCGCGATGGCCCCTGCGTGAGAAATCACCCCGACACCATCAGCAGTAACGGACAGACCGGACGACCACGAAGTACGCTTCACCTACCGAGTGCTTTCTGCTTGAGGAACCGGATCCTTAGACAAGAACCAGTTTCCCCTGTTCAGGAAGCACTTCGGTGTATCAGTACCCGGAAATTCGCAGATCCCCGTGAATCACCGGGGCTAGAGTCATCGGAGCGCTCCGCGGCGACGGAGTTCCCTGGGATCTTGACTATGTCGGTTCCGGACGTTGCAACAGCAGTTCCCGGACTGCTGTTTTCTATCTACCGTCTTCGCCGCGGGTCTATCACATGGTCGTTACGTCGTCCGAACACACCTCAGCCGCTCGCCCCAACAGCGCCGGTCCTCATCGGCATGCCCAGTCACCGGCCGTGCCCGGAGAATGCGCCTCCCCTGCTGGTAGGGCTCTTTCGCCAGTGTCTGACCCCAGCGTCACAATGAAGCCCACAAGCGGCTCGATCGGTCTCTGCCCGCAGAGGCGATCTGTGAACGAAGGCGGTACGGACACCATGACGGACTCGGCGAAAGACACACGCGACTGGATCGTCGCCGAGACCCTCGCAGGGAATCCTGATGCGGCCACCCTGGTCTTCGAGGGAGGCAAGCGTCGCGGATTCACCAAGCTCGCACGCCGGTCATACGCCAACCACCCCACAGTGACCGAGAAGATCCACGAAGTCATCCGTGAGGTAACCCAAGATTGCGCGCCACGATCGAGGACAGCGCGCCTGCCCAGTGGAGACGAATTCGCTGTTCAGGGCGTGCCCATCCAGAGCGGAAGCGGCGAAGTATTCGGAGTCCAGCTATGGGTCGGCCGCCCCGACGAGGCTATTCCTCCTCGCCGCACCGTCGGCACGTTCTGTTGGAACGCTCGAACCGACACCACGATCCACGGCTCCCGGATAGAAGAAGACATCCTGGGCATGAAGAATCCCCCTGCGTCACAAGAACGAGTAATTCCCCAGATCTTCCAATTCTTCGAGGCCTTCGACAAGCAGCCTCAATACCTCGAATTCGTCGCCGATTTGCTCGAGGAACGACTCGAAGACGCGAGTCGCTTCGGCGGTGAAATCGATTTGCGTGGCGATGACCACAAACTGAGGCGGGTATTCATGACAGTCCGCAATGCCTCCGAGGCAGGCGGGCCGGTCATCAGAGGGTTGGTGCACGACATATCCGACATCGATGCACCGCAGCCGACCTCTGACCGACAGGTCGTCCGAGAAACAGCGGCCCTGATGTCCAACTCGGACCGAGGCGTCGGTCTAGTGGACTTGCGATCCGGCATCATCACCGAATGGTTGGTCCCTCCAGGTGAAGACCTCGAGGCCTGGACAACCGAAGTCCCCCAGATCCATCCGGGTGACCAGCGAAAGTACGAGGAGACTCGACTGTCGTTCCGCTCCAACGGAGTCCGCGTAGCCGAGCTGATCCTGCATGTCAGATTCGCTCACACCGGCTGGATTCCAGTAGATGTCACTATCACCGCGGTTGGGCGGGACGGCGTGTCGCAGGGGTTGATTCAGGTCAGCAAGGCGACAGCGCAGGCGTTGATGGACAACGGTCTCTCTATGTGGTGATTGTGTCCGTTCTGACGCGTGCGAACAGTGAACGCGGGTGGGGCGGAGCGTAAGTCGCGCATGCACACGATTCGATTGAAGCTCTGTCGGGAGGTCTAGGGGTATGAGAGATGTACGTCCAACACGGCAATGCGCGGCAGCGGTGCGCGGGTCGGTCTACCGATCCGGGCGGAGCCTTCCCATGGGGTTTCTCGTCGAGGTCGACGGACCGCGGCAACGGGACATGGCCGTGCAGGTAGATCCAGAGGCAGGCGATGGCGACGGGGATGGCGTCGCCAAGGAGTTCGTCACCCGCGACGACGGCGGTCACGCTCGTAACTCGCCGCTGGTTCGTGTCGGATCGAACGGACTGGACCCCCTGACCAACGCCCTCGGCTATTGGAGTTGGATGCTCGATCATGGATATGACCCGATAACGGGGGAATTTCCGACACGTGTGAGCTGACGCAACTTTTCAGGTGGCCTGTGCTGGTCTGGTGTTCGGTCTGTATCGACCCAACCCCCAGCATCTGCCCCAGCTTCTGGGTATGAGCGCTGAGGGGAGCGTATCGACCATGCACGACCTTGCCACGTCATCTAGCTGGACGCAGTCTTCGGCCCGACCTGTGCGTCTGTGCACAGTGTGCGGGCCGACACCTATGTCTTCGAGCCTGGGGGTGTCGTTGGAGTGATCTGACAGCATGCGCGACCCAGGCGAGGGCATTGGTTTGACGGCCCTCCCTCGCCTGAACCGGCAGACGTCGCGTACAAGCACAAGCACCCAACGTCTCCTGCGAGAGCTCGTGGTCGGCCGCTCGGAAGCCAACCGCCGGAGCAGCCCTCACGCCGCCGAACAACGCTGAGGGCGAGCATGTTTCGCACTCGGCTCATGTGCCACACGCTGGGGAACGGCATTGGCGAAGGACCGGCCGCAGAACGGTACATCGCAGGCACTGAACCGGAAGGACACCGAACGCTGCGCCACCAGCTCACGGCGTGGGTAGAGGTGCGGGTCATCGACAGGTCGACAGCACTTCGGGACGAACGTGGAGCGCCCCGAATGGCGTGTCGATCCGTCGGTCAACCGCACCGATGCCCGCACTGCGTGCCATTTGTGATGCGCGAGTCGACCCGTCGACTCGTCGGCGGGCCGCACTGAGAACCGTCCCGTCGGCCATGCACGGCTCGGGGGCGGTCTCGGTCGTAACGGTGCACCCGCTCACCCTGTGGCGAGCGGGTGCACTCACCGTTCGCTGGTGGGCAGATAGTCAGACCCATTTTTGAGTCACTGGTCGACCCGCGCAGCACAACGGCGAGGAAGGGATCACCAATTCGCCACCACGTCGACGGGTTCGACAGGGGTGCCTTGCGTGCGGACCGCTGGCTTCAGCGCATCGGAGGGGTCCTGAGGCGGCGTTGACCTAGGTGTCGGCCCATCGCGTCAACCTCGACCGCACAGCGGACTGCAGTGTCAGCAGAGGGATGAGCCAGCGCTCGCAACATCGAACGGATCCAGACCCGAGAACGGTTGCACCGGCAGCAGCGAGCACGCCGCAGGTGAGGAAGAACAGATGGCTACAGTGAACCTATTTCAGGCCGCCAAATCGGCCCTCGGTCGACTCTGAAATAGGCGAAAAACGCGTGGCGAGCGCACCCGATTTGAAGGCGAAATGCACCTCTGCGCGATCGCATCTGGGTGGTCGAATAAGGTGGTCGAATACCTGCTGTCGGTGAGCGTCGATCCGCCAGCAAACCTAGTGTGACCAGCTGGAGGGCACGACCAATGACGGATGTTTACTCGCAGGCGGCAATCGAATCCCTCATGTCTGTCCCTACCAGTTATGTCATACGGATCGATATCCCACTGTCGATCGACTCACCCGACACCACAGTAATTCAGAGTGGAGTCGACTCCGTTGAAGAATGCGACTCATTCGTCAACCGCAACCTGGCAGAAGTCCTCGGCGACGCCACGTGGACGTTGAACGCTCAATGCCGGATATGGACAAACCACCCGCCCGCTGGACTGAAGCTTGTCTTCGATCTGTTCACGGTACCGGAGATGGTCATTCAGAAGATGAAAGAGTTCGTCCGTACCGCTCCTCATCACGAAATCGTTCCGTCTCCGACTGCCCGCCATGAGAAGACCCGTCGGGATCTCGGAGGACCGTTCGATTCGGACCATGCAATGTTGGTTGCCATCAACAACAGGGCGTTCGGTTCTCGCGGCGGTGAACGATAGTGACGCGGGTGACTGCCTCGGAACCTGACGACGCAGCGGATGCCGTGGGCGAGTGGTTCTTGATTGCGACATTCGACCCCACGGATCTTGTGGTCATCGCAAAGGGCGACGATCCGTCCGTGACGCCACCGAATGACGGATATCAAAAAGTTGACCGGATGCGTTTTCACCGAGATATCCGCCGCAACCTGATAGTCAAACCGGTTCTACAATCCGTAGCCGATAAAAAACGAGTAGAAGCGGATCTGAATTATCGGGGCCGCGACATGAAGTCGATCATCGAGCCGATCGTCTCGGGCACCGGGCATGTTCATGCGGCGTGGGTCTGGGTTGGATCAGCAGATGAGTTGGTTCTCGGTCATGTTCCGACAGGGGCCTGGGAATGGCGGTTGACCGGCGATGCCTTCGTCGCTATCTACGGACCCGGTATTCCTGGTATCTACGGGCGACCGGAATGGGCTGTGGGGGCCGAGTATCCAGTCCACGAGACTGTCGACAATGCCGTTGTCGTGCAGCAATCGGAGACCGCGAAGTTTCTGGAAGAGCAGCGAGAGGGAAGTCGGCACCGCCTACGGTTGGCGATTCGGAAGCCGGTCAAGGACAACGTCGACAATTTGGTGGCCGTGCAGGCCGCAACCCAGATAGTGAGGCGCGATGGTCACCTGATGTGGCTGGGGGTCACGTGGGACGTCACACAGTTCGACCGCCCGGAACAGATTGCCGAGTACGCCGCGTTCAGTGTCCTCATGAAGAACGTCGAGGGGTGGGTCGCCACTGTGCTGTGGGATGAGGTCTGGCCTGCTCCTATTCAGATCGTGCGATGGTTCAACCACAAATTTCCCGATCAGTTCTGGGTGGACCCCGAGACGAAGCGGTTCAGGGTTCACCCCGAGGAGCGGGGTCTGATTCGACGTTGGACCAACACCCTCGACCGAGCTGGGGATGCAGGCCGACTGGAGGGCGTACTGCGGATCTGGGGTGTCGACGGCACCTGGCACGAGGTGGCCGTCGACGTAGCCCGCATTCGGGGTGTCGTCCCTTCTGCTGCTGTTGTGCGTATTACTGATTCTCATGCCGTTTGACTCAGCTCGGCGTTTTGTTTAGCGTAGGTATGCGCCCAGATCTTGCATCTGGGTATTCGCTCAGGTTGTTTCCCACCTGGCGATGCTTCTTTGGTAATGAACCTTGCCCAAGCATCGTCAGGAGTGTCAATGTCGGACAACGTGCTGAGCTCATCTGCGGAAATATCGATGCCGTCGAGCGCTTCGCCCTACAGCGGGTTGGCACTCCGCCTCTACGACACTTTTGTGCTGAACTTCACATCGCCGTTTGCCTGGGGCTGCCGAAAAGAGACCATCAATGCTCTTTATCGCCAAAACGTCACCCCGCGGCACGCTGAAGTAGGAGTCGGCTCGGGCTATTTCCTGCGGAGGCTGGCGACGAGACAGTGGCAAACTGTGGCGTTGATCGACCCCAACAAATCCGCTCTGTCCTTTGTCAAGAGTCGGTTGCCAGGCGTACCGGTCGTCGAATACAACGGCGACATTCTGCGCAGCGACACGCTCCCATCCGTACGCTTCAGCTCCGTAGCCGCAAATTACGTGTTGCATTGTCTGCCGGGCCCGATGGCGTCCAAGAGAATTGCGATTCAGAACCTGGCAGCATTACTGGTCGACGACGGAATTCTTTTCGGCTCCACGGTTCTGGGGGTTTCGGAGCGGCATAATGCACTCGGACGAGTAGTCATGGATGTGTGCAACCGTAAGGGCGCGTTCGGAAACACAGAAGACACCGAGGAGTGTCTTCGGGAGCTCCTCGCCCTTCATTTCGAGACGGTGGACATCAAGCGCGAAAAGACAGTAGCGATCTTCGTGGCATCGCGACCTCGGCGTTTACCAGCGAACCCCGACTCGAATCAACACAATGACTCGGGAGGCGCGGGAGCATGAGGGATGCACGTCCGACGCGCCAATGCACGGGCGCAGTACGCGGATCCGACTATCGATCCGGCAGAGCCTTGCCGCCTGGGTTCGGCTTCGAGGTCGAGGGTCCCACTCGGCACGAGTGGCCGATTTCAGTCGACACCGGCGACACAGTCGGCACCGGTGTGAATTCAGCTGCCGATCGACCTCAGCGAAGAGTTGGGTCGGATGGGGTCGATCCGGTCACCAATGCCCTGGGGTACTGGGGCTGGATGCTGGACCACGGCTACGACCCTTCGTCGGGAAACTTTCCGACGCAGGCGAGTTGGAGATAGTCCAGGTGACCGATGCCCGGTCGGAAGCTCGACGGCACCGATCGCTCGGCATACGTCACACTTGCTGATCCGATTGCCGAGGGGAGCGTATCGACCATGAACAGCTTTGCCACGTCATCTCGATTGAACCCATTCTTCGGCCCATGCTGGGCGTATCTGCGCGCAGTGTGCAGGCCGAGACCTATGTCTTCGAGCCAGGGGGTGTCGTTGGAGTGATCTGACAATCCGCGCGGTCCAGGAGAGGGTATTGGTTTGACGGCCCTTCCTCGCCTGAACCGGCAGACGTCGCGTACAGCAAAAGCACTGAACGACTCCTGCGGGCTTTCCTACTGGCGGCTTGGTAGCCAACCATCGGATCAGCCCTCACATCTTCGATCGACAGTGAGGGCGAACGTGTTACACATTCGTACTAGGTGTCACACGCCGGGGGAACGGCATTGGCGACCAGCAGTCGACGGAGTGCCGCAACGTAGGAGTCTGAGACGGAAGGACACCGAACCGCGCGCGCTCAGCTCTCGGCTGAGGCAGGTGAGGGCGGAAGCGGACCGGCAGCACTTCGGGACGAACGTGGAGCGCCCCGAATCGCCGCCGGATCCGTCGACCGCCGCACCAGCTCGGCCCCACCCAGCGAGCCATGTCCAGTGCGCGTGTTGACCCGTCGACTCGTCGGCGGACCACACTGAGATCCGTCCCTCGGCCATGCACGGCACGGGGACGGCTCGGGGACGGCAGTGCACCCGCTCACCCCTGCTGGGTGGCGGGTGCGCTCGCCCTTCATGGACCTCCGATGTCACGCACTTCATCGAAGTACCCGTTCGATCGGCGCTGCTCGAACGGCGGAAAGAGATAGCTCGATCGCCCGAAGCGCTGCGGTAATAGCAGATGAGAGGCCGGTATGCCCACGTGTGACCCACCCGCTGACCAGGCTGCATGCCCGCACCGATCGGACCGGTCCCCAGTGCAATCGCCGCCCCGTGTCGGCACCCTCTCGTATCGACTGTGGTCGGCGGACCTCATGACACGGCAGTGCGTGCAGCGTGACCGAGCCGAGGTCGGCAATCGAACTGCGCCGAGTGTCCCCCCTGGCGATGGCCTCGCCCCCAGTATCGCGCGATCAGCGACTGATCCACACCGTGGTGAATGGGTCGAACTCGAAATAGCACGGAAGCGACTGCGGGTTCGGTCGAAAGAACACTCGCGTTCTGCAGAGCCGATCGCCCAGCGGGTGGGGAACGGCTTCGACTGCAACGACTGTCCGGAGACCGTAGTTGAAGAGCGTGTCGCCTGGCGTGACGTCGGACGCTGCAACAGCAACAAGGCTCATGTGCGGACTTCCGTGAGGATGGGGCTGGCGGTCAGGACGCCACGGCCGACACAAGTGAGACGGTCACGCTTCCAGGGCCATCCATGCCGCGACGGCGAAGGCAGCCCAATCAGCGGGCCGCTGAGTGTTCCACGCTCCAGCGAACTGCGAGTTGACGGGGCTGACGGTGTCCCCCAGGTGAATGCTCAGGCGAATGGAAAACTCCTCCGCTTGTCTGAGCGGGGAAACTCGCTCGACCCAGTCGTGGACGATCGCGATGCCCTCCTCCTTGAGCAGGTGACGTTCGGACAGTTCGTGCAGAAAGCTCAGATCCGGAGTCCCACTGCCGGTCACCGAGCCGAGCAGAGCGCACGCGTTGCGGCGTGCCAACATGCGGCCGTGCGCGTGGTCGCCGGTCTTCCAGGAGCTCTCCTTGACGACTCGATAGCGCGCATTCATGCCGATTCCGGTGTAGAGCACGGCCCTGTCCACAGCGTCACGCGAGAGATCGATGCCGTCCACCCATGTGTACATTCCTGGCCGCTGATCGTCGGAACCCACCTCCTCGAACGGTTCCGGTTCCCATGCGAGCCCCAGGTAACGCAGCCCTTCGATCAGCAAGCGGGGCGTGATCAAACGCAAGCTGATCGGGGCCAGAGCCGGGCTGCGCCAGCCGAGCAGGGCACCACCCTCGGCGGCGGGTACGCCGCCATCACCCAGGTTGCAGCCGCCGAAGTCGTATTCGTGAGTCACAGTTCGTCCTTTCTCGGAAGTGTCGACCGCCGAGGAACACTACGCGGAGATTCCAACAACACGGTGAATGCCGATGCGGAGGCAGCAGCAATATGGCCAATTCAAAGACTATGCGATAATATCGCAGAGAGCCAGCGCAGTCGTCGACTGCAAATAGCTGATTCGACCACGACCGGAAGTCATTCGAGAGACGGTGGGTACACAGATGGATCCGCGAGCGATACTGATCCCAGTACTCGACGTGCACGAAGGGTTCCGTATTCACGACACGGGCATCGGCCTGCACTCCGAACCGGAGCGAGCCGTCGCGATCGTTACATCGGTCACGAGACCTACGGCATCGGTTGTCGCGGTGTCTGTTCGAGAATTCGCCCCCACCGGCACCGTGTATGCATCGCTGCTGTGCGGGCTCGACGACCTGATCGCCGTCGACGTCGACTACTGGACAGCGACGCAGTGCCCGATTCCGGCCGCCGCGGTCGAGCCCACCCGCTCACGAACACTGCACTCAGCACGGCCCCGTAGAACCGAAATTCTGCACGGCCGCGACGACACCCCGAGGAGCAAGACATGAGAACACGGCAGCGCGTGAGAAACACCGACAGAGACTTCGCCCCAGCGGACCTCGTCGGCTTCGCGGTCCGCTGGCATCCCTACGGAGGAGCGGACGCCTCGGAAGTGCTCGTCTGCTTCGGGATCAATCTCCGGACGTATGGCGAACGGCTGCACACTGCGCTCGCAGACTCCGCTCACGGTGTCGTCATGAAGCACGAGGTTCGCGACGATTTGATCGCGTACGCCGACAGGATTCGGCAGTGAACAGCGCCGTCAGGTTGCTTCCGCGCGCACGCCGACCAAGTACGCTACGATAATAGCGTGGGGAAACATCACCTGATGGGGGACACCATGAACACGCCCGCTCGAATCGCCATTCCGAAACTTGGACTCACACAGGCCAATCGACCGATCGACTTCTTCGTGCACTACGCGGAAGAGCTCGACATGGCTCCGGAATACCAGCGAGGAGATGTCTGGGGGCGGACCCGCCAGCAGAACCTGTGGTTTTCGATCCTCGGAGGGGTGCCCATCCCCTCGATCGTCCTCAACAGCAGAATCGAAACAGACTTCGATGGCCCCACGCAGTACAGCTACGGCGTGATCGACGGCAAGCAGCGCATCACAGCCGTCCTCGCGTTCGTACACGACCGCCTCACCCTGCCGGGCGACTGGTTCTCCCTGACCGGCGATGTTCACTACAGCGACCTCGACCAGCCCGTGCAACGCCGACTGGCCAACACGCCACTGGCCACCTCCGAGGGTCGACTGCCATCGCTGGACGCCGAACGTCAGGTGTTCGAGCTCGTCAACTACGGGGGAGTGCCCCAGGGCTCATCGGACGACGACCTGCTCTGAACAGCACCGCACGGATGCGGTACCCACCCAGCTCGACGGCCGGATCCCCTCGACATCTCCGCTGGACCCCGACGACAAGAAGGACAACATGCCCACCCAAATGCGAGCGGTCCGGACGCGAGACGCGACCATCACCGCCCTCGCGGAACTGATTGCAGAACGCGGCTATCCGCGTACGAGCGTGACCGACATCGTGGAAGCAGCTGGACTGACCAAGGGGGCACTGTACTTTCACTTCCCCTCGAAAGAAGCGACAGTGACCGCACTGCTCGACACAGCATCCGGCCGCTACGAATTCCTCGCCCGCTACCAGTCGATGCCAGAGGCACCGCCGCGCCAGGAGGTGCTGTCCCTGTTGACGGAGTACAGCGAACAACTGCGCGCAGACGTCGTACTGCACGCCGAGTCGGTGCTGTGGTCGGACCCGGATTTCACCGACCTCGCACGATCCGCGGGCGGATACCGTCACCTCCTCGAAACCCTCACCGCCCTCACAACTCCAGAGATGGCCGACGCCCTGATGGCAATGATCCTGGGGAGCACGGCAACCCCAGGCTCGACACGAGGCCTCAGCGCCAGCGAAGGCGGCCCCCGCCTCGTCGCCATGGCACAGGCCGCCCTCGCCGGACTCGGGCCACGCCGAACAACCCTGACCGACAACCTGACCCCCCACCACTGACACACCACCCGAGAGGACAGTCGTGACCGAATTCAAGAACATTGCCCGGCTCCGCAAGGACATCGAGAAGAACACACCGGCACCGAAGCTCGAGGACATGCACCAAATCCGACGGCTCAAGGCGAACCTGCGCACCCTCGACCCCGACGACGAAGGTGACCGACTGTCGATCGACGGGATCAACCGTGACGTCGCAACATTGAGAGCCAAACACGGTATGGCTGCCGACGGGTCCGACGATTTGCCCTGGGCCTGACAGCATCCCGGTGCCCGACAGTCGGTGGATCTGCGGCGCGCAATGTCGCTACGGCGGACTGAGCGCGGCGCGCAAGCACTCCAACTCCGACTTGGGATGGATGTGGCACTGCAACCGCGTAGTCGCCCACGAAGGAGACCGATGCTGGCAACACCCCACGCCGAAGGCAGGGCCGTGACCCTGTCGGTAGGTTCCACTACGGTCAGGCGCGTCCAGGAACGAGGAGCTACACCCATGCCGAACGAAGGAGCGAGCGACATGCGAGCTGCGCACCGGACAGCGATCGTGAACATAGCTGTCAGCATCGGTTTCGCGCTGGTGCTGTGCGGCCTATTGACGTTCTTTGTCGGTACGGCGAACGCCGCGCTGTACTGGTCCCTGATCGCGACGGTGTGGGCAGTCGCGGCGATATCGATCAGGCTGAGCCTGGCCACGGGTGAACGGAGCGTAGGGGATGAGTAGAGCGCCGTCGGACATGACATTGGAAGCGATTTCGTTCCCGCCGGGAGATCCCTACCGAGTACCCGACGTCTTTCGCGCGGCCGAGCGTTTCTGGTGGCACGAAGCGATCGCCGCAGAGCTCCGGCGACTTCGAGACACGTGCGTCGACCCATCGACGGGGCAGGGATACCCCGCGTACAGCGTATCGGGAATTGCAGGAAACCTCCGGGGGATGACCGCAAGCGATGTCGCGAAATACTGTCGACAGATGATCACCTGGGGGGAACTCGTGAAGGCAGAGCCGCTGTCGGAGTTCGAGCCGGAATCATGGGTTGCACTGAACGAATAGCTCTGATGCGCAACGGCAATCGTTGCATTCAGCATTGGCCAGAGCATGATAATATCGAGACCGTGTTGGGTATCGAACGGAATCCCACCATCATCGGGCGCAGCATCGGCACCGTACCGCGAGTGAATTCGCACGCCATCGGCTGCGAAACGTTTCGCACAGGAGTCGACCTTTCGACGCACCGCCGCCCGAGGGAACAACGCCCATGAGCGTCCCCGTGGTGGTAACGAACTACCGAACCTCGATATGCTCGACACTGTTCGGCTTCACCGCCGGACGCAATTGGCGCAGGAACGTGACGACGGGGTGGTTCCCGGATGACTCACGTACCGCGCCTAGCCGATCTCGAATCGGCCCGCGGCGCGGCAGGCAGGATGGCAACTGGGACGTTTCCTCCTTCTGTCGCGCCGCTCCACACCTCACCCGCCGCGAGGGAGCTGCACATGGCGTACAGCCACAGCCCTGACGTGCGCGACGTGCGCCTCGACCCCGAAGTCGGCCACGGCACCAGTCCAGCAGGCAAGAAAGCCGGTTACCGCCCAACCGAGGTCTACAACGACCGAGGCCAGGACAGACGATCGGCCCGAGAGCTCGACCGCATGGTCGAAGAGCAGCGGTTCACCCGCGCCCGCAAAGACCTCGAACGAGCATTCCCGCGCGCCCGCGTCCCCGACGTCGACGCGCGAAAAGCTCGCCCGCTACCGATCCCGGATTCGATACGCCTGCCCCCGAGCTCTCGACAGCGCAAAGCCCGGTCCGTCAACAAACGCACCGCCCAGGATCAATTGCCCGCCTCCGGATACAAAGCCACCGCACAACTGATCACCGAACCCGAGAACTGGAGCGCCGTCGGCGCAGCCCTCACCGACGTCCGAGGCGACGCCCAACACCTCGACGAGAAGACCCGCGCCCACGTCCAGCGCATCGACCGAGCGATCCAGACAGCCGAGCAGAACAACGACCGCGGCCACGTCGTGTACTGCGCAGTGACCGTGCCCCACGAGCTTCCCGTCGACGCCAAGAACCTGCCGTCGACGTTGCAGACCGGATCCCGGCTCGACTTCGATCGATTCACCATGGCCACGCACGCCATCCACGAACTCGACCCGATACTCGGAGACACCGAAGTGGTCTTCGAGATGGAAACCACACGCGGGATGTACCTCGGGCGCTCGGACTCGCTCGACGACACTTCACATCTGCTGCCCCGCGGCATGCAATGGGAAGTCGCTTCCACCCACCAAGGCCGATACCGACGCCCGGACGGCACCCTCGGACGCCGCACCATCGTCCAACTACGCGATGTCACGGAAGGCTGAGGACGACATGAAGCCCTACACAGACCGCAAAGGGCGACCGGAGCTGATCGTCAACCCTGCGATCAAACTCGGCCTGGCATCATTTCGGCCCCAGCAACCTGATGCGACAGTCGTGGACGGCGCGTCGACGCCACCGCCGAGCCGCCGCCGATCCCGCGCGAAGAAGAAGCCGGGCGTCGTCGACAACGCGCCTAGACGACAGTCGGTCGACGCACCCGAACCAGTGCAGCCCCCGCGGCCGACGGCACCGGCCGAAACACACAAGACATCGCGAACAGCAGAAAGGCGGAACCCGCCCCCGAAAAAGAAGGGAATGGCTCCGCCTCAACCTGTGCATCTGCAGTAGGACGAATCTAGCTCATCGAGACCGACGCGGACAACGCTCGAGCTAACGCAAGCGGCCCCTCGACCGATGAGCAGTCAGTTGCTCGTGGACTGTCCGCGACCGACGGAACACGAGATGACGAGGAACCAATGCCACAGAGGGTGTACACCGGCTGTCGAGACTGCAAGAACTGCACCAACTCCGATCTCGCGCACACCGGCCGAAAGCTGGGCCGCGCGTCCGCGAGTGTCGTGACACTCGGTGCATCCGAGCTCGCCATGGCCACCAAGAAGAAGTGCCGCGCATGTGGACACCAACTGAGCCTGCATGCGCAATTCCTCGAATCGGTCCAGGCCCCGAGCGCGTACGCGGCCCCAGCGCCCAGCGCCTCTGCCCCAACCAACCCTGCTCCCGGTACCGGCCACCCCGGTGCAAGCAAGCCGGGATTCCTGAGCCGAACGTACCGACGGATCCACACGTTCTACACCCACCCCGACCGCGACACCAGGAGCAAGCGTCGACTCGGAACTGCGATAGCCCTGGTCGTCTTCGGCGTGATCGGCTCGATCGGGAACTTCGCAGACGGTGAACTCGGTGCGGGCTTCACAGGGTTGGCATTGGCAGTCGGCGGTGCGCTCTGGGCGCTACGGGAGGTGGCGGCAACCAAGCGGATCCGGGACGCCGCGGTCATCGACAGGGCGCAGGAGCAACACAACTCGTCCGACCCGAACCGGCAGCTGTACGGCGAGTATCAGCCGCCGAACCTGAACCCCGACGAGGACGAGGCCCGGTAGATGCACTGCAAGGCCGCCCGTCGTCTCGAATGTGCCTGTCGTTCTGGATGATCCGACCGTCAGCGCAGGTTGAAGCCGCCCCACTTGTACGTGTAGCCGAACGGGCAGCTGGTGTGCGAGGACCCCTTTTTGATGTTGACCCAGGGACCGGAGGGATTGGACCAGAACCCGAAGACGTTCTGGCACCCTGCGACGGCCTTGACCTCGCCTGTTCCCTGCGAACACCAGGCAGAGACCGTTCCCAGTGAACTGACGCCGTACCCGCACTGACCAGGGTAGGCCTGCGCTGGTGCCGCTACGGCGATGCTCGCAGACGCGAGCCCGACGGCGAGGGCCGCTGTCGCCACGAGTCGACGTGTGTGACCGATCATCTTCACTGGATCTCCGTTCGGAGCGAGGAGTCGAAACATGACCGCCCCAACGTAACGATCGCAGCCGAAAGTCGCTGTCCACCAATCGGATGAAGATCGAATCCCATCCGTCCACTCCTGGAACCGGCGAATGGGATCGTCGGAGTTCAGCGTCGAAGGTGGCGGGGCCCTGCGATCAGACGAATTCCCGGATCCGGGGAAGGGCGTCGGCGAGCTGCTCGAACAACGTCGGCCATCCGCGCCGTAGCCACGTCAGACGGCCGCGTTCGAGATGACTGCCGTCGATCATGTGCGAGACCCGTCGAGACGATTCCGGCACGCCGAGTGCAGCGAGCTTCGCGTAGACAGGGTTGACGGGCAGCCCCTCTCGCCCGATGTAGGCCCAGACGTCGGTGTCCGGCCAGTTCCAGATCGGACCGTAGGCCACGGTGCCGTCCGCTCTGGCCACCACGCCATCGCGACGACCGGATCTGGCGTAGAGCGCCCTGCGCGCGGCGGATTCGTCGGCGCGGACACCCCACAGCTCACCGGGACCGAGCTGCTCGTGCGCGCGCCGCGACGGTTCACCGATCAGGACCTCGTGCAGATCGATGCGGTCAGGCGTTCCTGGAGCGCCGTGGTCCCACTGACCGGATCGAACCAGAACCTCGAGAAGTGACGGTTCGGACGGCACGCGGTACAGGTCCAGCTTCCACGTCTGCGCGAGTTCCAGCACATAAGAATAGGTTTCGGGGAATTCGAGGCCGCTGTCGAAGAACACGACAGGGACATCCGGCTCGACGTGGCGGACGATGTCGACGACCACGAGCGAGTCCTTCCCTCCGGAGAAGGCGACGTACCCATCGTGTCGGTCCAGATGTGCCCGCACTGTGCCGCGGATCCGGTCGAGGGCTCCCGAGTCGGTGCGCGACGACGGCCGACGCAGAGAACGTAGTCGGGCCAGATCGAGGCCTGGGTCAGGAGCCGATGTCACCCGCTCAGGTTACGGTGCTCGACGTGAACGCCTCTGATGTCGCCGACGTCGCATACGCGGCCGCGGTCGGCGACCCCGGAGCAACAGCCGGTACGTCGAATGCGGGGTGCGCCCGGTGCAGGAAACAGACGGCCGTCATGACGCCGGTCGGCCAGGTGGTCTCACGCCGATTCACCGGCTACGAAGGCTGGCGCGATCCGGGTGCATCTCGGCTCTGTGCGGTATGTGTGTGGATGTACCGGCACCGTCCGCTCCGCCATGAGGCGTGGATCGTCACCCGCGACCCGCAGGCCATGCGCGTCGCGTCGCCTGAGGTGCTCCGTACGATTCTCTCGTCGCCGATCGAATCCGACACCGCACTACTCGTGCCTTTGGTTCCGGGCCGCAAACATATCCTGCCGCAGGCACATTGGGGTGTGGTCACGACCGACGACACTGCCCTTCGCTGGACACAGGAAGACGCCATTCGGCTCGACGCATTGGATCGACTGCGGTCGGCTGGGTTCAGTGAGGCTGCAGTGGCGGCAGCGGCACCGGCCTTCGCCGCATTGCGGGCCGTTCCGCGGCCGCTGTGGCAGGGCGTGTTCGACGACTGGGCTGCCATCGCGCCATGGCGATCTGCACGCCCGTGGATGGAAGTCGGTCTCCGAGCGTGCCGCTGAGGCACGTCACATCCCGACAGACGACCGCATGGTGCTCTATCGCAATCACGCCTGAACGGGTAGTATCAAATACCGTGCAGCGCAATGGAATACGTCAACCTCCAACCGTATCGTGGTTGTCGACGGCAAGCTATCTACCGGCACTGTCGGACCCGCCGTCTCAAGTCGCCGAACGCCTGATCCTGTTGCTGCACTACGGGATCGACTGGTCCGACAGAAACTGGATCGCCGACTACGTAGGGGACTACTGGGACAATTTGCTGCCCACCCGCATACGCGCGGCAACTTACGCGAGCTCGAGCCTGCATCAGTGGTGGACGACGGTAGCGACCCGGCTCGGATCGACCCCGCGCAACGAGGCCCAACGGCGCGAACTGGCAACGCTGCTCACTACCGACCCGCTGCCCGTGCTTCAAGTGATGCGCGATCAGAACATCGCTCTCACGTTGCGGACTCGGATCGTCGCGGATGCTGTCCGCGAGACGCGCCCGAAGCGGGAAGATCCACAGCACGACAACCAGAACGATCCCGCGCGTGAGACGCCGGAGCTGGATGTCGCGACATGAACGCCACTACGAACTGGGATCTCGATCTGACCGCGCGGGCCCCGATCTCGCACCGCGGCGAAATGATCGGGACGACCGCCATGTTCCGCAGAATGAAAGTCATCCAGCCCGACGGATCCATCGCGCTCGTGCCCGTCGTATCCGGAAACTCGTTTCGCGGAGTTCTTCGACGCCTCGGCGAGGAAATGCTCCGCGACGCGCTCGGCTACGACCACCTCCTACCCCTCCCCGTCGCGCACTTGCTCCGCAACGGCGGCAGCATCGTCAAAAGCAGCGCCGAACCCATCACCGGCCGCCGCCTACAGCAGCTACGAGCTCTCATCCCGCATCTGAGCGTTTTCGGTGGAGCAATCGGCTCGGCCCCGATCGCAGGATGCCTGCGAGTCGGCCACGTCGTACCGCTCGTCGCCGAGGCAACACCGATCCTGCGATACGACTACGGCACCGCGCTACCCAGCCGCTTCGATGTCGAGACCCTCGAGTCCTACAGCCACCTCGACGACGTCAGCACCGCACGAGACACCACACCCGCAGCGGAGGAAGTCGGCAAGACACCGGCCACGCCGCTGATGCGCTACGAAATCGAAGCACTGGCACCAGGAACCCGGTTCGAGACATTCGTCCAGATCAACCGCGGATCCGAGGTCGACATCGACTTCGCCGCCGACGTGCTCCGCGAATTCTGCGCCCGCGGCTGGCTCGGTGGCCGCACCGGCATCGGACACGGACAGGTCGCCACCGAGATCACACCGGCCCTGAACGGACGAGTCGGCACCGTGTGGCGAGAGATTGCCGCCACCCGTCGCGACGACGCACTCGACGCGCTGATCGCCCTGGCGAAATGACGGCCGCCACGACAATGGTTCCGCTTCAGGTGACCGCGCGACTCGCCTCCGGGGTAGCTCACGCAACTCCCTGGGGTATCAGCCTCGACGGCCTACTGGCATCCGAGATACGCGAGAACTACAAGACCGAATGTCGAGAACATGGAATCGACTACCAGCCATACGATCTCGCCACTGCACCCGCGATGCTGGAGCTACCCCTGGCGCGATGCACGCTTGCAGGACCCGACGACTGGCACTGGGCCGCGACCTTTGCGTGGCCGGACGGCGAAGTGCCCGGACCCCATGTCCACTACTGGAGCTCACGGCCTGACCACCACGCACTCGACCAACTCTCCGAGGCCTTACCCGCACTCGTCTCCGAACGACAGGGGCGATACCGGGCCCGTGTGATGCCGCTGCCGCTCACTATTGCCTCGACTCTGGTGTGGCGAGCAGTCGGCGATCCCGATGCCATCTCCGAGCTTCTCGCCGACGTGCAAACCATCGGACGCAAACGATCCTCGGGACACGGCCACATCCTGGATTGGACCGTCGAGCCCACCGACGAGGACCCCTGGGCGTCCAGCCATTTACATCCGGACGGCACGCTGGGCAGAACCGCCCACCCGCAGTGCCTGAGAGGACACCAGAGCATCGAAACCGGGGGAGAAGGCCAGATGGGACTGCGGCCGCCGTATATGCACCCAGCAACCCGGAGAGAGGTCCTGCTGCCCGCACGGTAAGGACCGTGACGGCATGCCCGCCTACGACAGTGGCGAACGGTAGTCGCGATCGCCAGCGGTGCCGTGGTAACTGAGTCCGAATTCGTCGTGTAACACGCGCAGGACGAGTTCTCGGCCCGCGTCGTCGTAGAAGATGTCGACTTCGTCGACCAGTGTGATCACCGGTGCCCCACTGCGACCTATCAACATCAGCGAGGTCAGGTCGTCGTGGTTGGCGCATCGGTATTTCATCCCCCGCACTGAGGGGCTGGCGGTGAGCACGGCCGATCCGACGACCCTGGTGGCGTTGTAGTCCTCTCCGGTGAGCAGCGTTGCGGAGAGGTTGAGTTTCGCGGTGTGCCGACCGTAGAGCGCCGCGACCTCGAGGTCCTCGTCGAGCCGCATCGTCGCGAGCTTCTTTCCGCCCTGACTTTTCGGGCCCGTCAACCACGACTTCTGGACGATCGGCGGAACTCCGACTGATCTTCTCCGGAGGACGCCTTCGGCGACCGCTCCTTCGACGGACTGGGCGACGTACAGATATCCACCGAAGCTCGGGTCGAAAGGATCGAATCTGCCTTGTTGCGGATCCCCGACAGGCAAGGGGGTGGCGGGGTCGTAGATGGAGTTGGCTGCATACGGTGCCGTGGTCGGCAAGATCCGGTACAAGAGCGTTCCGGCGCAGGCCGTTTCGGTGTCTGCGGGCACACCGTTGTAGTCGTTCGTGGCCACGAGTCAGCTCATACCGCGGCCGTCGATACCGACGGTCAGATCGACGTGCTCTCTGGTCAACTCACCGGCGGCCGCGAGTTCGACCGGAGGCCGATCGCCGAGGGCGCTGTCGATCGAGTACCACCACGTGAGGACGCCCCAGGGGTCTTGAGCGCTGTCGAGTTGGACATTCGCGTATGCAACGACAGGCCGAACGCAGTGCTTGGCCACGTCGAGCTGAAACTTGGGATACCGATATCCATGGCCGACTTCGACTCCGAGCAGCTCGCTCTTGTCCCTGCGTACCTTCGCCGCCGTCCGGTTCGGAGTGCCGGTCGGAGAGAGGATCTCGCCTACCTCCGTCGGGCCGTACGTCTCGTCGAGGCGGAATGGCAGTCGATACTCCGTAGAGCCGGTCGGTGAGTCCAACTCGACCTTCGGATACTGCGCCGCCGGATCCTCGCCCTCGCGGCCGGGGCATTGCGACGACCACGAATCGAGCAGCCCGTCGAACGATCGTTTGAGGGGAAAGTGGCTCAGCCACAGCATCATCGCACTTTGCAGCTCATCACGGGCGGCCTCGTCCGGGCATGTGGCGGGCAGGCGTGCTGTCAGTATGTGCAGGTCGACCATCGTTCTGACGAACTTGAAGGCGTCATTGTCTACGTCTGTGGAGCATTGCTCGGCGCAGTCTCGCACGAGGGTCTCGGCAAATGCCGCCAGAACGTCGGTGGTGTAGCTGCAGATCTGATCGGGTTCGGATGGGGCCGCGGCTGATGGCTGCGGGTAACGCGGAGTTCGTGGGTAGAAGATCCGATGCGCAGCAGGTGCGTCCGACGGTACAGGCCAGGTTCGACCCACCATGGCCACCGAACTGCGATCACGGACCAGGCCCTTGCCGTCGTCGGTGACGAAGAACTGCGCGTCGTGGGATCGCGATCGACCGTGAACCCGCATGGATCGCGCACTGCGACGTGTCGACACGATGATGACCCCTTCCGTCCGACGCTTGATGTACGCCTTCACAGACCATCGTACGCCTCGTATGTTTCGTATGTTAGAGGGCGGGAAACTGCTGGCCCAGAAACCGCTGAACGGCTCGGGTAGTGGGTGAAGCCGACGAGCCCGGACTAGGGCGTGTCTCCTAGATGTGAGTGTGGTTGTGCTCGAGAATGTTTCTCGTGTCGAGATTGCAGATGTTCACCGATGAGCAGTGGGGCCTGATCGAACCGTTGTTGCCCTCGTCCGATGGTCTTCGAGGTCGGGCGTTCCGGAACAATCGGCTGGTGGTCGAGGGGATTGCTTACCGATATCGGGCGGGGGTGGCATGGCGTGATCTGCCCGCAGACTTCGGTCCGTGGCAGACGGTGTGGAAACGACACCGCCGCTATGCCGGTGACGGAACGTGGGATCGAGTGCTCGCGGCGTTGTTGAGCGCCGCCGATGCCCGCGGCGGGGTGGATTGGCAGGTGTCGGTGGATTCGACAATCAACCGAGCACATCAGCACGGCACGAATCTCGCTCGTTCCACAGGGGGATCTGTCGAATTACATGAATCTGCTTGCCGAGCCCGATGATCACGGTATCGGTCGCTCTCGTGGTGGGTTGAGCACGAAGATTCATCACCTCACCGATGGGAACGGTCTGCCGTTGGTCGTTCTCATCGGTGCCGGGCAGGCGGGTGACAGTCCGATGTTTCCGATCTTGCTCTCGCATCTGCGGATCGAGCGGGCGGGGTCGGTACCGGCGCGTACTCGCCCGGATGCGGTGCTCGGTGACAAGGCGTATTCCTCGCGTGCAATCCGAGCGTTGCTGCGGTCGCGGCGGATTGAGGCAGTGATCTCCGAACCTCGCGATCAGCAGGGCCATCGGCGTAATCGGGGCAGCGGTGGTGGTCGGCCTCCGAAGTTCGATGCGCAGAAATACAAAGGCCGCAATGTAGTCGAGCGTTCCTTCAATGCCGTCAAACAGTGGCGGGGGCTTGCCACCCGGTACGACAAATTGGCGCTGACGTACCGGGCGGGCGCGCTCCTACATGCGATTTTCCTGTGGTCGCGCCACATCACCCTTTAGGAGACACGCCCTAGTCGTCGACGATGCGATGCCAGAATCGAGGCATAGCGATATCGCGGGAGAACTTGATCACGAAGCCGTTGTCGACCCGTTCGAGGACCAGGGGGCCGAGGCATCGCCCCGTCCGGGGGTTCGCCGCTGGCGCGTTGACGACCCGGACAATGGGGCGGGCGGTGTAGAAGTCGTGAATCTGAACCAACCGCATATCCACCTGAAGATCGCCGAAATCGCGAATCTCCGAGCCGATCTGGTCGTCTCTGAGCTGCGAGCCGTCGGTAACCTCGCTCAAGCTGTCACTCTCCCCCGCATGTCCGGCTCTGGAAGATCTGGGCCCCAGGCTCAGACCGATGCCCTCGGTGAAACAACACCGTAGCGGCAAGCTGCCGGGAGCTACGACTATTCAGGATGGGCGAGTGGCATCGGCCGAAGCGCGTACCTGCTCCACCAGCTCGCTCGGAGAATACGCCAATAGCATTGTGCCGTAGTGGTATTTCCCGCGCAGCCATGCGAAGGACGCTTGAGCGTCGTCCGCCGAAGACGCAGTCGGCGGCATCTCCTCCGTGTGACGGCTTCGGCTGAAGGCGGTGGGAACAATCTGCATGTTCGACGACGGGGTTGGTGAGCGTTCAGGCGTCGGTGAGACAGCCGAGGCCGGATTCTTCAGGCCATGCTCGTCCAAGACTGCGAGGTACTCGCGCAGAAGGTTTTCGCCTACATCGGAATCGAGTGAGGCGACCTCCAGTCCTTCGACGAGGCCTGTGTCAGGGTTCGTTCGTGCACGCACGGGTGTGGTGCGAGTTCGACTGAAGCGTTCGGGCACGTGTGCGGATCGCGACGTAGACGTGTGGATGATGTCGCCGTCGGTTCGCCAGTTGGTTGTGAATATGTCGATGATCTGCGGAGCGGGGGATGCATCGAGTGCAAGGATCCGTGTGTCGAACGATGGGCTGGACGCGGCTATGCGGTTCGCACTGGCGACGTAGCGCTCGGCGTCCGCGAGATTGGTGTAGGCCGCGACCGGCCCGCTGCCGGGCAGCCCGACTTGCTCGTACGAATCGTCGTCGTCGGGTTCGCAGGTGTTGACCACGAGATAGACGTCTAGTCCAGGAAGGGCATCGCCGGTCGGGAAATATCCGGCGCTGCACAGCGCGGCGGTGACCAACTGCGTGTAAGGCAAGTCGAGTGCGGTGGAGATGGAACGCAAAGTGTCGGGGCTGGGAAAGCTGGTCTCCCATCTGGCCAGCGTTGTCCGACTGATACCCAGTGATCTGCAGAACTCTGTTTTGGTTATCCCCTTGTCCTGGAGCGTTGCGTCGACAGTCGCCGCGAGAGTGGGCATCCGTTAAACCCCTTTCAGCCTTCCGGGAAGGCCTCATGTAGCGCGTATAGGTACAAGTGTAGCGCAAACCGGTGCACTGGAATAGGGGATCGGCTTCTGAGGACGTGCCCGGAGCGAGCCGTGATGCGAGGTCCAACCGGCTGTCCAGGTTGGGTGAGTGCGCCGACCGAGGCGAAAGTGCTTCTCGCTGCGGGAGACTCGGGTGTAGCTTCGACTGCACCCGAGTTTATTCATGACGAAAGGTCTTTGGGTTATGACCAGCAGGGGACGAGTGCGCCAATACTCCACGAAAGAAGGCTGGGGAGTCATCGACTCTGCCGACACACTCGGGGGATGCCTCGTTCAGGTCCTTAGCATCTACACGCCGTCCGGGACTCTCTCCGCTGGGGACGAAGTCGACTTCGAGTGGGAACCTCTTCCCCCAGGAGTCGATGAGAAGCTGTTCCGATCGTCCGCCAACTTCGTGCGTCCAGCCGGGTCTGTTTTCGAGCCGCCACCTGTAAACGACGATAGACCGAAGTTCATGGGCGGATCCTGGACGTGGAACATCTAGCGTCGCAGGAGCAACCGCCCAGGACTGCCGACGACCGGTAAGTCAATGTGATCGCAATTTCTGGGCGGCTGTCCATCAGCGATGAATCGATTCGGATGTCGGTGCTCAGAGATACGGTGAGGGCGGTTTGACGTTCGGCCGATTCGAGAGTGAGGCTGTGGAAATGGCAAGTGACCAAGATATCGAGTGCTTGGACGATCGAGGTGACGCAACCTGCGAAGGCAGCGTCGAGTACCGCTCTCCCCTGTCCGGTACAGGGAAGTCCTTCGCTCGTTGCGACAAGCACTGGAGCATCCGCCTCGATCTGGACCAGCAACTCCGCGAACGGTATCCCGAGCAGGCACCCGCAGATTTCGACCCGTCGTACGCAGGCGAGCGTTGGAGCGAAGACGACTACTGAACGGACACCTCGGTTCTACGTTGCGAATCAGTGTCCCTCAGGTAATCAGACAGGCGTGCTGGGTCCGTCCGATTCGATCGGCCGCGTGGCAGGGATCGATGGCTGCGGATCCCGATCCGGTCACTTGCGGGCTTTGGCAGTGCTAGGACCGACATCGACGTAGATTCCCTCGTCGACCATGACGAGACCCGTCGGCTCGCCGGTGTACAAGGTGCGACGAGGGGACAGCACCACCATGGCCGTCCCGTCATCGAGCTGTGCGTCGTGCGGGTGCAGGCCGATCACGGTGAGCATCGGATTGGCCAGCAACACAGCGTTCGACCGTATCGTGATCGCGATAATGAACAGTAGGGCGACCAGGGCGGCCCACCGAGATGCCGAGTCGGCGAGCAAGACAATGGCTGCGGGTATGGCGTAGATGCTGGACAGCCCCATGATCATGGAGTCCAGACGTGGTTTCGCTGCGTCGATCACTGTGAGGTCGGGGTTCCGCTGCTTCACGACGCTGCGAAAGAAGTGCAGCGTCAACAGGATTCCTGCCACCGCGGCGCTGATGATTCCGACCTTCACCCAGTTGCTCTGCCACAGATCGCAGACGACGATCAGCAGTGCCACGGGTGAGAATGTGGCGATGATGATGCCCGCTCGGACGAGGGTGGACATCATGGCGTGTGGGCCGAGTCGATCGCTGCTGGGGGCAGGATGAGTTCACCTTCTACCGGAACAACGATCCCAGTCTTGGCGCGCCAATCGCGGTTCTTCTTCTCTTTGAGGTATTGCTTTCGTGCCTTGTTTCGGCTGATGCCGCCCAGAGCGGCGTCGAGGCGGATTCGATCCCAATCATCCTGCGACAGTTGCTCTGCCATCGGTTGGGTCCTCCAGTCCGATCGGGGTCGTCGTAGCACCGTGAATGGACAGCGGGTCGTCATCTAGTCTATTGGATATTATCAGAGATAGTAGCGTGCCGCTCGAACGTGCGGACCGTGTACGTCGCAGGGGCGGCGGAGAGAGATACGGGGGAAGGCGATTATGACGAGCGCAGATCACAAAGCTGCTGTGCACGCAGTAGCCCAGGCGCGGAGGGCTGTAGGCGAGAAGGTCTGGGACTACAGGATCGAACTCGGAGACCTGATTCACGATCCGGAGCTGTCGTTCACCGACAGGTGCATGCGACTCGCGGCACGGTTCAATGCCAGCTCGTGGGTGAAGTCGTCGCCCATCGGGGAGCGCATTCACGATCTGGTCGACGAGCTCAAAGACGCAGACGACATCGACCACTACGAGGCCGTGATGCACGAGATCTATGACGAAGCCGACTATGCGCGGGTGCTGATCAACTCGAATCGGTCATAGATCTGAATCGGCCGCTCGGCGGTGCTGGATGGGCGAGGGTGGTCGTGGCTACGAGGTCGGGGTTCCTACATGCGTTTGCGGAGCGCTGGAATGACCCGCATGTAGCCGGATCCGAGAACACGCGTGGCGACGTCGACGAGCCGAGCGTCCGGTCCGACCATCACCTTCGGTGAGCCCCGTCCGACTCCCCGAACGATGGTCGACGCCGCGGTCGCTGCGTCGGTGCGCGCGAGCCGGTCGAACGTGGCCGAGACGGTCGCATGGTCAACTCCGGGGGCGACGCGAGCTGTCCGCGCGATCGAGGTGCGGACACCTCCTGGGTAGACGCCGGTGACCTTGATGTTCGGGGCAGTGGCGGCAAGTTCTTGAATCAACGCCTCGGTGAAGCCGCGGACGGCGAATTTCGACGCGTTGTAGGCGGACGAATTCGGTGAGGCCATGATGCCGAAGGCCGAGGAGATGTTGCAGATGCGGCCAGCTCCGGACGCGGCCGCGATCCTGGGCAGGAAAGCTTTGGTGCTGTTGACCACGCCCCAGTAGTTGACGTCCATAACTCGGTGATGGTCGGCGAGTGGTGTCGCGTCGACGCCGCCCGAGTACAGAACCCCGGCAACATTGATCACGGCGTCGACGCGACCGAACTGCTCGACGGTGTCGGCGGCGAACCGCTCTACCGCGTCGGGGTCGGCGACATCGAGCTCGTAGGTGTGGGTCGACGCGCTCGCGCACTGCTGGGCTGTCGACCGCAGCGCAAGAGCGTCGATGTCGGCCATCGCCACGGATGCTCCGGTTCGGGTCAACTGGAATGCGATCTCGCGGCCGATCCCGGACGCGGCACCCGTCAACGCGACGACGGTGCCTTTGCGGAAGTACGAGCTCACCAGTCCGCCCTTTCTCGATGTGTTCGACAGAACCTGCAGGGCGACAAGCTACGGCATTGCGGGGCATAGGAGGTGCGGCGGCACCGGTGGCGATGACAAAGCCAGCCGATGGGCGGTAACGCACACGCTCGATTTGGAGGCGGGCCGGTCGTGCTTGCAGCCGATGAACCTTGGGGTGCGACCTGAATCAGGCTGACATAGTGGAAACCCGCTTCGGCCGGACGAGGGGGTAGGCATCGACTGATGGCCGTTTCCGCACGTAGAATGGCATCCAAGAGGACGACCGGCCTGACTTGGGAGGGCAGCATCATGGGCGAGGACGCACACCGCGACCGTGTCGCGCGCGCGGATGCACCCGTGGTCCGCGTGGCGGACTACCCCCAGCTCCGGTCGATAGCGTGGAGTCTTCGCGTCGATGCGGAAATCAGTGAACTCGATGCTCTGAGCCTCTACGAACGCAATTGGCGTCACGTCGGTGACCTGGATGACCGCGAGAGCGACTTCGTGCGTCATCTGGCGGAGCAGTACAGCGGCGGCCGTCTCCTTGTTTGAGCGCACGAGGCATTGCGCCATTGGCCTGATCCTGGAGGCGTTGGATGCCGATCTGTTGTCGAGTACAGGGTGCTACTTCGGCGGCGGCACCGCGATGGCGATGCGATTCGGGGAATGGCGACTGTCCACCGATATCGACATGATCGTCTCGGACTGGGATGGATACCGACAGCTGCGAACCGCCGTCTCCGAGGGCGGGATCGACGCCATCGCGCGGAACAATATCAAGTCCATTCGAGGGGTGACGGCCGACCAATATGGGATCCGAACCATGCTCGACTCGCACGATGGACCGGTCAAGTTCGAGATCATCCACGAAGGCCGTATCGACCTCGACCGCGCCGGTGCCGAGGACGCGGTGTGCGGTGTCGCGACACTGACAGTGGTCGACATGGTGGCCACGAAGCTGCTTGCCAACGACGACCGGTGGGCCGATCGCTCCGTGTACAGCCGCGATCTGATCGACCTGGCTATGTTGTCGGCCGACAGCACTGATTGGGCAGCAGGCTTGCGTAAGGCCTCCGACGCCTACGGCTCGACGGTCGACGCCAAATTGCGCCGTGCGGTGGAGTTCGCTCTGGCCGACGCCGACTGGCTCGAGACCTGCATTCACCAAATGGACATGGATGTCGCCGTTTCGGAGCTCCGCGATCGCATCGAGGCATTGCGGAGTGCGCTCTAGTCGCTGGTCGCCGCCAGTGCGGGATGCGAGTGTTCGCCGTCCGGAGAAAACCGGTCACGACATAAGTTCCTTCTCGACAGTCGGTTCGGCTATTGGTGGTCGGGCACGTGTGGGCTGCGGTTGAGTGCAAATTCGTCGAGGTGAGCGGCCCCTGCCGCGTCGACCACGAGGCCGAGCGCTGTGCGTAGGGACGGCGCATACGCTCCGGCCTTCACTTCGTTGTAGAGGATTCGGGTCAGGTCGTAGACGTACTTGGCTCCCTCCACTGAGCCGTCACCGTTGAGGCTGTGACGCCGAAAGTCCTCCAGCACTGCTGTTTCTATGGTCGGGTCGATGTTCGGCATGGGTGCACTTCCTCGAGGTCCTGTGGCCGCACCACTCGGCGCGGCTGTTTCTGTGGGCGACGGTATCGCGAGGACCGGACACCACGAACACGTCAACTTCAAACTCTCTCGTCGCCCTGCTGTCGAGGAGGCCGGCTGCACCAACCAGTGCCCCGGCACCGGTTGGGTCGGTGCCATTTTTCTGCAGGGAAGGCTTGACTTCGGTTGCGGACCGTGGTGCGAATCCCATTGCAGTGCAACGGGAGTGGGCGTGCACATGTGTCGGTGGTATCGGTTAGTGTTCTCGATGTCCCAGTTGATTCGGGTCGGTGGACTGACCATCCGCTGCCCTCTTTGTTTCCTGCAGGTATTGCCCTGCCGGGGTGTGGAGCGAATTGTGTTCGAAAGCAACGTTGTATGCGCAGTGTCGTCGGCGGAGCTGTTTCCGACTGACGAGAGCTTCGTGGAGGTGCTGTACGGCGAGCGGGTCGTGCGAGGGTTCGTTCTGGTGGATCGAGCCGGTGCCGATGCGGGCGGCGCACCTGTCGCGGTGGTGCCGGTTGGTCGGGAGGTACCGATTTGGGTGGCATGGGTGAGCCCCGATCAGGTCCGCGAGGTTGCCGTACAGGGAGCGCGGCGAGAGAACTGGGAGTGGCTCAGTCGCGTTCTGCAGGCGTCCCTGCACGAGTGCCGACGAGACTACGAACGCCTGCGTTCGCTGGGCGTCCAGACCGTTGCAGGGGTTGCGAAGTGAGCGCGCCGTCGTTGAACTACGACCGCTCACGTGTCGAGGCTCTCCTCGCCGAGCAAGGAGTCGAGTACGTCGAGACCATGGCTCGGATCGACGTGCAGGATCGAGCCATGCACCACGAGGGCCTCGAGCTGATGCGTGCCCTGGTGGACGACCTGGCAGCGCTGGGCGATATCTGGCACCTGGAAGGGGTGGCGGGCGGTGCGAACGTGAGCGTGCACGCGGACTATTCCTGTGACGCGGAGGGCTTTTCGGCGAACGACGGTCACCTGACGTTGGCGGTGTTTCTGGGAGTCGGGGCCGGTGTCGCAGACGTCGGGATCAAGTCGTTGGGGGAGCTGCCGCACGTCGAGATGCGCGGGGTGTTCGACGTGCTCGACGGGATCGCCAGTCTGCTGTCGGAGTCGATGCGCAGGGTGGCGGCACTTCTGGCGTCACCCGTAGAGCCCGAGCTCGCGCTGCAGGTGGTTTCGGTGGAGGACGTGAGGTCAGAGGCCGAGAACGATCCGTACCTGGACGACCGTGAGCGCGCGGCACTGTTGGAAGCCACTGACGAGACGATCGCGTCGGCGGTGGTGCGCTCATGGCCTGCGGTCGAGGATCGGTTCTTCGATGTGTACGACCAGGTGCAGGCCGCGGCGAAACGCGCCGTTCTGTCGGCTGTCGGGCAGGAGTGAGCAGATGGGATACGAAGCGACATCCGACGGCACCCTGTACGTGCCGGTTGCAGCAGCCGATGCGATCTGGGTCGAGTTGATCGAGCGCTACCCGAACGCGGAGGACTACGCGCAGGATTGCGTCGATGAGCTGTCGTCGGTGCACAGGATCGCATCGGCGGCGGCCGGTGAGCTCGGAAGCTACGACCCGACGTCCGGCTACTCGATCACCGAGACCGACCAGTCGTATCAAGTCTCCGTGTGGGCGGGCGGCAAATTGGGAAGCCCGGAGCTGTACTTGCAGGTCTTGGCCGAACACGGC
This sequence comes from Rhodococcus sp. (in: high G+C Gram-positive bacteria), assembly GCF_023264675.1. Taxonomy (GTDB): domain Bacteria; phylum Actinomycetota; class Actinomycetes; order Mycobacteriales; family Mycobacteriaceae; genus Rhodococcoides. The sequence continues at coordinate 60,243 of NZ_JAHFVG010000024.1, forward strand.
GTCACAGGTGAGATTCACAGTGTCGGTGAAGATTCGGACACCTGGCGCTGGAGGCTGGCCGATGGCGACCTGTGCGATGACAGTGGCCGGTTGGTGTACGGCGAGGACGTCGATGCATCGGCGTGGGTGGCGCAACTTGCGACCGGTGCAGGACTGTACGACCGAGTTGCAGTGACCTCGAGCGAGCGTGCGGCCCATGACCAGATCACCGCGTGGTGTCGCGAGGTTGTGCGGGCCGAAGCGCCGACACCGCTCTCGGACGCCGATCTCGATGAGGCGACCGTGGCCACCCGCGCGGCCGAGCTCGGTATTCGAGGGCGGGTGATACCGGCGCACAGTGGGCGTGAGGAACTCGCGGGCATCGGCTGAGCTACAGAGGCGTATCTCGGCGCTCGTGTTCGCCGCTTCTTCATCGAATCCTGCTCGTGCGTAGAGGTTTCGGCGGCGCAAGTTGTCGGTGAGGTCGTCTATGCTCGAGGGGTCCCAGTTGATCGTCGGCGCGGAGCCTGACCAGCCCGTGCCGCACTTGCAAGAAAGAAGACGAACCTATGACTGTTTCCGAGCCCGTACGACTGGCTGGACCAGGCGAGATCATTGCCGCAGTTCCCTCGGTCCTTGGCTTCTATCCGGCGAATTCCGTTGTCGCCCTGTTTGTTGCCGGGGGTGTGTTGAGATGTGGAATGCGGAGCGACGCGGAGGTGGCCGCGGCCTTCGATGCGCTCGAGGGTCTGCGCGCCGCGGTGACGTCGACCGGTGCGTCGGCGGTCGTCCTGATCGCTGTTGCAGATGCCTCCCACGCCGATGATGCGGCCATGATCGTCAGGTCGGCCGTCAACGTTCTGGCGGACTTGGGTGTCGGGGTCTCGGCTCTGAGCGTTGCCGCAATCGAGGTCGGTGCTCAGTTCACGGATCTGCTCGGTGGAGCCGTGGGGACGGTGCCTGACCCGATGGGATGCCCTGTCATGGAAGAAGCGTTGCGGGTGGGCAGGGAGGTGGCGGCGAGCCGTAGCGTGCTCGAGGATCGGTACCGTACGGGCGAGGAAATTTCCCGGCAGGTACAGGCCGCGGCGGCGCGCGCCCGCGGTAGTGAACTGATCGCGGTGACGATGGAAGACCTCGTGGAGGTTGTGCGGTCGAGGCAGGTGCCGTCGGACGATTTGATTGCCCGTATCGGATTTGTGCTCGGACAGGAATTGTTGGCGGTCAGGGATTCGCTGGCCTACAGCGCCGCGTATGGCCACCAGGCCGCGGAGTCGGCCATGCTGCACGCCGCCGCCCGTCTGCGCGGACGTGAGCGAGCACACGCGATGGCGGTGGTTGCGTTGATGTCGTACGTCCACAACGGCTCGGCGCAGACACGACTGGCCATCGATGCCGCCTTCGCTGCGGTCGAGGAGATCGGGGCCGAGGTGCCCCGGCTCGTGGAGCTACTTCACCGGGCGTACCAGTGTGCACTGCCCGGTGAGGCTTTCGCGGGCTCTGTTCCCGCGAAGTCGGTGGTCGAGCGGGACACGGGGGCAGTGCTTCCGACGCCGTAGGTGTCCACTCGCAGGTGGGAAGCCGACGTCGGCTTCCCACCTTGGGCGATCCGTTGGGTGGGGCGGGTAGCCGTCCACTACGGCGATGTCTTTGGAAGCCGTGACGGGTCGAAAGCCGTTCTGCCAGGGGCGAGTAAGGCCGAATTGTGGCATGCGGGTTTGTCTTCCAACCAGTGCCCCGGCACTGGTTGGGTCGGGGTCATTCTTCTCGTTGTAGTGCTTGTGTGGACTGCGGTTGTGTGCCTTGTGCTTCCGCTGAAATATGCTGCTGCGCAGTCTTATACGGCGTTGCGAGGTGTAGGCGGGTGGGGTAGGTTGGTGGTTGTCCCAGTTGATCTGCGGGCCGCGACTGACCATTGCGGGCCGCGCCGTCCCGATGACGCCGATGGCGGTCGGGGGTTTGGAGTCTTTCTATGTCTGTTGCTGTGTCGGAACTCGAAGATTTGACCATCGCGGGTATCGAGGGTGTCAGGTCGATCTCGGATGGTTCCGTTGTGGAACTCGGTGGAGTGCGGGGTCGGGTCGTCGTCGACCGGAGTGAGCCGGTGGGTGTCGACGGTGCAGTGTGGGTGGCGATGCTGCCGCTGGACGGTTCCGGTGCAGTCGTCGAGTGCGTGACCGCACGCCAGATCACGGCGTGCGGAGGTGACAGTGCCGGACCATGGTGGGGTCGTGTAGCGCCTGCGTTGCAGCTCGCCTTGGCCTCGCGCGTCCATGCGTCGGCATCGGCTCGGGAGCTTGCGTCGGCGCGTGTGGCATTGCGTGAGGTCGAGTCGAGGAATGAGCTGGCGATGGGCAAGTTGGTTGCGGACGCGCACGAGTGGGCCGACGACAACGATCTGTGCAGTCGGTTCGACGACTTCATGGAGGAACATAACCTGCCTACGCGACTGAAAGACTACGACGTGGAGGTCTCGGTCCGGCTCACCGAACGTGTGACGGTGCGGGTGAGCGGAGTTCGCGATTCCGACGCTGCCGAGCAGCGTGTGGATCGCGATGATGTCGAGGAAGCCTTGGGAAACTGTGGTCTAGGTGGTTTGAGTCTCGACGATTTCGACGTTGTCGACGCCGAACCGGTGTGATGGGCATCGACACAGGCTCGACCGCATTGATCGGGCTGAAGTGGGCAGTGTCGGTGGACGGCTGCGAAGCTCGCGTGGAGAACCGACAAACGGGTGACGTGTTCTGGACCTCGGTGTACCGATTCCCCATCGGTAATCGCGTCGGCCAACGGTGGACGAACGGCGTCGAGGACCGCACGGGCGCAGTCCCGGCGCACGTGAAGGCCCGCGCGAGATCGTTGGCACGGACCCTGAGCTGACATCGATTCGGATTCCACCGCGGCTACTGCGGCCGCGGTGGAATCCAACTCGGTCCGATCTGGGGGAGTGTTCCAGTAGACCGAACTGCGGTCTCAACTGCAAGAGCCAGCACCCGGCGCAAAACCGTTCCAGCGCAGGCAATAAGGGCGTTTGTCAAGCAGTTGAACCCTCGCAAGAAAGGGCTCTCACGCGAGTGCCCCGGCACTGGTTGAGGTGGTGTCAACTTGCCGGTGCTGCGGTGCTGCGGTGCTGCGGTGCTGCGGTGCTGATCGGGGAGGTGGTCGCTGGCCATCACACCGCTGCTCTGCTCCGATTGTCGAAGCTGGGAACGCCGAATGTAGATCGAGCGGCCGAAGCGGACATCCGAGGGATGCAGTGACTGCGACGGCTCGCAACGATCTCTGTGTGGGCCGAGTGGATCGAGCACCGGTAGAAGAAAAACCCAGCTGGTGAGCGGCTAACCTTGCCCTTTGGCCCATGCGTGAAGCCTCGCCTGGATGTTCCTGCTGTCGAAATAATGGCTGGGCTTATTGACCAGCAAGATCGAACCTCTCGTCATTTTGCTGTAACCGTTCCTGTCTCCGAAGCACCATTTGCCAGACGGGAAGATCACCAGTCCCTTTGCGTCGTAGGCCACCGCACTACATGTCCAGCCACGTTCAAACATGCGGCTGCCGGGGTTCCAGTCCTTCTTGACTCGCGCTTCACGGAGAGCGTCGGCAATCTCAGGCACGTACTTGTCCAATTCCGAAACGAAGAACCTGGCAGCCGCGCCGTTGTTTGTCTTTTGCTCGGCAGCGGCGGCAGCGGCTGCTTTCTTGTTGGCACGCATGTCATCTGCGAGGTTCATCGTCGGATCCTCACATACCCAGTGTGTTCGTGCATGTCGGTTCGGTCGATCGACGGGCCACCGCTGTTGGTTGCGTATGCAAATCTGACCGCACAGTCGGCGGCGATGAGACCTGGCTAAATCGACTCTGTCGGACCTCTGCCGTATTTTCATTACTGTCCCAGTTGATAGCGGTCGACGCGACTGACCATCGCCACCGCACATACCCCGGATGCCAACTGGCGTCGGGAGTTCGGAGAACAATCATGTCCGTAGAAACAGCAGCGATCGCCACCACCACCACCACCACCGCACGCGAGCAAGATTCGACCGGTGTGCCTGCGACGTTCACTGTCGCTTCTCATCTGCTGCACTGGCTGCTCAAGGCCGCGAGCGAATTCGCAGGAAGGGACAAGTCCCTTCCGATGATCAACGTCGTACACCTCGAAATCAGCGGTGACACGCTCCTGGCTGTGGCCACGGACCGGTTCGTGCTCGGCGTCGCGAAAGCTCCCATCAGCCGAACGGGCGTATCGGACGGCCCGTTGCTCGACGTGACGGTCGGCGATGTGAAGACGCTGCTGCCGCTGCTCAAGGTGGCCAAGCGTGATGAGGACACTACGGTGACCGTGACGGTCGACGACGGAGTGCTTCACCTGCTGCGCTCGGATGGAATTGCGGCGCGGGTGACCGACGCGAAGGTGCAGTTCATTTCGTGGCGCTACCTCATCGGTACAGTGCGCGGAAGTGAGCCGGTCGGTGAGCTGCAAGGGTTCGGTGCAAATCTGGATCCGGCAAAGCTGGTGAAGTTCACCAGGGTTCGGCGCGAAGAGCGCGAACGGATGACGATCGAGCCGAACCGTGAGTCGTCGCACCGGCCGGTCACCATTCGGGTGGGCGAAAACTTCGTCGGAATCATGATGTCGCTTCGAGCTGGTCGCGGGGAGATCGAGTCCGACAGCTACGCAGCGCGAGCCGCATGGGATGCCGTGCTCTGATCACTTGTCGAAAAAACTCTGCCCCCTGTTCTATCGGAACAGGGGGCAGAGCTGTCGGTGGGGCAAGAAGTTAGCTCTGGCGACCGGTGAAACTGGATCCGTCGACCGTGCTGACACCGACGATGTCGCCGCCGTCGATCGTGAGGATCACCTCGCCTCGGAATTCGGAGTTGGTGATGCCGTACCCAACCTGCCCGCCCGGAGTGGTCGGCCACGTCCCTTGATTCGTGATCACACGGTGGCGAGGGCTTCCGTCCCCGTTCGACGACATGTATTGAACATCGGTGATGGTGACGGTCTTACGTTCGACTGACATGATCGTTTGTCCTCCATTGGCTTTCATGACTCTGTTGCTCGCAGTCTAGTCCGTTGCGGCGTTTCGATCGAGTAGTCAGCATGACCGGATGGGCGAACATGTGCGAGCAAGTTCGCCGATAAGGGGGCTTATCGGGGCCCTCCTTGCAAGTTCATAACTACTCTGATAATAGCCTGAATTAGTGACTAGTCGGTCCGGTAGGTGAATTGGTTCAGCCGGTATCGAGGACGCGGTGGCAGAATGCGACGTCGAATGTGGAGTTTCTGACGTCTCGGTCGAGGTCGCCTGCTCTGAACCGGCTGATCTTGGCGCGGAAGCTGGCGATCTGGTCGCCGTACTTGATCGCCCGCATGGCCTCCTCGACGCGGCAATTCGACCAGCCCGGCGTCTCGAGGGTGGTCGAGAGGTCGGGCTGGTCTCGGCCGCGCGGGAAAACCTCGCCATGGGCCATGCGTCACGATATTATCGTGGAGATGTCGCAGTGATCTGCAGCTGAGCCTGAAGTGGCATCGCAACAGAGTCGGCCCTATCGATCGGCGACACCGAATTTGAACGCCTCACAACTGCCGTAGCTACCACGAAGGGGCTCACGATGAAGACGACGGACCTTGAACCAGCAGACTCAAGCCTCGAGAGTCTCTGCGCCCTCATCGGTGTAGGAGTGTGCGCCCTGATCGGTGCCCCGGTGGTGGCCCGAATGCTTCGACTATCGGAGTCGGCAATCGGAACCGACGGCATTTCAGCGGCACCGGTACAGACGGCGACCGGAGCACCAGCCGCTCTGACGCCCGCCTCGGCCCCCATGGACTGGACCCCGTTCCTGTGGTTCGGCGGCACTGCGGCGGTGCTGGTTCTCGCGATGTTCGCTTGGAAGCGGCTCAGCGCCCACGTCTGCGTCCGGAAGAAAGTTCAGAGCGCGCTCGAAGCCGACTTCGCCGTTGCCCAGAACGCCCTCTCCGAGGTCGCAGCTGCCTATGCTGAATTCCTGGCAGACCCGAACGACCGATATTTCGCGCGCCCTTCACTCGACGATATCGATGATCGCCACACTGCCGCATTCATCGACGCGTTCGCAGCGGCCAACGAACTTCGTCCAGACACCTGCCCGGACTCCAAAGAGCGCGTGCTGCATTTCGCCGACGCCGCCCATGCTGCGCGTACTGCCTGGGAAGCCGCCGACCAGAACGCCCGCACCGTCGGCATGGGAGAACAAGGTGGGAAACGTACACAGAAAGTCGGGAGGCTTCGGACTGCCCTGGCCCTGATGCGGAACATCGGCACCGGGGCGGAGGGGCGTGCCGCCGACCGCGTGGAAGTCAGCGGACCAGACCTCCGTCCGAAAGATCTCGGGCACCGAATCCACGAGCGACTTGATACCGGCTCGACCTCCGCTCCCCGGGTAAATCCCATCCCTTGAGAACGTCACTGCACGGCAGAGAGCCGTCGGAAGCGGCCCAGCCTGGCACTATTGCATCCATTGCCACGCGACCCAGGGGACGATCTGACATGACGAACAATATCGAACGACGCCACATCTGCTGCTTAGTGATATCTGAGGTAGCCACCAGCACAGTCAGTGCCGCGAGCACTCATTGGAACGGAGGAATCGCATGAACGTCGTGATGACCGCAGGAATTGTAGTGACAGTTGCGGCAGGCATTGCTAGCTACGCATTCCTCGCTACGCAGCGTCTCGCGTTGGCGCGAAAGACATTGCCGTTCATGCTCGCCGGTCTCGTTGCCGTGGCCGTCGGATTGTTGATGGCGCTCGATGGCAGCAGCAACGCCGCCCAATGGGTACTGAGTGTCGGCTTCACCGCAGCGGTCGTCGTAGCAGTTCCCGCGGCTTACGGCGTGACTCGCAACGTCGGGCGCTCCGCTGATACCCGGTCCGACGACCACATGTGTGAGTGCTTGTCGGCGGGCGTTCGGGGCGGCGCGTGCATGCCAACGGCGTGAGTGGAGCTGTTGTGGGCGGACCGGTATGGAGTCACAGCGCAGGGAGAACGAAGAACCCCCACGGCCTAGCTGCCGCGGGGGAAACTCCATGTGTTGTAACGAGGGACCTTGTCCTCGTATCTGGGCACAGTCTATCAAACCGCGCGGGATCTACGGCAGGTGAAGCGCTATCGCGCTCACTGGTGGCTCAAGGGTCTTTGCGGGGCCGGAATCGAGGCGTCGACGTAAGGCGGCCACCCCTAGCGCTGAGAGCTCACAGGCAATTGAGGCGGGCACGTGGTGGCCCCTCAGTTGCTCCACAACGGTGTGGTCGTCATCGACGAAGCAGCGCAGCCAGGCGGGGTGTTTGTTGGTCACCGCGCGGGCGTGAGCGAGCTTGATCTGAAGTGCCGGTTGGGGATGCCCGGCAGTCTCGAGGTGTGGGCGGGTCAGCAATGCTCGGCCCGTAGGAAACTCGCTGTCCTTGAGCCAGATGCGGCTCGGGGTGCGGGTATAGGCGGGTCTGGTGGTGGAATAGACCACCGTGTAGCCGAGGCCGTCGATCGCCCACACAAGGTCGCGGCCTTCGTCCAGCACGGTGGCGTCGGGAATGTGGGCGAAGAAGTTCTGCCATCGCTGTGCAATGGGGACGTCGTCGAGGGTCAACAGCTCCTCGAATTCGCTCAAGTCGGCGAGCACTCCGTCGAGATCGACGATCACGACGCGATCGTCGCCAGGGTGATTGTGGAGGTATCGGCCACGTCGAGTCTTGCCTGCGCATGACGTGGATCCGTTCCTTTCCATACTTCAATTCATACCTGTTGAGGCGTGTTCGGCGCCGGACCGACATTCGATTCATTGTTCAGAACGAGAAAGCTGGGTGTTTGAGGTTCACGAGCGAGAGAGCGAATTCGCGGTATTGCTCGCGGGGTCGGGCGGGGCCGCGACGTCGTCTGGTCCGGGGACCGCGGGCAGTTCCTCGACGGCGCGATCGAGGTCCTGGACGCGCTCGAGAAGGGCGTTCGGCTGTTGGCTGGGCCCGGACTTCCGGACGAGCTTGGTTGCGACGCAAGAGGGGTGGCATCAACACTTTGCAGTGCCGGTGCCACCCCTTGTGTGCGGGTCCCGAAGGACGCGCCTAACTCCGCGAATGCATACCTCGCCGGATCGAGACGATGATCGCCGCCACGAGCCCTCCGACGACCAGACTCGTCACTACTGTCACCACAGCCGAGAGAATGCCGTCGACGGCACCGCCGTTGAGGAGTGCGAGCACGAAGACGCCGACAGTGACGACCGCTCCGGCACCCCAGGCGATCGGGTCTGCTGCGATGTCGCGGAAACCGGTACTGGCGCTCTCGCCCGAGCGCATCCGCTTCTGCCAGAGCAGCGCAATCCCTAGAAGGACGAACGCGATCGGCGTTATCCAGTAGGACATATCGACTCCTCGACTTGTCGATGATGGTGCTTCGCGTTCGACATTACCTGCAGTAGCCGTCTCCGTCGCCGCCCCAGTACTCGCGGATCACACCGACCGAGTTGATCGATACGCAATGGCCGTTGTTGTAGTCCGCCGTGGCAGAGATCGACAGTGCCGCGCCGTAGGTGATCACCAAAGCGTCGAACGGTGGTATGAGGAAGGCTCCAGCGAGTCCTGTCACCGCGCCCAAGCTACCGATACGCTGCGTCTCGTAGCGGTTGAAATACACTGTGCCGGTGACGATTCCCCACGTGTAGTGAGGGTCGGCCGTCACAGGGAACGATTGGGTGCTCGACAGGTCCACCTTTTGAATCAGCACTCCGTTTTCGATGGATATCGAGGTCGGAACAGCCTTGCCCGCTGCATCTTTCGCCCAGGGAGCAGCGAAGCTTCCGATCGGCTTGCCGGTGGAGTTCAAAATGTTGATGCTGCCATCCGGTTGCGGTTCCGTACCCGCCCCGTCTGGCAGCGTCAACGGGAATCGATACTCGCTCGGAGCGTCTGCACTGGGGATGGTGATGACCGTCGAGACATCGGTGTCGCTACCCGATGTCTCGAAAGTCGGCTGAGCAGTTGCATCGGTACTTCGCTGAGCGGTCGCCTCGTTGGGAACGTCCCATGAGATCGACGATCCGTCGAATGTCTTTGCTGTGGCCTCGGATTCGCTCGGTGCCGCCGATGCAACCGATGTACCGATCGTGGCCGCTGCGATGAGCCCGGCGCATGCTGCTGCTCCGTAACGACCGAAGTTGCGCAGCGGACGTCGGGGCCTCGAAAGTGTGGTGTTCATCAGTCGCATTTCCTTCGTAGATGGAATACACAGCACAGGTGTTGCGCTGATCGGTAGCGCTAGAACGCATTTCGTTGCCGCATCGACTAGCGATGAGCACACAGCGGCCAGCAGCTACGCGTGATGAATCTGAACCATCCCGAAGCACCCAAGGTAGGTCCCAGCTTGCCGCCCTGGAGGCGACAGCATCGTTACCGTATCTCACGGCTTGCGTTGGGTAAAGAGTTTCTGGCCGTTCCGAACGTGGCAGCGCCGAAGTGCGTAGGGCTGGCCGATACGAAGTCAGGCGGACGCTGCTCTGATCGTGACCAAGCCGGTTTTGCGGTCGAGATCGAGCGAAGTGATGGTAATGCGGTGCTGTCGGTAGCTGTGCGTTGTCGTGAGCAGACGGACATCTATGTGACGTCGATCGCGGCTGTCCGATTGCAGCACCGCGTTCGCCGCTTTCCTCAGTCCGGGCAGGTCGTCCCTGTGCACGAGTGCTGCATTTCGTCGCTCGGACAGACGCCACGCGAGATTGTCGGGAGCTGGACCGAACCAATAGACGATCTGGAGGTCGTCGAGTCTGACTACTGCCCTGAACTCGTCGGCGGCTCGTGTTGCTTCTGCGATGGAATCGGCAAGTGGTGGCCGCTGGTGTGTCTCACGGCGGTGGGGCGGTGGTCGGTCGAATGACAAGCCCAACAGCACCCGTCGTTGCTGTTCTCGACGTACTACGACACCGATCATTACTTCTCGATCCGATGTGTGAGTCTCTGGATCGTGGCGCACGGTGGCCTCGGTCCAGTACACGGCTCCGTCGGCTCCGTCGGCCATTAGATAGGAGAGACTGTCCGACGCGTGCGCGCCGAGATCGACTACCTGTAAAGCCTCGGCTACCGACCATGTTTCACCGTGTTCGTCGCCTGGATGCCACATCGGGCGTAGCGCGGTCATAGTGGTCAGATCCCAGCGGAATGCGCGTGCTTGCGGGCGGGAAGTTGCCGGAGCCGTGGGCCGCGCGACACGCACCCACACCCCGTGCGCGGCAGACTTCTCTCGATCGAGAATCGGTTCGGCGAGGACTACACGGCCTCGTGTCATCGGTAGAGTGACCGGCTCACGCGCCTCGATCGCTGCGTACGCCGCCTGCCGTGCCTTGTCGCCGTCCTGGTCGGAACGAAAGAACTGCGTGATCGGTACACGGTTCTTCCACACGTAGTCGGCCGATACAACGAACAGGCCGTCTTCCGAGAGCGCCTCGACCAACAACCACCCGCCTGGTGCCGTCATCACTGCATCGTTTCACAGCCGAAGCTTCCAGTAGTGCTCTGTGGGTCGTGGAGCGAAGTCCGCGCATTCGGTCGACGCCCGGTTCTCAGACGATGGGCATCCGGGGGAGACCATGGGCATCGACGATTCGGAAGGCGCAACCAGCCGCCGTCCCCGTCTGGTCCGATGTGGGCTCAATACCGTTGTGGACAACGGTATTCCGCAGCTTCGTCAGGGCGACGAACTGCGCGTCCTGCACGTAGACCTGCTGTTCGTGTGCCGTCAACCAATTGGAAAGTCCCCTCAACCCGGCACTTGCTCCCGGCTTACCCGCGAGGGATGAGCTGTTCTCCACCAACCTGGTGAGACAAATCTCGGCGGCGGTGGCGCAGTCGAGCACCGCCCGGCGAAAGTATCCGCGGTTGATCGAGTGTCCAGCCTGGAGCAGGAGCTGCCATTCGAGCGGGGGCCGCTTGCGGGCTCCTGCATCACGCAGAACGGTCCGTAGGGAGTCGCTGCCGATGGCAGTGATGCTGGGGATGCTGTAGGTCGCGGATGTGACTCGCCACCCACCGTCCCAGTGTCGAAAGCCTGGCCCGAGCAGCGAGGCGTCGTAGATCTGATGGCGATGATCGAGGTCCTGCTGAGTCAGAACACTCACCCACTCGGCGACCCTGGTGAACCACCGCTCGATATGCCGCCCAGCGAGATCGGCGATTCGGGCCTCAGGGGTGCCCTGCACCGAAAAGCGGCCCGACCGCTCAGAGTCTTCGATCGAACTGAGAGTGTCGTTATGGGTGAGCGCCGCAGGATCCTCGGACAACTCGAGGCCGACCGTACGCAGAGCGGTGGCAGGGTCCCCGCGGACGTCAGCGGCGAAGGGGGTGTCCCAAGCAGGGTTCACTACCGCCGCGCCATCTGCGTAGGCGTCGAGCCGTAGGGATGACTCGTCCTCTACCGGAGCCATAGCGTTCCCCGGTACCCCAGCGAGCTCAGGCGGCCCCCACATTCCGTATCCCTTCGGCGGCACTGCGACGGGCATGACTACGGTCGCAACGATCGGACCGATCCGAGTGTCGAAACGCTGACCTTGGACGTCTCGAGAGACCCAGATCGGACGGGGGAACTCGTAGACAGCCGACACAATCGGTTCTGCAGTCATACCGATCACGGTACCGAGAGAGGCCGAGATGCAAAGCCTGCCGAGAGCATGATCGCCGTGATAAATTTGTTCGCAGATGCAGCGGAGACACCCATGGGTGCCGGTTGCTGACGAAGACGGAATCTCCCCCACGGCTCAGTCGGTGGGGGATTTTCTTTTCGAGGCGCGTCGTTCTCGAATCCAGTTCAGGGATGACACGTCACTTCGCCCGACATGTCTGTCGTTCAAACAGCGGCTTGATTGGAAGTCGAGGAAGCAGGATTCTGGGACGGTCATTGGCTCGCAAGAGATCCCCACAGCCTGACCGAGGAGAAATCGATGAGATCACGCGTGACAAGTTTGATCGCTGGGTCGTGCGTGGCGGCTGCGATTCTGTTGAGCCCGACCGCTACTGCGAATGCCGCGACCGGGGTGGACATGCGCCTGGCATGTCAGATGACCAACGGCGCGGGGTGGGTCGAACAACTTACCTATCCCAGCCAGGGTGCGTACGGATGGAGATGCTGGGTTCCGCCCTTCGGCGCGGTGAAGAAGGGTGTCAACGTGCAATTGTATTGCAGCGGAGTTTACGGACTCAATGCATACAACAGCGGCGGTGCCTACTCCTGGTACTGCGCCTGAAATTCAGCGGAAAGATGCTGGTTCACATGGCGATGGTCCTCGTATTCGACCGGCTCACCGATTGAGATTTAGGGCGTCACTCGGAGTGCGGTCGCGCGCGCCCCGTGTAGGCAATCAGCCCCATTTCTGGTTGGGAGGCAGGACATCCCTGGCCAGATCGCTATGCTCGCAGGGCGATCTTGTGGCGTTCGGACGTCAGCCGGGACAGCGGTCCGGCACCCGAGGTCCGAGTCGGGTAGCTCGATCTCTTTCGCAGCCAGGTCTGAGGGTGAATTGCCCGCGTATTTGTCGTCGGAGTCGGACAGGCCTGGAGACCGACATCGATGCTGCCCTTTCGTTGTTCTGGCGATAGCCCATCGGATCTATCGTGTGTGCTGTGAGGCCTTTTGAACTCGGCAGTGACGACAATCGGCAAGTCGCGCCGCCCTGGCTGACCAAGTCCGATCTGATGAACTACGCGCGGTGCGATCAGGGTTTCGTGCTTCAACGGACGGGAGCTGTCTCGGATGCCGCCGATGTCGGTACTGCCGCTCGCGCAGCGATCGATGCAGGCGGTGTATTCGACCGTGCCGCTCGGGCTGGTGCGTCGCCGATTGTCGACCTCGAGGGTCGGCCCGCTGAGTTCGCCGAGTTGATCGGGACGGACCGGTTCATCGTGTGCGACATCCTGTTCGTGAACGACGATAAGCGGTTCGCGGGAATCCCGGACGGGCTCAACATGGCCCACGGGGCGCTGGAACCGCTGGAGATCAAAAACCGTGCCGGACAGCGAGACTCCGACATCATCGAGCTGGCGTTCTACTGGCTACTGCTGTCACCTCATCGGCTCGTTGCCGCAGAGCCGACCGGCTGGCTCCAGCTCAGAGGAGTCGGGGGTGAGCCCTGCAAGCCGTACAGAGTTCCGATTCCGGCACCGGCGATCGCTGCGGTGCTCGATCTTGCGGTCGGGGCACGTGAGGCGCTTGCCGCAGGCGTGACTCCGCGGTGGTGCGAGTGCCCTGTCTGCTCGCAGTACTCGATCGAGCTCACACCCCAGGTGAGGCGGTCCGCGCCGGTGCGGTTGGTCAACGGTCTGGGGCCGCGACGATCACGGGAGCTCGTCGGAGGCAGGATCGAGACGCTGGGCGACCTGGTCGACACCCCGGCTGAATCGGTGCGGGCATTGTTTGACTTCAGGGCTCCATCGGTCGAGACGGTTCGGCGCTGGCAGAGCCACGCAACAGCGTTGATCGACAACATGATTGAGCGTCGTCCAGGCGCTCATGGCCAGCTTCCGTCCGCCTACATCGCCTTCGACCTCGAGTATCGTCCGGAGTCACCGTCCGTGATCTGGGCACTGTGCGCGCAGACCGTCGGGACCGAGCAGCGTCGCAGACTGACTGTCTTCGACGACGGGCAACATCAGAGCGCGCTGATCGATCAGCTCGCGCGATTCCTCGGGGCTGATACGCGACTACCCCTGGTGTCCTGGAACGGCACGTCGGCTGACCTCCCCATGCTGAGGAAAGTGCTGGCACAGGCCGACCCGGCACCGATCTCAGCGGACGCTCTCTTGTCCGACATGACAGTTCGACACATCGACCTCTTGTACTGGACGAAGTCTGCGTTCGTTCTCCCCATACCTGGGCTGTCGCTGAAAGCTGTGGCCGACTACTTCGGCGCACGCGACCCTGGTAACGGTGCGAGCGGGAACGGCTTCTGGGCGCTGCAGGCGTGGCAGCAGTATCTGATCACCGGCGACGAGACAGTTCGAGATCAGCTCATCGACTACAACCGCAACGATGTCGCTCTACTGGTCCGCGTTGCGGAAACCCTGCGAGACCCGGACCTGTCGCCGTCCAACTGTGAGGGGCCCCGCGGCTGGGACAGCGACGAGATCATTGTGCTGGAGGAACGTGTCTCGGCCCGACCGCGCCCGCGAGGTCGACTGCGGCGAGCGTTCGCGGCATTGCGCCGACAACGTGGACTGCCGAGTGAGGCATCGGCTCGCGATGCGCACTCGAGCTAGTGTCGTGATGCCGTAGCGCGCGAGCCCTTTGGACGTGTGCCCACTCGACTCGTGGACGATCACGTGGTCGGGTAATCGGACCATCGCATCGCCCTGTCGAGAGCGCTTCGAGCGCATCTGTGGGGCGATGCGATGGCTGGGGAATCGCGTGGTCCATCCGTGACATCGAAGGCATCGCGGATGCAAACGCAATCGTCGGGGCGACGCCACGTCAGTTGAGGTGGTGCAAGTGCGGGTTTTCGACCTCGTGGTGAGCGAGCCACAACGCGAGAGTGGACACCGGCCAGTCCTCGAGAGTGTCCCTGGACGGCTTGCGTTCCCCTGGCCAGAGATACGAGTCGGGTAGTTCGATCACCTGTCCGAACAGCTCGGAATGAGAGCTGTCCATGTACTTGTCCTCGGGCTGAGCAGGTCTCGGAATGGACATCAGGAGCGCGCCCTTTCGTTGTGTCGGCCGCCGTGCTTCGGAGGTGAACTTGACGTGTGAACCACCGTGAGGCCGCGCGGTATCCACACGAACTTCGCGGGTGTCGTCTCGGAAGCGGCTACATCACGGTGACCCTGTGATTCAGACCTCGTCTGAGATGCCCAGATCGTCTGGTGTCACATGCGTGTGTTCGCCTGTCTCGTGGCATCGGATGTAGAACATCGTCAGGCCCTCCACGGCATTCCAGTTGTGGAACACCGAGCGGATGGTGACGTGATGGCCGTTGCCGATGACCAGATGGCCTGGCTCGTTGTCCTCGGCTGGATCGTAGGGCGGCTGGTCGGCACGGAAGACGTGTTCGGTTCCGATCAGCGGATGGTCGTTGATCGCGGTGTTCGCCACAAATGGCTCCAGTTCGGTATCGGTTGCAGTGGGGGGTGAGCTGTTCGATAGGGGCCGAACACTCTCTCGGATATGGTGCAGGATACTCGGATATCGGGCTGGTGTTCCGTGGTATCGATAACGCCCCGTAAGTACATGTGTCGGTGTGTTCCAATACAGTTACCTGAGTCGGCTCAGCTACCTGGATAATATCGCAGGGAGTGACGATTGCACCCGGTACGTACGGTGCATCCGAGCCGAGCAGCACCGACAGCAATGGAAGGCACACGATGAACTTTTCAGGACAACTTCGGGCAGCATCGGCGATCGCGGTGGTGGCCATCGCGCTCGTCGGATGCAGCAGCGACCCCGAGTCGGAGACCGAGGCCAGCACCACTTCGGCTACGACGTCCGTGTCGACCCCAGCAGCGGCAACATCATCGGGCACGTCAAGCGCGTCGACGCCCACAGCAGCAGACTCACTGACGCGCACCGTCAACCACGACGGCACGGCCGCCACCATCACACTGAGCGACGAGTTGTACAAGACCATCGCACCCACGCAGACAAATCCGACCATCGCGGTACCCGTGCAGGTCACTGTCACTGCCGGACAGCTCGACATCAGTCCGGAACGGTGGAAACTCCGCACCCTCAGCGGCCGCACCGTCTACGGATCCTCAGCCTCGGCAATCACGACCGCAGTCGGCAACGCAAAGATCGACGACTCAGCCGAGGGAGTCATCCCGTTCTACGACGGAACGCTGCTCACCGACCCCCAGGTGTCGATCGTGGGAATCGACTTCTACCGGCCCATGGGCGGGGAACCCTTGGCGAGCTTCGACTTCCCCGCACCGATCAAGGTCGGCGACATCTCGCTCCGCTAGTCGACGCGAGCTATTCGATCCAGAAGGTAGGTGAAGTCAATGAGCGTCATTTCGTGGCAACACCTTTCATGCGACGAGTGCCTGACGTGGATCGATGAGCACACCGCGGAGGAGGCTCGCACACAAGCCCGTCGCGAGGGATGGCCGCATTTGGCGCTGGCGAACGTTCGGGGACGCCCCCTCGACTTCTGCACAGAGGCATGCAGAGTGGCGTACTTCGCCCGCAAGGACCGTTGAACACACCGGCCAGGCAGAAGGGGCGATCGACCGCACGGAAGAGTGCCGGACAGACCATGATCCACACCGAACCGAACACCGGAGACCGAACATGATCATCGATACAGAGCCAGGGCAGGTCACCATCCGCGACGCGGAGAGCATCCTCGGAGACAGCGATGTCCGCAGCCTCGACCCCGCAGCTACACGCGAACTCGCCGACCGCCTCGAAACCGAGGGAAAACACACCGTCGCAGCCGAAGGGCTTCGCCGCGCAGCAGACCGGGCAGAGTAGTGAACGCCTTCAGCGTCGGTCAGTCCGTCCTGTTCACCGCACCGCAGAACGTGAATACGACAGAACACGGTATCGGTCCGGGGCAGCGAGTCCGATCTGTCATCGCCGAGGTCGAGGAATGCGGGGACAAATACGTCGCGGTGTTCGACGGTGGCAGGGTGGCAGCACTCGAGAACGAAGTGGAGGCGATATGACCGAAAAGTGGCCTATTCCAGACGAACTCAGCGAAAGAGGGACGTCTGTTGCACGGCTGATCTGCGACTTCCTGGTCGAACGAGGACTCGAAGAGCACGGCGGCGGAGGAAAGTTCTACAGTCCCGCAGAATGGAAAGCGCGGGACGAACGCTACGGAACCGACTCACTTCTGGTCATCACCCACGATGGAGGAGATCACGCGGCTGCATTCAACCCTGACTACGAGGACTACGCGTTGATGCAGGCACTGTCGACCCGGTTGGCCGACAGCAACGTCTTCGTCGAACAGTGCACCAGCTGGTACTCGGCTGTCCACGACAATTCGTGATCAGCATGCTGTAAAAGCAATACGTGCACTCCCTGCACAACCCCACCGCACAAGCCCACTGCACAAGGAGGATCTATGACCGCGATCAACGTGGCCGACCTGGCCGCCGCTGTCTACTCCTCAGGAAAGTGTTCGACGGTCTCGCTACCGGACGCCTGGACACTGAGAACTTTCTGCGTTCGGGAGACCTTGCCGGAGTGTCTTCGCGTTCGGACCTTGCACTGCTCGAGGACCTCCGGGACGTTGCACAGTTCATCATCGACCACCACGATGAGTCGATCGATGCCGAATATATCTGTGCGGTCAACGCTCAGATCACCCGCAGCGGCGCGCTCCACCCCGGACAATTGCGAGCCGACGACCAACAGATCGGCGTCGGAACCCGCTACGGACGACATACGCCCCCCGCAACGACCTTGGCCAACCTGCAACAGCTCGTATCGGCACTGAGCAATGCTGACGCCGTAGAAGAGGCACTGGATCTGTTCGTGGAGCTCGCCAAAGCCCAGCCGTTCGAGGATGGGAACAAGAGAACGGCGTTGTTCGTCGCGAACAGCGTCCTGATCGGCGACGGCCGATTGTTGGTCGTCCCCGTCGACGAGAATGATCCGCAGCTGTCCGACACCTTCAACGATCTACTGGCCAAGGCGTACATCCGCGATGAACATGGTCCCGTCAAGGATCTGATGCGTGAGAGGGGCCTCGTCGAACTGCCGCGGTGATGTTTGGGGGAAGATCGTGTCGTGCTCAATTCGGCCCTCGGCCCCGAGAAGCCCTCGGCTGCAGTAGCGCTCGTGTTGCCGATGTGCCTGTTCGCTGACTGCACCTCAGCCTCGGTGCGCGGAATCGGGGGCTGGGGTTCCATGAGATACCCAGGTCAGGAGGATCGGAAGGTGGCGCTGTTCAGAGACGCCTACCCGCTGGTGCATGCTCAGCTGCACCCGGATCGCAACATCGGCATCGAGGTAGACCGGTTGAACCGGACCTCTCACCAAATCCTTTGGTGGACATGCTCGGTCGGTCACGAATGGCGAGAACCCGCCTGCCAGCGGGTCTACCCCGCGAAATGGAAGAACGGCGACAACACCGCGTGCGTGCTGTGCCACTGCCCACCAGGGGTGCTGTTCAGTTGCGGGCACCGCCTCAATCGCCCGACCGAGGCGACGATGCGAATCGCGGAGAACGATTGTCGCAAATGCGAAGCCGACACCTTGGCGCGCCGCGTGCTCGATGCGATGGCCGCCAGCACACCGGCCGCTGTGGAGGCGTTGGCCGCAGCCGGTGCGTTCTGGGAATTCTGCAGTGAGGCCGACCGCACGATTCGGTGGTGGACCCAGCTCTACCCGCTGGTGGAAGCGTACTTCGTGCGGATGTTCAGCCTCGCCCGCGCGTACACCGTGGTGGCCGGTAGCTCCCCGACGTCGGTCGGCACACTCGTGGCCGCCTGCAGTCGCCGGATAGCCGACGCGTTCGGTACTACGCACCGAGCGCACCTGCAGGCAACGGTCATCGCGCGCCGAGACCCAGAAGGCAACAGCCACATCCGCGACAACTACCTATCCGGGAATTGGGGGTTCGACTTCGGACCGGCGTTGCGGCGCATCGGATTCGACATCGTCGACACGCAGCTCGATAGAGATATCAACGACCGCATCGAAGAGCTCGAAGGTGCACGTCTGGCTGTCAGCGGCGCAGGTAGCCAGGCACTGGCCGAGCCTGACCTGTTCGTTCGGGGATACCCCGCCTACGCGGCACCGATCACACCGAAGGCATCGCCCGCACCCATGTCCCCACACCTACGGCAGGCACTCACGTCGACGTCGATCGATACGCAGTCGTTCTCGGCTGTTCGCGTGCGCCTCGGAGCCGAGGAGGCGGCTCCCTCCAACGATCCCTTGGGGCGGCCCTGGATCGGGTATCGAGAAGGGCTGACCGCAGAGCAGCTCTGGGAGCGGGGAAGGGGAGTGTGGCGATGGCCCCTCGATCACGTCGCAGCCTCGACGATCCTTTTGATCGTGCACGACCGCAAGGTGGTCGCAGTCGGATCGATCGCTGGTGTCATGTTCCACGGTGATGGACTGGCCATCGTAGGTGAGCCAATCGAGAAGCATCGGCTGATCGGTGCCCCCGATCCGCTGCATACGACAAACCCGCTGGGCCACGGATCGGTCCGCATGACGAAAGGTGGCCGCGTGCAGGCATTGGGTCATTGGCTCGGGTAGGGCTCGCCTCAGCGGAACCCCCTGTGGGGGAGGTAGTTTACGGTCCGGCGAGGATCGTCTGCTCGAAGTCGGCTTGGCTCAGGTCGACTCGCCGGAACCCCGCACCGGTGGTGCCCCAGGCCATGGGCACGCCGAGCTTTTCCGCACTTGCGACCAGAGCGCGGTACCGACGAAGACCTGCCTCGTTGACCCCTCCGTTGACCCCGTCGGCGCGCAGAATCGCGCGAGCGGACACATTGGCACCGTGGACAGCGACGCCCGCGGCCTTGGGGAACTGAGCCGCGAAGGCCGTCGCGTCTGCGGTGCGCTCGAAGCTGGCGATTGCCTCCCACGACTCAGTCGAGCCGTAGAATCGGAGTGTCGAAGTGCTCATCTGAGTTCCTGGCCTCCTGCCGTTGCGGGACTCTCTGGTCATCCACTCGGAGGTGGAGATGTGGGCGTTGCCGAGATCGACGCTACACCCGTAGCGTTTCGCGCGTAGCATCGAACCCGAAGTGGCACAACGCGCCTGGTGTGTGATTGCGTTGGCACGACAGTCGCCGTAGGACAGCTCGACCCACAGTTTTCTGAGGGCGCTCCGCACTTCTTGTTGGCAGGCTGCGTCCCAGTGCCGCGGTCGACGGCACTCCGCGAAGAACCTCACCCGGTTGGTTCGGACGGCCAGAGAAGTGGAGATCCATCCATGAGTACCCAGTCGATTGAGCAGCAGCAGAACCGCAACCCGTCTCCGTACGGTCAGCGCGTCGTGGTCAGGACTGCCATGGCCGCCGCCACGATCCTCCTGATCGTTGCGGCCGCCCTGGCGTTCGCGTTCTCAGGTGGTGGCTCCGGGGTATCGCTGAATGCGTCACCGGCGACCACCGTCACCCTCCCGGCAGATCGCGTCCTTCCCTCACCGCAGACAACTCCCGGATCCATACGAGTCGAGACGGTGGGCTGGAACCCCAACACCAGCAAAATTGTTGCCTACGCCGGGTGCATCATCGGCGCAGGTGTACCTGTCGGCGTCGCATGGGCTGTCGCCACCAACCCTGCGGCCTGGCCCTTCATCACCGGCCGCGCAGCGTCGCTGCCAGCATCTGTGGCGAGCCAGGTCAACAAGTGGGTGTACTACCTACGTGGTACGTGCGGGTATGCCTTCTCGCGCTGACGACTACCGCTGGATGCCTGCAGGTCCGACCCGACAGGGGAGGACCTGCAGTGCTGCGGAGACCATCCAGGCCCGGACTGTTCGTGGTCCTGCTGTTACCCGGCAGGCCGATGCCACAGTTTTGTGTGGGCGCGCACCCGCGCACTGGGCTTAGATCCGGGTATGAGGTCAGACCCACGACAAAACACACACGCCTATGCCGTGATCTTGGCGCGGGGCCCCGAGTTCTGGGCCCGCGCCGCAGTCGCGAGGGGATGCTGGCTCACGCTGGTGACGATCGCAGCCCTGGGTGGCGGAAGCGCCCGTTGGTGGGTGTGGCCGATTCTGGCGTTGGGCTTCACGGCCGCCCTTGTTGCGTGGCGGATAGCGAGACATGAGCGGTACGACACGACGATGACCCTTCCCCTGTTGGCCACGATTCAGCGAATCAGTAACTCCACCAAGGGCACGACTACGTGGAACGTGCAGGGAACACTCGAGATGACGGTGGCGGCGACCATCGTGGCCATTGGGCCTTGGGGGATGGCCGCCGCGTCGACGAACTGGAGGTTCGTCGCTCTGGCTGGTGCGGTCGGCTACGTGTGGAACTTCCTCGCTGCGGTCACACTGGACCCTGTCTTCTACAACCCCGCGGTTGGTCCTCAGTCGGCGCTCGAGCTAGTACGTAGCGGTGTGGGCGTGTTGTCCGCGCTCGTCGGTTGCTTGATCGTCGTGCCCGCGTCCTGGCCTGCAGGGGCGATGCCGGTTGCCGCTGGAATTGTTCTGTCCGTCAGCACGATTCAACTGCGGATCAACGAGACGGATCGTACGCTTCGTCATTCGGGCCGAGAGGCTCAACTGAGTGCGGCGAAGAGCAGAGTCGACATAGTTCAGGCAGTGCATTCGATGCTGGGGACGCCAGTCGAGCGCGTGATGGGGGAGTACGAATCACGCCGCAACGAGGATCGCCAATTTTACGATCTGCTACGGAACATCACCGGTGGCTACTACGAAGTCATCGCCCTCGAGCATCATCCAGAACGCGACGCAGCGTGGCCGGGCGCGCTGATCGGGTCCATCACCCGAATGCTGGGGGCAACCACGATGTCACCCCCACGGTTCCCCGACTCACCTCTCACTCCTGAAAACAGAGTGATCGCACGCCACGTCTTACAAGACCTGGCCAGCAATCTTGTGAAAAACGGAGCCCGGTACTGCGAATTCGCTCTTGTCGATTCTGATGACAACTACATCGCAACAGCGTTCGATGACGGACGGCCGGTCGACAGTGCTCGCTGGAAAAGGCAGGGAGGGGGAATCGAGCGCTTAGAGCGGTTACATAAAGCTAGAGGGCTTCTGTTCACTTACGCGCCTGCGCACAGCGGGGAAGATCCGCAGAAGCAAGGCAAGGTCATAACCGTGGTGTGGCATAAGAATGAAAGGTAGTGACGTGAATACCGGAGATGATAATTCGCAGCTAACGGTTATGGTCGTCGAGGACCATTCTTTACAGGATTCGTTCGAATCAGTTGTACCCCACGATAAGCTGTATTGGTGCAGGACCGTGAGTGAAGTGCGGTATCAGCTCGAGCGCGGCCTGGTTCCCGACGTCGTGTTTATCGACTTCGCCCTCGACAGGGGCGGAATAGCAGGTCTGAAGGGCTCCACCGCAAGCGAAACCGGCACAGGCCTGGGCGTGCTGATCGCACTGCGTCGCAGCTTCGGTCCCGATGCCATGCCCCGAATCATTGTCACCACTATGATTCATGAACAGGGACGGTACCTGTACGCGATTGCCGCCAGTCGTTGGTTTCATGCCGATGCGGTAGTCGACAAAGCCAACCTGCGGTCCACTGACATCAGGAACATTCTCTCCGGTTCAGATCCGACTGAACCATGGTTGCGTGAGAATATAGAAGCCAACGGCCATCTACTCGATGAGCTATTTGCTGTCCCAGAGTGGACCCCGATTTGGCAAGTGTGGATGGCATCGTCAGGCCGCTTGGAGCTCGCCTATGCCCGTCTGAACGGCAAAGTATCCAAGAATAGAATCAGAACTTTCATGGAAGAGATTCCGCCTCGGGTAGACAACCTGCGCACCGCGTTCTTCCTGCATCAGGAGTGGGGTGAAATGGATTTGGCGCAAATAGCAAACGAGGCCGCGAATGAGTCGATAAGGCGCTCGATCACGTCCCTTATAGGCAAGCGCAGCGAGAATGAACGGCGTGAAAAGAATCAGCGCCCCGACTACAGGCCTCTCCTGGGTCTGACCATCGCACACTCGGTGTTCTTCCAGGCTCCGGAACTCGTGGAGGCGGCAGCATTGGCCGAGCCGTGGTCTCGAGCATCATCCCGACGCGTGACCAGGCAGTCATGACGCCTCGATCACCAGCGAGACCGTGGAGTGCGTGATGGTCTTTCCCGGCTGAAGGCGTCGACGAGCCGGGGCTGCCCGTCTTGTGAAACCGGCCGACACCGACGGCCCGAGGTACAGCGGAATCCACGCCACCCCCTAGGCAAGGTGGCAAGGGAGTTCCTCCACGTAATCTCGGCTGCCCGAGTGCGTGCGTGTGCTGTCCGAAGACGGTTTGCGTTCGTTCGGAGCGCGGTCATCCATTCGACCGAATCCAAGGGCATTGGCCCGCCAGTGCCGGGGCAGCGGAGCTACCCTGAGCGTTCTCGAACGGCTGGTAGTTCACGCTCCAGCCGTCCTCGTCCGAGCGGTAGGAGCCCCGACAATGAAAGTCAGTTTCCTCAAAAAGGCCGCAGCAGTTGCTGCGTTGACGCTTTCCGCGGCCCTAGTCAACGTCCCGTCGGCGTCGGCAGTTACCTGCTACGGCGACTACTGCTCGGGTAAGGATCCACAAGCATCGGGGTGCTCGGCGGACGCGAAAACTATTGCCACCGCCTATATCTACGGCAGTGGTGGAACCTCGTGGGTAAATCTCCGGTGGTCCCCGACCTGCAAAACCAACTGGGCGCAATCGAACGTCATCACCAGCAACATCAAGGCCGTGCAGACCGGTGGCTACACCCAGGGGTACAGCACCAACAACGGGGCCAATTCGTGGTCGAAGATGATCTATTCGCCGACCCTGTGTGTGAAGGCATCGATATCGGGCGCTTGGGGTGTCACGCAGACAGCGTGCTGAAACCCGCTGGCCCAGGCAGACTTCGATCCCTCCGGGCCACATAGTCACGTTCTCGACGACCACGATCGACCGTTCCCCGCCCGACGATCGTGCGGGCACAGTCTCGCTGGCGGTCGTGAACACCTACTTTGGTCCTACACCTTCAGCCGCCAACCGTTCCCTCACACTGTCCGGCATGGTTGAGCATGCGTCCGGCTCATCAAGGGTGTCAGAGAAAGCAGAGGCCGGTTCGTCGATTCCGATGGTTCCAACCACGCCTTCCCATCCACCCATCTCAGACTCGATCTGAGGTATGAACCATCCAGCGGCTCGGTTGACTGAGATGGGGACGAGCCAGAAGGCATTCTCACTCAGGTCGATGCCGCCGCCCGGTGCACGTCGTACGTTTTCCCCCAGCGGCAAAGTTCCCGCCAGCTGCTGGGCTTGGTTGGCGGTGATGTCCCAGGGCGGCAGTCCGAAGTAGTACCAGGTGGCTGCACATACGCCGTAAAGGTTGGGGCCGAACTGTGCGATGTTGAGGTAGATCTCCATCATCCGTTTGTCGGAGATGGTGTAGCCGAAGGGAATGGCGAAGACGGCTTCGACGCCCTTCTTGAGGTCGTTCTGCGATCGGTTGAAGAAGATATTCTTGGTGACCTGCTGTGGGATCGATGATCCGGCGGGGTCTTTCTGGCCGCGGAGTCGCGCGATGATGCGGTCACCGAACTCTACGTAGTCGAAGGGGGCCCATCGTGTCCCCAACTCACCGTCTTCGTGGACGATCGCGGCCGAGATCATGTATCGACTGATGTGGTCGATCGACACGTTCTGCTGAACGGTGGTTCCAGGCGCGTCATCCGTTGCCATGAACATCGTTCGCGATGGGTCGGCGAATGTCAGGGCTACGGCAAGCGTCTCGACCACCAAGAGGATCGACACCAGCACCAGCGCCACTCTCTTGATCCAACGCCGTACCCGCGAGCGATTCCTGGGTGGAGCGGGGCGAACCCACGGGTCATCCGACGGCGCGGTGTCCGGTTCAGGGGCCCGTTCGGTGGGGGAGCTCGGTGTATCCCAACCCGAACGATGTAGTTCGGAATACGGATCTCCGGGCGGATCCAAGTTCGAGTCATCGGTAGTGGTCACGGTTGCTGGCCCCTCCGCGAGCGAGTAAAGCGATACTCGCCGTCCAGCCCTGCGCTGTGACGTATCACCGAATAATAGCCCAGAAGCATTGCTACCGGTATGTTTAAGTGGTTGTCGTCACCGACAGTCGGTTTAGCTGAGTGCCGTGGGGGCTTTAGGTGGCGGAGCGGCAGGGGCCGCATTGGTGGGGGCTGCGCGAGTCACTTTCCGTCCGACGAGCCGAGCTTGTTCATCGCATTGAGAGCTGCGCCCACCGCTGCGACCGTGCCGACAGCCCCCACAGCCAGGGGCGTGGCGTCGGCGGCGGCTTTCCGAAGCTGCTGTGGGTCACGGACGGCATCTCTCCATCGCGTGTTGGTCAACGCCTCTCGATGAGCTTCGACGGCGAACGGCACTTGGAAGTCTTCGATCGAGTCGCCGACCGTGTTGATCGACTCGACCACCGCACGTGCTGAAGGGGCATGCAGGACGATGTTGGTCTGTGCGACAGCGCCAGCTTTGTCGAGGCGTGTCAGGAGATGTGTTGTCGTGGAGACGATTTCGAGCCTTCTCTTCTGCATCGCCGCAGCGATTCCGAGCCGATGACCGTCCAGGGACGACGGAGCAGTGTCGAGCACGTGACCGAGCTCCAAATCAGCGAAGTCATTGTGAAGTTCAAAGCATCGCGCGAGTACAGCGAGCCAGAGTTTGACCTCTGCCTCGATCTCCCGAGTCGCCTAGTAGTGCCCCATAGAGTGGTGTAACTCGGTGGCCGAGCCCCTCTACGAATCCGTGTTGTGCACGGATGTAGAGCGGCCATCGTGTGATCCTTCGAGTCAACCGTCTAAAGAATCCTCGA